>CAZMNO010000011.1:0-84668 GCA_964567685.1 uncultured Rhodobacter sp. | reverse complement strand
GCGAGGCCCCGCGTCAACCCTTCAAATTCGGCTTTCCCATGACTCCGAGTATATTCAAAAGAAAATGGGCCGGTATCCTGAAGCGTCCACCTGGTCAGGCAAACCAGCATGGAGGCTCCAGCCAGCGGCGACCCGTCAAAAGGTTTCCTGGACAAGGCGCCACCGGTCCCGACCCAGGAGTAAACGGTTTTGGAATGTTAGATTTGACTGATAGGATTAGGGTGGCGTTGAAAGTCGTTGCACTGCTGCTCGGGTTTTTCACCGGGCAGGTTGTGCACGCTTGTGAAGCCAGTAAACCGCTTGATCTTAAAGGAGAATTTTTTCAAAGCGTCGCAAAGAAACTCAGTGTATTGGGTAAGTCAAAATTTGTGAATAGCGAGGTTTTAGCGGCTGAATTGAAAGAAACCAGCGATGTTTTTGTGGTCAATTGCGAAAGGTGGAAAGTTGTAACTTTCAAGCTGCGCGACGCGAGTGAATCCAAGGGGGAAAATGTAAGTATCACGGATTGGAATATTGACGTCCTGTTTTCGACACCCGGTCTGGACGTCATTGCCGTGCTGTGGGGTGGGATGCTGCACGAAGAGTTGACGCAGTTAATCAGGAACATCGAATAGAAACCTTCAAAGCAACAATGAGGTTTCAGCCATGAAACAGGTTCCAAAGCCGGATAAAGAGAAGATTTTTCTGTATCTCACAGGAAGAACGGACCCTACCATCGAGCAGATGATCGCCGAGATAGTCCACCAAATTCTCGTCTTCAACCCAACCGATATCGAAATGAAACGCGTAGATAGCACCTACATAATAAGCACGGACGTAAACTGGTTTCTGAGTGAGGAAGAGTTGGACAGAGCATTAGAGGGTTGGCCGGTTCCAGACAAAAGAACAGGCCAAAATGCATTCAGAATCGATACCTGTCTTCCCTATTCATTCGCCGGATTTGCATATTTTGACCGGGGGCATTTGGTGAAATCACGGGGTGTTATAGGCAAATCCGAAGCCATCTTGAACCCAGATAAATACGTTCTTGTGTTGTCAGATGCTATTCGGGAGAACTTTGCCATTTTGTCTGAGATTTGAAACCTGTAGGAAGCCTTCTCACTAGAAAACTTGTGAAGTTATCCGTGAAGAATTGCTACCAACTACCCGTTCAAATGACCAACTTGACAACTGGAGCCTTTTACCGATTTCAGCCCCGGAGCGGCCGGTTCAAATAACACCCCGCGCGGAATCAAGGGCGAAGCCCGCCGCGCATCGCCGACGCGCCCCTATGCGGCGGCGATTGGCTGAGGTAATCGCAAGGCTGAGAAGTTACACGTGTTTTATTGGCATAAAGTGCCGACACACCAGTGTTGGATCGCCCCCGCGCGCGTCGGCAATGCGCAGCTCTGTGCTAAAATTGGCCAATGATATGAGCGGGCTGAGACCTGTGGGGCGGGTTTGCAAATCACCGCCGCTGCTTGTGTGTTAAGCAACGCGCAGGATTATCGCCGCCAAGTGCCTGATTGAAAAACATCGCTCTCACTACATTCTTCATCACGCCGCTTTTTTCGTCGAAATACCATTTGCGCCCCGATAGTATTCCTGAGCCGCAGCAACACCGGACCCAAGCCCGATATCCAGACCCAGATCGGCCATGCACATTTCAGCGGTTGCAATGCCGGAAAGCGCCATGACATCCGTCAGGCTGCCCAGATGGCCGATGCGGAAAACCTTGCCCGCCACCTCGCCAAGACCAACACCAAAAGCGACGCCGTATTTTTCGGCGGCATGGGTCACAATATCCGTGGCGTTGAACCCTTCGGGGGTGCAGATCGCGCTGACGGTATCGGAATAGAGATCAGGCGACTGGGCGCAGAGTTCCAGCCCCCAGGCATTTACGGCCGCCCGAATTCCCGAGGCGATACGTTTGTGGCGCAGGAATACGTTTTCCAGCCCTTCTTCCAACAACATTTCAGTCGACAATTTCAAGCCGTTAAGAAGGCCAACCGCGGGTGTGTAGGGATAGCCGTTGTTTGCGTAACCCGTGCGCATGTCACGAATGTCAAAAAAGGTGCGCGGCAAAGCGGCCGTTTCCAGTGCCTCCGTGGCTTTGGGGCTAAAGGCGACAATGGCAAGCCCTGCAGGCAGCATGAAACCCTTTTGTGAACCCGTCACGGCGATATCAACGCCCCATTCATCCATGCGGAAATCCATCGACGCAATCGAACTGACGCCATCAACGAATAACAGCGCCGGGTGAGCGGCAGCATCAAGCGCGCGACGAACGGCAGCAATGTCGGATCTGACACCTGTTGCCGTTTCGTTGTGGGTGGCCAGAACGACTTTGATTTCATGCGCAGTATCAGCGGTCAGAATCTCTTCGTATCGATCTGCAGGCAGGCCGGCACCCCAGGGGGTTTTAACAACCTGAACGTCCAGCCCATGCCGGTTGCACATGTCGATCCAGCGGTGGCTGAACATCCCATTGCGTGCCGCAAGCACCTTGTCGCCGGGCGAAAGCGTATTGGTCAGTGCTGTTTCCCAGCCACCGGTACCAGTCGACGGAAATACGAACACTTCCGCCTTTTCACTTTTCAGGATTTTCTTCACGCCCTGAATGGCAGGATGCAGGATATCGGCAAAAAGAGAAGACCGATGGTCCAGTGTCGGCATATCAGACGCCCGGCGCAAAGCCTCGGGCATGTTGGTTGGGCCCGGGATGAATACAGGGTTTTGAAAGCTCATTTTCTCGCCTCCTTCAGCTCGTCGGTAGCGACAATATAGGCTGAAAGCTGCACCTGCAATTTTTCTGAAAATCTATGCTCGATTTTGAAATACTTAATATTATATATTATAAACAAATGGTTGCATTTTTCATTGTTTGAAAAATATTTCCATAATATTGTTGAAGGTGTTTCACAAAACTAGGATTATTCTGACAATGACGCCGATTGCGAGTAAACGAGGCCGACCCCGGACGGGCTCCCTGAACGCGCAGACCACGACGATCCGATCTGTTGATCGCGCGCTTGATATTCTAGAATCGGTTGCAGAACACGGGGGGATGAACCTGACTCAGATCGCCGCAGAACTTGGCCAGTCGCCATCGACGGTTTACCGGGTGCTGACCACCCTGGAACAGCGCCAGATCGTCGAGGTTGATCACGCAACTCAAGCCTGGCATGTCGGCCCGGCGACATTCCGGCTCGGCTCTTCTTTCCTGCGTCGAACCGGGTTGGCGGAGCGCAGCCGACCGGTGATGCGTCACCTCATGGAGACAACAGGGGAAACGGCAAATCTGGGCATTGAACGGGGCGGTCTGGTTTTGTTTGTAAGCCAGGTGGAAACTCACGAAACGATCCGGGCATTTTTTCCGCCCGGCACCCGGTCACCCATGTATTGTTCTGGAATAGGCAAGGCGCTGCTCGGTCAGTATCCAGAGGACCTGCTTCAGCGCTATATTCGAAAGACCGGGTTGCAGAAATACACGAACAAGACAATCACCGATGCAGAGCACCTGAGACAGGATCTCGAACAGATCCGGCAGTTGGGCTATGCGTTTGATGATGAAGAACGTACCGAAGGCATGCGGTGTATCGCAGCCCCGGTACTGGATCAGTATGGTGACGTCGTGGCCGGGATATCCGTGTCAGGCCCAACCAGCCGGATGGCACAGGACAAAATTCCCGTGATCAGTGCCGAGGTTTTGCGCGCTGCAATGGATTTGTCCCGCGCACTCGGCGCGCCACCGGGTCAGCTAACCTGATCTTTGTCAAACACCCAGCTTCATGTGCCGATTGACATCCTTGTAAAGCAAGTAACGAAACGGTCCGGGACCACCGGCATAACAGGCCTGCGGGCAAAAAGCGCGAAGCCACATGTAATCACCCGCCTCAACTTCCACCCAGTCCTGATTCAGGCGGTAAACTGCCTTGCCTTCCAGCACATAAAGACCGTGTTCCATCACGTGGGTTTCGGCAAAAGGGATGACGCCACCCGGTTGAAAGGTGACGATAGTTACGTGCATGTCATGGCGAAGATCAGCCGGATCAACGAAACGGGTTGTGGCCCATTTCCCGTCAGTGTCGGGCATGGCCGTAGGTTCGATATCGCGTTCATTGGTGACAAAAGCTGGTGGTGTCTCCAACCCCTCTACCGCTTCATAAGCTTTGCGAATCCAATGGAACCGGGCGGTATCCGTGCCCTTATTTCGTAAAATCCAGCCAGACGATGGCGGCAGATAAGCGTAGCCGCCAGATGACATGTCAAAGGTCGCGCCATCAATAGTCAACGCTATCTCACCTTCCACCACAAACAAAACGGCCTCGGCCTTGGCATTGGTTTCAGGGTTATCGCTGCCACCACCCGGTTGGACCTCCATAATGTATTGCGAGAATGATTCAGCAAATCCTGATAGTGGCCGCGCCAGAATCCAGGCACGCGTTCCTTCCCAGAACGGCAGGAAACTGGTGACAATATCATTCATCGTCCCACGCGGTATAACGGCATAGGCCTGGGTGAACATCGCGCGATCAGTCAGAAGCTGAGTTTGCGGGGGCAGGCCGCCTTTCGGAGCGTAGTAATTCGAATTTGTCATGAATACTTCCTTCCGAAACTGTATTTGTTGGGCTGCATCAAATCAGACCAAACGCACAATGCAACCATCTTCCCGTCTTTAGAACTAGGAAGAAATCCCTTGAAAATCTTGAAAATACTTCGGGCTCTGCTGGCAGAAACAGAAGAGGGCCAGCGGTTCACCCGGCCGTGTCGATGCCTTTGGAGTGCCTGCATGTTCGCAGCATTCGTTTGAACACCTGAGTCAACCGTCAGGACCGCCTCCAACGGCGTTCCACACGCGCCTTCAGGTTCGAGTGCCTGCCTGTTGTTGTGGTATTACCATTCGTTCCCAACTTGACAATCCCTCCGCCACACAGGCGTCATGGCTTTCAAGCACACGACCCACGAGACTTTGAGATGATCCAACAGATAGCCGCCGACAAACTCCCCCTGATCCTCAACTGGGCCGCCGATGAAGGCTGGAACCCCGGGCTTGAGGATGCGCTGCCGTTTCATGCTGCAGACCCGCACGGTTTTTTCGTCAAGTCTGTCAATGACATCCCCATTGCCGCAATCAGCGTCGTCAACCACTCTGCTGATTTCGCCTTCCTCGGTCTATATCTTTGCCGCCCGGAATATCGCGGGCAGGGGCATGGGATAGATCTTTGGAACCACGCCATCCGCCATGCCGGGGATCGCACCATCGGGCTTGACGGGGTGCCGGATCAGCAGGGAAATTACCAGAAATCGGGCTTTGTGCTTCACAGCCAGACCGTGCGTTGGCAGGGGCGGATTGATGGCGTGCCGGGGGGTGGGGTTTCCGTGGCTGATGTTGAGGATATTGACTTCATTGCTGTCCTTGACAGCCAGCAGGTGGGCTTTCAGCGGCCGCGGTTTCTGACAGAATGGCTGCGCAGCACCCCAACACGGCGCACGCTGGTGCTGAAAGAGGTCGGCAAGATCACCGGTTACGGCACTATCCGGGCCTGCCTTGAGGGGGTCAAGATCGGGCCGTTTTCGGCGCAAACCGCGGCTGACGCGCACATTCTTTTAGGCGCGCTGTCGGCGGCTTTGCCGCAGGCCGAGGTGGGGTTGATGATCGATGTGGCGCAGTCTGCCCCCGGTCTGGCCGCGCTGCTCAAAACCCGGGGGTTCAGCCCGGGATTTGAAACCGCGCGCATGTATAAAGGGGAGGTGCCGGAAGAAAAACCCGCGCCTTTTCAGGCGGTTGCAACTCTGGAGCTGGGGTGATTCCAGCAGGCAAGCCGCTGCGCCCGGTGCAGCTTTTGCTGTAGCGGGGTTCGGGATGGTATCTGAACTGGTTTGAAAAGGCGGGCCCGCCATTGCGGTTCATTTGCCGAACAGGGCGTTGACCCTGCACCTTTTGATCCTGTCGGTTTCCTCGGCGGTTTTACGCGGGATGTTGAGAGCACCCCTGAAAAACCAAAAAACCACTTTGTGACGTCGCGAAAGGTTTTAAAGCGCTTTGGTTAGGGGTGAGTTAACCATGCGTACGCATGTTCGACTATCCTTATCAAAACCGGCAATTGCAAAGAAGACTACCATCAATCGAGTTTTTAGGAATTCGGAAAGATACATGAGGTTCGAGTGGATTTCTTACATCTCGACGTTCATGATTGTTGCAAAAGCAAAAGTAGCAAAAAACAAAAGTTGTAAAATGCTTTGAGATTGTCATAGTTCAAGCATGGCAATTGAAAAGAAAACGCGTAAAGTCCGCAAAAATAGCATGGGCTGGATGATCCAGCGCATTGCACGGCTGCTGGATGATGCAATGACAGAACGCCTGTCAGAGCATGGAATGACATTACAGCAATTTGCGGTGATGATGATCGTGCTGGAAAATAACGGTATGACCCAGCGAGAGATCGGCGATAATTTCGGCATGCCGCCTTATGCGATAAGCCGGATTTTGGACGCTCTTGAGAAAAAGGGGTTTCTCAAGCGCCGGCAACACCCGACCTCGCGCCGTACCCATCTCATTCATTCCACCAAAAAGGGCCGAAAGCTCGGCCCCCAGTTGTTTACTATCGTGAAAGACGTCGATCAGGATCTGGCCGCGATGCTGAGCTCATCTGAGGCAAAAAAGTTCAAAAACCTGCTGACCAAGTTGGAGGCCGGAGGCGAAACCGAAAGTGACGCATAGGGGAGTGCCCGTTTGGTTCCTCTCGCGCACATGTACGGGTATCAGCGAATGGCACGCGGATAGGCGAGGTAGTCAGAGCGGATGACCGATCAGGTGGTAAGTGCTCTGATCGCCTGAAACAATGCGCTGGTTTCGGCGAAAACGCGCCCAATTCCCGTGTGACGCCCCCTTTACGGGGTGATCGGTAAATGCTTATAAAGAGCGAGTTTTGCGACGCGTGAGTCACACAAAACTCACAACAGGTTAACAGGAATTCTAAAAGACGATGGTGGGGCCTTTTTCGAGTCTTTTCTCGGCCGATATGGCGATTGATCTGGGCACTGCCAACACGCTTGTCTATGTCAAGGGCAAGGGCGTTATCCTGAACGAACCCTCAGTCGTTGCCTATCACATCAAGGACGGGCGCAAGGCGGTGCTGGCCGTGGGTGAAGACGCCAAGCTGATGCTGGGGCGCACCCCCGGCTCGATCGAGGCTATCCGTCCGATGCGCGATGGTGTGATCGCGGATTTCGATACCGCAGAGGAAATGATCAAGCATTTCATCCGCAAGGTTCACAAACGCACCACGTTCACCAAGCCGAAGATCATCGTCTGCGTGCCGCACGGGGCCACCCCTGTGGAAAAACGTGCCATTCGCCAGTCCGTCCTTTCCGCCGGGGCGCGCAAGGCTGGTCTGATCGCCGAGCCGATTGCCGCGGCCATCGGGGCCGGAATGCCGATCACCGATCCGACCGGGTCGATGGTGGTCGATATCGGTGGCGGGACAACCGAGGTTGCGGTTTTGTCACTTGGCGATATCGTTTATGCCCGCTCGGTCCGGGTCGGGGGCGACCGGATGGATGAGGCGATCATTTCCTATCTCAGGCGTCAGCAAAACCTCCTGATCGGTGAAGCGACCGCCGAGCGCATCAAAACCTCCATCGGCACGGCGCGGATGCCCGATGACGGGCGCGGTGCCAGTATGGAAATCCGTGGGCGCGACCTGTTGAACGGGGTACCCAAGGAAACCGAAATAACGCAGGCCCAGGTGGCCGAGGCGCTGGCAGAGCCGGTGCAGCAGATCAACGAAGCAGTGATGAGCGCGCTTGAGGCCACACCACCTGATCTTGCCGCTGATATCGTTGATCGCGGCGTTATGCTAACCGGTGGTGGTGCCCTTCTTGGCGAGCTTGATCTGGCGCTGCGCGAGCAGACCGGTCTGGCGATATCGGTGGCCGAGGAATCGCTCAACTGCGTTGCCATGGGAACCGGTAAATCGCTGGAATATGAAAAACAACTCCAGCATGTGATAGATTACGACAGCTGAGACCTGACTTCAGCCACTAAAGGGGAGCGCCGGTGGCACGCGATCGTAACGCAGATCCGCAATATGGCCGATCCATCAGGCGCATTCTGATCGGCATTCTGGTTGTGCTGCTGATCGGTATTTTCCTATTGTGGCGGATCGATAATCCGCGGGTTGAGCGGTTTCGCAATACCCTGATTGATCAGATCGTACCGACATTCGACTGGGCATTGGTGCCCGCTGCCAAACTCACCAGAATGGTCAGTGATTTTGAAAGTTACGCCAATATTTACGAGCAAAATCAAGAACTAAGGCGCGAATTGCAGCGCCTGAAGGGCTGGCGTGAGGCGGCGCTTCAGCTGGAACAGGAAAACGCCAAACTGCTTGATCTCAACAATGTGCGGATCAATCCGAGGCTCAGTTTCATTTCCGGCGTGGTGCTGACGGATTCAGGCTCGCCATTCCGGCAGTCAGCGTTGATCAATGTCGGGCGGCGTGATGGGGTGATCGATGGCTGGGCGACCATGGACGGTCTTGGTCTGGTTGGGCGGATATCCGGGGTTGGCGAAAGCACATCGCGGGTGATTCTGCTGACCGACAGCAACAGCCGCATTCCCGTGACGATCAAACCCTCGGGTCAGAAGGCGATCATGGCGGGGATCAATTCGCGCTATCCGGTGATTGAGTTTCTGGAAACGCCAGAGCAGGTTCACGCCGGCGACCGGGTGGTCAGTTCGGGTGACGGACGGGTGTTTCCGCCGGATATTCTGGCAGGACAGATCGTTGTCAGTACCGACGGGCGCTTCCTTGTGCAGCTGGCGGCGGATTTTCAGCGGCTCGAATTCCTTCGTATTTTGCGGAACATCCCGACCGAGGAGATCGGTGTCTCCGACGGTCTGGTCGGGGTGCAGGATCCCGGTGCTGAACCCCCTTCCGACCCGGAGGTCATGAGCGACGATGGGTGACATGCTTTTTACGCAGATTTGGCTGGGGCGGCTGGCATTTGCCGGGTGCGTCCTGATCCTGACCTTTGCCAGCCTCGTGCCGCTTGATTTCACCCCCACGGTATTTGCCGCACCCGATCTGATGTTCTGCCTGGTCTTTGCCTTTGTCCTCAGACGACCGGATTTCGTTCCTGTCTGGCTGATCGCCGGGGTGTTCTTTCTGGCCGATATCCTGTTTTTCCGCCCCCCCGGTCTGTGGACGGCGATTGTCGTGCTGACGGCCGAATTCACCCGCACCCAGGAATACCGCCTGCGCGATCTGGTCTTTCCGTTTGAATGGGCTTTTGTGGCTGCGACAATGTTCCTGGCGGTGCTGGCAAACCGGTTAATGCTGTCACTGGTGGTTGTGCCGATGCCGGGGTTCGGGGCGATCATGCGGGTTTATCTGGTGACGGCGGCGGCCTATCCGCTGGTCGTGTTTTTCTGCTACTTCTTGTTGAGAATTCGCAAGATTACTCCGGGTGAGGCGATCCGGTTCGGGCACCGCCTATGAGCCTGAGCGAGCGCAATATGGAAAAATCAAACAAGCGGCTGACCCGCCGGGGTCTGTTGTTGTTTGGTGCACAGGCCGGGTTTGTCGGTGTGCTTGGCCTCAGGCTCAGGCATCTTCAGGTCAATCAGGCCGATCAATTTCGTCTGCTGGCCGAGGAAAACCGCATCAATATCCGACTGCTCCCTCCGGCGCGTGGGCTGATCTTTGACCGAAACGGGGTGGCGCTGGCGGAAAATACGCCGAACTACCAGATTATCATCGTCCGCGAACAGGCTGGCGATACGTCGAATGTTCTGGCGCGGCTTTCGCAGCTTATTCCGCTGGACGAGGATGATCTTGCGGCTGCGCTGAAGGAGCTCGGCCGTCGCTCGGCCTTTGTTCCGGTGACTGTGGCGGAACATCTGAGCTGGGAACAGATGGCCACGGTTTCTGCCAATGCCCCGGCCTTGCCCGGAGTCTCTGCCGAAGTTGGCCTGACCCGCCATTATCCGCAGGACAAGGATTTTGCCCATATCATCGGCTATGTCGGTCCGGTCAGTGACTATGATCTAAGCCGCATTGATGATCAGGATCCGCTGTTGCAGATCCCCAAGTTTCAGATCGGCAAAAGCGGTGTGGAAAACAAGATCGAGCGCCCCTTGCGCGGTTTTTCCGGCACCAAGCGGATCGAGGTTAATGCCGTGGGCCGGGTGATGCGGGAAATTGACCGCAAGGAAGGGCGCTCGGGCGTCAATGTTGATCTGACGATTGACCACCGCATTCAGAATTACCTGATGGCGCGGCTGGATGGCGAAAGCGCCTCTGCCGTTGTGATGGATGTCAGAAACGGAGAGCTGCTGGCCATCGGATCGGCCCCCAGCTTTGACCCCAACAAATTCGTAACCGGCATTTCCGTGCCTGATTACAAAGAATTAACCGACAATCCCTATCGCCCTCTGGCGAATAAATCGGTGCAGGGAACCTATCCGCCGGGATCGACTTTCAAGATGATGGTAGCGCTGGCAGCGCTTGAAGAAGGGCTGATCACGCCTGAGGAAACCGTGACATGCCGCGGCTTTACCGAGCTTGGTAATCAGCGCTTTCACTGCTGGAAACGCGCGGGTCACGGGCGCATGAACCTGCATGAGTCGCTGAAAAACTCGTGTGATGTGTTCTATTACGAGATCGCGCAGCGCGTTGGCATCGAAAAGATCTCCGCCATGGCTCGGCGCTTTGGGCTGGGTGAACGCCACAGCCTGCCATTGAACGGGATCGCCTCCGGTCTGATGCCAACGAAAGCCTGGAAGAGCGAGAAGATCCACGAGGCCTGGCGTATTGGTGATACGCTGAATGCCGCCATCGGTCAGGGCTTCGTGCTGGCGTCGCCCTTGCAGCTTGCCACGATGACCGCGCGGCTTGCTTCAGGCCGGGCGGTTGTGCCGAAACTGCTGAAATCCATTGATGGTGTGGAAACAACCCTACCGGCAGCGCCTGAGCTTGATCTTGCGGCAGCTTCGCTTGAGGCGGTGCGACGCGGCATGTTTGCGGTCTCCAATGAGCGCGGCGCTACTGCCTATTCCACGCGGATTGCCGAAAAAACCATGCGCATGGCCGGCAAGACCGGCACCAGTCAGGTCAGGCGGATCACCGCCGCTGAGCGAAAGCGTGGGGTGACACGCAATGAGGACCTGCCCTGGGAACGACGCGATCATGCCTTGTTTGTAGCCTATGCCCCGTTTGACGCGCCGCGCTATGCTATTTCGGTGATTGTCGAACATGGCGGCGGGGGGTCGCGATTTGCGGCGCCGATTGCGCGCGATATTCTGCTGGAAGCGCTTTACGAGGGTAAGCCGCCGCTTACGGCCTATCCCGCCAGTCAGCGCACCCGCATCAGCAATGAACGAAAAAAGCTTGATTTGCGTGGCCCGAGTGAGACCTCCGGAGATCGGGCATGAGCTATTTGCTGCACAATCTCAAAACCGTACCGACGGGGTTGCGCAAGGTGCTTTACCTCAACTGGCCGCTGATCGTTCTGATCATCGCGGTCGCCTCATTTGGTTTTCTGATGCTCTATTCGGTGGCGGGTGGCAGTTTCTCGCCCTGGGCCGAGGCGCAGGCCAAGCGCTTTGCCGTTGGTTTCGTTCTGATGCTGATCGTTGCTTTCATCCCGATCTATTTCTGGCGAAACGTCGCCGGGCTGGCCTATGCGGTGGCGTTGTTCTTGTTGATCGGGGTCGAGTTTTTCGGTGATGTCGGCATGGGGGCGCAACGCTGGATCGACCTTGGCTTCATGCGTCTGCAACCTTCGGAACTGATGAAAGTGGCGCTGGTGCTGGCGCTGGCGGCTTATTACGACTGGCTGGACGTGGCGAAAACCTCGCGCCCTCTCTGGGTTTTGCTGCCGCTCCTGTTGATTGTAATGCCGATGCTATTGGTGCTGAAACAACCCGACCTTGGCACTGCGCTGCTGCTGGGGCTGGGGGGAACGACCATCATGTTTCTCGCCGGTGTCAGCTGGCTCTATTTCGCTGGGGCCGGGATCTCGCTGGGTGGGTTGATCGGGGCTGTGGTGTTTTCACGCGGCACCGGCTGGCAGATTCTGAAGGATTATCAGTATCGGCGGATTGATACGTTCCTTGACCCGGCATCGGATCCTTTGGGCGCCGGATATCACATCACGCAATCAAAGATCGCGCTGGGTTCCGGTGGCTGGGGTGGGCGCGGGTTCATGCAAGGGACGCAGAGCCGGTTGAATTTCCTGCCGGAAAAGCAGACAGATTTCATTTTCACCACGCTGGCAGAAGAGCTTGGCTTTGTCGGTGGCATATCGCTTTTGCTGCTTTATGCGCTGATCATCCTTTTTTGCGTTGTCTCGGCATTCAGCAATCAGGGCCGGTTCGGGGCTCTGCTGACAATGGGTATCGCCACGACCTTCTTCCTGTTCTTCGCGGTCAACATGTCGATGGTCATGGGGCTTGCCCCGGTGGTCGGGGTGCCGCTGCCGCTGGTTTCCTATGGCGGAACCGCCATGCTTGTGCTTTTGATAGGGTTCGGGCTGGTTCAGAGCGCCCATATCCACCGTCCAAGATAAGGACTGTTCATGACTGCATTCGTTCTTTACGCCGGAAACCCCAAAGACTGGCCGGTTTATCAGAAAACCCTGACCGCCTCGTTGGAGCGTGTTGGTGTCAGCGCCACACTCAGCGATAGATTTGATGACCCGATAGAGGTTGATTACATCGTTTATGCCCCAAGTTCACACGTGCAGGATTTCACCCCCTTCACAAATCTCAAAGCGGTTCTGAGCCTTTGGGCCGGAGTGGAATCCTTTCAGGACAACGCCACTTTAACGGTGCCGTTGCTACGCATGGTTGATACCGGTCTCAGCGAAGGCATGGTGGAATGGGTGACAGGGCATGTGCTGCGCTATCATCTGGGGATCGATGGTCACACGCTTCATCAGGATGGTGTCTGGCGCAATCATATCGTCCCACCGCTGGCGCGGAACCGGTCGGTTGGCATTCTGGGCCTGGGTGCGCTTGGGTCTGCCTGTGCGCGGGCGCTGCAAGACCTGGGCTTTCAGGTTGCGGGCTGGAGCAGGCGACCCAAAACCATTGACGGCATTGACTGTTTCAGTGGCGAGACCGGGCTGGCGGATATTCTGGCGCGCACTGAAATTCTTGTTCTGCTCTTGCCTCTGACCAAAGCCACGACCGGTCTGATGAACGCAGAAACACTGGCGGCATTACCTCGAGGGGCCTTTATTCTCAATCCCGGCCGTGGCGGGCTGATCGACGATGCGGCACTTTTGGCGGCGCTTGATAACGGCCACGTCGCCCACACCACTCTGGATGTTTTCACGACCGAACCATTGCCCCCGGAACACAAGTACTGGGCGCATCCTCAGGTCACGGTAACACCACATATCGCTTCTGACACACGGGCTGATACGGCTTCGGATTCAGTTGCAGAGAACATCCGACGGGGTGAGGCCGGCGAACCTTACCTGAACGTGGTCGACCGCAATGAAGGCTACTGACGCACCCTTCTTCTTTTTTACAAATATCCTCGGGGGGACAGAGGGCAGACAGCCCCAAAAACACGCCTTGATCTATTTCAACCGCGGCGGATTGTCGGGGTCCATCCCCGGCGCCGCCGGTGTCAGTGTCTCAATCCCGGTGGCTTCATCGGGCAGATCGAACTTCAGCCCGACCCGCTCCAACCGGGCACAGACCGGATCGTCCGGATCAAAAAACGCGATATCCAGCGAGCGGGCCGACCCGCTGAAACTGACCAGTTCGGTCACCGCCTGTTTCAGCGCAGTTTCCGCCCCGTCAACGGCTCCGACAAACCCCAGAAGCGCGCCTTTGTCGCCGCCTTCATAGGTCACACCCACCAGATAGGCCGCACGCGCCAGCGTGGCGGCGGCGGACAGTTTGGCATCAAGCGAGCGCAGAAAACCCGGGTCAAACCCGGTTGGCGCGGTGAATTCTTCGATCCGCACATCCACCCCGGTTGCCCGGTTGAGAAGGGTTTCGGCCAGCCAGTCCACACCGCCCTGCGGGATCAGGATGCTTGAAGGCGCCACCCCCAGATTGACACCAAGCGCCAGCCCCTGGCCTTGCAGCATCTCCACCAGTTTGCGCCCGGACATGGCGACATAAGGGGTGATCTTGCCGGTGAATTCCACCAGCCGGTCCTCGCGGTCAAAGACCAGCACGGTTTGTGACTCTTCCAGTGGGAACACCAGAGGTTTGATGGCGTCGCCCTCAACCTCGCATTCCAACAGTAAAAACAGCTCGCATTCCGCCAGACGCTCGTAAAACCGCAGACGATGGCTGGCATCATCGGGGTTCTGCTGCATCAGCGCATGGGCCTGATCAAGCGGGGTCATGGGTTTTTGCCTTTCGCGCGTCTGAAAGCGGTCTGCACTTGCCCGCGCAATGTCGGAACAAGCTCTGCCTCAAACCACGGATTTTTCCTCAGCCAACCGGTATTGCGCCAGGAGGGGTGGGGCAACGGGAAAACCTGCGGCGCATGGGCGCGCCAGTTTTTCACTGTCGCCGTGACCGTGGGGGCCGCATCGGTGCCGAGATGCCATTTCTGCGCATATCCGCCGACCAGCAAAACCAGCGACGGCATGCCAAAGCCGTCGATGACTTTCTTATGCCAGGTCTTTGCACAGACCGGTGGCGGTGGCAGGTCGCTGCCGGATGCATTGTAGCCGGGAAAGCAGAAGGCCATCGGCAAAACGGCGATAAGAGACTTGTCGTAGAAATCCGGCCGGTCGATCCCCATCCAGTCACGCAACCGATCGCCCGAGCGATCGTCAAAGGGTTTGCCGCTCAGATGCACGCGCTGACCCGGTGCCTGCCCGGCGATCAGAATGGGTGCCCCTTTTTGCAAC
Organism: uncultured Rhodobacter sp.; assembly: GCA_964567685.1. Lineage (GTDB taxonomy): Bacteria > Pseudomonadota > Alphaproteobacteria > Rhodobacterales > Rhodobacteraceae > UBA5972. The sequence goes on along the minus strand of CAZMNO010000011.1, from coordinate 69,797 downwards.
CAGAAAACCGGGCGCGGGGTGTGGGCGGTTTTGGTCTGAAGAAACCTGTCGCTGCAAATCCGGCAGCTTTCAATGTCAGATCTGAGCGTGGCAGAAGAAGAGACCATATGCCGATCCTAGCCTGTTTGAGGGAAATCCGACAGATGGGGTTGACGGTATTTTGATAATACTATAATTTTAGTAATATGAAAATTACTGATGTAGAAGATACCTCCCTCGTTGTCGCCGCTCAGGCCTTTGCCGCGCTTGGATCAGAACAGCGCCTTGGGGTGCTGCGCGTGCTAGTGCGCTCTGGCCCCGAGGGCCTGTCGGTTGGCGAGCTGTCGGCGAAGACAGGGATTACCGGTGCCAACATGACGCATCATATTCGCGTTCTCAACCAGGCAGGTCTGGTGATGCAGGCCAAAAGCGGGCGCTCGGTGATCTGCGCGGCCGTGGCCTATGACACGGTGCGCGAACTGGCTGATTTCCTGCTTTCGGAATGTTGTGCAGATGCCGAAAACAGTGACCACAAACATGGAAGCGACGAATGACCGACCTTACCCACAATAATTCCACCGGGGCGGCGCTCTGGTCGCGGATCGACAAGGCCTGGCTGGCCATTGTCGTCATTCTGGCGCTGGTCGCCATTTTCGCCCCGGCGGAGTTCTGGCCGACCGTTGGTTTTGCCGGTGGTGCTTTCGGGCAAACCGCGGTTTTTATCGCGTTTGCCGTGCTCGCTGTCGGTGTGCTTAAGGCAAGTGGGGCAGAATCGACCATCGCGCGCGCCTTTGAAGGGCGCGAAACCCGCATGATCGTGATGGCCGCCCTTTTTGGCGGGCTGTCGCCGTTTTGCTCTTGTGAAGTCATCCCCTTTATTGCCGCCCTTCTGGCAGTCGGTGCACCTTTATCGGCCGTCATGGCGTTCTGGCTGGCCTCGCCATTGATGGATCCGCCGATGTTCCTGATCACGGCGGGAACTCTGGGCGTTGATTTTGCTATCGCCAAAGCGATCTCTGCTGTCGGGCTGGGCCTTCTCGGTGGTTTTGGGGTCAAGGCGCTTGGCTTTACCGGCCTGTTTGCCAACCCTCTGAAAGAGGTCGTCACATCGGGATGCGGTTGCGGCAGCAACCCGTTTACCGGCAAACCGGTCTGGGCCTTCTGGCGCGAGAGCGAACGGCTGGAGACCTTCCGCCGAGAAACGTTCAATAACGCGCTTTTCCTCACAAAGTGGTTGCTGCTGGCCTATGTGCTGGAAGCTTTGATGATCCGCTTTGTTCCAGCTGACTGGGTTGCCACGACGTTGGGTGGCGACGGGTTCCAGCCGATTCTACTGGGTGCGCTTCTTGGGGGGCCTGCTTATCTTAATGGCTATGCAGCGGTGCCACTTATTGCCGGTCTGGTGGAGCAGGGCATGAGCCAGGGGGCGGCGATGTCCTTTGTGCTGGCAGGTGGGGTCAGCTGCATTCCGGCGGCGATTGCCGTCTGGGCGCTGGTCAAGCCGCGGGTTTTCCTGTCTTACCTGGCATTTGCTTTTACCGGCTCGCTGATCTCAGGTTCCGTCTGGGCAATGGTTGCCAGCTGAGAATTGGTTTTCGTTTCGGGACAGGGCACCAGATTTAACCTGCCCCGAACGCGGTATTCAGCACACCTTCTGTCACCCGTGTGGCGATACCGCCAACCTGCAGCCGGTCGATCTGACCATCCCTAAGCGTGATCAGGCTGGTGATCTGGCTGGGGCGGCCAAGCTCTATCCCCTGTTCTGCGAGAACCGTCACGACACCCGCAGCATCCGGCGCAACAACGCCGTTGCGCCAGAGATAACCGGCAAGGGCAGCATTGGTGGTTCCTGCCGCAGCGGATTCAGCCACACCCACCGCCGGGCAAAAATCGCGCACATGGAGGTTTTGTCGGCTGTCCGTGACCTTGGTTGAAAAGGCGGCGACGGTTTCGATCCCTTCGGCAACGCAAAATGCTGCGAGCGCGCTGAAATTGGGGTTGAGGGCCGCCATGGCGTTGAGGTTTTTCAAGGGAAGGCACAGATGGATGAAATCAGCCGACGCAACCTCTACGGGCAAATCAGTCGAGAGGTCAGCCGGGGCGATCCCCAAAAGCCCGGTAAGCCGGTCCAGATCCAGCCGCGCCAATGTATAACTTGCCGGGGTGACATCGAGCATCACTTCAATGCGACCTGCGGCGTTTTGACGATACCCGACAAATGCCTCACCTTTGGGCAGATCAAGTATCGCATCATGCCAGGCATCGCCTTCACAGGGCAACAACCCGGCATCGACAAGCCGGGTGATCAGGCAGATGGTGCCATGCCCGCACATCGGCAGTTCCATGACGGTTGAATAGAACTGAAGGGTAATGCGGTTGCCCTGAACGCCATCAACGAAAGACGTTGCCGGAACCCCGATCTCGCGGGCGATGCGCGCGCGGTTTTGGTGTGTTATGGTCGAAGCGTTCAGCACAATCGCGGCCTGACTGCCCGAATAGGGAAATTCGGCGAATGCGTCATACATGGCGAATGGCAGATCAGTTTCAGAGTGTTTGGCGGTCATTCAGACATCCGGGATTTTGACCAAATGTAGACGAGCAATCTTGTTCTGAAAACGGGCATATTCAGGCGTTTCCCGCTGCATCAGCTCATTGCTGAGCAATCTCGGTGAGAAGCTGCACCAACGTGTCCGTTGCATCCTTAACGACGTCGTGGCCGCTGTCTATCTCAACAACTTTCCAGCCACGCATTGATTTCATCCGCGCGGCAATCTGGTGAAAGATGCCGCCTGGGCTTTCTGTCCCAAGCACATAGATGGCGGGCGTGTCAGGGAGGTCACCGTTTTGCAGGCGCAGCTCGGCGTAAAGAGTTTTCAGCGATTGCGGTGCCAGCCCGCGACCTGCATATTTCGCCTTTACCCTTTCGGTTACCGGTAACATCCCGCTATCGGCGATCTCCGGATAGTTGGTCAGAAGATAGGCCATCGATCTTGTGTCAGCGGGAATTGCCACTTCGCCGGACATGTAAGGTGCATGGGCTTCGATAAAGACCAACTGTGCGACCGAGCCGCGCAACCGGTCCCAGGCCCCTGTGGCCGGTCGCCCGCCGTAACTGTGAGCAACCAGAATGATATCATCCCGGTTGAGGTTGCGAATGGCAGCGACGACATCCTGAATATGGTCTTCAAGTGCCACCTCAGGTCCGTTTAGATTTGCGGCTTTTCCGTGCCCCGTCAGGGTCACAGCTTGGGCGATATGGCCATCTGACCTCAGGTTTTCGACGACCGGATCCCAGTACCATTCCCCTACCCAGGCACCGTGGACAAAGACAAAGGCCCGCTCGGCCCTGGCGGCCGGGGTCTGGAACAGGAGTACGAGGAGCGTCAGGGCAACTTGAAAGTTTTTTGAATTCACCTTGGCTCATCCTGATTGCAGTGACCTTCATTTAACAAAAACAGCCCGGCGGATAAACTCCCGGGGGCAGAGATATGCGTATCTCGGTTGTCAGGCTTTGCTGCGCTATTATGTGGGTGCCTATGGGGTGACACTTGCCGCGGCTGGTGTTTTTACCGGCATGTAATGGTGTTCATGCTGACGTTCTTCATTGTTGGGTTGAGCACGATCTGGATGCACCTTGCCATTCGCCGGATGGATCGCGCCCGGATCCCGGATCTGGCCGAGGAATGGTTCCCGCCGGATATACCCGATGCGCCGTTTGCCAAACCCGGTGGATAGAGAGAGGGGATGGGTTTTGGCGTGTAGTCACCTCTTGGTGGTTGCTTCGCCTTGACATGTTGGTCGGCGAGGACGCTGGCCGGGTGAAGCAGAGTGCCCTGTGTGCGGCTAGTGCAGGTTTAGCGCTGGCTTTGAGTGTTGCCTTATCGCCGACATCACCTGAAAAGTGATTTCGAAATCACTGTCATGGGCCGTTCGTCTATGCACGGCTCAGGCTTTTCCCCATGAGGAGAGCCACATTTCAAAATATGCCACGCGCGGAATCAAGGGCGAAGCCCGCCGCGTATCGCCGACGCGCGCGTCGGCAATGCGCGGCTCTCAGCCAACGCAAGTAGCGACTGCTCCACCCCCAGCGTTAACACCACGAACCCTAACTCAGGAAATTTACCACCAGGGTCACGCCAAGAAGGATCGCGATCCACAGGACCATCGACCCGGTCGGCCAGATCGCCGCCATCCGCCCCTCGGGGCCGTGGCTGCGGTAAAGCTGCCAGATGATGCCGCGCAGCCAGAAGCTGCCGATCATGGTGGCTCTGGCCCAAATGCGGGCAACCATGGACGAAACGCCTCCGATCAGCCTTGGGAACAGCCAGCGATAGCTCCAGTCGCTGTCGAGGTTCACCGATTTACGCTCTGGCGGATAGTTCCCGGTGCGCATCAGGATCGTGAAGGCCAGTGCAGAGAAGAACAGAAGCTGAAGCTGGGTGATCACGTGCGTGGTTGTGTAGCTCTGGTATTTCACCTCATAGGGCAACAGTTGATAGAGTGGTTCAGGGAAGACACCGATGGCGATGCACAGGAACGCCGTGATCCCCATCGCCAGCAGCATATGAGTCGGCGCTTCTTTTGGGCGCTTTCCGCTATCATGCGAAAAGAACGCGAAATAGGGGATCTTGATGCCGGAATGGTGGAACACACCGGCCGAGGCGAACAGCAGGATCGCCCAGATGATGTTATAATGTTCCTTGGCCGAGGCTGACACGATCAGCGATTTGGTAACGAAACCCGAAAACAGCGGGAAGGCCGAAATGGAAGCTGCACCAACCACGCAAAAGATCATCGTCAGCGGCATGGTCTTGTATAGCCCGCCAAGCTCTGACCCCTTGGCCGTGCCCGTGCGGAACAGCACAGCACCGACCGACATGAACAAGAGCGCCTTGTAAAGGATATGCGCAAAGGCATGGGCCGCCGTACCATTGAGCGCAAGCTCGGTGCCAACGCCAATGCCCACCACCATGAAACCCAACTGGTTGTTCAGCGAATAGGCCAGAACCCGGCGCAAGTCGTTCTCGATCACCGCATAGAAGATCGGGAACAACGTCATCGCCGCGCCAATATAGATCAGGATTTCGGTGCCCGCGAAACCGCGTGCCAGCGCATAAATCGCCAGCTTGGTGGTGAAGGCCGACAGGATCACGGTGCCGGTAACCGTCGCCGCCGGATAGGCATCCTGCAGCCAGTTGTGCAACAGTGGAAAGGCGGCCTTGATGCCAAAGGCCATGAAAATCGCCCATGTTGCCGGAGAACCCAGAACCATCGCTTCAAAGGCCAGTGAACCGGTCTCGCGGTGGTAAAGGGCGGCACCTGCCAGCAGCAGAACGCCCGAACCGATCTGGATGATCAGGTAGCGCAGGCCGGTGTGATAAGCGCCCTCGCTGCGGCGCGCCCAGATCAGGAAGACGGACGCAATCGCCGTGCCTTCCCAGAACAGGAAGAGCGTGATCAGATCACCTGAGAAAACCGCGCCAATGGCCGAGCCCGCATAAAGCAGCGCCGCCACCTGTTGCACCGTATCGCGCACATGCCAAGCGTAGAGGTTGCCCAAAAACGCCGCCAGCGAAAAGATCAGCCCGAAAATGCGAGAGAGCTTGTCCACCCGCATGAATTCCAGATCGAGCCCCATCAGGCTCACGGTCCAGAAGCTGCCCTCGGGCATCGACCAGATCGTCAATCCGGACATGACCGGCACGACCAGAAGCAGCGTCGCGCGCAAGACGCCCTTGGGCAGGGCCAGCAACAACGCAGCCCCTGCGAAGAAGATGAATGCAACCGGGAAGAGCTCAGCCATCGTGGTTCACCTTTTCAAGCTGATCTTCCGGATGCTCCTCACTCTCAACATCATGGGGCGCGTAGTAGTCCTCATCCCGTTTCAGGAAGACACGCATTCCCTTTGCACTGATCACCAGCAATGTGCACATGATGAAGCCGTAAAGCGCGTAGAAACCGGGGATTTCCTCGACCTCAAGATAGACGTGCTTGTGATAGGCAAAATCCACAAGGAACAACACTGCGCAAAGGGCGTAGAGCCCATAGACGAGCTTGCTAACGGAATTTGGATTGTCCGCCCAGAGGAACAGGCGCGCCAGTGGCGAAAAGCTGTCCGTATTGTCCTGTGTCTTGTTATCCATCACGTTATCTCAGTTTGCCGAAACGATCGGCATTAGGAATGCCTGCAGATCGCCCGCCATGAAAAACAGAACCACCGTGCCAATCGCGGTCAGTGCAGGTGGCAGCCAGACCAGCACCCCGGCCTCGGACCACTCCTCGGGCTGGCTTTCATCCTTGAGAAAAAAGCCCTTGCCGACAAGCGGCAGCAGATAGGCGACGTTGAGGATCGAGCTTGCCATCAGAACCCCGATCATCACCCATTGGCCGGTGTCAGCTGCGCCAAGGATCAGCAGCCACTTTGACCACGAGCCCCCCATCGGCGGCAGGCCGATGATCGAGAGTGCGCCGATCAGAAAGGCACCGAAGGTGATTGGCATCATGCGGCCAAGACCGGTCATCTGGCTGATATCGGTTTTGTGGGTGGCGACGTAGATCGAGCCTGCGCACATGAAAAGCGTGATCTTGCCCATGGCGTGCATGGCGATGTGCATCCCGCCACCAAGCGCCCCCATTGAGGTAGCCAGTGCCATGCCAAGGGTGATGTAGCTGAGTTGGCTGACGGTGGAATAGGCCAGCCGCGCCTTGAGGTTGTCTTTGGTCAGCGCCACCACCGAGGCGGCGATAATGGAAAACGCAGCCAGCCACATCAGCCATTCCGACGCCCCGGTGGCCGCCAGATAGTCGATTCCGAAGATGTAGACACCGACCTTGAGCATGGTGAAAACACCGGCTTTCACCACTGCAACCGCGTGCAGAAGGGCTGAAACCGGTGTAGGGGCGACCATCGCTGCCGGCAGCCAGCGGTGAAACGGCATCAGGGCGGCTTTGCCTATGCCAAAAGCGTAAAGCCCCAGCAGGACGGCGACCATTGGCCCGGCGAGTTTGCCTTCCAGTATCCCACCCTTGGTGAAGTCCAGCGTACCGGTCAGCGACCATGTCCAGATGATCGCCACCAATTGCAACCCGATCGAGGTGCCGATCAGGACGCCGAGATAGGTGCGCGCGCCCCGGATCGCCTCGGGCGTGCCTTTATGGGCGACCAGCGGATAGGTTGAAACCGTCAGAAGCTCGTAAAACAGGAAAAGCGTGAACATGTTGGCGGCAAAGGCGATGCCCATGACGGCAGCGATGGCCAGCGAAAAGGAGGCGAAGAAGCGCGTGTGGTTGGCCTCGTTATTGCCGCGCATATAGCCGACACCATAGATATGGGTGAGGATCCACAGACCCGAGGCGACAATGGCAAACAGAAGGCCCAGGGGTTCGACATTAAACGCCAGATCAAGGCCGGGCAGCACCGAAAAGATTGCCAGCGTTTCCGTCGTGCCGTTGCCGACATTTGCCAGAATGACCATGACGCAGATGAAAGTGCCAACCGCTGCCGCCAGTGTTGCCAAATCCCTGAGATCAGGAGCATTGCGCAAGAGAAGGTTGGTTGCGACCGCACCCGTCGGGATCAGCATCGTCAGCAAAAGGGCTGTGTTGGTGTCCACTGTCATCGCCTCACTGCAACCCGGCGGATCCTGCCAGCAACCCTTCGGCTGCGGTGCGGGACGCGGTTAAAGTCAGATCGGTATCAAGCCCGAACCAGATGCAGGCCAGCGCCATGATCCAGATCGGGATCACCATGGAAAGCGGGGCTTCGCTGGTTACCCGGCCTTCGTCAGGCGTTTGCAGATACATGGTTTCGATCACCCGCCAGACATAGATCACTGCCAGCAATGATGACAGAACTACCAGCAGGGCCACCGGCCACCAGCCTTTTTCAAGCGCCGCTTCGACCAGCACCCATTTGCTGATGAAACCCGCGGTTCCCGGTATGCCGATCAGGCTGAGCCCGGCGATGGCGATGGCCGCACTTGTCCAAGGCATGGCTTTGCCCATTCCGGCGATCTGCGAATAAAACGAGCCCCCGGCGCGCAAGGCAAATGCCCCGACCCCCATGAATAGAGCGGCTTTGGTGATGCCGTGGTTGAACAGATGCACGATGGCCGCTGATAGCCCGGTATCGGTTAGCAGGCTGATGCCAAGCAGCATATAGCCGATCTGGGCGACCGAGGAATAGGCCAACATCCGTTTGAAATCACTTTGGAATATCGCAATGAATGAGGCTGCGAACATGGCCATGACGGCAAAGGGCAGGATGATGAATTCAAGCGTGTTGACCTGAAACATGAACGCCGGTTGAAAGACCGAAAAGAGAAAGCGGAGCAACACATAGACCGCGACTTTGGTCGCCGTTGCTGCCAGAAACGAGGTGACGACCGAGGGGGCGAATGTATAGGCATTGGGCAGCCATAGATGCAAAGGATAGATCGCCACTTTCAGCCCGATACCGACGACGATGAAAGCAAAAGCGGCGCGGATGGTGCGGTTTGAGCCCTGCTCGGCAATGCGCTCGGCCAGGTCGGCCATGTTGAGCGTTCCCGTCATCATGTAGAGAAGGCCAAGCCCGATGACAAAGAAGGTGGCGCCGATGGTGCCCATGATCAGGTAATCATAAGCCGCCGAAAGGGCGCGTTTGTCGCGATAAGAACCTTGGGCGATCAGAACATAGGTCGCCAGCGAGGAAATCTCGAGGAAGACGAAGACGTTGAACGCATCCCCGGTAATGGCAACGCCCAGAAGGCCGGTGAGGCACAGAAGATAGGCGGTATAGAAAAGCGTGTGATGGCGAACGGGCACCTCGTCCTTCAGGCTTTGGCCTGCATAGGTCAGGATGATCGTGCCAATGGCGGAGACCAGCAAAAGAACAAAGGCATTGGCCGCATCAACCCGGTATTCGATCCCCAATGGCGGGGCCCAGCCGCCGATGTGATAGGAAATCAGCCCGCCATTTATCACCTGCATCAACAAAAGGAAGGACACGACGAACGAGGCGGCACTTGCCAGAAGTGCAATCAGCCAGGCGAGCTGCCGGTTTCCCAGCAAAACGCAAAGCGGAGCCGCCACAAAGGGAACCAGCACCACCAGAATTGGCAGGTGGTCGGCCAACGTCAAGGCCGTGTGCGGAACGCTTTCAGATGCCATTACGCGCGTCCACCCATGACCTGGCCGTGTTCGAGGTTTTCAACCCGGGCAAGTTCTTGTTCTATCTCAAGAATTCCATCTTCCTCGATTGTGTCGTATTCCTCGCGGATACGCACGATCAGCGCCAGTGCCAGCGATGTTGTGGCAATGCCAACGACAATTGCCGTCAGGATCAGCACATGCGGCAGCGGGTTGGAATAAACGACCTCCGGATCGATCTCCATATCTGCCGGGAAGATCGGGGCGGTGCCACCGGTGACCTTGCCCATCGAGATGTAAAGCATGAAAACCGAGGTCTGAAAGATATTAAGCCCGACGACCTTTTTTACCAGATTGCCTTTGGCCACGACGATATAAAGCCCGGTCATCATCAGAACAGTGAAGAGCCAGTAATTGACGTGTCCGACAAGAAATTCCCAGGTGATTTCGCTGCCCATCACCATTCCTCGTCGCTGATTTTAGGAGTGCGGGCCGAGAAGGCGTAGTAGATCGCCACCATGACGCCGGTCACCGTGATGCCGACGCCAAGTTCCACCAGCAGGATGCCGGTATGCTGGCCATGTTCGGGGTGATGTGGGTCGAAGGCGCCGTAGTCGAGATAGGCATAGCCCATAAACAGGCTGTAAATCCCGGTGCCGGCATAGATCAGCACGCCAAGTGCCAGCAATTTATGCACGAGCCAGGGGGGGAACACCTGTTCGGCCTGCGCACGGCTGAACACGACACCGTAAATGATGAAGGCCACGGCCATGATTACGCCAGCCTGAAAGCCACCGCCGGGTGAGAAATCACCGTGGAACTGGACGTAAAACGCATAAAGGATGATGGCGCCGACAAGCAGTTTGGTGACAACTCTGAGGATCAGGTGATGGCGCATCAGCTCTGCCCCTCTTCTTCTTCATCGTTTTCGCGGCGACGGCGCAAACCGCTGATCAGCAAGAGAACACCGATCCCGGCGGTGAAGACGACGGCGGTTTCCCCCAGCGTGTCAAAACCGCGATAGCTGGCCAGAATGCCTGTGACCACGTTGGGTACGCCGATTTCGTGCGGGCTTTGCTGTAGATATTCCGGAGCGACATGTTGTTGCGCGGGTGCATTCGGATCGCCGAAATTCGGCATATCAAGCGTGCCGTAGATCAGCGCCGCTCCGGTCACCAGAACCACAAACAATGGCAGCGCCGGGGAGCGGCTCGTTGGCCGCTCAAAACGTGAGGTCAGGGCGAGCGTGCCCAGCATCAGAACCGTTGAAATGCCTGCGCCGACCGCTGCTTCGGTAAAGGCGACGTCAACCGCATCAAGGGTGACGAACAGGAGTGCTGAGAGCAGGCTGAAGACGCCTGACAGCATGACGATGGCAAATAGGCTGCGCATCCGCACCACGGCAAAGGCCGTTGCTACGAGCATCAGAAACAGGATTATGTTGATGAAGGTTTCTATTTTGGACCTGCCATAGTTTACTGCCGGTTATCCGCTCAGGCGACGCCTCAGCTCTCCGGTTCTGCCCCTTTCAGCCCTTCCGCCTCTTTTGGGCGCAATCCAGAGACCAGCGCCGCATTTGCCACCGCATGCGTTGCGGTTGGCCCTGTGATGAACAAAAAGACGCCGATGATGATCAGTTTCACGGCAATCAGAGTCGGACCGGCCTGCAGACACATGCCAACCAGAAGCAGGATCACACCCGCTGAATCGGTGATCGAGGCGGCGTGAAGGCGCGACCAGAAATCGGGAAAGCGCCAGGTGCCAAAGGCCCCGATGATGGTGAAAAAAGATCCCGTGAGGATGAAAATCCAGCTCAGAACCAGCACAATTGTTTCTGCGGCGCTCATGATCCGACCTCGCTTTCCGCATCACCACGCGGGATGTCGCCAATGGCGCGGTAGCGGAAGAATTTCAGGATTGCGATGGTGCCGACGAAATTGATCAGGGCATAGAGCAGGGCGATATCCAGAAAATCAGGCCGTCCCGTCAGAAAGCCGATGATGCCGATGAAAATCACAGTATGGGTGCCGAACAGGTTGACGGCGAGCACCCGGTCATAAAGCGTCGGGCCAGCGACAAGGCGAACCATGATCAAAGCCATGGCGATGAAGACGGCAATTGCGGCGACAGCGAACATCATGATTTGTCACCTGTTTCCACCGCAGAAACCCGTCGGTCCATACCCGCAAGAGCCTCGTGGTCGTCTTCGGAATAGGCTACTGCATGCACCAGAAAATGCCCGGGCTCGGTTTCAACCGATATAGTCCCGGGTGTCAGAGTAATCGAATTGGCGAAGATGACCTGCCCGAGATCGGATTTCTGTGAATAGGGCACAGCGAACAGATGCTGGCGGATCGGCATTTTCGGCGACAGGATGATGCGGGTAACAGCCCAGTTCGCTTTGGCGATTTCAACCAGAAGCCAAGCTAAATAGCCAATAAACCTGAACGGATGAAGGCGCATTTCAATGCGGTCGCCATCGACCTTGTCCATGCGATTGGTGACAAAGATCACGATGAGCACCGAGGCGATGCCAAACCCGATGATCAAAGGCTTGTAGATGCCAGACATCAACAGCCACAGCGCAAACAGACCTATCCCCGAAGCTACTGTCCGCACCCGATTTCACCAGCCATTTGACTTCCCCAGATTAATCGCGCGGCATTGTCGGACCGGGCGATTAGATTGCGCGGCAACATAATTAGGAATGGCCCCAGTGTACATATCTCAACCACAATAATTCCAGCGGAATCTTCGCTTTTCCCGGTTGAAAAGGAGCTTGCGCCGGACATCTTTGGTGATCGAGGGGCTACCACCTGTTGCCTCATCGCCTGTGCGTGGCCCAAATGGTGCCACAGTTTAGGAATATGGTTGCAAGACGGGGTGCTTCGCCCACATAGTATCGGGAACGGGTTCATCCCACGCCCAGCGCGTGTGTTAGTATCTGACTCACAAGCCTGTGCTATCAAAGCAGGCGACAAAAATAAGAGCGGGATTATTCTCAGTGCTGGAATTTGTGAATGTCTCCAAGTCCTTCTGGACGGGTAAAAAGCGCAAGGTCATTCTTGATCAGGCGTCGTTTCGCGTGGATTTGGGGTATTCGATGGGAATTCTGGCACCCAACGGCACCGGCAAGACCACAATCATCAACATGATGGCGGGGCTGGAAAAGCCCGATGAAGGGCAGATTTTACGCAAATCGCGCATATCTTTTCCGCTGGGATTCATGGGCGGGGTGGTCAGCAAGCACACCGCAACCGAAAACTCGCGCTATATTGCGAGGCTCTACGGCCTTGACCCGGACTACGTTGAAGCGTTTTGCCGGTATCTTGTGGCGATTGACGAATATTTCGATATGCCGGTCGGCACCTATTCCGCCGGCATGCGCGCCCGCTTTTCGTTTGCCCTGATGCTGGCGCTGGAATTTGACATTTACCTGATCGATGAAGGTATGCCCAGCACCACGGATGTGGAGTTTAACCGCAAGGCCGGATCCATCCTGCAGGACAGGCTGGCAAGTTCCACGGTTATCATTGTATCGCATCAGGCGAAAACGCTGGAAAAATATTGTCGCTCGGCCGCCGTTCTTAGGGATGGCAAGCTGATCATGTTTGACACACTGGAAGAAGCAAAGCTGTTGTATGACTATGAAGCCCAGAGCTAAGAAATTTCGCATACGGCGCAATTCAGGCGGCGGCGTGACCGGCCCGGATCGGGGCGGACAGCACGGCAATGCGCGCGAAGCCGAACAGGCCGAAGTCGTGGACGGCAGAATTGAAGACAGCCGGCAGCGGGCGCGGCAAAGCCTTTCTGAAGAAGAAGCATCGTTTCTGACGCCGCGCGAAGAGATCGAGGAGATCAAGCGCGAGAACCTGACCGGGCGGCAGTTGCGCGTTGCCCGGCGCGAGGCGCAGAAACACGGGCTCAACCCCTCATCCGATCTCGATGCGGTGCGGCTTTTGCGCAAGAACGGATTTGATCCCTTCAAGAAAAGCGACCTTCTGGAGCTTGTGGTTTCCGATGAGGGCGATGCGCCGCAAAATCTGCCGGCTGCGATCCGGCATGTGCCACCGCCCTCACCGCATGTGCTGAGCCCTGATGAGCGGGCGGGTGCCGTGCAGAAGATTCAGCGCGATCTGGCCAAACGCCGACGCCGGCGTCTGGGGCTGCTGGCGATCAAGCTGGCATTTTTCGTCTTTGTGCCGACATTTCTGGCAGGCTTTTACTATTACAGCATCGCCACCCCGATGTACGCGACCAAGTCTGAATTTGTCATCCAGCAATCGGACAATGCCACCGCGTCAGGGCTCGGCGGGATGTTTGCCGGAACCAGCTTTGCCACGACACAGGATTCAATCACCGTTCAGAGTTATCTGAATTCGCGCGATGCGATGATGCGGCTTGACCGCGATCATGGGTTCAAGGCGCATTTCCAGCAGGCGCATATCGATACGATCCAGCGGCTTGACCCTTCAGGCAGTAACGAGGCGGCTTACCGGATTTATCAGAAACGGGTGAAAATCGGCTATGACCCGACCGAGGGTATCATCAAGATGGAGGTTGTCGCTGCCTCGCCGGATGCCAGCCGGGTGTTTTCCCAGGCCCTGATCAGCTATGCCGAGCAACAGGTTGACCAGTTGACCCAGCGCCTGCGCGAGGACCAGATGAAAGGCGCGCGCGAAAGCTATGATGAGGCCGAGCGGAAGCTGACCGAAGCTAACATGCGGGTGTTGCAACTTCAGGAACAGCGTGGTGTGGTCAGTGCAGAAAGCGAACTGGCGCTTCAAATGCAGCAGATCAGCACGCTGGAACTCGATCTTAGCACCAAACGGCTTGAACTGGCTGAATTGATGGACAACACACGCCCGAACAGAACGAAAGTTGATATTGTAGAGCGCAGCATAGTCAGACTGGAAACGATGATTGCCGACAAACGCGGGGCGCTAACGGAAAGCTCCAGCGAGACGGCGTCGATTGCAAAGACTCAGGGTGAACTGGTGATCGCACAGGCCGATGTGGCGACTCGGCAACTGATGCTGAGCCAGTCATTGCAGCAACTTGAAACCGCAAGGATCGAAGCCAACCGGCAAACCCGGTATCTGTCGCTTGGCGTTAGACCGGTTGCACCGGATGAGGCCACCTATCCACGCGCTTTTGAAAATACGCTGCTGGCATTTCTGATATTTGGCGGTATTTACCTGATGGCGAGCCTGACGGCCTCCATCCTGCGCGAACAAATCACGGCTTAGACGATGAAAACAGTTGAAATAGGGGCGCTGAAGATCGGCAATGACCGGCCTTTGACGCTGATCGCAGGCCCTTGCGAATTGGAAAGTGTGGATCACGCCCAGATGATTGCCGGGACCATGAAGGAAGCCTGTGACGCGGCCGGGGCGGGTTACATATTCAAAAGTTCCTTTGACAAGGCCAACCGGACATCGCTTTCGGGCAAGCGCGGCCTTGGGATTGATCAGGGTCTCAAGGCGCTGGGCGAGGTTAAAAGCGCGATTGGGGTGCCGGTTCTGACCGATGTGCACGCGCCCGATCAATGCGCTGATGTTGCCGATGTTGTGGATGTTTTGCAGATCCCGGCGTTTTTGTGTCGCCAGACCGATTTGTTGCTGGCCGCAGGTAATACCGGGGCGGCGATCAATGTAAAAAAGGGGCAGTTCCTGGCGCCCTGGGAAATGCCGAATGTCGCGGCAAAAATCGCCTCTACCGGAAATGACAGGATCATGCTTTGCGAACGTGGCAGCTCGTTTGGGTATAACACACTGGTCGTTGATATGCGCGGTCTGCCGCAAATGGCAGCTGATGGATATCCGGTTGTGATGGATGCAACCCATTCCGTGCAGCAACCGGGTGGCAGAGGCGGGTCGTCCGGCGGGCAGAGGGAATTTGCGCAGGTGATGGCCCGCGCCGCTGTTTCACTGGGCATTGCCGCTGTCTTTGCCGAAACGCACGAGGATCCCGACAACGCCCCCTGTGATGGGCCCAATATGATATATCTTGATCAGATGCCGGCGTTGATCGATAGCCTGATGGCGTTTGACCGGCTGGCGAAAGCAAACCCGATTTCAATCTGAACCCGCTTTTTCGGAGATAGAGTTTTGACCAAACCCCTCGACCAGGTGGCGCAGAACAGTTGGGAATTCCTGCGCGAACCGATGATTACACCAACCGGGTTTCGTGAATATGACGCGCGCTGGAAATACCCCGACGAGATCAATCTGCCGGGCATGACGGCGCTGGGTCTGGGGCTTGGCACGCAGATGTTTGAGGTTGGCATCGAGCCGGTCATCGCCGTGGGCAATGATTATCGCGACTATTCCCTAACCATCAAAAACGCCCTGATGCTGGGGCTCATTCAGGCCGGGATCACGGTCAAGGATATCGGCCCTGCGCTGTCGCCGATGGCCTATTTCAGCCAGTTCCATCTGGATGCGCCTGCCGTGGCGATGGTAACGGCGAGCCATAATCCGAACGGCTGGACAGGGGTCAAGATGGGGTTTGAACGCCCGCTGACCCATGGGCCGGATGAGATGAGTCGTTTGCGAGATATTGTACTGAATGGCGAAGGCATCGCCCGTGAAGGCGGACGTTGCGAGCGCGTTGACGGGGTTTATTACGCTTATCTTGATGATCTGTGCGGCGATTTCAAAATGTCGCGCAAGCTCAAGGTTGTTTGCGCCACCGGCAATGGCACCGCATCAGCCTTTGCACCTTATGTGCTGGAGCGGATCGGGGTGGAAGTGGTGCCGAGCCATAACGAGCTGGATTACACCTTTCCCCATTACAACCCCAACCCCGAAGCGATGGAAATGCTGCATGATATGGCGGCAAGCGTTAAGGCCTCGGGTGCAGATATGGCGCTGGGATTTGATGGCGACGGCGATCGTTGTGGGGTTGTCGATGACGAGGGCGAAGAGATTTTTGCCGACAAGGTGGGTGTTATCATGGCCCGCGATCTGGCCAAGCTTTATCCGGGATCAACCTTTGTGGCGGATGTGAAATCCACCGGGCTGTTTGCCTCGGACCCGGAATTGAAGGCGCTTGATGTGAAGGCGGATTACTGGAAGACCGGGCACAGCCACATGAAGCGCCGGGTCAAGGAAATTGGTGCTCTGGCGGGGTTTGAAAAGTCCGGGCATTACTTTTTGGCCGAACCCGTCGGCCGGGGATATGATTGTGGCATGCGGGTGGCGGTTGAGCTTTGCAAGCTGATGGACCGCAACCCGGATATGAAAATGTCCGATCTCAGGAAAGCGCTGCCGAAAACCTTTTCCAGCCCGACCATGTCGCCCTTCTGCCCGGATACCGAGAAATACGATGTGCTTGAACGGCTGGTCGGCAAGCTGGTGGCGCGGTTTGAAGGTGGCGGCAGCCTTGGAGGGCGCAAGATCGAACGGGTGGTCACGGTCAACGGGTCGCGGGTTATTCTGGACAATGGCGGCTGGGGGCTGGTGCGCGCCTCGTCCAATACACCCAATCTGGTGGTGGTTTGCGAAAGCCCGGAAAGCGAGGCGGAACTGCGGGCAATTTTTGCCGATCTTGATGCGGTCATTCGCACCGAGCCATCGGTCGGAGATTACGACCAGACGCTTTGATGTATGTTTTACCAACAGCCCTTTCGATTTATCCATCTGGCTGGCGCATCGGTCGATCTTGACTCCGAGCTACCGTTTGGAAAAGCGCGCCCGCGCGGGACAAAGGGCGAAGCCCGCCGCGCATCGCCGACGCGCACCCTCGCGGCGGCGATTGGCCGAGGTTTGCGGAACGCTGGAAAGTGGCACGCGCTTGATCGGCATAAAGTGCCAGCACACCAGTGTTGCATCGCCCCCGCGCGCGTCGTCAATGCGCGGCTCAGTGGCTAAATCATCCGGCATTTGCTCCAGGGCAAAAATGACCAACTCAGCAAAAGCAAAAACGCCAGCTAAAAAAGCCCTAATACCTCACGCGCTTTCCGCTTGCGGAGCCGACTTTTCGCGCCTTACCAGAAGCTTGTTGAGCGCGTTCACATATGCCTTGGCCGAGGCGACAACCGTGTCGGTATCCGAGCTTTGTCCGGTGACGATCTTGCCGTTTTCCTCCATCCGCACGCTGACTGTCGCCTGCGCGTCGGTGCCTTCGGTGACCGCCTGAACCTGATAAAGCTGCAATTGCGCCTCGTGTTGAAACAGCGCTTTCACTGCGTTGAAGGTCGCATCGACCGGCCCGTCGCCGGTGGCTGAAACCGAGTGATCGGTGCCGTCTATCATCAGCGTCAGATCCGCGGATTGCGGGCCTTCGGTGCCGCAGATGACTTTCAGCGATTTGATCTGCATATAATCATTGGCCGCATTGGTGGCGCTGTCGGTCATCAGTGCGACCAGATCTTCGTCGAACACCTCTTTCTTGCGATCCGCCAGTTCCTTGAAGCGCACGAAGACGTCTTTGAGCTGGTTGTCACCCATTTCATAGCCAAGTTCACTCAGCTTGGCGCGCAAGGCGGCGCGACCGGAATGTTTGCCCATCACCAGATTGGTTTCAGAAAGGCCGATATCTTCAGGGCGCATGATCTCGAAGGTTTCGGCGTTTTTCAGCATGCCGTCCTGATGGATGCCGCTTTCATGGGCAAAGGCGTTCTTGCCGACAATGGCCTTGTTGAACTGCACCGGAAAGCCTGACACGGTGGCAACCATGCGGCTGGCCTGAATGATCTTGGTGGTGTCGATGCCGGTTTGATAAGGCAATATGTCGTGCCTGACCTTCATCGCCATAACCACTTCTTCCAGTGCCGTGTTGCCGGCACGTTCGCCTAAGCCATTGATCGTGCATTCGATTTGTCGTGCACCCGCTTCGACTGCGGCGAGGGCGTTGGCGGTTGCCATGCCCAGATCATTGTGGCAATGGGTTGAAAAGACGACCTCATCCGCCCCCGGCACCTTTTCCAAGAGCATCGCGATCAGATCGGCGCTTTCGCGCGGGGCGGTGTAGCCGACGGTATCGGGGATGTTGATCGTCGTGGCACCGGCCTTGATGGCGATTTCCACAACACGGCAGAGATAATCATGCTCGGTTCTTGTGGCATCCATCGGCGACCATTGCACGTTGTCGCAGAGATTGCGGGCGTGGCTGACCGTATCGTGAATGAGCTCGGCCATCTCATCCTTGTTGAGTTTCGGGATGTCACGGTGCAAGGGCGAGGTGCCGATAAAGGTGTGGATGCGCGGGCGATTTGCGTGGCGTACCGCCTCCCAGCAGCGATCGATATCTTTGTAATTGGCCCGTGACAGGCCGCAGATGACGGAATTGACCGAGTTTCTGGCGATTTCGCTGACGGCCTGAAAATCCCCGTCAGAGGCAATGGGAAAACCCGCTTCGATAATATCAACCCCCATATCGTCAAGCAGGCTGGCGATTTCCAGTTTTTCGTCATGGGACATGGTCGCGCCGGGGCTTTGCTCGCCATCACGCAGCGTTGTGTCAAATATCAGGACACGATCCTGATCGGATTTTTCGTTTTTCGTCATGGTGTTATCTCGTTGTTCTTAGCTTTTATCTGTCATTGAGGCGCGATTTCAATCCCTCTGAGCGGGCGCGCCAGGACAGGCACGCTCAGAGGCGGCTAAGAAGGAGTAGCGCAGCAATAGGCCGGACGGCGGGTGCCGGTGGGGTGATATGTGCGCAAATTGTCATGCGCCGCACTATAGATGCAATTTTGGGATATGAAAGCCCAATTTTTATGAATCACGGCCATTGCTGCGGATCGGTTATGGTCGCTATCCGGTTTTCCGGAGACATTGACAGTAGTTGATTAGTTAGCTAGTAATCACTAACTTAGTGAAATCAATCTGGAGTGAGTTAGATGAAGAACTGCAAGTTTTGTTGGGCTGTTACCGGTGTTTCAGTCATCCTGATGGTGGGGATGGCCTATGTTTTTCTGGTGCAGGGCGCTGTGGAAGAGGGCGAGGATGGGCGCACCGCCGTGCTGCTTTCACCGGCTGAACATAACAAGGTGCTGGGTGAAATGCGCGGTCTTCTGGAAGCGGTTCAGACCATTACAGTGGCACTTGTCGACGAGGACATGGAGTCCGTAACCGCAACCGCCCATTCTGTTGGCATGGCCGCAGCGCGGGCTGAATCACCGGCAATGCTGGCGAAGCTTCCGCTGGATTTCAAAGCGCTGGGCATGTCGATGCACAAGGCGTTTGATGATCTGGGGCAGGAAGCTGCAGATATGGGCGACGGTAAGGAGATCCAGAGGAAACTGGGGGCTTTGCTGGAAAAATGCACGTCATGTCACGCCGGATATCAACTGAAAATCGAGACTGAATGAAGGATTGATCTTATGGACGAGGCAAAGACTATACCCTCTCTGACGCTGAAAGGACTGGCGGTCTTTGCTGTGCTGTTTGGGGCGGTGACGCTGATATCCGGCAACCGCGTGCTTTTTGGCGATGAAGCGGTGCGGATTGCCGCCGGTGACTACGTGCCCTTCGTGCTTTGGTTCAATTTCCTTGCGGGCTTTGCCTATGTGGCGGCCGGGGCGGGGTTGTTCCGGGCCCAGGAATGGGCGCGGGTTCTGGCATTTGCAATTGCCGGGTTGACGTTGGCTGTGTTTGCCGCATTCGGAATACATGCTCTGGGTGGCGGAAACTTCGAGATGCGCACAGTGGGCGCAATGGCTTTGCGCAGCCTCGTCTGGATCGGTATAGCCTGGGCCGCCACTGTAGCGCTCAGAAACAGGAGATCGCCCGTTTGACAGTGCAGCGAAGAAAACCCGCCAGCCAGCGCAAAGAGGAGATTGTCGAGACGGCAATCCGGCTGGCCGGTGAATTGGGGCCGGACCGATTGACAACCCAGCATGTGGCTGAAGAGATCGGGATATCGCAGCCGGCGATTTTCCGGCATTTCCCGACCAAGGGTGATATCTGGATGGCGGTGGCCGAGCGTATTTCGGTTTTTCTGGATACGAATAGTGAAATCCAGTTGGGGCCGGACCAGTCAGCAGCGGATTGTCTGCAGGACGTGATCGAGCGCCACCTGTCGTTCATTCAGGATAATCCGGCGATCCCCGCGATCCTTTTTTCGCGTGAATTGCATGCAGAGAACGACCAGCTCAGACTGCGGTTCGTGGCGTTGATGGGCAATCGACAAGCCGTCTTTGCAGCCCTCTTTGCCCGGGGTGTGGAACAGGAGGAGTTTCGCAGCTCGCTAAACGCGGAGGATGCTGCGGCGCTGTTGCTGTCCTTGATTCAGGGTTCAGCCATGCGCTGGTCGCTCAACAACCGGTGTTTTGATCTGGTTCGTGAGGGCGGGCGTCTGATATCACTTCAGATCGACGGGTTTCGCCAGCCGCGTCAAAAGTGACTTACCGGTGGCTTATTCACCGATAAGCGGCAGAGTTATCTTGGCCTGATTGCCCAGAACATTGTCGGTCAGCGAATATTCGAGCACGTATTTACCCGCTGGCAGACCGGAAATGTTCAGTTCAAGGTTGAGCATATATTCCATGAAGCGGCGGCGGCTAGCGAGATCGAACTTGCCAAACTCCTTTTGCTCCCACAGAACATCGCCTTCCGGGGCAAGCAGGGCGGCATCGACGACCAGCTCGGTGACAAAGAAATCGCCCTCTTTACGCCAGCCATAACCGATCGGTTCGGCATATACGAAAACAACATCGCCTGCTTTGAAGACGTTGGAGTCGCGCGGATCAAAGGCACCAAATAAAAGCGTGTCACCTGTAACGAAAAGGGCCTCGGAAAAACCAAGTGGCGTTTCCAGCCACAGATCGGCAGCCGCTTCGCGCATGGCAGCGGCACTTGCAGTGCCATTGCCCGCCTCTGCCTCCTCAACTGCGCGTTTGAAGTTATCTTCGATGGTTCCGGCCAGGGCATTGGTGGCCAGGAGGGCCGACAGGATCAGCCCGGACAAAATCAAACGCATGGGGAAAACTCCTTTAAGATTATTCTTCGACCAGCCGCCCGTCAGACCAGGTGCCGGCTCTGATCTCGCCGCTGGCGTATTCCATCTTGCCTTCGCCCTGGCGTTTGCCGCGGGCAAAAAAGCCGGTATAGACATCGCCATTGGCATAGGTCGCAATTCCCTCACCATCGATCTCGCCGTCTTTCCACTGGCCATCATAATTGAATCCGTCAGGCATCACGATGGAACCCGCACCATCACGTTGACCGGCGTTGAATTCACCGGTGTAAACCGTGCCATCGGCATAGGTCGCTTCACCCTGTCCGTGGCGGAGCCCGTCAGACCACCCGCCGACATATTTGTAGCCGTCGCCATAGGTCATGGTGCCGGTGCCGTGGTTCTTTGCGTCTTTGAACTCGCCTTCATAAACCAACCCGTTGGCATAGCGCGCGATACCGCTGCCTTCGATCACGCCTTTTGCCCAGCCGCCTTCGTAGGAAGATCCGTCCGAATAGGTGATTTTACCCGTGCCGTCGGCCAGATCATTTTTGAAGCCCCCGGTATAGATCGACCCGTCCGGATAGGTGACCGTGCCTTCCCCTTCGATCCGGCCCTCAACCCAGCCGCCGTCATAGATATAGCCATCCTTGCCGGTGAAAAGCCCCTTGCCGTGGCGCTGGTCCTTGACGAACCCGCCTTCATAGGTATCGCCATTGGCATAGCGCACGATGCCGGTCCCATGGCGCTGGCCGCTGACGAGAAGGCCCTCGTAGACGTCGCCATTGGCTTGCGTCAGCACCCCGAGCCCGTTGATCTGGCCGTTCTTCCAGGCGCCGATATAGGCCAGCCCGTCGGGCATCTTCAGTTCGCCCTGGCCCTCGCGTACACCATTGACGATGTCACCGGAATAGATCGCGCCATCCGGATAGGTGATCGTGCCTGCGCCGCTTTTGATGCCGTTGACCCAATTGCCTTCGTATTTGTAGCCGTTTGGGCTGATCATCGTGCCGGTGCCGTGGTGCAGCGCGTTCTGAAACTCGCCGTCGTATTTTACCCCGTTGGCATAGCGTGCCACACCTGTGCCGGAAATCTTGCCATCAGCCCATTCGCCGACATAAGTGCCACCATCGGCAAAGGTGATCTTGCCAGTGCCTTCGGGTTTGCCCGCAGCAAAACTTCCCTCGTAAATCGAACCGTTGGGGAACTGGGCGACGCCCTGGCCGCGAATCTCGCCCTCAAACCACTCGCCGGTGTACTCATAGCCGCTGGGCAGGGTGAAAGTTCCATGCCCGTGTTGCCTGCCGTCTTTGAACGTGCCCTCATAGACACCGCCGGTATCATATTCCTTGGTAACGATCTCGCCTGTTGCCTGTGCCAGCGCCATTGGCGCCAGCGTCATAAGGAGTGACGAAAGGGCGACGGCCCTGACCACAATTGCGCGTGTTTTCAAATCATGCTCTGGGGCCGAGCCCCAGCCTCCGCCTCTGGCTTGCCAGCTCTGCTGGTTTGTTGGCATGACATTAGGGCTTTGGGTTTTGGCTGACAACGGTTTTCCCATAGGAAGCCGCTTTCCCTTCGGCGAGGTTCTGCTAAAACTTGGCACCGTATTGTGAGGTTGAAGGAACCATTGCCGATGTTCGACCGGATTCGCCTGACGCTGGCCCAACTGAACCCGACGGTGGGGGATCTGGCCGGAAACGCGGCAAAAGCCCGGAATGCACATGCTGAGGCTAAGGCGGCATCCGCCGATATGCTGTGCCTGCCGGAATTGTTCATGACCGGGTATCAAACTCAGGATCTGATGCTGAAACCGGCCTTTTTCCGCGATGCCATGGCGCATGTCGAGGCGCTTGCAAAAGATTGCGCCGAGGGACCCGCCATCGGCATTGGTGGCCCGCTTTATGAGGATGGCGCGCTATTCAATGCCTATTTCATTCTGAAAGACGGCGCGATTGCTGCCACCGTCAAGAAACACCACTTACCCAACACACATGTGTTTGATGAAAAGAGACTTTTTGAACACGGGCCGGTTGCCGGGCCGTTCAATCTGAATGGCGTTCGCATCGGTTCACCGATTTGCGAGGATGCCTGGCATCAGGACGTTTGTGAATCTTTGCAGGAATCAGGTGCAGATATCCTGCTGGTGCCCAATGGCTCGCCTTACTACCGCAATAAATTCGACCGTCGGGTCAGTCAGATGGTGGCACGGGTGGTCGAGACCGGATTGCCGCTGGTCTATCTGAATATGGTCGGCGGGCAGGACGATCAGGTGTTTGACGGTGCCTCTTTCGTGCTTAATCCCGGTGGCGAACTGGCCATGCAAATGTCGATTTTTGACGAGGAAATCGCCCATGTGGATTTTGAGCGCGGGCCGAAGGGCTGGCGGGCGGAAAAAGGCACGCTCAAGACCTTTCCCGATGTCTGGGAGCAGGATTACCGGGTGATGGTCGAGGCCCTGCGCGACTACATGGGCAAAACCGGATTCAAGAAGGTGCTCTTAGGGCTTTCGGGCGGAATCGATTCCGCCATTGTTGCGGTGATTGCTGCCGATGCGCTGGGACCTGAGAATGTGCGCTCTGTGATGCTGCCTTCGGAATATACCTCGCAAAGCTCGCTTGATGATGCGACGGAGATTGCAACGAGGCTTGATTGCCAGCTTGATACGGTGCCGATTTCGGCTGGCCGACAGGCGATTACCGAAACACTTGCGCCGATATTTGCCGGTACTGACGCTGATCTGACCGAAGAAAACATTCAGTCGCGCCTACGCGGGCTTTTGCTGATGGCGATGAGCAACAAGTTTGGTGAGATGCTTCTGACCACAGGTAATAAATCCGAGGTCGCGGTTGGCTATGCGACGATCTATGGCGATATGGCGGGGGGGTATAACCCGATCAAGGACCTATATAAAATGCGGGTGTTTGAGACCTGCCGCTGGCGCAACGCCAACCACCGCTCTTGGATGATGGGCCCTGAGGGTGAAGTGATCCCGCCATCAGTGATCGACAAACCCCCCTCAGCGGAATTGCGCGAAGACCAGAAGGACCAGGACAGCCTGCCACCCTACGAAGTGTTGGATGCCATTCTGGAGAGACTGATCGACCATGATCAGTCGGTGGCCGAGATCGTTGCGGCGGGGTTTGACCGGGCGACGGTCAAACGGGTGGAGCATCTGATCTATATCTCTGAATATAAACGGTTTCAGTCAGCCCCCGGCGCCCGCACATCAGGGGCAGCGTTCTGGCTTGACCGGCGCTATCCAATTGTCAATCGCTGGCGCGACGAGAGTTGAAAGCGGCGCCTATTTGATATCTGGATCTGCGGTATCACCAAGAAGAAAACGTGCCCCCGGACCGTAGCGGCGTGCGGTGTCATCGGCGTTGTAAAGGCGACACCGGCTAAGTGAAAGACACCCGCACCCGATGCAGCCATCCAGATTGTCACGCATTTTTTCAAGCGTGGCGATTTTTTGGTCCAGCACCTCACGGAAGTTTTTGCTGATGATCTGCCAGTCCCGCTTGTTGGGTGTGCGGCTATTGGGCAGGTTCGACAAGCGCTCGCGGATTTCTGAAATCGAAAACCCCATCTGCTGCGCAATCTGAATGAATGACAGGCGTCGGATATCGGCGCGCCGGAACTGGCGCTGACCGCTAATGGAGCGCACGGGTTTGATCAGACCGACGCTTTCATAATAACGGATTGCGGATACCGCCAAACCCGTTCGACGTGCCACATAGCCGATTGGTATATATTCCGACACTTGTGAAAAACCTCTTCACCTAAAGTTGACTTGAGGAATTATAGTTGAAGAATCATTATATAACTCTGTGGAGAAAACAAGTGTCCCAAGCGTTTCTTGAACATGCCAATGTGACCGTCAGCGACCCGGATGGGTTTGCTGCCCTGCTATGCGATCTGTTTGACTGGAAAGTCCGCTGGCGCGGAGCGGCTACAAATGACGGGCTTTCGGTGCATGTCGGTGGCGATGGAAGCTATGTCGCGTTGTATTCAGGTGGCGGCGATGCAAAAGGCACGGATTCCTACCAGACACCCGGCGGGTTGAACCATCTGGGTGTCGTTGTCAGCAATCTGGATCAGGTTGAGAAAAAGGTCAAAGACGCAGGATACACACCCCATTCCCACGCCGATTACGCGCCCGGTTGCCGGTTTTATTTCGATGGCCCGGATGGGGTTGAGATTGAGGTGGTGTCTTACGCCAACGGTTCTTAGGAGCAACTCATTCGCAAGTCGAAACCACCGTTCGATTTTACCCTGAGCTGCAAACCACTTGAGCGCGGAACAAAGGGTGCAGCCCGCCGCGCATAGCTGTCGCGCACCTGTCTGTTTGGAATCTGTTATGAGGGGACAGCCAGCGCGTCCGTGACACGCTGCTGATATTTCGCCTGACCGAGGCGGTGGGAACGTCCCCCCTCCGGCACAAGCCGAAGGGGGGTGAAGCCCCCATTCGATGCCTCAATAACTCGTTACTGGGCCCAGTCTGGCGTTGCAGGGTTAAGAATTGGTTAAGACTCAACCGCCTTCGAACTCACAAAGTACATGGACGTTCATGCCCATGTCATCGAGCACTTTACGTCCGCCAAGTTCGGGCAGGTCGATGATGAAGGCGCACCCCATGACCTCGGCACCCACACGTTCGATCAGGCGAATGCCGGCAGCAGCGGTGCCGCCGGTGGCAAGCAGGTCATCGACGACAAGGATCTTTTCACCGGCTTCGATCACGTCATCATGCATTTCCATCACCGCTTCGCCATATTCCAGCGTATAGGCCTCTTCGATGGTGGCGCCGGGCAGTTTGCCCTTCTTGCGGATCGGCACGAAACCGACCGATAGCTGGTGTGCAATGGCACCTCCAAGGATGAATCCCCGTGCTTCAAGCCCCACCACCTTATCGATCCGCTCGCCCGCATAGGGATGCAGCAGCTGGTCGATTGCCATGCGAAAGCCGCGGGCATCGGCAAAGAGCGTGGTCACGTCGCGAAACTGTATCCCTTCATGGGGGAAGTCGGGGATGGTACGGATATAATCCTTCACATCGGTGGAACGGGCCATGTGATCCTCATCAACGAAATACGACAGAACCGGTTTAGCTGTCTCTTGCGCCAAGGCAAACAGCGAATATGGGTTTTGGGGCAAGATGCGTCAGGTAGGGGTTTGCCCTGCGCAGTTCATCGGTCAAGATAGTAAGGGAAAAATCAGGAGAGGTGCGATGAAATACACGCCCGAATGCGCAGCCCCAGAAGATGCCGAAACGCGAAAGTCTGTAATTCCCGTCATCTGCTATCCGGTGGATACATTGCCAGCGCGACCGATGGGTGTTTTGCGCAAAGCCCGCAAAGGCATGAGAAAAACCGCCGAGGTAACCGCCCTACCACGCGACGCTGCGTGCTTCCACGTTCCGGCGGGGCATTTCTTTCGCATCGTGTCGATGGAAGGCCCGCAGGTTGGGGATCTGAACCTGTTCAATGCCCGTGACCTATCTGAGCGATTTTATTCAGGCAAGACGCGGGCGTTGCATGGCACGCATCTGTCAACGGGTGACAGTATGTGGTCGTCTTTCCCGCAGATGCGCCCGATGGCGACGATCACCCGAGATACGCTGGACTGGTACGGGTTTGATGCCTTTGGTGGTTCGGTCCATGATGTGATCGGCACGCGCTGCGATCCATATACCAATCAGGTCTTGAGCGGGGTCGATTACCATCATTGCTGCCACTCCAACCTGACACGGGCAATGGCGGCGGAAACCGGGCGATCATTGGCGGAAGTGGAGCCACTGGTGCATGACGTTCTGAATGTTTTCATGTGCACGGGGTTCACGAAAGACACGCACCAGTATTTCATGAAAGCCAGCCCGGTGCGCCCCGGTGATTATCTGGAGTTTTTTGCTGAAATTGATCTTCTTGGGTGTCTTTCGGCCTGTCCTGGCGGGGATTGCTCGACTTCGCATTCAGATGATGCGGCGGCCTGCTATCCGCTGCTGGTTGAGGTGTTTGAACCGCTTGCAGGATCGCTTGAGGGTTGGGAGCCGCCCGCGCTCAATGCCTATTCGCGCACGCATGGCTGCTAGCCAGCCGCCCAAAGCGCCGGTTTGGCGATCATCAGCCAGAAAATCACGATCAGGCTGAGAAAGGCGGGCCAGCCAAGGGTGAACCAGATGCGGTAGAGCCGGGTTGCTTCGATGGAAAGGGGTTGGTTTTCGGCAAGTGCCTGCCCTGCCAGATCGCGGATGCGTATTTGCAGATGCACCACGGGTGCCCAGCATAAAAACGCAATGACATAAAGGATGTAGGTGAGGATCAGCCAGGGCTCAAACAGAGCAAACCCTAGCAGCCAGACCAGCCAGAACCCGCTAAGCGGTTGGATGATCCCGGCAGGTGTGGTGAAAATCCAATCGGCAACAACCACCCCTTTTGCAACCGAATGGATGGTCTCGACCCGTCCCGTACGAAACGCCCAGACCATCTGAAAAGCAGTGCCGATACCGGTGCCGAAGAGGAGGGTTGATGACAGGATATGGATCCATTTGGCGATCAGATAGGGATCCGTCATCGCTCTTCCTCCAGCACCATCCAGACGAGGATCAGCAAAAGGACAGGGATGTTTTTGAGCAATCCGCCAAAGGGATCGAGCCGCAGGACAGGGGCAAGGAAAGTGAGGGCAAGGGTGTAGATGCCAACCACGGATAATTGCAGAACTCCGGTGAGGGTTGGGTGCCATGCCCTGAACAGTGCCAGAGCGAGGGTGAGGTCCAGAACCCCACCGGTTTTGGCCAGCAACATCAGGCTGGTTTCTGATAGGCCCGAGGCGGCGAAAGCCGCGCTCCAATGGCTAAGCGGGAGCAACAGGCCAAGAAGGCCGGAGACCAGCCACATCACGCCAAGACCAAGACGAAGAAGCGGTCGAAGAAGATAGAGCCGCGCCTGCCACAGGTCCTGCGTGGCGGCGGGGCGGGTGCTGATGAATTCTGATATAGGTCTGAGATTGGGGGAAAGCTCTTTTTCCAGCGCCTCGGTATTTGCGCCAATTCCGGTGGCAAGCTGGTTGACTGAGGTGGCGGAAACCGGACCGAGCGCCAGCGCGTCACCTGCCTTGCCAATCATCAATGCAATGCCGGGCGGTATGGACAGAAGCCGGGACTTCGGCAGCCCCAGCCAGCGCCGGTAGGAAGCCAGAACGTCTGTCAGAGTGACAGTTTCCGGACCGCCGACTTCAAGCGTGCCAAGAGGTTTCCTGCTGTGCAGCACAGCCCGCACCACTTTTGCCAAATCATCGACATGCAGCGGATTGAACCGTTGATCTCCCCTGCCGATAACCGGTGTGACGAAGGGCAGAGCCGCAAGAGCCCGCAACAGGGATGAGCCGCCGTAAGAGGTATCTGCGAGAACCAGACCGGGCCGCAGGATGGTTGCGTCTACCGGGGCCTCGTTGGCGATGGCTTCCCCGCGCCGACGGAAGTGGGCAAAAGGGGTATCAGCCTCAAGCCCGACGGCAGAGATCAACACGGCACGTGATCCCTGTTTCATGGCCGCATAAATCGCCTTTGGGGCCAGTTCATGAACGGCCTCAAAGGCTCTGGCTGAGCCGGTCAGCAAACCAGCGGCAATGACGACGAAATCAACCTCTCTCAGATGGCCACGCCAGAATTCGGGATCATGCGTTCCGGGATTGGTCAGATCGGCCTGAAAAGTCTCAAACCCCATTTGAGATAGCCGCGAGACCCGCCGGGCGGAGCAGACCACCTCAAGCCCGGCCTTGCGAAATGCAAATGCAAGATGCCGGCCGATAAACCCGTCTGCCCCCAAGAGGAAGACCCGTCTATGGCCTCCTGTGCTCACCCAAGAACCCGCCCCGCCACGGCATCAAGCCGTGCCACAAGCTCTGGGTCACGCGCTTCCAGGGCGGTCAGAACGGCAAAATCCAGCGCGTGGTCACAGCCATGCGGGCAGGATGCGCGCTTGGCCCCCAGACGCCCGGGCAGGCGCGCCACCGTTGCGCGGGCCTTGTCGGCATTGCCGGTGAGGGTGGCGACAATATCGCTGATATCGACCTCGCCGTGATCCGGATGCCAGCTGTCATAATCGGTGATCATGGCGAGGCTGGCATAGCAAAGCTCGGCCTCACGCGCCAATTTGGCCTCGGGCATGTTGGTCATGCCGATGACGTCCGCCCCCCATGCATTGCGGTACATGTTGCTTTCTGCGAGGCTGGAAAACTGTGGCCCTTCCATTGCCAGGTAAGTGCCGTTTCTATGCACGTTGATCCCTTGTGCCGTGGCTGCCTCGTAACATGCCTCACCAAGACGTGCGCAGGTTGGGTGCGCCACGGAAACATGCGCCACGCAACCGGTGCCAAAGAAGCTTTTTTCGCGCGCGAATGTGCGGTCAATATATTGATCAACAACAACAAAATCACCAGGTGCCATTTCTTCGCGAAACGATCCGCAGGCAGAAACCGAAATCACATCGGTGACCCCGGACCGTTTCAGCGCATCGATATTGGCGCGATAATTGATCGTGGTCGGCGAGGCTGTGTGCCCACGACCGTGGCGCGGTAGAAAGGCCATATCGACCCCATCAAGTGTGCCGAAAAGAATGTCGTCAGACGGCTCCCCCCAGGGGGTTCCGACCTTGCGCCATTCTGCCTTTTCGAGCCCATCGATGTTGTATACACCGCTGCCGCCAATCACACCGATCATTGTTTTCATGTTGTCTCCTCAATCATCGGGACGTTTCAATTCAAAAAGCGTATTCACCACGGAATAGTCGCGATAGCCGAGGCGCGCCAGCGGGTTGAAACGGGTGACATCAAAGCGCCCGTCAACCAGACAATCATCGGCAAGATGAATGCCCGTCACCTCGCCGAATACGACGAAGTTATCGGCACCTTCAATCTGATGGATTTCGGTCATCTTGCATTCAAGCGCAGCAGGTGCACCTGCGACGCGGGCACAGTCGATGGTTTTACAGGCCAGTTTTTCAAGGCCCGCGATATCAAATTCATCAACGGAATGGTCAAAGTTTTCCGATGTGATATTCATTGCGTCGGTCAAAGCCTCTGAAACTACATTGACGCAGAAAACCCCGGTTTGCCGGATATTGCTGAGGCTGTCCTTACTGCCGGTTGACGAGAACATAACCTGCGGCGGAATATAGGCGATGCCGTTGAAAAACGAATAAGGGGCCAGATTGTCGCCCCCGTCGGCAGAGCGGGACGAAATCCAGCCGATTGGGCGCGGTGTGATGATCGCGTTAAAGGGGTTGTGCGGCAGGCCGTGGCCTTCTTCGGGGCGATAGAACATCGGGCGATCCATTCTGGTTTGCCCAAGGGGTAGCGCCGTGCTAGGGAAAATTCCAGAGGTTTCAGCGGTTTCGCGAAATCCAGTTCGCCTAGATCGGGTCCGCCTGCCAGATGTTCCGCCTGTCCCCCGAAACAAAGGAAGATGAATACGAGGTTGAATATCTGTTCGACCTTGCCTTTGCGCCCGGGCGCGAAGCGCTTTCCTCTTATCGATTGCGGGAAGGTGTTGAGCGGATTTTCGAGCTATCACTTGTGGCGCGCGATGTCACCGATGGTATCGCTGGGGCCATTCGCTATTGGCCGGTGCAGATCGGCGACAGCGGTGTCAAAGCCCTGTTGCTTGGCCCTGTTGCCGTTCACCCGACACATCAGGGCGAGGGGCTTGGCGGATCGCTGATCTGGGACAGTCTTGAACGCGCCCGCAAGGCGGGCTGGAAACGGGTGATCCTGATCGGTGACGAGCCCTATTATCGCCGGTTTGGGTTCAGTCGGTCCTGGGCGCTTGAGTTTCCACCGCCAACCAATCCGGACCGCCTGCTGCAGATCGAACTGGTTCCCGGCGCCTTTGATGCGGTTTCAGGCCTGATTCAAAAAGCCACCTGACGAGGTGCCGCGCTTCTTCTTTTCAAAAAATATCCCCGGCGGAGCCAAAAAAGTTATAGCGTCATCAGCCACTGTTCCACCGCCGGGCGCACGGATTGTGCGCCCGATGCCCGGGCCATATCGACGGTTGCCCGTACCTCGGACAGATCGACCTGCCGTAGCAGGTTTTTGACCGGGCCGATCGAGGCCGGGCGCATTGAAAGTGATCTCAGACCCATTGCCGCAAAACACAAGGCTTCAACCGGGCGTCCGGCGTCTTCGCCGCAAAAACTGACTGGCGTACCAAGGTCGCTGCACCTTCGCGCGATTTGTTCGATGAAGGTCAGGAAGCTGACATTGAGCGTATCATAGCGGCGGCGGACCTTTTCATTTTCCCGGTCAGCAGCAAAGAAAAACTGTTTCAGATCATTGCCGCCGATGGAGATAAAATCGGCCATTTCAAAGAATTGATCGGGCGCAAAGGCCAGCGAGGGGGTTTCCAGCATCGCCCCGATTTCGAAATCTTCGGGCACGGTATGGCCAAGGGCGCGCTCGCGCTCAAGCTCGTTCAGAACGGCTTGCCGCGCCTGTTTGAACTCTTCAAACTGCGCCACAAATGGGAACATGATGTTCAAGGGTCGCCCGTTTGCCGCCCGGATCAGCGCCTGCAACTGCATCCGCATGACCCCGCTTTTTTCCAGCGCCAGCCGGATTGCCCGCCAGCCCATCGCCGGGTTGGGTTCATCCTCGCGTTTCATGTAGGGCAGCACCTTGTCCGAGCCGATATCAAGCGTGCGAAAGACGATGCGTTTGCCGTGGGCGGCATCCATGATGTGGCCATAAAGATCAGCCAACTCGGCACGTTTTGGCACGGTGTTGCGCACCAGAAACTGCAATTCCGTTCGAAACAGCCCAACCCCTTCCGCACCTGAGCTGTCAAGGCTTGGCAGATCTGCCATCAGGCCGGCATTCATTGCCAGCGAAATGGTTTCACCATCCTGCGTGGTGGCGGGTTTGTCGCGGATCGAGCGGTATTTTTCCTGCGCCACTTCCTGCATGGCGATTTTGTCGCGAAAGGCCGTGGCGACGCTTTCCTCGGGTCTGAGATGAGCAATTCCCTGATCGCCATCAACCAGTATCAGATCGCCGTTAAGTGCCTCGCGGGTGATTTTTTCCGCGTGAATGACCAGAGGAATGGCCAGAGCCCGAGCCACGATGGTGGCGTGGGAGCCGACAGAGCCTTCCTCAAGCACGATCCCTTTCAGCTTGTTTCCGTATTCCAGCAATTCGCCGGGGCCGATATTGCGGGCGACAAGGATGGCGTCGTCGGGAATGTCTGATCCCGAACCCCGGCCCTGACCGGTCAGCAGACGAAGCAGACGGTTGGAGAGATCATCAAGATCATGCAAACGCTCGCGCAGGTAAGGGTCAGGCACGCGCGCCATGCGGGCGCGGGTGGCGGATTGTTCTTTTTCAACTGCCACTTCGGCGGCCAGGCCGGCGCGGATATCTTCCTCCATCCGCTTTATCCAGCCTTTGGAATTGGCGAACATGCGGTAAGCTTCAAGCACCTGGCGGTGCTCTTCATTGGCGGCTCCCAGTTGGGAGTTCAGCATATCATCAACATCACCCCGGAGCTTATCCATCGCATCCATGAGGCGCTTGTGTTCGGCCTTGGGATCGTCTGCCACCGGATTGGCGATGACGATCTGCGCTTCGTGCAGCAGGACATGCCCTTCGGCATTGCCCTCTTGCGCAACGCCACCCCGGAACATGACCGGATGCTGGTGCGGGGCGGAAAGGGCAGCTCCTTCGCCGACAAAAACCCCAAGCTCAGCCATTTCGGCAATGACCATTGCCACAACTTCCAGACCATAGGCTTCATCGTCATTATAGACACGCGCCTCGCGGTTCTGCACCACAAGTACCCCTAGCATTTCCCCCAGTCGCTGGATCGGCACACCCAGGAAGGACGAGTAGATCTCTTCGCCGGTTTCCGGCATGTAGCGAAATCCGGGTTCTTTGGTGGCGTTAGGGGTGTTGATCGGGCCAGCCTCGCGCGCCACTCGACCGACCAGACCTTCGCCAATGCGCAGCCTTGTCTGGTGAACGGATTCCGCCTTCAACCCTTCGGTGGCGCAAAGTTCCAGAGTTTCAGCATCCCGCAAAAGGTAGATCGAACAGACCTCGGCCTCCATCGAGTCGGCGATAAGATGGGTGATCTTGTCCAGCCGCTCCTGACCTTCGCTTTCAACGGCGAGTGTGCCCTGAAGACGCTTCAGCAGATTCCGGGAGTGTGATCCAGTTATCTCGGCCATTGGCCCCTTGTCTATGCTGCCTTGTCCAGTTCAAAGGCATCATGCAGGGCTTGGACGGCCAATTCCATATATTTCCGGTCCACAAGGACAGAAACTTTAATTTCAGACGTGGTGATAACTTTGATATTCACGCCTTCAGCCGCCAAGACGCGGAACATTTTTGAGGCAACACCGGTGTGCGACCGCATGCCGATGCCAACTACCGAAATTTTGCAGACATCGGTATCAGCGATCAGACCATGGAAATTCACCTCGCCCGATGCCTTGGCCTTTTCCATCGCATCCTGGGCGCGGGCCACCTGTTCGGTTGGGCAGGAGAAGGTCATGTCAGTGCGCCCTTCTTCCGAGATATTCTGCACGATCATGTCGACATTGACCCCGGCATCGGCCAGCGGGCCGAAAATCGCGGCGGCGATGCCCGGACGGTCGGCCACCGACACAAGGGTCATTTTGGCTTCGTCGCGGGAATAGGCGACCCCTGACACAACATTGTTTTCCACAATTTCCTCCTCGTCGCAGACAAGTGTTCCAGAATTATCGGTCTGATCTTCAAAACTTGATAACACGCGCAGCCGCACCTTGTAGCGCATGGCCAGCTCGACAGAACGGGTTTGCAGAACCTTGGCCCCGAGCGACGCCAGTTCCAGCATTTCCTCGTAAGATATTTTTTCCAGCTTGCGTGCTTTGGTTTCGATGCGCGGGTCGGTGGTGTAAACGCCGTCGACATCGGTATAGATATCGCAGCGCTCGGCGTTCATGGCCGCAGCGAAGGCGACAGCGGTGGTATCAGACCCTCCGCGTCCGAGTGTGGTGATCCGACCATCATCGCCGATCCCCTGAAACCCAGCAACGACCGCAACCCGCATTCCTTCGGCGAATTTCATATCGAGGTTAGCCGACGGGATTTCATTGATCCGCGCCGCCCCGTGTGCGGACGTGGTTTTGACCGGTACCTGCCAGCCCTGCCAGCTGCGGGCCGGAATATCCATTTCCTGCAAGGTGAGGGCCATGAGGCCAGCGGTAACATTTTCACCGGATGAAACCACGGCATCGTATTCACGGGCGTCATAAAGCGGCGAAGTTGAATTTACCCATCCGACAAGCTCGTTCGTTTTGCCTGACATCGCGGAAACGATGACGATCACATCAAACCCGTTCTCGACCTCACGTTTGACTTTGGCAGCGACATTTCCAATACGCTCCAGATCGGCAACGGAAGTTCCGCCGAATTTCATCACGAGACGGGGCATTGATTGAACCCTGTTAGATTTGCGTTGTGGTTACCCGGGGGGCTTCATAGGCGGATGCGCAGACAAGGGCAAGGGCAGGTCGGCCGGGTGCATCAGTATGGCAGGCTTTCCCCGTCGTAATTGAGAAAACAACCGGTTGTGGTCAGCGAAAGCTCGGCAAATCTTGCGATCAGCCCTGCGGCCGAGTCCTCTGGCGATATGTCTGCTGAGGTGCTGCCCATATCCGTGCGCACCCAGCCC
The DNA here is from genome assembly GCA_964567685.1 of uncultured Rhodobacter sp. Taxonomy (GTDB): domain Bacteria; phylum Pseudomonadota; class Alphaproteobacteria; order Rhodobacterales; family Rhodobacteraceae; genus UBA5972. The sequence goes on along the minus strand of CAZMNO010000011.1, from coordinate 35,074 downwards.
GGGTGGTATACACCCACGGAAATGCCTTTTGGTGCAAGATCAACCGACAGGTTCGTGGCCAGATTGATGACAGCGGCCTTGGAAGCCCGATAGGCATATTCCCCGCCCTTGGCATGGGCGTTTGAGCCCATTTTTGATGCGATAATGGCGATTTTTGCGTTTTCCAGCCGGTCAAGGAGGTTCTGGATGGTCAGGAACGGACCCATGGCATTGGCCGCAAACGTACCAGCCCAGGTATCAGGATCGTATCCGTCTTTCAGGTTCGTGGACCGGTCCAGAAGAACACCGGCATTGCACACCAGAAGTGATATCTTTTTGCCCCCAAGTGCTGTGTTCAGCGCATCGAAAGAGGCTTGCGAGGTGACGTCCAGTTTGTGCCAGTCGATATTGTCTGCGGTGTCTTCGGGAATGTCGCTGCGTGTTGTTGCGATCACGCCTTGACCTGACGCATTCATTTGCCGGACCATTTCACGCCCGATCCCACGGTTGGCGCCGGTCACCAATACAGTCATGTTTCGCTCCGGAATCTGTGGTTCAGTTTGACTTGCGCGACGCCCAGGGCAAAGGGGATACAGGTATCCCGTCTTCGATCAGGCTTTTGGCCTCGTCCGGTTTGGCCTCACCGATGATCGGGCGCTCAGGCGCGTCGCCCTCGTGAATGGCACGGGCCTCGCGGGCAAAATCCTGGCCGACATTTTCCGAGGTTGCTTCGATTTTCTTGCGCATTTCCCGCAATGCCTGCTCGGCCGGAGAAGCCGGGGCGCTCAGAGGGCCGGGTGAGGGCGGGGTTTTTGCAGCACCCGCAGCTGATCGTGCCGGGCGCACCCGTGGGGCCATCACGGCTTTTTCAACATTGCTGCCGCCGCAAACCGAACAGCTGACCAGACCCGCGGATTTGAGCTTGTCAAATGCCGAGGCTGACTGAAACCAGCTGTCAAAGCTGTGGTCTTTGTCACATTTTAGCGTGTAGCGGATCATCTCATTACCTATACACCCGAACTGATGGTTTAGATAACGTTAATTCCAGGCTATGCAAGCCGGGTTTGCGGGGGAAACTGCTGCAAAAACGGCCCGTCAGCCGGTTTTCAGCTGTTGTGGATCGAAATTTCGGATCATCTTTTTTAACTTGGGCTCGCGCACCAGCATTGCGGCTTTTTTCGGGCTGAACCACTTCACCTTGCGCTGGCCCTTTTCCTTGAACTTCTTTGCCCGGGCTTCAACCTCAAGCGGGAAGACATAAGCCTCTTCACGGCGCTTGCGTACCTGAGCCTGGGTCGGCGTGTATTTGTAGCGCCCCAGCGCACGACTGAAGACCTGGCCTGTTACCCCGGCCTCTTCAAAGGCCTCCTGTGCTGCTGCTTTTTCCGGAGATATGCCTTTGATCGGCCAGCCCTTTGGCGGAATCCAGCGCCCGGTTCCACGGCTGGTCACCAGCAGGATCTCAAACCCTTTGCCTTTACGGCGCCGAAAACAAAGGGCCGCATATTGCGTACCTCTGCCGGCTTTACGGACGACTTTCTTGACCGGAAGCATGCTCGTTTCTTGCTGGTTGAGGCGCCTTTTCGCCTGTTCTTGCCTGTTGTTCTGCCTGACCCTTGAGGGCCTTATCGTTATCTTATCCTTTAGCGCGAAGCACGCCGGTCGCGGCGCGATGACATGGGTTGGAAGGCCACCGCCACATGGGCCTCGCAATAGGGCTTTCCCTGCTGAACAGGATGGCCGCAGAACCAGAAATCATCGGTCGCCGGATCACCGACCGGCCATTTGCAGGTGCGCTCGGTCAGTTCCATCAGGTTCAGCCTGCGGGCTGATTTTTCAATCTCTTTGACATTGGCCAAAGCTTCCGCACTGACCTCATTGGCCGAGGGTTGCGGTGGCAGGGGCTGGCCCGCCTTGATGATCGGTTTGCGCGGCGGAATTGGCGCCACACGCACCGGTGCCGGTTCGGCGGGTTGCACCGGTTTGGCCTTGGCGGCCGCTGGTTTTGCTGCGCCGGTGTCTGCTGTGCTGGCCTTGTCTTTGGCTGGCGCTTTCGCCGGGCTTGCGCGGTTAGAAAGGCCCAGCCTGTGCACCTTGCCGATCACCGCATTGCGAGTGACCCCGCCCAGTTCCTTGGCGATCTGGCTGGCGCTTTTGCCTTCGCCCCACATCGTTTTCAATACGTCTACCCGTTCATCCGTCCAGGACATGTCTTGCTCCGTCATTCGCGGCCATTGCCCGGATTTCGACCGGCTGGCTACGCCCAATTTTCTGATCCGGCATTGTAACCTTTGTTAAGGCGGTTACAAGATCAGACAGTGAAGTTTCTGCGAGGGCGAAATGGGTGTGACATCTAAAGGCAGCCATATGGGCGTGCGACGGTTCGGGCGGGTCAACTGGCTGGGCCTTTACACGGTGATCGAGCGCGAGGTCGTGCGCTTCAGTTCGGTCTGGACGCAGACGGTTCTGGCCCCGCTGATCACCGCTGGCCTGTTTCTTCTGGTCTTCGATCTGGCCATCGGCAGCCAGCGCGGCGAGGTGATGGGTGTGCCGTTTTCCCATTTTCTGACCCCTGGCATTCTGATGATGACGATCATCCAGAACGCCTTTGCCAATACGGCCTCGTCACTGGTGATTTCCAAGATACAGGGCAATATCGTTGATACCCTGATGCCGCCGCTTTCAGCGCTTGAACTGGTGGTTGGCTACACCACCGGGGGTGTGATCCGTGGGTTTGCCGTGGCATTAGCGGTCGTGGTGGTGTGTTTTCCGATCCTTGGCGTCGGGATCGCGCATCCGGTTTGGGCTTTGGTCTTTATAACGCTCGGCAGCGCCATGCTGGCGCTGATAGGGGTGCTGGCGGGTATATTTTCTGACCGGTTTGACCAGATGAACGCGATCACGAATTTCATCGTCACACCGCTGAGTTTTCTGTCGGGAACCTTCTATTCCATCGATATTCTGCCGCCTGCCCTGCAAATGGTGACCCAGTATAATCCAATCTTCTATTTGATCGACGGGACGCGTTTTGGCGTGATCGGAGTTTCCGATACCTCACCGGTGACCGGAGCTGTGATCTGCCTGGGTCTGACGCTGCTCCTGGCCCTGATCAGTTGGCGCTGGTTTGCAACAGGATACCGGTTGAAAAGCTGAGCCTGCTCAGGGGGCTGGACAATTACCCAATCCGGGCTTAGAGACGCGCTGTCTTTAGAGCGAAAGCAAGACCTGATGAAACTGGTAAACCTGACAGAAACGTCGCGACGCCGACGCTGAAACTGCCCCTCACCGCTGCCCCAAAGGGCGCGCGGTTTTCGCCATTGCTCATCCACTCCAAGCAGAATTGACTTGCCCCTGACTTTAGGTCAAACCGGGGCCTTACCATGAAAAGGGTTCACCGATGAATTCCGCCGTTTTGCCAACCTACGCACGTGCACCGCTGTCTTTTGTCAAAGGCGAAGGCAGCTGGCTGATCGAGGCTGACGGGTCACGATACCTTGATATGGGGGCAGGGATTGCCGTCAATGCGCTGGGCCATGCGCATCCGAAACTGGTGGAGGTGCTGAAAGAGCAGGCCGATCAGATCTGGCATACGTCAAATCTCTATAATATTCCCAATCAGGAAAAGCTGGCGGCGCAACTGGCGGATGTCACTTTTGCTGACAAGGTGTTCTTTACCAATTCCGGCACCGAGGCGATGGAATGTGCGGTCAAGATGGCGCGCAAATTCTTCAGTCACACGGGCCAGCCCGAGAAAAGCCAGATCATCGCCTTTCACGACGCTTTTCACGGTCGCACACTTGGCATGATCGCCGCGGCTGGCGGGGAAAAACTGCTGGCCGGGTTCGGGCCGCAATTGCCGGGGTTCACCCATGTGCCTTTTGGTGATCTTGCTGCGACCGAGGCGGCGATTGATGAAACAACGGCGGCCATTCTGGTTGAGCCTGTGCAGGGTGAAGGCGGAATTGTTCCGGCGGAAGACAGCTTTCTGCAGGGGCTTCGGGCGTTGTGTGACGCTCATGGAATTCTTCTGATCATGGATGAAATCCAATGCGGTATGGGCCGGACAGGGCGTTTGTTTGCGCACGAGTTTTCCGGTATTGCTCCTGACATCATGGCTGTGGCCAAGGGCATTGGCGGGGGGTTTCCGCTGGGGGCCTGTCTGGCCAGTAATCACGCGGCGCAGGGGATGGTTGCAGGGACGCATGGCTCGACCTATGGCGGCAATCCGCTGGCGTGCGCAGTCGGTTCGGCCGTTGTTGATATTGTGGCCGAAGAAGGTTTCCTGGCTGACGTAAACCGCAGGGCCGGGGAGTTGCGGCAGCGACTGGAGGGTCTGGTCGCGGCCCACCCGGATGTGTTCAGCGAAGTCAGAGGGGTCGGGCTGATGCTGGGCGTTGTCTGCAAGGTTCCCAATATAGATGTTGTGAAGGCAGGCTATGCCGCACAAATTCTGACCGTTCCCGGCGGGCAGAACGTCATTCGCGTTCTGCCGCCCCTGACCATCAGTCAGGAAGAGATCAGCGAGGCCGTGGCGCGGCTTGATCAGGCGGCGACGGCAGTCGAGGCCGGGCTATGAGGCATTTTCTCGATATCGACAAAACCTCGCCGGAAGATCTGCGAGGCATACTGGACAATGCCCAAAGCATGAAAGCGGCAAGGGCCGGACGCCCGCGCGGCATGGCGGATGACAACGCCCCGCTCGCCGGTCGCGTGGTCGCCCTGATCTTTGAAAAACCATCAACCCGGACCCGCGTCAGTTTCGACGTTGGCGTACGCCAGATGGGCGGGCAGACGATGGTTCTGTCAGGTGCTGATATGCAGCTTGGGCATGGTGAAACCATTGCCGATACCGCGCGGGTGATGAGCCGCTATGTCGATCTGATCATGATGCGGACCTTTGAAGAGGAAACCCTGCTCGAAATGGCGGAATATGCCGATGTGCCGGTGATCAACGGGCTGACCAATCGTACCCATCCCTGCCAGATCATGGCCGATGTGATGACCTATGAGGAGCATCGCGGGCCGATTGCCGGGCGCAAGGTCGTGTGGTCAGGGGACGGCAACAATGTCTGCGCCTCGATGGTGCAGGCGGCCGGGCAGATGGGATTTGATTTCACGTTTGCCGGGCCCGAAATGCTGGACCCGGATCCCGAGTTTCTGGGCGAGGCGCGCAGGAACGGCTCCAACATCGTGATTGAGCGTGATCCGATGGCGGCGGTCAAGGGTGCCGATCTGGTGGTCACTGATACCTGGGTCTCCATGCATGACAGCCAGTCGACCCGTGAGCGGAGGCATAATCAGCTTAGACCCTATCAGATAAATACAGAACTCATGGCCGGGGCCAATCCGGATGCCTTATTTATGCATTGCCTGCCGGCGCATCGTGATGAAGAAGTGACGTCGGAGGTGATGGATGGGCCGCAATCGGTGATTTTCGATGAGGCGGAAAACCGGTTGCATGCGCAAAAGGCGATCATGCGGTACTGCCTCGGGGTTTGAAGCCCTCGATAGAGCATCGGAAGCACGCCGCCACAGGTATTACGCTCTTAGATAGTGGCTGGCCGTGGACTACATAGGCTGGCTTTCTGTCGCGCACACCATATAGTCCACGATCAAGCACAAGAATTCTCCCTTTGATCGTGATGTCCGACCAAGGAAGATGAATTGACGGATCGTCCGAATATCCTGTTTCTTCTTGGTGAAAGCCACGCACCGGACCTGTTGGCGGCTGCCGGGCATCCGGTAATTCACACACCAAACCTCGACAGTCTGGCAAAGAGGGGTGCGCTCTTTGAACATGCCTATTGCGCCAGCCCGCTTTGTGTTCCTGCACGGGCGGCTTTGGCAACTGGCCGCTTCCCCCATGAAAGCGGATATTGGGACAGTTCCTTAGCATATGATGGCGCGGTGCCCAGTTGGATGGGGCGATTGCGAGACAGTGGATACCAGACGGCGGGCATCGGCAAAATGCACTTCCGGTCTGATGAAGATGATGTCGGATTTACCTCGACTGTGGAAACCATGCAGATAGCCGACGGAATTGGTGATCTGGTCAGTGCGTTGCGCCACGAAGGATCAGAACCGAGTTACCAGGGCCTGTGGGATATCTGGACCTCGCGCTATGGGGCGGGTGATGACAATCCGTACCGGCAGTTTGATGAACGAATAGCCTTGAGTGCCGAAAACTGGCTGGCCAAGTCACCCGGGGAAACCCCCTGGGCCCTGTCGGTTCACTTCATTTCGGCGCACGCACCTTTTGTTACACCGCGTGAGTTTTTTGAACTCTACAAGCCAGAAGATATCCCTCCGCCGATCCGGTTTTCTTCAGCCGACCGACCGGACCACCCTTCGGTCAGGCATTTACGCCAGATCGTGCCGCATGCCGACACGCTTCCTTATGAACAGGTGCAGGCGTTGCGCGCGGCCTATTTTGCGACTGTCACTTATCTTGACGCGCTGATCGGGCGAGTCCTTGATGCGCTTCAGGCTTCTGGGCAGGCCAGCAACACGCTGATTGTCTATACATCGGATCACGGGTTTTCCCTGGGGGATCACTATGTTTTCGGGCTGTTTCACATGTATGAGGAGTCGCTTCGCGTGCCCTTGATTGTGGCAGGGCCGGGAATCTCTGAAAACCGGCGAATACCATCGCCTGTTTCGCACACGGATATTTATCCTACCTTCCTTGAAGCAGCCGGAATCCCTCTGAACGAGGACGAAGAAAAACGTCTGGCAAAAAGCCTGTGGCCCGTGCTCAGAGGAGAGCAGGTCAAGCCTGAACCGGTTTTTGCCGAATATCACGGCACCGGCACACGCTCGGGCGGCTATGTCTTGCGCCGTGAAAACATCAAGTTGATTCATTTCATCGATATGCCGCCGCAATTGTTCGATCTGGAACACGATCCCGAAGAAGCGGTCAATCTGGCGGAAGACCCGGCATTTGCCGCTCTTTATCTGGCGCGGGCAAATAAGCGGGTTCTGCTTTGCGAAAAAGGCAGGATCGCAGGCGAGCAATCGTCGCGCAATTGGGGCTGGGTTCGCCAGCAGGGACGGGACGTGGCGGAACTTCCGATCATGATGCGCGCATTGAAGCTGTGGCATGAGGTCAACAGGGAAACCAAAGGGGGTTGCGGCCTGCGTACCGGTGGTACGTGTTTCATGGCCAGCACGGACGCCGCCGCAGAAGGCTATGACGACTGGCTGAAAATCGCCAGGGAACACGCGCTTGAGAGCCGTTTGATGTCGTCCAGGGAAGTTAACGACCATTTCAACGGCCAGGCGGCGCATCCGTGGAAATGCGGGCTGACTACGCCATCGGATGCTCAGGCAGAGCCCTGGCGTGCTGTGCCCGCAGTTGCCGCACTGGCGCAACAAAGCGGTGTGATCATCCGTGAGAACTGCGTCGTGCGCGCACTTGATTACAGGGCTGGCCGCATCAGTGGTGTCGTCACCGAATCCGGGGTTGTGAAAAGCGAGCAGGTTATCCTTGCCGCAGGCGCCTGGTCTTCCCTGTTTGCCCGCCGTCACGACATTCGTTTTCCGCAACTGACCATCCGTGGCACTGTGGCCAAAACTGGCCCTTTGCAAGAGGTTTTCAATGGGTCTGCCTGCGACGAGGAGCTGGGTATCCGGCAGCGGGAAGACGGAGGCTATACACTGGCTTTGGCGGATTCACACAGTGTTCCCATCGGCCCGGATTCTTTTCGCCATGCCCTGGCATACTTGCCCCTGATGAAATCCTCCTGGCGAGCGGTTGAATTGTTACCTGCCTAGCCCAAAGGCTTTCCCGATGCCTGGACGACACCGCGAAAATGGCGCGCAGATCAGATCACACCCTTTGAAACCATGCGCGTGCTGGAACCCAAACCCAGTGCCCGTCAGGTGAGGCGAATAACAAAGCGTTTCGCCAGCCGGTTTCCAGGTCTTGGCGAACCTCAGATTACCGAGGCATGGGCGGGGATGATCGACACGATGCCGGATGTTGTCCCCATCGTCGACCATGTACCCGGAGCAGAAGGTCTGATCCTTGCCACCGGCATGAGTGCGCACGGTTTCGGAATCGGCCCCGGCTTTGGAGAGGTCGTGGCAAGACTGGCCACGGGTGCTGAACCGGGTTTTGACCTTAAGCGGTTCAGGTTCTCACGTTTCACAGACGGCAGTAAACTTGAAATCGGGCCTGAACTTTAAACAGGGCATTCAGGTGCCGCAGAAGGTTTCGTGCACGATTTCATCAGGGCGCGGGGCGGCCTGATAATCCTCTGTTGAAGGATCGGCGATGAAGGGGTGCGCGAGTACCTTGAGAAGGGTTTCAAACGGCTCGAAATTCCCCTGATAGGCAGCAGATATTGCCTGCTCGACACGGTGGTTCCGCGCAATGTAAACCGGATTTGCCGCCCGCATCAGGGCAATCGCCTTTTCCTTATCATCGCCGAGTCGTTCCAGCCAGCGGCTGCGCCAGTCTGAAAATGCTGTGGGGTTTTGAAACATTGCCATGGTTTCGCTACCATCGGATGTGGCCAGATCATTGGTCAATGCAGTGAAAAACAGTGTGAAATCAACCGTATCAGCCGCCATCAACTCAAAAAGTTCGGTGAATATCGGAGTGTCATCGCCCGATATCCGATCCAGCCCGATTTTCGCAGCGATCCTTTTGTTATGGGCTGCGTTGAATTCCGCCGGGAAGCGGTCGATCACGGCCTGAGCCTCTTTGGCCGCCGCGTCAGGCTCAAGTGGAATGAGCGGCAGCAGGCACTGGGCAAATTGTGCCAGATTCCAATGGGCGATATTCGGCTGGTTGCCATAAGCATAACGCCCCTGCTGATCGATCGAGCTGAACACTTTCGCCGGATGGTATTCATCCATGAATGCGCAAGGGCCGTAATCGATGGTTTCCCCGGCGATGGACATGTTGTCGGTGTTCATCACGCCGTGAATGAACCCGACCTGCATCCAACTGGCGATCAGCTCTGCCTGCCGGGTCAGAACAGCCTGCAAAAGTGCAAGTGCCGGTATCTCAGCCTTGGCCGCCTCGGGGTAATGGCGATGGATCACGTAATCCGTGAGACGCTGCAGCGCGTCGATATCCTGACGGGCGAAAAAATACTGAAAGGTGCCGACCCGCACATGGCTTTGCGCGACCCGTGTCAGCACAGCCCCGGGCAGAGCGGTGTCGCGCAGAACAGTTTCACCCGTGCTCACAACCGCCAATGCGCGTGTGGTCGGGATACCGAGAGCCGCCATCGCCTCGCTGACGATATATTCCCTGATCGCTGCCCCCAGAACGGCCTTGCCATCGCCACCGCGGGAAAACGGCGTGAGGCCAGATCCTTTGAGGTGGATGTCAAACCGCATCCCGTCACGCGCCACCACCTCGCCCAGCAATACCGCGCGCCCGTCGCCCAGTTGCGGCACCCAATTGCCGAACTGGTGCCCGGCATAGGCCATTGCAAGCGGTTCGGAGCCTTGTGCGATCCGGGTTGCGCTCAGGATTTCAGCACTTTGCCGTGTTTCCAGATCGGCCCCGTTCACCCCAAGAGCTTTGGCAAGGCCATGATTTATCTTAACTATATTTGCTTCTGGTTTGGCTGCCGCTGGCTGGCGCACAAAAAAGTGCTCGGGCAGGCGGGCATAGGTGTTTTGAAACGAAAATGGCATCGGGCTGGCTTTGGCAATGTCCTGTCAGGGTGAAAACTAAACACTCGCTAGAGCATTTGAAAGAGGCAACCCATTGGACAAGCCCCGTCAAATCGGCAATCCTGCCGCTATGTGCGGACGATTTGCCCTGATGCTGCCTGACGAGGCGATGGCCCAGTTATTCGATGCAACCGTGGCTGCCGAGTTGATGCCGACGCCGCGCTACAATATCTGCCCGACGCAGAAAATAACCACCGTCGTTACGACCGAGGAGGGGCGGTACCTCATACCGATGCGCTGGGGGTTTCTGCCGCACTGGGCCAAAAGCGACCGCGAGGGGCCGCTCTTGATCAATGCGCGGGCTGAAACGATTGCGGAAAAACCGGCCTTTCGCGCTGCCTGTCGTGAGCGGCGTTGCCTGATCCCGGCATCGGGATTTTACGAATGGACAAAAACCGAAGACGGTACGCGATTGCCCTGGTACATCCATCCGGCCCGCACTGACGTGCTGGCGCTTGCCGGTATCTGGCAGGACTGGACCGCCACGGGGGGTGAAACCCTGCAGACCTGCGCCATCGTCACCACCAGCGCCAATGAGGCGCTGTCTTCGATCCACCACCGGATGCCGGTTATCATTACGCCCGGAAACACTGCGCTGTGGCTGGGGGAAGAAGGAAAGGGGGCTGCCACGCTGATGAAACCAGCTGAAGAAGATATGCTTGAATTCCATCGGGTTGACAGGAAAGTAAATTCGAACCGCGTTGAGGGGGCTGACCTGATTGAGCCGTTATCCTGACACGACCAAACTGCCCTTCATTGCGGCATGAAATCGGCAGAAATAACTGGTTTTCATGCCGTCGGTCACCGGTATGGTTGCCTTTTCGCCAAACCCGAGCGTGCCCGTATCCCAGGAGTTGTCAGTGGCGGTGGCGGTATGGGCAGCGGAGTCGCGGTTTTCAAATTCGATACTGTCGCCGACCGCAACCTCCAGTTTTCTGGGCGAAAACTTGAACCCACGAATCTTGACCTTGTGCGTAGTTGCCGCTCTTGCCTGATTTGAAGTGGCAAGGGTCAGCGCGGCGCCGAAGGTCAGTGAAACTTGCAAAAACTGTCTGCGATCCATTGGAAATCTCCTGTTCACGAATTGATCCCTGCACATTAGCAGGGAAATGGGGCTGGGGACCAATTTCACGGCTTTTTGATAAAGATCGCTTCACCCAGGCATTTCAACAAGCCTCCCACCCGGCATCATTGTTTCAAAATACTCAATATTTACCTCTGCTGGGCTAACCAGCCACTCAGGCCATTTCCCGGCGTTGCCGCGGCAACTGCAAATCAGTAATCTGGCGTGAAGTCTCGCGCATGAAAGGGCCTGCCAATGCCGACCACCCTTATCCGGAACGCTGATATTCTGGTCACCATGGATGCCACAAGACGTGAAATTCAGGGTTCGGATATCCTGATCAGGGATGGCGTTATCGCCGCCACCGGTTCTTCGCTCGGCCCGGCGGATCATGTGATCGAGGCGGCGGGTTGTGTTGTCACGCCGGGTCTCGTCAATACCCATCATCATCTCTACCAGACCCTGACCCGTGCCGTTCCCGGCGGGCAGGACGCGCTGCTGTTCGGCTGGCTGCAGACGCTTTATCCGATCTGGGCGCGGATGGGGCCTGAGGAGATGTATGTTTCAGCCCAGATCGGGCTGGCGGAGCTGGCATTGTCGGGTTGTACGATGTCCTCGGATCACTTGTATCTTTACCCCAATGGCGTGCGTCTTGAAGACACGATCGAGGCGGCGAAATCCATCGGGCTCAGGTTTCATGCAACCCGCGGGGCGATGAGCATTGGCGAAAGCGACGGCGGCTTGCCGCCGGACAGTCTGGTTGAACGCGAGGCGGATATTCTGGAAGACTGCATTCGCGTCATCGATGCGTTTCACGATGCCAGCGATGGGGCGATGACCCGTGTCGGGATTGCCCCCTGTTCACCCTTTTCCGTCAGCCGAGAACTGATGCGCGATTCCGCCCTTCTGGCGCGGGACAAAGGCGTGATGCTGCATACGCATCTGGCGGAAAACGACGAGGATATCGCCTATAGTCTGGAAAAATTCGGCTGCCGTCCCGGGCAATATGCCGAGGATCTTGGCTGGACGGGCGATGACGTTTGGCACGCCCATTGCGTGAAGCTGAATGCAGAAGAGATCGACCTGTTTCAGCGCACAGGTACAGGTGTTGCCCATTGCCCCTGTTCCAATTGCCGCCTTGGCTCGGGCATCGCGCCGGTCAGGGCAATGCGGGATCGGGGGGTGAAAGTCGGGCTGGGTGTGGACGGTTCAGCCAGCAATGACAGCGGTGATCTGATCAGCGAGGCACGGCAGGGGATGTTGCTGCAGCGCGTGGCAAACGGCGCCGATGCGATGTCGGCACGCGAAATGCTGGAAATCGCCACCCTTGGCGGGGCCAGAGTGCTGGGTCGGCCGGATTGTGGTGCGCTGGTGCCGGGTATGCGTGCGGATATCGCGATCTGGGACATGTCCGGGATCAGTAATGCCGGGGCGTGGGATCCAATTGCCGCTCTGGTGTTCTGTGCCCCACAACGGGTGCGGCATCTTCTGGTGGAAGGGCGCGAGGTCGTGCGTGATTTTGAGCTTGTCAGCCTAGATCTGGAGAGAGTGGTCAGTCGACAGGGACAACTGGCGGCCGGGCTGATGGCCTAGGTCGGTATATGCCATCTCAAGGTTACCCACTTGACAGAGACAGAATGCCTTCGGCGAGGATATTTGGCAAAAAGAAGAAGAGCGGTAATCGGCGCATCTGCCAGAATTTCCTTGCCAAGCGGGCGGATATCATGGATTTGAGGCCGAGTTTGAACCAGCGATTACGGGCAGAACGTGTCACCAGACCAATTGAATACGCGCATCCCGGAACTGACGGTTGTGGTGCCGACCTATAACGAGCGCGAGAACATCCGCCCGCTGTTCACATTGCTGGAAGCGGCATTGACGGACATCGCCTGGGAAGTGGTGTTTGTTGACGACGACAGCCCTGACGGCACGGCGAAAGAAGTGCGGGCGGTTGGCCGTGAGAAACCGAATGTACGGGTTGTGCACCGGATCGGGCGGCGCGGGCTGGCTGGTGCCTGTATCGAGGGCATTCTGTCCAGCGTCGCGCCAATAGTCGCGGTGATGGATGCGGACCTGCAGCATGACGAATCCCGGTTGCCCAAGATGTTTGAGCATCTTCAAAAGGATGCGAAGCTCGATCTGGTGATCGGCAGTCGCAATGTTGAGGATGGTTCGGCCGGGACCGGGCTGTCGGCGATCCGCAAGCGCGGCAGCGATTTTGCCACGACGCTGGCGCGGCGGCTCCTCAGAATCTCGGCCTCTGATCCGATGAGCGGATTTTTCATGGTGCGGCGCGAGAGCTTCAACGCGGTGGTTTTGAACCTGCAGCAACAGGGGTTCAAGATATTGGCAGACATGCTGTCGGCCAGCGGCGGGCGCTGGAAGATTCAAGAAGTCGGCTATGTGTTTCGCGAACGTCAGCATGGGTTGAGCAAGATGGACAGCGCGGTGACGCTGGAGTTTCTCGGCCTTCTGGCCGTGCGCCTGACCGGCGGGCTGGTGTCGATCCGGTTCATTCTGTTCATGCTTGTCGGGCTCTCGGGGTTGGTGGTGCACCTATTGGTGCTGCGCGGTGTTCTGGGATTTGTTCCGGATCAGTTCGCGGCAGCACAGACCGTGGCCGTTCTGGTTGCCATGACCTCGAATTTCATTCTCAACAACGCGCTGACCTATAAGGACCGGTCGCTGAAGGGGCGGGCGTTTGTGCGCGGGCTGATTTCGTTTTACGGGGTCTGTTCGGTCGGGGCGATTGCCAATATCGGGGTGGCAACGGCGGTATTTGCGGTGCTGCCGTTTTGGGCACTGGCGGGTTTTGTCGGCGCTTTCATCGGGGCTTTGTGGAACTTCGTTGCCAGCGCCTTGGTGACGTGGCGGGCCTGATCGGCTAGGCAGGGAATGCGATGAACATTCTCTTAGGTCCTCTTGTTCAGAATTCACCGGTTTCCCAGAGCGATGCCAGGCGCGCGGTCTGGTTTCTGATCGGGCTCACGATGGTCGTGAAGATCGCGCTGGCGCTGGTTCTGCCGCTTGGTGTTGATGAAGCCTATGCAATTGCCGTTGCGCGGGAATACAGCCTGAGCTTTTTTGATCATCCGCCGATCAGTTTCTGGCTGCCGGTGGCCTTTGCCGATGTGACGGGGATTGAACACCGGCTGGTCTATCGCGCCCCGTTCCTGTTGGCAGGTGCGGGAACGGCTTATGTGATCTATGAAATTGGCCGCGCGGTTTCGGGTGCGCGCGCCGGATTGTGGACGCTGCTGCTCTTTTGCGCCTCTCCTTTCTTTTTATTGTCAGGTGGGGTGTTCGTGGTGCCGGACGGGCCGCTCAACTTGGCCTCTGCGCTGGCGGTTCTGGCGTTGATGCGAATTGCCTCTTGCGATGGCAGGGTCCCATTGCGCCTATGGGTCTGGGCAGGGTTGGCGCTGGCTTTGGCCCTTGGGTCGAAGTATCAGGCGGCGTGGATACCGTTGGCCGTGCTGATCTACATGGTCGCCACACCTCAGGCCCGGCGCTGGTTTTATCAGCCGGGGCCCTGGATTGGCGGTCTGATCGGCCTTGTCGGGCTGCTGCCGGTTGTGCTCTGGAATCTTGACAATGACTGGGCCTCGTTTGCCTTTCATGGCGGGCGAGCCGGTGGTGGGACCGGTTTGGTCAATTTTGCGCTGATGTTCGCCGCACAGGCCCTGTTCCTGTTGCCCGTTGTTCTTCTTGCCGCAGTCGCCGGGCTGTGGGCAGGTCTCAGGAATTGGCAGGAAGGCCCCCGGTTTTTGCTGGTGCTGATTGCAATTGGCCCGGTGGCGATTTTCAACGTGATCTACCTGACCAGCTCAGCACCCTTTGCCCATTGGACAATGCCCGGCTGGTTGTTCGCCCTGCCCTTGGCGGGCGTCTGGCTTGCTGAAAAGGGTGAGGCGGTGCGACGGCGGTTTCTGATCTGGACAAAGGCTCTTTTGGTTCTTTTATGGGTGCCTCTGCTGCTGCTGGCACTGCACGCCAATACCGGTGCCCTTACCAAATATGTCTTTGAGGAAACGCCGAAATGGGACAACACGCACGCGCTTTTTGACTATGGCGGGCTTGAGGCAGCCCTGAATGCCCGTGGATTGTTGGACGAAACTGATGTTTTGATGACCACCGGCTGGATCGATGCCGCGCATATTGATACGGCCCTCAAAGGCCGGAAACCGATGCAGGTTTTCAAGGGAATTCGCGCGCATCATTTCACCTATCTCAGCGATGCTGAGGTCCGTGGCAGGGGCCTTCTGATGGCGATTTCACCGCTCAGAAAAGCGGAAAAAACCGGTCAGCGTCTACTCGATAAGGCCCGTGACCTTGACCCAAATGCGCGGTTACTTCCGCCGGTGATATTGCAGCGTGGCGGGCAGGATTATGTGGCCGTCTCGCTGGTGCGGTTGGTCAATGAAGGGCACTGACTTTGCGACCAGTTGAAAAGAGTTTATTAAGTCGTCATGCGCAAATTGAGAAAAGCGTTTGAGGAGATGCACAGGTTGTGGCCAGCATGGCGCGGTTACGCAAGGGGTCGATTTGGTCTGCCGTTCATTGCTTTTGCGGGTGCCTTTCTGTCGGCGATCTGGCAGATATCTTCGGCAGATGAAAGAGATTTATGCCATGATATCCGCTATTTAGTGGATCAGTCGGAAACAGGTTTTGCCGGGATTCTGGGCGAGAACGGTGGCCGGTTTGGGGGTTATCAAACGACCCATCCACTGCCCGGTGCGCTCTATTGTGTGATACTGGATGATATTACCAAGCGCGCCTATCAATGCGCTTGGGAGTTTGCGTATCAGGATGCGGCAGCACAGGAAACTTATGAGCGGTATCTTGGTGAGATACGCACCTGCCTTGGCGACATTGCCCGCGAGAAAGATGGTCAGCCGGTTAATCACCCGGATTACTATGCCGCGACCTATTTTGATCTGCCGGGCGGGCAGGTGAGTGTAACGCTGAAAAACAAGTCGGCACTGGCGGCGACATTTGTTTCTGTCGGGATTGACGGATTTAAGCACTAGGGTGCTGTTTCAGTCAGACGCTGGATTACACGCGTCGAAAATGATGCGATTGCGCCCGAGCGAGTTGGGCTGGCCCTTCATTCCAATCTGGTCAAGGTTGACGGGTTTTACCCTATGATAAATGGGTGGATTTTTCCGGGTGGTTGCGGTGGATTTATCAGTGCAATTCCTGTAGCTGCTGCCTATCGTCGGCGCCAGTGAAAGCAGATTCTACCGGATGGCACATGACGAAAATCACCGAAGAGCTGTTGCAACGCATCCGCAGCAGATTTGAGCAGATCGACCATTGCCCCGAGCAGGGTCCACGGATCTTTTTTGAGAATGCCGGTGGTGCGCTGACGCTCAAGTCTGTGGTTGAAACGTCCGCGCAATATGCAGCGATTCCCGACAATCAGGGCCGTGATAATCATGGAAGTCACGAACTTGTGCGGGTGATCACCAAGGCCAAAGAAGATATGGGCGTTTTCATGAACGCGCCGGGTGGGCAATTCTTCGTCGGGGAAAGCGGGACCGAGTTGTTGTTCCGCCTGATCATGAACGCCTGTCTTGGCACCTCGGAAGGCGGGGTTGTGCTTGGCTCAACGCTTGAGCATCCGGCCACGCGAAGCGCCGCAGCGCGCTGGGCGGGGATCGCGCGGCAAAAGCATGTGCTGATCGCCCATGATGATGCGACCGGCGCAATCGAGCCCGCGGCATATGCTGCGGCGGTTACGCCTGATACCGTTGTTGCCACCATTCTTCATACCTCTCCGGTCACCGGTATGGGTGTTGATCTGGCCGGATGTGCGGCTGCGATCCGTGCGGTTGCGCCGGAGGCCTATATCATCGTCGATGGCATTCAGCACGCTGCCCATGGGCGCATCGACATCGAAAGTTATGATATCGATGGATATGTGATTTCGCCCTACAAGGTCTTCTCGCGCCACGGTTACGGGCTGGCCTGGATATCCGACCGGCTGACGGCGCTGCCTCATAACAGCCTGATCGACGGCCCTGCGGATAACTGGGAAATGGGAACGCGGGATACAGGGGCTTATGCGACACTCAGCGATCTTGCGACCTATTTTGAGTGGCTGGGCGAGGAAGTTGGAGCCAGCGGTGATCGGCGCGCCAAGTTCGTAGCCGCCGGTGAGGCCATTCACGCGCAGGAAAAAGCCCTGACGGATGCGATGATCCACGGAACCGGAAACCTGCCCGGGCTTGCTGAAATTGAGGGCGTGACTATCCTTGGTGGGGCCGACAATCCAGCCCGCGAGGGGCTTGTCGCCCTGGTCGTCAAGGCCGTGCCCTCGGTGGATGTCGTGAAGCGGCTCAATGACGAGGGCATCCGCACGCATTTGCGTAAAGCTGATCACTATTCCGGCAATATCCTCACCCCGCTGGGGCTGGACAGCTGCGTGCGCGTTTCAATGTGCCACTATAACGACCTGGCCGAAGTGGCACGGTTTCTGGCCGTGATGCACGAGATTGCCGGGTAAGGGCCAACGGGATTGGTGGAGCGGATCAGATCGAGTGGAGAATAAACGGGATGTCCGGTTGAGAACTCTGTGAAATTGGGTAGATCTTAACTGTTTGAAGGGTCTTGTCGCCGCTCCTGTGCGCTCGGGCAGATCACGGACCCGGCGGAACGTACCTGCTCTGCCCGAATGGAATAAAATATCAGAAAAGCGCCACCGGATTGGCCATCGCGACCACCGCTGCAGACGAGGGAAGCCTTCGGGGATGAACCAACCGACTAGTTTCTGACTGTCTAGAGGCGCTGAACCTCGGGTTTTGACACTGGCGCGCGTGCAAAGTTGCGTATCAGAGCCCAAACCGGGGCGATCATCGAAGGTGGGATTGCCGGACACAGAGAAATCCAACGCCTGCCTTGCATCTGATCCGAACAACGCGAATTCCAAACGCTATGAGTGCGCCCCCGGGACATACGTGAGCTACATCGGACCATTTCGCAGATGCGTGAAGAAGTAGTTCGCGAAAGGGTTCGGTAAACAAATGGCAGACGTCCGGAATTTCTTTTCAATATTTCTTGCGTCGGCATTCATGATAGTCGGTTTCTTTGGCGGGTTGGGTAGCCTTGCCTGATGGGCGGTGTTTTATCAGGATGTTGTCAGGAACGTTGGCGGCTCTTTGCAAGACTATCTGACCTGCCTGTATTCAAGTACAGGCGTTTGCAGTGAAATAGCATCGCTTGCACAACTCATCGGTGCCACACCATATTCACCGTATGATTTTTGGATAAGCGTGATCGTGCTTGTCATCGGGTGGATATTTGGGCAGCTGATATCTGCTAATCGTGTTTCAGGATGGTCGCCGATCAATAATGTGCGCTGTTGTCCTTCATCGCGATATGCCAAACGAAAAACTTTCCGGCCGATGGCATCATGTCAAGGAATAGTCCGGATCCATCAGAGCGACGGAATCGTTTAGGTCCGGCTTTGAAAGCGCGAATTTGTGCGCCAGTAAGCGGCTATTGACACTCTCTTGTCCAACAAATGGCAAGAATTCTATGGTTTGCCATGTTGATCAATGAGAACACTATAGCACAGAACCACCTTAAAAATAAGGGTTTTTGGGCTTCAGTGAGTATCTAAGTGGGAGTGTATTGGAGCGGGCGATGAGATTCGAACTCACGACATCTTCGTTGGCAACGAAGTGCTCTACCACTGAGCTACGCCCGCCTCCTTTTGGTCAGGTGGGTTATACGGATATGAACGCGATGCGCAAGGGGATATGGTGAAAATTTGCGTCTTAGCAGAGAAATGAATAATCCGGCGGAAATTGGTGCCTGACGGGTTTTTTTATTGGCGCAAAAGGGCATTCGGTTTAGCGTTGCGTGATGGAGTTTTCGCTCAGGGAAGGGGCATTTCTTGAACCGCGACATTGCCATCCGCTCTGATCTTCTGCCAAGTGCGATGATCGTCCTGGCCGGGACGTTGTGGGGGTTGCTGTGGCTGCCGCTGCGTGCCTTTGCCGATTTGGGTGTGGACGGGGCCTGGCCCGGGGCGATGATTTACGGAATGGCGTCGGTTGTGCTGTTGCCGCTGGCTCTGTGGCACTGGCGCGGGTTTCGCACCCATTGGCGGCCCTTGCTGATCAGCGGATTGTTTACCGGCACTGCCTTTGCCACCTATGCGACCAGTCTTTTGCTGACCGATGTTGTGCGCACGATCCTGCTTTTCTACCTGACACCGGTCTGGAGCACCCTGATGGGGATTGCGCTACTGGGCGAGCGGTTGACGCTGCCACGCGCGGCTTCTCTTTTGCTTGGAATTGTCGGCATGCTGGTGGTTCTGGGGTTGGGAACCGAGTTTCCCTGGCCGCGCAATCTGGGTGACTGGATGGCGTTGTTTTCAGGCGTGGTGTGGGCTTACGGGTCGCTGAAGCTCTATCAAATGGGGCCGGTCGCGACGATTGAACAGATTCTGTCTTTTCTGTTCTCGGCCCTGATCGTCACCCTCATAGCGTTGTCGGTTGACGGTGACCTTCTGGGGGTCACGCCTTCACACGAGGTGGCGATGCAGGCGGTGCCTCTGGCACTGTTATCAGTGGTTTACATCGTCCCGATGTTGTTTCTGACAGTCTGGCCCGCCAGTCAACTCAGCCCGGGACGCATTGGCATCCTCTTGATGAGCGAGGTCGTTGTCGGCGTGACGTCGGCGGCTCTGTTTGCGGGCGAGGTGTTTGGTTTGAGGGAATTTCTGGGCTCGATTCTGATCATCCTCGCCGGTCTGGTCGAGGTGCTGGGACGGCAGCAAAAGGCATAGATCCAATCTGGTTACGTACTCTCAAACCCGCTCTTTCCGACGCCTTGCCCGGATCAGGTTCAGCGCTTCAACAGCCCCTGCAAACACCATCGCTGCGTATATGAACCCACGCTCGATATGCTGGTGTAACCCATCGGCAATAAGCGCCATGCCAACCATGACCAGAAACGCCAGCGCCAGCATTTTGGTCGAGGGGTGGCGCTCGACAAAACCGGCGATGGGTTCGGCAGCCACCATCATGATCAGGACCGCGATCACCACTGCAGCGACCATCACTTCCAGATGATCGGCGATGCCAACAGCGGTGATGACGCTGTCAAGCGAGAACACCATATCCAGAATGATGATCTGAACGATGACAGACAGAAATGTCGCCTTGCCCGATACCGGTCCTTTTTCGGCGGGCTCCATTTCAGCAAAAATTTCGGTACTCGCCTTGTAAAGCAGGAAAAAGCCGCCCGCGAGAAGGATGAGGTCACGCCAGCTTAGCGTATAGCCCTGTAGGGTCACAATCGGTCGAGTCAGTCCGATGATCCAGGCGATTGAAAACAGCAGACCGATGCGCATGATGAGCGCACCGCTCAATCCGATAAGCCGGGCCGAGCGGCGTTGCTTTTCGGGCAGGCGCGAAGCGGTGATCGAAATGAAAATGACATTATCGACCCCCAGCACGATTTCTAGAATTGTCAGCGTCAGGAACGAGGCCCAGACAGCGGGATCCATCAAGAGTTCAGTCATGTCATTGCCCTTGTCAGCACTGGTTGAAAAGGATGGGGGCTGCGCCGGTTGGTTGCAAGGATAGATGACGGGTTTCGGCGCCTGGATCGCTGGAAATTTTTGATCGAATTTGGTCAGGGGTGGAAAATCCGCTATAGATGGAAGCGCTCGACCGGATCAATCCGGCGATAAGTAAAACGGGGGGGCATTATCATGAACGTTGCACGTGGATTTCTTTTGATCGGCATTCTCTATCTGTTGGTGGGCATGGGTCTGGGTATGTATATGGGTCCAACAGAGGATTTCCGGCTGGCCCCGGTTCATGCGCATATCAATCTGGTGGGATTTACCCTGATGACCGTGTTTGCCGTCGTCTATAAGGTATTTCCGGCGCTTGCAGATAACGGGTTTGCGCGGTTGCATTTCTGGCTGCATCAAGTCGGCGCGCTGGTCATGGTCGGTGGCCTGTTCCTGATGCTGGGCGAATTCGTGGCTGGGGCAACGATCGGCCCTGTGCTGTCGATAGGCGAGGTGGCCATGGTACTTGGTACACTGATATTTGGCTGGAACGTTCTGAAGAACGCGGCCTGAATCTGACCTGACTTAAAATCCGGCCAGAACCTCAGGATCGGGGCGCTCCAGCTGCTCAAGCAATATGTTGACAAGACGCCGACAGGCCGGGCCACGCCAGGTGTCAGGGTAGAACGCATCAGGCAGATCGGCGTGGCGCAGCAGGAGCCGACGCCAGGAATGGACGATCAGGGTTCTGAGGGCGGCGGTTTTGAGGACCGGCAGGTTTGGGTTCTCCCCCAGCGTCGTGCGCAGCGAGTTGAGGGCTTTTTCAAGCGCCTGATACCCCAATGACAGGGCCTCTGGGGCAAGCTCGGCCTTCAGCCAGTCCGGGATGGCGGTGATTTGTCCTTCAAAAACAAGATGATCCTCGGGCGGCTGAGTGGCGGTCTCGGTACCAAGATACATGCCGGGCACAAGGGTGACATACCCCTCGGCCAATAAAGCCCGTTGCGTTTCTGATCTAAGTGATTGCGACGTCGCCTGGGCGGCAAGCAAGCGATAGTGCTCGGGAGGTTTGACCGCGCATGCATAGATGCGCTTGCGCGCAATGGCGCTTTCGCGCAAGCCTGTCTCGGTCAGGAAATACCAGCTAAACCGCCCTTCCTTTTCGCTGTCGATCCAGCCGTCCTTGCGCAGGCGATGGAGGGCGACGCGAACAGCTTCAGGGCGGATTGACAGAAGCGCTGTCAGATTGCTGAGACCGGAGCCCGAGATCCGGTCGCCGGGACGATCTGCCAGATCGCCGAAAATGGTGACAAGTACCGACCAGACCCTGAGATCATCGCCACTTGAAAGCGCCTGCCGCGTTGTTTCAAACCTGTCATCGGGCAGGTCTTGCTGAGGGTAATTCAACCCCCTGCGGGTCGTTTGTCTGCCAATGTCAGGGGGCATCTAACCCATGCTTTTCAAGGGCTGCTTTTGCAGTCTTCTGCCAGCGGCTGCGCAGCTCGGCATTTGATGACCGGCGTAACCCGAAGGCCTGCAATGCCTCGGCCCGATCAGATTTTTCACTGCCAAAACTGGCGGAAACGCGAGGCCACCAATAGGTGACCGCTGCGGACAGTTCCTGTTTTGAAACTCCTGCTTTCAGCAGATTCTCAACCCCTTCATCCGCTAGCTCTGCATGGCGTGCCTCAATCGGGGCGAGGTTGCGAAATGCTTTGGCCAGCGGCTGGTAAGAGATGGTGCCGAGCTCTGCCAGCTGCTCATTCACGGCCAGCCCCATCAGAAGGTTCATCACCACCGCATCGGCCCAGCCCTCAAGCGGGTAGTTGAACACTGCCAGCCGCATGTCACTTTCAGTGCGCGTGGCCCCGATATCGGCAGCGCGGTCAAGACGCTGTGTCCACGGGTGATGCGTTGCATATTTCGCCGAATTGGCGCCGAAATCCCCCATGATTTCAAGCACGCGCCCTGCATTATGGGTTTTCTCCAGCACGATCTTGGCAGCGGCGATCCGTTCCTTGATGCCCGGCCCCTGATTGATCACATCGGCAAACCCGGCGGCACCTGCCAGTTCGCTGTCAACAAAGGTGGCCATCAGGCGCAGCAGTTCGGCACGATACCGGGGGGGTGCATTTTCAGGCGAGCTTAGCACGCCGCCCTGAGCGAGATAATCGTCGATTGTCATGGTGTCAGACATTGCGCACTCCTATTGATCGTAATCGACGACGATTTTGTCGGTCAGCGGGTAACACTGGCAGGTCAGCACATAGCCTTGTGCAACTTCATAATCTTCCAGCGCGTGATTTGCGGTCATCTCGACCTCGCCTTCCAGCACCTTGGCGCGACAGGTCGAGCAGACTCCGGCCTTGCAGGCAAAGGGCGCGTCAAGATCGTTTGCAATCGCCGCTTCCAGCACGGACTGCCCGTCTTTGGGCATCTGGAATGATCGTGTCGTGCCATCGAGGGTTACCGCGGCCTCGGTCATATTGGCGCCGCTTGCTGCATCGGCCGCGACCGCTTTGCGCCGGGCACGCCCGGGCTGGGCGCTGGCGAAAAGCTCGAACTTGATCTGGCTGTCTGTCAGCCCGTGTTCCTTGAGCGCCTTGGATATCCCCAGCATCATGGGTTCGGGCCCGCAGATGAACGCCGTGTCGACCGATTTGATATCGATCCAGAGTTTGAACAGCGCGGCACATTTTTCTTCTGTTACCAGCCCGGTGAAAAGGTCGATCTCCGTCGCGTCGCTTTCCAGAATATGGATGACATTGAGACGGCCGAGATAGAGGTTCTTCAGATCCTCCAGCTCTTCACGGAACATGATGGTGGCCACACCGCGATTGGCATAGACCAGCGTGAACTGCGATTTGGGCTCGCGTTTCAAAATGGTCTTGAGGATCGACAGAACTGGTGTAATCCCCGATCCACCGGCAAAGCCGAGATAGTGCCGTGCCTTTTCCGGATTTAGCTCGGTATGGAAGCTGCCCATGGGCGGCATGGCTTCAATCACGTCCCCGGGATTGAGGTTTTCATTCGCCCAGGTCGAAAAAGCCCCGCCATCGACGCGTTTGATACCTATCTGCAAAAGCCCGTCATCGCGCCCTGCACAGATCGAGTAGGAGCGGCGCAATTCTTCGCCGTCAAAATCACGGCGGAAGGTCAGGTATTGGCCCTGAATGAAGTCAAACTCGCCCGCTGCGCCGTTTTCCGGGGCCAGCGTTACCACCACCGCATCGCGGATGGTTTTCTTTACGTCAGTTACAGTCAGATTGTGGAACCGGGCCATCCCGCGCCTCCGTCAGAAAAGGTCAGATACATTTGAAATAGTCGAAAGGTTCCAGGCACTCACGGCACTTCCACAAGGCCTTGCAAGGGGTCGAACTGAATTGGCTCACACGCTCCAGATCGTCGCTGCCGCAATTGGGGCAGCTGGCGGGCGTGCCACCGGGTTGAGGCGGGGCGATGCCGTATTTTTGCAGCGCATCGCGTCCTTTCTGCGAAATCCAGTCGGTTGTCCAGGGTGGGGAAATCTGCCGCTTCAGCTTCAGATTTTCCACTCCGTTCTGGCGCAGTGCCGCTTCGATATCAGCGTTGATCACATTGGTCGCCGGGCAGCCGGAATAGGTTGGGCTGACGGTGACAATGATCTGCCCGTCTTTCAGCCCGACATCACGGATTATCCCAAGATCAACCAGCGAGATCACCGGTATCTCGGGATCAGGCACGGTCTCAAGCCATTGCCAGACCTGATCGACCGAAAGGATCGGTGCAGGTGTCACCACTCCGCCCCCGGATAAGCACGCTGCAGGAACTGCATTTCAGCCAGGATATAGCCCAGATGTTCCGTATGCCGCCCGGTCTTGCCGCCCTTGTGGACGAACCCGGCTTCCGGAATGGTCAGGGTTGCCTGTTTCAGGTAACCGCCTACCAGATCTTCCCAGTCAGGCCGCAGATCGGCCGGATCGGGCACGATGCCGTTCTTAGCCAGAAGTGCGTCAACCGCGTCACCTTCAAACATCTCGCCGATATATTCCCAGTGGTAATCCAGTGCTGCCTGCATCCGCGTGTGGCTTTCAGGTGTCCCATCACCAAGGCCCACGACCGTGCCAGCGGAGCGGTCCAGATGATAGGCGACCTCCTTGGCTGCCTTTTCAGCGATGGCGGCGACACGTTCGTCGGTCGAGTCCTTCAAACGAGTGAGCAGAACCTGCTGGAAGGCGTCAAACAGGAACTGGCGCATCAGGGTCTGGCCGAAATCGCCATTCGGGCGTTCCACCAGCAGAAGATTGCGAAAATCCCAAGCGTCGCGCAGATAAGCCAGGTCATCAGCTGAGCGGCCTTTACCTTCAATTTCGCCCGCGAGTTCCAGCCAGAGCTGGGTCTGGCCGATCAGATCAAGGGCGGTGTTGGCCAGCGCAATATCCTCTTCCAGCACCGGCGAATGCCCGCACCATTCCGAGACCCGATGACCGAGAACCAGCGTATTATCCCCCAGTCGGCAGAGGTATTCAAACAAGGCCTGATCGCCAGTCATCACATCGACCCCACTTCATCGGGGATGTCAAAAAACGTCGGGTGACGGTAGACTTTGGAAGCCGAGGGCTCATAAAGCGCGTCTTTGTCACCGGGATCAGAGGCCGCGATCTTTGCTGCCTCGACCACCCAGATCGACACACCTTCGTTGCGCCGCGTGTAGACATCGCGTGCGTTTCTGATTGCGGTATCCGCGTCTGGCGCGTGCAGGCTGCCGACATGGCGATGGCTCATGCCATGCTGACCGCGGATGAAAACTTCCCACAGGGGCCATTCATTGGACATGGTTTTTCTCCTTATTCTGCTGCGACGCGTGCGGCTTGTTTGCGCCCATGCGCAAGCAGGCCATCACGTACCCATTCACCGTCGTCCCAGGCTTTGCGCCGCGCTGCCATGCGTTCCTTGTTGCAGGGGCCGTTGCCCTTGATCACGGCGAAGAACTCCGACCAGTCGGGTTCAGAAAAATCGTAATGGCCGGTTTCTTCGTTGAATTTGATGTTCTCATCCGGCAGGTCAAGGCCGAGATATTCGATCTGCGGAATTGTCTGGTCAACATATTGCTGGCGCAGCTCGTCATTGGTTTTGACCTTGATTTTCCAGGCCATCGACTGTTCGGAATGCACGCTTTCTGCATCTGAGGGGCCAAACATCATGAGGCAGGGGAACCACAATCGGTTCAGCGCATCCTGCGCCATGGTCTTTTGATCCTTGGTGCCAAAGGCCATTTTCATCATGATCGAGTATCCCTGACGGGCGTGAAAGCTCTCTTCCTTGCAGATGCGCACCATGGCGCGGGAATAGGGGCCGTAAGAGGTGCGCTGCAGCGCCACCTGATTGACGATTGCCGCCCCGTCAACCAGCCAGCCGACCGCACCGATATCGGCCCAGTTGAGCGTCGGGTAGTTGAAGATGGAGGAGTATTTCATCCGGCCCTCATGCAAGAGGCGGACAAGCTCATCGCGGCTTTCGCCCAGGGTTTCGGCAGCGGAGTAGAGGTAAAGACCATGCCCGGCCTCGTCCTGCACCTTGGCCAGCAGGATGGCCTTGCGCTCAAGCGTTGGCGCACGGGTGATCCAGTTGCCCTCGGGCAATTGGCCGACAACCTCGGAATGGGCATGCTGGCCGATCTGGCGGATCAGCGTGGCGCGATAATCATCGGGCATCCAGTCCTTGGGTTCGATTTTTTCGCCTGCGTCTATGCGAGCCTGAAAGGCACGTTCCTGATCGCTCATTTCGGCGTCGGATTTGATCCCGGTGGCCGCGGTTTTCACCATTTGTGCATACATGCAGGGTTCCTTTCACGAAATTCGATAATTAACCGACCGTTTGGTCGGGAGTAGGAGAAGATTCGATTCGATGCAAGAACTATGTTACAAAAAATCGAAATAAACGAAAAATCTGTAACATGGCCTTGGCGCGGTAAACCTGCCCTTGAGCACCATTTACCTTCCGCAAAGGGCGAAAGGCCTGCGCTTTACTGTTGAAGTGCGCGCAAATCACACCGCAGCGTTCGCCCCATTATGATCCGGCCATTGGGCCGTCTGAGGCATCCGTCACTGCCAAAATACCGTTTCTTGGGGGAGGCTTTCCAGTCAGCATAGGCCGCTTGCGATTGCGATTTGAGCAGTTTCAGCGATGACGGAGACAGATAGCCATCGGCCGTCAGCTCATTATCAATCTGCCAAAGCTTGATCGCCGCCCGAGTTGCCGGGCCGAAAACTCCATCGACACCGCGCGTATTATACCCGATCAACGACAGCCTGCGCTGAATCTCGCGCCGTTCGGCGCGGCTGAGATCAAGCGCCTCTTCGCCCGCTTCACCTGAGCCATCTGCAGGGTCTTGCGCTGCCGTTGTATCCCCTTCCTCATCCTCGACCGGTTGATCTCCGGGATAGGAGACATACAATCCGGGGCAGGATTTGCCAAAATCATCCATATGTTGCGCAAAGCCGGTTACGTTGAAGCGCATGACGAACTGACTGACTTCGCCCCGGACGGAGTAGGCGAGGGTAAGATCTTCTGATTGCGCGATTTCCCGGATAAACGGGTTGGCAGTCGCCACATCCCAGATGCCGATCTGGTTTGGTGATCCCTGATCGGGGAGAGGTCCGAAGTTTGCGGTACTTACCTCCGCGCCATCGAATTTATAGTTAACCTGAACCGGCTCGGATGATTGCCCATCCGCATCGCAGGTGCCGATTTCGACAAAAACGACCGGGTTGCCGTTGCTGCATTGCACACGCAATTGCGACAGATCAGCTGCCGCATCGGTCTGGTTGCGGCAGTATTGCGCATCACCCGGCACGCTGAAAAAGTAGTCATTGCCACTTTCAAAGGCTTTCGGTCTGGTATCCACATGCCAGACGCTCGCTTGCGCTTCTTCATTTTCTGTAGAGTCTTCAGGGTCAGTCGCAGCTTCCACCTGCGCGTCGCAAAAACGCCATTCAACCTCATCGCCTCCATCCACCTGAAAGAGGATACCGATGGAGGTTTTTTCGATAATGATTTCATCTGTGTATTGCGTGCCTTCACCCCAACAGTCGCGTTTATACTTTGTCGCTTTCGGACGGTCCGGAACGATCTCCGGGTCGAGCAGGTCGCACTGATTCTCGACGCCAATCATCTTGCCGTTGACAAAGCCGACAGCGCCGCCATCCATGCCAATATCATCTGCATTGCACGACCAGTCGCGGGCAAAAGCGTAATTCGGGCGATAGATCCCCTCATAGGTTTGGGCGAATGCGCTGGTGGAAAACAGCAAAAGGAAAAGAACCAGACTGCGGAAACTGAAAGCGAACATGCGTAACCTCATCATACTGCAGGTGTAAATGATACGCGTTCGGGTCGCAA
Organism: uncultured Rhodobacter sp.; assembly: GCA_964567685.1. Taxonomy (GTDB): domain Bacteria; phylum Pseudomonadota; class Alphaproteobacteria; order Rhodobacterales; family Rhodobacteraceae; genus UBA5972. The sequence goes on along the minus strand of CAZMNO010000011.1, from coordinate 7,427 downwards.
AATCAACGCAAGGTGGCGGAATAGTGCCGAGTGCGCATGAACCCGTGCGAAAATATCCGGCTCCTTCAACCCGGCTATCCCCCCGCCATCAGCGGCATCAGAACCACCTCGCTGTCAGGCCTGACGGGGGTGAACCAGCTTTCCTTGTAGATCACGCCATCGATTGCCAGCGAAACGCCACGCTCGATATCTGCGGTCAGGCCGGGGCAGGTGGCCACCAGCCCGTCCAGAACCTGCTTGAATGTGCTGGCTTCGACCTCGACCTCGGCCTGACCATCGGTTGCGCTGCGCAGCGACCCCCAGATCAGTACCTTGACCATGATCTATCCTTTCGCGTCCTTGATCGCCTTCAGAACCCGCGGTGGCGACATCGGCAACTCAAACAACCTTGTGCCAATACTGCGTGACATGGCGTTGGATATTGCCGCAAGCGGTGGTACGATCGAGGTTTCACCGACCCCGCGCACACCATAGGGATGGCCCGGATTGGGAATTTCCAGAATGACCGTATCGATCTTTGGCAGGTCCGAGGCGACCGGGATGCGATAATCAAGAAAGCCCGGGTTCTGCAAACGCCCATCGGCCCCGTAGATATATTCCTCGTTCAGGGCCCAGCCGATCCCCTGCGCCGCACCGCCCTGCATCTGACCTTCGACATAATCGGGATGAATGGCCTTGCCGGCATCCTGAAACACCGTGTAGCGCAGAACCTTGGTGGCACCGGTTTCGTGATCAACTTCGATATCGCATAGATGCACGCCAAAACTGACGCCTGCACCATCGGCATTAACCTCGTGATGTCCGGCAATCGGCCCGCCGGTATTGGCGGATTTCGCGGCGATTTCAGCCAGTGACATGGGTTCGTGATCGCCGGCATTGGGGCCTGCCGGTTTGGCATAGCCATCCTCCCAGATCACCGCGTCTTCGTCGATTTCCCAGATTCTGGCGACCCGGCTGCACATCTCGCGGATCGCAGCGCGAGCCGCTTTGATGGTCGCAAGGCCAACGGCGAAGGTCACACGCGAGCCGTCGGTGACTTCGTTATGGCCAATCGCGTTGGTGTCGGCAACGATCGTGCGCACCTTGTCATAGGGGATACCCAGTTCTTCGGCTGCCATCATGCTGATAGAGGCGCGTGATCCGCCGATATCTGGATTGCCCTCGGTCACGCAGACAGTGCCGTCAAAACTGATGTTGAGCGATACACAGGTATTGCCACCGAAATTGAACCAGAAGCCACAGGAAAGCCCGCGCGCTTGATTTTCCTTCAACGGGGCGGAATAATGCGGATGTTTCTTCGCCGCTTCCAGCGTGGCCACAAGGCCGATATCGTCAAAAGTCGGCCCGTAAGAGGATTTCGTGCCTTTCTTCGCGGCGTTCATCAGGCGCACGTCCAAAGGATCAAGGCCGAATTCCTGGCACAGTTCATCAACAACGGATTCCACCGCATAAATCGCCTGCGGAGCCCCCGGTGCACGATAAGCCGCCTGTCTTGGCCGGTTGGTCAGGACATTGACGCCCTGCGCGCGTACGGCATCAAGATCGTAAGCCGCAAAGGCCGCCTGCGCGCCGATGATGTTGGTGATATTGGGTGCCGCGCCGCCCTGATAGCGGATGAGTGTGTCAGCCGCGGTGATGCGCCCGTCGCTGGTCATGCCGATCTTGACGTCAATAAGTGAAGACACCGTCGGTCCGGAGGCTTTAAAGACCTCCTCGCGGCTCATCACCAGCTTGACCGGGCGTCCGGCCTTACGCGACAGCGCCAGCGACAGAGGTTCGATATAGATCGTGGTCTTGCCGCCAAATCCACCGCCGATCTCAGACGCAGTGACCCTGAGCTGGCTTTCATCCATGCCCATGATTTCGGCACAGAGCGCACGAACATAGTAATGCCCCTGTGTCGCACACCAGAGTTCGCCTTTGCCATCGGGTCCCATCGAGGCCAGACAGGCATTGGGTTCGATATAACCCTGATGCGTCGCCGCAGTGCGGAAGGTGCGCGCAATGATCTTGTCGGCTTTGGCAAAACCCGCCTCAAGATCGCCATGACCAAACTCGGCAAATCCCGTGCAATTGTCGGAAAACTCTTCCGGTACGCGCCGGTGCCGCCGACCCTCATCAACAATCGGCGCGCCGGGTTTGATGGCATCTTCGATCTCGGTCACATGGGGCAGGACCTCGTAATCCACGGCGATCAGCTTCAGCGCCGCCTTGGCAATCGAGGTGCTGGTGGCCGCCACGGCAGCAACCGCGTGGCCATGAAACAGTGCTTTCTCATGGGCGATAATGGTTTTGAGGACATCCCGTGTATCGCCAGCCTCAAGTTCCTGAAAGTCAGCCGCCGTCACAACCGCTTTCACCCCGCTCAGGGCTTCAGCGGCTGAGGTGTCGATTGACTTGATCTTGGCATGGGCGTGCGGGCTGCGCAGAACGCGCCCAACCAACTGCCCGGGCACAGACATATCGGCACCAAAGAGGGCGCGGCCCGTTACCTTGTCAACGCCATCAGGCCTGAGGGGCGTGGTGCCGACGACTTTGAATTCACGTTTCTGATACTCATCCAGCGCCATGGCTCATTCCCCCCGCATTTCAGCCGCTGCGTCCATGACGGCGGCGATAATTTTGTCGTATCCGGTGCAGCGGCAAAGGTTGCCAGCCAGCCAGTAGCGCAGCTCGCTTTCGCTCGGATCCGGGTTCTTTTCCAAAAGCGCCTTGCTGGCGACTAGAATGCCCGGCGTGCAGACACCGCATTGAAGCGCTGCGTGCTCAAGGAATTTGCGCTGCAACGGGTGCAGAACATCACCATCGGCCATGCCTTCAATAGTGCTGATCTCAGCCCCCTCCGCTTCGGCCCCGAGAACGAGGCAGGAGGAGACCAGCCTGCCGTTCACCTCAACCGAACAGGCACCGCAATCGCCGGTGCCGCAGCCCTCTTTTGAACCGGTCATGCGCAAGCGGTCGCGCAGGACATCCAGTAGTGTTTCATCGGCTTCGCACAGAAATTCCGTCGGGTCGCCGTTTATTGTCGTGGTGACATGGATCTTGCTCATGCGCTTGCTCCTGCTCTTGTCTGGGCAATCAGGGCGGCGCGGCGGGCCAGAACACCGGTAACATCGGTGCGAAACTCAGCCGTTCCGCGCTTGTCGTCTATTGGGGCGCAGGCAGCGCTGACCTTTGCGGCCATGGCCGCAAGTGCAGCCTCATCAAGCTTGCTGCCGATCAGAGCTTCAGCCGCCGCATCAACCAGCAAAACGGTCGGGGCAACGGCGCCAATGGCAACGCGTGCCTCCGTGCAGGTTCCAGACGCATCAAAGCCCAAGCTCACACCGGCAGAACAAACGGCGATGTCCATTTCGGTTCTGGGAATGAAGCGTAGATAAGCGTCCGCGGCATTGGCAGCGCGTGCAGGCAGGAAGATCGATGTCACGATCTCGCCCTTTGCCAGCGAGGTGCTGCCCGGGCCGGTCGGAACGTCTGCAACCGGGCAATCGCGGCTGCCGTCAGGCCCTGAGATGCGGGCGATAGCGTTGGCTGCGACCATTGCCGGAACGCTGTCAGCAGCGGGCGAAGCATTGCAGAGATTTCCAGCCATCGTGCAGCGGCCCTGAACCTGGGTCGAGCCGATCAGCTCGGTGGCTTCGACGACACCGGGCCACAGCGCCTTGAGCGCAGCATGTTCGCCAAGTTCGGATCCGGCAACGGCGGCACCGATGCGAAAACCACCGCCTTCCTCGGTGATATCACGCATACCGCTGATGCGTTTGATATCGACCAAAAGATCAGGCTCTGCCAGTCCGCTGCGCATTTGCACCAGAATGTCAGTTCCGCCTGCCAGAACATGGGCCGATCCCGTGGCGTTTGCCAACAGGTCGACCGCTTCGGCGACGGATTGAGGGGCTGCATATTGCATTGATCCGAACTCCCAATGATGACGTGCGCCCTGAAAACGGGGCGACTCTTGCGGCGCAGCATGGACAGTCGGAAACAGGATTTCAAGCGGTAGTTATTGCCTGTTTGAAGTGATCTCAAAGCCGGTTTAAATAGATGGCTCAACTCGCTGATACCTGTCAGCCGATGTGAAGGAGAATCGAATGAACCCCGCTGAATGGCTGCAAAGAACCGCACGGCTGACACCTGATGCCCCAGCGTTGATTGCAGGCACGAAGGTCGTTGCGGATTACGCCGAGTTTGCCCGTCGGGCCGCGTCGATCGGCGGTGCGCTGGTTGCACGCTATGGGATAGGCAAGGGCGACCGGGTGGCTGTTTTCATGACCAACCGCTGCGCCTATCTGGAAGCGCTTTACGGCATCTGGTTTGCAGGCGCGGCTTCTGTACCGATCAACGCCAAGCTGCATGCCCGCGAAGCCGCCTGGATCATCGACAATGCCGAGGTTGGGCTGGTTTTCGCATCCTCAGATGTTGGTGAAGCGTTACGCGAGGTGGCGCCGGATTGCCTTGAGCATATCATCTTGGCCGATGGCGGCGAATTTGAAGCGCTTTATGAGACCGATCCCTTACCCTCTCCGGCTGAAATTGCCAGCGATGACATGCTCTGGTTGTTTTATACATCGGGCACAACCGGCAAGCCCAAAGGTGTGATGATATCTGCCGCCAATATCGAGGCGATGACGCTGACGTATTTTTCCGATGTCGATGAAGTCAGGAGAGAGGATGCGATCCTTTATGCCGCCCCGATGTCGCATGGTGCGGGGATTTACAATTTCATGCATGTCATCCGCGGTGCCCGCCATGTGGTGCCTCTGTCAGGTGGGTTTGATGCCGCCGAGATCCTGGAACTCGCCCCGAAACTTGGCAATGTCTCGATGTTTGCAGCCCCGACTATGGTGAAACGGCTGGTGGCCGAAGCGGTTGCGACCAAAAGTTCGGGCGAGGGGATAAAGACAATCGTCTATGCAGGCGGGCCGATGTATGTCGCGGACGTTATCGAGGCTGTTGACGTAATGGGCCCGCGATTCGTTCAGGTTTACGGGCAGGGCGAATGCCCGATGACGATCACGGCGCTGTCGCGTGATCTGGTCGCTGACCGCGGCCACAAGCGCTGGCGCGAGCGGCTGGGATCGGTCGGTCGGGCACAGAACCCGGTATTGGTTGAGGTGATCGATGACGACCTCAACCCGCTGCCGCCGGGTGAGATCGGTGAAATTGCGGTCAAGGGATCAGCGGTGATGCTGGGGTATTGGAAAAACCCGGGGGCGACGGCTGATACGATAAGGGATGGCTGGCTGATGACCGGCGACATGGGGGCGATTGATGAAGATGGGTTCGTGACCCTGCATGACCGCTCAAAGGACATGATCATTTCCGGTGGGTCCAATGTTTATCCGCGCGAGGTCGAGGAGGTATTGCTGGAGCATCCCGCAGTTGTTGAGGCGGCGGTTGTCGGGCGGGCACATCCGGAATGGGGGGAAGAGGTGGTGGCGTTCGTGGTTGGCAAAAACGGTGATGTTCCGGCCAGCGAAGAGCTGGACTCCCACTGTCTTCAGCATATCGCGCGGTTCAAGCGCCCCAAGCACTATTACGCGATTGATGAGATGCCCAAGAACAACTATGGCAAGGTCCTGAAAACCGAGCTCAGGGCGCGGTTGCACAAGGAGACAGGTGAATGACGGGCGAGATGCGTGGAAAAACGGCTTTGGTGACAGGATCGGTGCAGGGGATCGGGCTGGCGATTGCCAAATCATTCGCCGGGGCAGGGGCCCGCATCGCCTTTCACGGGCTGGCGGATGAGGAACAGATTGCTGCCGCCGAAAAAGAGCTGCGCGAGGCCGGAGCCGAGGACGCCCGGTTTTTTGGCGGTGATCTGCGTGACCCCGATGCAATTGAAGCGCTGGTTGATGCGGTTGAAGACTGGGGGGCGATTGACGTGCTGGTGAACAATGCCGGCGTGCAAAAAACCGCAAGCCTCGAGGATATGACCGCAGAAACATGGGATCTTGTATTGTCGGTCAACCTGTCGGCGGCCTTTCACACCATGCACTGTGTGATGCCGAAAATGGCCGGGCGCGGGTTTGGCCGGGTGATCAATATCGCCTCGGTGCATGGGCTGGTCGCCTCGAAAAACAAGGCACCCTATGTGGCCTCGAAATTCGGGCTGGTAGGGCTGAGCCGGGTGGCCGCACTTGAATACGCCAACGCCGGCAGCCGCGAAAGTGGCGGTGTGACTGTCAATTGCATCTGTCCCGGCTGGACGGAAACCCAGCTGATCGAACCCCAGATCATGGCACGCGCCGAAGAGTTTGGCGGCGATCGAGACGCGGGTGTGGCCGGGCTCTTGTCAGAAAAACAACCATCGCAACGACTTTCCGATCCATCAGAGATTGGCGCGCTGGCTTTGTGGTTGTGCGCGCCGGTTGCACATAACGTCACCGGCACGGCAATTCCGGTCGATGGCGGCTGGACGTCGCAGTAAGGACGGCCTGCACTCGTTTGGTGAGCGCGGTCTGAAATCCCAAGTGCCTCCGGCGAGGATATTTTCAGAAAAGAAGAAGGCTCAGGGCGTGGAATTGAAAACGCGCTCAAAGGCGGCTTTCAGCGCCAGGTCGAAATCGGCCAGGGTGACCGGCAGACCGAGATCGACCAGGCTGGTTACCCCGTGTTCCCTGATGCCGCAGGGCACGATTCCGTCGAAATGGCTGAGATCGGGATCGACATTGACCGAGATGCCGTGAAAGGCCACCCATTTCCGCAGGCGCACACCTATGGCGGCGATCTTGTCTTCGCGTGGCGACCCGTCGGCGAGCGGCGGTTTGTCATGGCGTGTCACCCAGACCCCCACCCGGTCATCGCGAATTTCGCCTTTGACATTGAATTCGGCCAGCGCGGCGATGATCCAGTCTTCAAGCAGGCGCACATAAGCGCGCACGTCGCGCCCGCGCTGATTGAGGTCGAGCATCGCATAAGCCACGCGCTGGCCCGGGCCGTGATAGGTGTATTGCCCGCCGCGCTGGGTTTTGAAAACGTCAAAGCGGGTGGGATCGATCAGATCGGCAGGATTTGCGCTGGTTCCGGCTGTATAAAGTGGTGGGTGTTCCAGCAGCCAGACAGCCTCGTCCTGCTCGCCTGAAATGATCCCGGCGACACAGTGCTCCATTTCCAGCAGTGCCTCTTCATAGGCGACCGGTTTGTCAGCGGTGATCCAGTCCATCTATGGAACCTGCGTGCTTGGTTTCAGGGTTGCTGCCTCTTTACGCTTGCCCGGGCGTCTCTGCAATTCGCAGCGCTGTGCTTTTTCGCTCTTCACAAGGGCAATTTCTGGGATTATAGAGCGGCTTCACCAAGCCCAGACGTGCGGTCGTGGCGGAATTGGTAGACGCGCAGCGTTGAGGTCGCTGTGGGGTAACACCCGTGGAAGTTCGAGTCTTCTCGACCGCACCAAAAAACCGTAAATAACAGATTAATATCAACTA
>CAZMNO010000010.1:0-87086 GCA_964567685.1 uncultured Rhodobacter sp. | reverse complement strand
ACCTTGAATCAGAATTTAGGTGATTTGGGAATCCTGAACGTCAACAGCCCCTAACTACGTTTGCAATTCGTTCTTCGTTAAATACGAAATACGGCAAGAATGGGCCACAACCAAAGAAAAAAGCCCCTTTTCTCAAAGAGGCTTTTCAATCTTCGGATATTGTACCGATCTAAAGGCCGAGCTGTTCCGCAAGTGCACGGGTGTCTGCCAGCCTTTTGTCGGCCGCGTCCTTCAGTGTGCCGGAGGCTTCGGAAGCGGCAGCTTCAAACTCGGCAATCACTGCATCAAGTGCCTCGCGGGTCATGTCGCTGCGCGGTACCGCGTTTTCCGCCAGGATCGAAATCGCACCGGCAGTGACCTCGACAAAGCCACCGGTCACAATGAATTCCGATGTCTCGCCGGCACCCTTTGCCTTCAGCACACCGGGCCGCATGGTTGTCACCATCGATTGGTGATCGGCCATTGCGGTGAAGTCGCCCTCAGCGCCGGGAACTTCAACTTCCGAAGCTTCAAACGACGCCAGCATCCGCTCGGGCGACACAAGATCAAATTGCATATTGGCCATAAGGGCCTCCTTGCTTGCTTAAGCGGCTTCAGCAGCCATGCGTTCGGCTTTGGCAACCACTTCGTCGATACCGCCAACCATATAGAAGGCCGCCTCGGGAAGGTGATCGTATTCGCCTGCAACAACAGCCTTGAACGAAGAAATGGTATCTTCCAGCGGCACCTGAACGCCGGGCGAGCCGGTGAACACCTGGGCCACGTCAAAGGGCTGGCTGAGGAACCGCTGGATTTTCCGGGCACGGGCCACGGTCAGCTTGTCCTCTTCCGAAAGCTCGTCCATGCCGAGAATGGCGATGATGTCCTGCAAGGACTTATAGCGCTGCAGGATACCCTGAACGTCGAAAGCCACTTTATAGTGCTCATCGCCAACAATCGCCGGGTCCATGATCCGCGAGGTGGAGTCAAGCGGGTCAACCGCCGGGTAGATGCCGAGTTCCGAGATTGCACGGCTAAGAACGGTCGTTGCGTCAAGGTGCGCAAACGATGTCGCCGGTGCAGGGTCGGTAAGGTCATCCGCAGGCACGTAGATCGCTTGCACGGAGGTAATCGAGCCAGCTTTGGTCGATGTAATCCGTTCCTGCATGGCACCCATGTCGGTGGCCAGCGTCGGCTGATAGCCCACAGCAGAAGGGATACGGCCAAGAAGGGCCGAAACCTCGGAACCCGCTTGGGTAAAGCGGAAGATGTTATCAACGAAGAACAGAACGTCGGTACCGGACTGATCGCGGAACTGCTCAGCCAGGGTCAGACCCGACAGAGCAACACGCATACGCGCTCCCGGAGGCTCGTTCATCTGGCCGTAAACCAGCGCCACTTTGCTTTCTTCCAGGTTATCTGGAACGATAACGCCGGATTCGATCATCTCGTGGTAGAGGTCGTTGCCTTCACGGGTCCGTTCACCAACGCCAGCGAACACCGAGAAACCCGCGTGCACTTTGGCGATGTTGTTGATCAATTCCATGATGAGAACGGTTTTACCAACCCCTGCACCCCCAAAGAGGCCGATTTTACCGCCCTTCGAATACGGCGCCAGCAGGTCAACAACCTTGATACCCGTTACCAGGATTTCGGATTCCGTTGCCTGTTCAGCGAACTCCGGAGCGTCCTGGTGGATCGCGCGGGATTCTTTCGCTTTCACGGGGCCTTTTTCGTCAACCGGCTCGCCGATCACGTTAAGGATGCGACCCAAAGTTGCGTTGCCAACAGGCATCTTGATCGGGCCGTCGGTGTCGGTCACTTTCGCGCCGCGCACAAGTCCTTCGGATGCGTCCATCGCAACTGTACGAACGGTGTTCTCGCCAAGGTGCTGTGCCACCTCGAGAATCAGCCGGTTGCCGTTATTGTCGGTTTCCAGCGCGTTCAGGATTTCCGGCAGGTGATCGTCGAACTGAACGTCGACAACCGCGCCGATAACCTGAGTAATTTTGCCTACAGCTTTTGCCATATCTGTTTTCTCCGGTTCTCTAGAGCGCTTCGGCGCCCGAAATAATTTCGATAAGTTCGTTGGTGATCGCCGCCTGACGCGAACGGTTGAACTCGATGGTCAGCTTGTCGATCATCTCGCCAGCGTTGCGGGTTGCGTTGTCCATGGCGGACATCCGGGCACCCTGCTCGGACGCACCGTTTTCCAGCAAGGCAGTGAAAACCTGTGTGGTCATTGCTGCGGGCAGCAATTCAGCCAGAATTTCATCCTCGTCCGGTTCATACTCGTAAAACGGGGCGTCACCACCGGAATCTTCTTCCACCTCGGCAGGAATAAGCTGCTTGGCGGTCGGGATCTGGGCGATAACCGACTGAAACACATTGTAAAAGATAGTTGCGACATCGAATTCGCCAGCCTCAAACCGCGCCAGAACATCGCGGGCGATATCCTGAGCGTTTGCGTAACCGATGCGCTTGACGTCGCTCAGATCCACATGTGCGATGTACTTATCTTCATAATCGCGCTTCAGCTGCTCGCGGCCTTTCTTGCCAACGGTAAGGATTTTCACCGTCTTACCTTTGGCGATCAGGTCTTCGGCGTGGGCGCGTGCAAGCTTGGCAATCGACGAGTTGAACCCGCCACAAAGCCCGCGTTCCGCAGTTGCCACGATCAGCAGATGCACTTGATCACTTCCGGTGCCTGCCAGCAGTTTCGGAGCAGTTTCCGATCCAGCGGCACCTTTGGCCAGATTGCCCATGACTGCGGACATACGTTCGCCATAGGGACGACCGGCCTCAGCCGCTTCCTGGGCGCGGCGCAGTTTTGCTGCCGCGACCATCTGCATGGCCTTGGTGATCTTGCGAGTGCTCTTGACACTCTCGATCCTGGTTTTCAGGTCCTTGAGGTTTGCCATGTCAGCAAAGCTCCTTGTTCCTTAAGGCCACGTTTAGTTGAAGTCTTTTGCAAACTCTTCAACGGCGGATTTGACGGCATCTTCCAGATCACCTTTAACCTTGCGGTCGTTGTTGGTGATATCATCAAGAAGGGCTGTGTGGTTCTGACGAACGTGGTTCAGAAGACCGGCTTCAAAGCGGCCAACCTCGCCAACCTCGATCTTGTCGAGATAGCCTTTGGTACCGGCATAGATCACGATAACCTGCTCAGCATTGGTCAGAGGCGTGTATTGCGGCTGTTTCAAGAGCTCGGTCAGACGTGCACCACGGTTGAGCAATGCCTGCGTAGCGGCATCAAGGTCGGAACCAAACTGCGCAAACGCTGCCATCTCACGATACTGCGCCAGTTCCAGCTTGATCGAACCGGCAACCGATTTCATCGCATCCGTCTGAGCCGAAGAGCCCACACGCGACACTGACAGACCGGTGTTCACAGCGGGGCGGATACCCTGATAGAACAGTTCGGTTTCAAGGAAGATCTGACCGTCGGTGATCGAGATCACGTTGGTCGGAATAAACGCCGAAACGTCACCACCCTGAGTTTCAATGATCGGCAGCGCGGTGATTGAACCGGCACCATTGTCCTCATTGAGCTTTGCTGCACGTTCCAGAAGGCGCGAGTGCAGGTAGAAAACGTCACCCGGATAGGCTTCACGTCCCGGTGGGCGGCGCAGAAGCAGGGACATCTGGCGATAAGAAACGGCCTGTTTGCTGAGGTCATCATAGATGATCAGCGCATGGCGGCCGTTGTCACGGAAATGCTCGGCCATCGAGGTTGCCGAGTATGGGGCAAGAAACTGCATCGGCGCCGGATCGGACGCGGTTGCGGCAACGATGATCGAATAGGCCAGCGCGCCGGTCTCTTCCAGTTTTTTCACCAGCTGGGCAACAGTCGAGCGCTTCTGACCGACAGCGACGTAAACGCAGTAGAGCTTCTTGCTCTCATCATCGCCTGCCGCATCGTTATAGGATTTCTGGTTCAGGATCGCGTCAAGAGCAACGGCGGTTTTACCGGTCTGACGGTCACCAATGATCAGCTCGCGCTGGCCACGGCCGATCGGGATCAGCGCGTCGACCGATTTGAGGCCGGTTGCCATCGGCTCGTGCACCGATTTACGCGGGATGATGCCCGGTGCCTTGACGTCGGCCTGCGAACGCTTCTTGGTTTTGATCGGGCCTTTACCGTCAATCGGGTTGCCAAGACCGTCGACAACGCGGCCCAGCAGTTCGTCCCCAACCGGAACGTCCACAATCGCGTTGGTCCGTTTGACAACATCGCCTTCTTTAATGTCACGGTCGGAACCGAAGATAACAACACCCACGTTGTCGATCTCGAGGTTCAGGGCCATGCCGCGGATACCACCGGGGAATTCGACCATCTCACCGGCCTGGATGTTGTCCAGCCCGTGTACACGCGCGATACCGTCACCGACGGACAGCACGCGGCCGACTTCGGCGACTTCTGCCTCCTGACCAAAATTCTTGATCTGGTCCTTGAGGATTGCAGAAATTTCTGCTGCTTGGATACCCATTATCCGACCTCTTTCATTGCATTTTGAAGATTGGAGAGCTTGGAGGCGATTGAACTGTCAATCATTCTCGAGCCCACTTTAATGACAAGACCGCCGATGAGCGCTTCATCAACGGTCGTTCTGATTTTCACATCCTTGCCGACAGCCGCCTTAAGCTCACCCGCCAGCTTGGTTTCCTGCGCCTTGGTCAGTTTCTTCGCCGACGACACGTCTGCCGTGACCTCGCCCTTTTCCTCGGCAATCAGGGCACGCACGCTGGCGATCAGGGCCGGCAGGACAAACAGGCGCCGGTTTTCCGCCATCAGACCAAGCGTATTGGTCACGATGTCGCTAAGGCCCATTTTGGCTGCAATCCCGGCAATAGCTGCACCCTGTTCAGCCCGCGAAATAACCGGCGAGGTGATCAGATTGCCAAAGTCAGTGCTGACTTCCATGGTTTCATCAAGCTGATCGATATCTTTCTCGACCGCTGCAAGTTTCTTGGCCTCTTTGGCCAGATCAAACACCGCCGTCGCATAGCGCGACGCAATGCCCGAAGATAGTGAAGCTGTTTCGGACACGTAGACCCTTCCGATTTCTGGCTTCCCGGCCCTTTGGTTCACACAAAGGCCAGCTTGTTGGACTGAGCGCACACGATTGTATGCACATCGAAATCGGCGCGGTGATAGCAGAGGTAATCTGGGCTGGCAACCGCTTTGGCGCGGCCTGTGGATTAATTAAAAATGTTTGTTATCAATATTTTAAAACGTCCAGAGACTCACGTGCGACGCTTTGAAGCTTTAAAAAGAGCGGGAATACAGGGGCTTAGGTCAATTTTTTGATTTTGACCTTCAAAGAAGGCGAATCTCAGAGGTTTGCACCTTCGAGCGTCGGGATCGTCCTGAGGCTGGTTCCGGAGCCGGTCGAGAGATCCCTTCCAACACGCCCAGGGGCCTTCGAACAGCCTCGGGCAGGCCACGATGGGTGGGCGCATAAACCTGCTTGCTCGCTTCGTTCAGCAGCACGCCACCGGCCAGATGTGAACTGACACTGCGCCCCACGCGTTCCCACATTGGCGACATTTTCAGCCAGAAACGTTTCTGACTGGGAGGCGAGAACAACGTCGCCAGATGCCGATGCGACTTGAAGCGATGCTGCTTGAGCTGCGCTTCAAGCTGGCCCAGCGAATAGGGGCGTCCATAGCCAAATGGCGTCACATCGCGGCGCGACCATAAGCCCGAGCGATTGGGAACAATGAACAGAACACGACCCTCCGGGGCCAGCACCCGCCATATCTCGTCCAGCAGCGCGCCGGGATTTTCCGAGGTTTCAAGCCCGTGCATCACCACAAGCCGGTCTATCAGTCCGGTTTCAATCGGCCATTTCGTTTCTTCACAAAGCATCGAAACATTCGGGCCGTCTTCGGGCCATTTCATCACCCCCTGCGGCCCAGGCATCAGCGACAGCATCCGCTTTGCCTCCCCTCTGAACGGGCGCAACACAGGAACGGCAAAACCGAAACCGGCAACCGTCAATCCCCGCGCATCCGGCCAGATTTCGCCAACACTCGCCCGAATCGCGCGCTGCGCGGTCCGCCCGAGACTCGTCCGGTAATAAAACGACTTGATGTCAACCACATCCAAATGCATTGCATCCCTGTCCCTGATGGGGGAATGTTCTAAGCGGACCCTACTCATTGAACAGCGAAAAAGCCATGCCTCTGGAAATTCTCACCATCCCCTGCCTGTCAGACAACTATGCCTATGCAGTGCAAGACACCCAAACCGGTGAAGTTGCCGTCATCGATGCGCCTGAAACCGCGCCAATCCTGCGTACATTGTCTTTTGCAGGCTGGGGGCTGAACCAGATCCTGATCACTCACCACCACGGCGATCACATCGACGGGCTGAAGCTGCTGCATGAAGCAATAGAAGCCCCGGTAGTGGGCTCGGCGGTTGACAGTCACCGCCTGCCCAAGCTTGATCTTGCCGTGCACGAGGGCGACGCTTTTGCCCTTGGTGGGCAACCGGTCCATGTCTATGACGTTTCCGGACACACCAAGGGGCATGTGGCCTATCATTTCCCCGAAGGCAACGCGCTCTTTACCGGGGACAGTCTAATGGTCATGGGCTGCGGGCGCCTGTTTGAAGGCGATGCCGACATGATGTGGGATACCTTGTCGCGCCTGATGGAACTGCCACCGGAAACCCACATCTATTCCGGGCATGAGTACACAGCCGCCAATGCCAAATTTGCCCTGTCGATCGAACCCGAAAACAAGGCCTTGATCGACCGCGTGCGCAGCATCTCAGAAACCCGCGCCCGGGGCGACGACACGATGGGGGCCACGCTTGCACTGGAAATGGCGACAAATCCTTTCCTAAGGGCCGGATTTCCCGAGGTCAAAGCCGCCCTTGGAATGCGAGATGCCAGCGACGCCGCTGTCTTTGCGGAAATTCGCAGCCGCAAGGACAATTTCTGATCGGATTCTTCTGTGTGGCTTCTTTTTGGCAAAAATACTCCCGCCGGAGGCATTATTCTTTTCGCCTTGAATATGAGATTCTGGCGCTCCTCTGGGAGTATTTACCAAACAATGATGAGCCTGATCTGGTTTTATCGTCCGTTTCACTGGCAAACAGGCAACCTTTTTCACATTTCGTGAAGAGAATTGAGGAAAAAGGCCTTGAAGCTGCCATAATAAAACCGAAGTTTAAGATCAGGCAGTGCATGAATGCGTAAGGTCTGGGGGCCACCGTCCGCAGATCGGGTCATGATGGGAGGGCTGAGTTATGCCATCATTCTCGAATACACTTGAACAGGCTATTCATGCTGCGTTGGCACATGCCAATGAGCGCAAGCACGAGCTGGCGTCTCTTGAGCATCTTTTGCTGGCGCTGATCGATGAACCCGATGCCGCAAAAGTCATGCGGGCCTGCGGTGTTGATCTTGATATTCTGACCAAGGCACTGGAAACCTATATCGATGAAGAGCTGACCAGCCTGATCTCGGAAATCGACGGATCCGAAGCCGCACCGACCACGGCATTTCAGCGGGTGATCCAGCGCGCAGCAATTCACGTGCAAAGTTCCGGACGCACCGAAGTGACCGGTGCCAACGTTCTGGTTGCGATTTTTGCCGAACGCGAAAGTAATGCCGCCTTCTTTCTGCAGGAACAGGACATGACCCGCTATGATGCGGTGAACTATATCGCCCATGGCGTGGCCAAGGATCCGTCCTATGGCGAGAGCAGGCCTTTGACTGGTACCGGTGATTTTGAAGAAGAAACCCAGACAACCGTCGATGCCGAGGCACGCGAGTCTGCCCTTGATAAATATTGCGTCGATCTCAACGCCAAGTCACGCAAGGGCGAGGTCGATCCGCTGATCGGTCGCGGTCTTGAAGTTGAACGCTGCATTCAGGTTCTGTGCCGCCGCCGCAAGAACAACCCGCTTCTGGTCGGCGATCCGGGCGT
Organism: uncultured Rhodobacter sp.; assembly: GCA_964567685.1. GTDB lineage: Bacteria > Pseudomonadota > Alphaproteobacteria > Rhodobacterales > Rhodobacteraceae > UBA5972. The sequence continues at coordinate 79,163 of CAZMNO010000010.1, read as the reverse complement.
TGGCAAAACCGCCATCGCCGAGGGTCTGGCCCATAAGATCGTCGAGGGTGAAACCCCGGAAGTTTTGCAAAACGCGACAATCTTTTCGCTCGACATGGGGGCCCTTCTTGCTGGCACCCGCTATCGCGGCGATTTCGAAGAGCGGCTGAAAGCGGTCGTTGCCGAACTGGAAGAGCATCCCGATGCGGTGCTGTTCATCGATGAAATTCACACCGTTATCGGTGCTGGTGCTACCTCTGGCGGCGCGATAGATGCTTCCAATCTTCTGAAACCGGCCCTGCAGGGCGGCAAGCTTCGCTGTATGGGCTCGACCACATATAAAGAGTTCCGCCAGCATTTCGAAAAAGATCGCGCACTTTCGCGCCGGTTCCAGAAAATCGACGTGAACGAACCAACGGTCGAGGATTCGATCAAGATCCTGAAAGGGCTGAAACCCTATTTTGAGGATCACCACGATATCAAATATACTGCTGACGCCATCAAGAATGCGGTGGAGTTGTCGGCACGTTATATCCATGACAGAAAATTGCCCGACAAGGCCATCGACGTGATCGATGAAGCTGGCGCGGCCCAGCATCTGGTGCCGGAAAACAAGCGCCGCAAGACCATCGGTGTGAAGGAAATCGAAGCGGTCGTCGCCAAGATTGCCCGGATTCCTCCGAAAAACGTCTCCAAGGACGATGCTGAGGTTCTGCGTGATCTGGAAAACTCGCTGAAGCGGGTTGTTTTCGGGCAGGACCCGGCGATTGACGCTTTGTCGTCAGCCATCAAACTCAGCCGAGCAGGGCTGCGCGAGCCGGAAAAACCCATCGGCAACTATCTGTTTGCCGGGCCGACGGGTGTTGGCAAGACCGAGGTTGCAAAGCAACTGGCCTATACGCTGGGTGTCGAGCTTTTACGCTTTGACATGTCTGAATATATGGAAAAACACGCGGTTTCCCGCCTGATCGGGGCCCCTCCGGGATATGTCGGGTTTGATCAGGGTGGTCTTCTGACCGATGGCGTTGATCAGCATCCGCATTGTGTTTTGCTGCTTGATGAAATCGAAAAAGCCCATCCGGATGTTTATAACATCCTGCTGCAGGTGATGGATCACGGCAAACTGACCGACCATAACGGCCGCACCGTTGATTTCCGCAATGTCGTTCTGATCATGACCACAAATGCTGGCGCCACCGAACTGGCGAAAACCGCCATCGGCTTTGGCCGTGATCGGCGTGAAGGCGAGGATACGGCAGCGATTGAACGCATGTTTACGCCGGAGTTTCGCAACCGCCTTGATGCGGTGATCAGCTTTGCCGCCCTCTCCAAAGAGGTGATCCTGCAGGTTGTCGACAAGTTCGTCCTGCAGTTGGAAGCCCAGTTGATGGATCGCAATGTGCTGATCGAGCTTAGCCCGGAAGCCGCAGACTGGCTGGCTGACAAGGGGTATGACGATCGTATGGGCGCGCGCCCGCTGGCGCGGGTTATTCAGGAAAACATCAAGAAACCGCTGGCCGAAGAGCTGCTGTTTGGCAAGCTTGCCAAGGGCGGCGTGATCAAGGTCGGGCTGAAGGATGGCAAGCTTGATCTCAAGATCGACGCGCCTGAAAAACCACGCCTTTCCGGGGACAAGCCACCGCTGTTGACCGCCGATTGATCCGATTTTGCACATTTGCAGCGGTGATATGCTTGGTGCCTTTTCCGGCACTGGCGGAAGAGCCTCTATTTTCCTGGCCCCTTGACTGCATCCTCGGGGAAACCTGTTTCATCCAGCAATATGTGGACCGCGATGCCGGTCCGGGCGCACGGGATTACACCTGTGGCCCGCTCAGCTATGACGGCCACCGTGGCACCGATATCCGTCTGGCGCATCGGCGTGAGATTGAGAATGAAGGTGTCACCGTTCTAGCAGCGGCACCTGGCCAGGTGCTCGCTATTCGGGATAATATGCGGGATATCGCGCAGGGCAGCGACAATTCACCCGATATTGACGGCAGGGAATTCGGCAATGGCGTTCTGATCGATCATGGCGATGGCTGGCGCAGCCAGTATTGTCATATGCGCAAAGGCTCGATCACCGTAAAGAAAGGCCAGAAGGTTTCGCGCGGCAGGGCACTTGGCCTGATCGGTCTCAGTGGGCAGACCGAGTTCCCGCATTTGCATATCAAGCTGACCAATGGCGGCGATATCATCGATCCGTTTCAGCCTAATGACGAACCGACCTGTGAAACCACCGTTGCATCGCAACTCTGGGAGCAGCCGATTGCCTATAGTGCCGGTGGTCTGATGGCGGCGGGGTTTGCCGCCGGAACCCTGTCGTTTGATGAGATCAGGCAAGGCCCTCCTGCCCTTGCTGCGCTCAATCCGGCCACCCCGGCCCTTGTTCTTTGGGCTTATTTCTATGGCTTGCAAAAGGGCGATAAAATTTCGCTGGTGATCAGATACCCGAACGGATCAACCCTGATTGATGAGAGCTTTACCGTCACCCGCAACCGCGCCGAGCTTTATCGGCTGGCTGGCAAGAAACGACGCGCAAAAGGCTGGCCGGAAGGAAAATACTTTGCCTATGTCAAACTTACCCGAAATGGGGTTGAAACCGCCAGGCAGGAAATCAGTATCGAGGCGATCACTTCTCCGTAAACTTCAGCTCGATCCGCCGGTTTTGCGCCCGTGCTAGCGCAGTGTCGGCTGTGTTGACAGGCTGGTATTCCCCAAACCCGGTCGCGGCAAGCCGATCCGACGGCATGCCAAGATCCTCGACCAGATATCGCACGACAGAAAGGGCGCGGCCCTGGCTCAGTTCCCAGTTATCCAGGTATTTGCCCGTTCCGGAAAGCGGCACATTGTCGGTATGCCCGTCAACCCTCAGAATCCAATCTATTTCCGGTGGTATCTGATCGGCGATGTCACGCAAAATGCCGGCAACCTTGGCGATCTCGCGTTCGCCCGACGGGGCCAGTTCGACTGAACCCGCAGAGAACAGAACCTCTGAAGAAAAGACAAAGCGGTCACCAACGATGCGCACGCCTTCCCGGTTACCCAAAAGATCCCGCAACTGGCCGAAGAATTCCGACTTGAACTTCTCAAGATCCTTGGCCTCAAGCTCAAGTCGTTTGCGTTCAGCCTCTTCAAGCTCGGCGCGGCGGCGCTGCTCTTCGGCAAGACGCTTCTGTTCGGCCGCCACCTGCGCCAGCGCAACATTAAGGTTCGCGCCCAGACTTTCGATCTGAATCTGTGCTTCGGCATCGCGCTCTTTGGCACTGTCCAAGAGCGCCTGCAAGCTGTTGAGTTGCTGGCGCAGCGTCGCGGTTTGCTGGTTCAGCACCTCAATTTGCCTGAGGCTTTCAGCGGATTGCGCTTTTTCCCTGGCCAAAAGCGTATTTGCCTCGGCCAGCAGAACCCGCCGTTCTTCGGATTTACTCAGCAGCAGTCCGGCATCCTGCTCAGCGGCCAGTTTCGCCGCCAGCGCCGCCGCCAGCCGGGTTTCCAACTCGGCCCGGTCTGCCGTTGATTTCGCCAGCAAATCATCACTGCTGGCGCTTGCTGCTTCCATCTGGGCGATCACCGCTGCCAGCCGGTCTTTCAGGGCCGCTTCATCGCCTTCCAGCGCTGCAATCCTGGTGGCCGCATCCGCATTGGCATCTTCAGCGTTTTCTTTTGCCAGAAGCGCCGCTGCCAGCAATGTATCGACCTCTTTGCGCGCCACTTCGGCGGCGGCAAGCAATGTCAGCGTGTCCTCGGCCTTTTGCCGCTGTTCCTCCAGCGCCAGGGTCATCGCCGTCAGCTCGGCCTGGGATTGCTCCAGTTTCTTGCGCAAAACCTCGGCTGCCGCGGCCTCGGCAAGGCGGGTTTTTTCCTCGTCGCTCAGGGCTGCTTCCGTATCGGCCAACCGTTTTCGCAGCGCCTCCGCCGCGGCGGCTTCGGCCAGCTTGGCTTTTTCCTCTTCACTCAGCGTTGATTGCGAGGCCTCTAGCTGGGCGCGCAACCGCGCTGCGGCGGCATCAATGGCGATGCGCTCTTTTTCCGACGCACTCAACCCTGCTTCCAGGACCTCAATGCGTGCCTGAAGTTCCGCAACCGTCTCAAGCTCGCTGCTATGAGCCGCGCGACTGGTCGCCAGATCAGCCGCCATTTTGGCAAGCTGCGCCTCCAGATCAGTTAGCGAGCTTTCGGTCGACCCAAGGTTGCTGCGGGTATCCTCAAGTGCCGCCAGCGCCGTTGCCAGCGAGGTTTCCCGATCCGCCAGCGAGGCCTGTGTTTCAGCTATCAGCGCCTCAAGCGCCTCGCGCTTTGCCGCGGCCAGCCGCGCCGCCTCGGCTCCTTCGTCAATCTCATCTCGCGCCTGTGCAAGGGCCAGTTGCAACGCCTCTTTTTCATCTATGATGCGCAGGTTTTCTGCCTCGGCTTCAGATATGCGCGTGGTCAGAGCGGCGGCATCGCTGCGTGCCTCGTCAAGCGTGGTTTCTAGGCCGGATTTATCGAGATTCAGTTGCCGGTTTTCCGCCAGCAGCGAGGCGACCTGCGCCTCAAAGCTGCTGACCTGCGCCTGAAATCCTTCGATCTGCGATTGTTGGTTTTTCGCCTGCTGGGTCAGGGTGGCAATCAAAGCCGCCTGCACTTCTGAAACCGAGGCCGCTTCGTCAAGCTCACCACCCAGACGATCAACTTCAACTTCCAACCCGTCGGATTTCTGTTGTTCCAGCCCCAGCTCTTTGGCCAGCGAGGCGACCTGCTGGCTGAGGTAGTCAAGCTGCGTATCCTGCGTCGTGATGGTTTCGCGCAGGATATATTGTACGATCATGAAAATCGTCAGCACGAACATCAGTACCAGCAACAAGGCGGTCATCGCGTCTACAAAACCCGGCCAGATGCCGGTGCTGAACCGCTGATTTCCGCCACGCCGGATGATTGCCATCGGTTTAGGTCTTTCCGCGGGTTGGCGCTGCCTGTGGCTGCACCGGTGGTTTACGGTTGAGGCTGCGCACTGCTTTGTTCAGCGCAGCCATATCCGCGCGCAGTTCAGCCACCGTATCCTGCCGCCCGGCGGACATTTCTTCTAAAATACGCAACAACTGCACATCAATGCTGCGTAGCCGCATGCGCGATTCAGCATCCGTCGGCTCTTCCGCCTGCTTCTGATAAAGCTCGGCAACACGTTCCTGACCACCGGCAATACGCAACAGAAGTTGATTTTGCTCGGCAATCGCCTGCTCGGTCGCATCACCACTTTGCTGGGCCGAGATACGCTCGTTAAGCTCGGCCAGCACCCGTGTCAGTGCGGCGATGCGCTCGCCGGTTTCTGTCTGTGTATCTTCAGCACGAATGAAAGTCTTGTGCAGTTCTTCAACACTTTCTGCCATTCGATGAAACGCCACGTCTGACGCACCAGAGTCAAGCCCACCTGCCGACACCTCACCATCGCCTGTCGAAAACCCGACCTGGGTGATGGTTGACAGCCATTCCTCAAGCTCGCGGTAGAACCGGTTCTGACCATGCCCGGTAAAGAGATCGAGCATCCCCACCACCAGCGATCCGGCAAGCCCCAAAAGGGACGAGGCAAAGGCCGTGCCCATGCCACCAAGCTGTTTTTCAAGGCCGGTCATCAGGCGGCCAAACACCTCAACCCCTCCTTCCCCTTCAGAGGGCGCCAGCGAGCGGATCGTGTCAACCACCGCTGGTACCGTTGTGGCAAGGCCATAAAAGGTTCCCAGAAGGCCCAGGAAGATCAGCAGATTGATGATATAGCGGGTAATCTCCCGCCCCTCATCCAGCCGCATCGCCATTGAATCAAGGATCGAGCGTGACGACGCGGCACTGATCTGCGTGCGTGCGCCACGCGATTTCAGCAGCGTCGCCAGCGACGCCAGAAGACGCGGTGGCGTGACGAACTCATGCCCGGCGCGATGAGCAGCAAAACCTTCGATCCAGTTGATCGAGGAAATCAGCGAAAATACCTGCCAAAAACAAGCAAGAACGCCGATGAAGAAAACCCCGATGATAACGCCGTTCAAGTAAGGGTTGGTCAGAAAGACCGGCCCGACCGAGGGAAAGGCAAACCACGCCCCGACCGCCACCAGACCGATGACCGTCATCATTGTCAGAATTGCGCGGACCGGCTGCGAAAACTGCGGCTCGGCCTCGGTATCTACGCTGTGCACAGATGATGCCCTTGGTTGCCCGTTTATTATAGTTAACCGGACAATACTTCGCTTGCCCCGCTCTGCCAACAATCAACTTCGTGATAGGTAAAAAGCCCTTACAACCCCTGAATAAAGTGGCATAATCACGCGTATTGGTTCCGGTTTTGTAACAATAGGGGAATTCCATGGGTGAATTCATCGAAATGGGGGTTGGGTCAACCGCCATCACCGCGCTGGCCGTTCTGGTCTTTGCACTGCTTCTGATCATTCTGATGGTCAAATCCATTCCTCAGGGCGAGGAATGGACGGTTGAGCGGTTTGGCCGCTACACGCGCACGCTGAAACCCGGCTTGCGCTTCCTGATCCCGTTCATGGACAAGATCGGTGCCAAGATTAACATGATGGAAACCGTCCTTGATATCGAAAGCCAGGAGGTCATCACCAAAGACAACGCCATGGTCGCAGCAGATGCGGTGGCATTTTATCAGGTCGTCGATGCCAGTCGGGCGGCTTACGAGGTGCGTAACCTCGAGCGCGCGCTTTCCAACCTTTCGATGACCAATATCCGGTCGGTGATCGGTGCGATGGATCTGGATGAAAGCCTTTCTAACCGGGATATGATCAACTCGCGATTGCTCAGCGTGATCGATGAAGCGTCAAACCCGTGGGGGGTCAAGGTGACGCGGGTCGAGATCAAGGATCTGGCGCCGCCGCCTGACATCAACGAGGCGATGGCCCGCCAGATGAAGGCTGAGCGCACCAAGCGGGCAGATATTCTGCAGGCCGAGGGTCTGAAGCAATCGGCGATCCTGAAGGCCGAGGGCGAGCGCGAGGCGCAGATCCGCGAGGCCGAGGGGCGCAAGGAAGCGGCATTTCTGGATGCTGAGGCGCGCGAGCGACAGGCGCAGGCCGAGGCAAAAGCCACTCAGATGGTATCAGAGGCCATTGCGGCGGGCGATATTCAGGCGGTTAATTATTTTGTCGCCCAGAAATACACCGAAGCCCTTCGCGACATCGCAGCCGGTCCCAGCGCAAAAACCGTCATGGTTCCGCTTGAGGCCTCCGGGTTGATCGGCTCGATCGCCGGTGTTGCGGATATCGCAAAATCCGTTCTTAGCAACACCCCGCCTGAGGCGACCGCACCACCGCCGCCTGCACCTGCACCGCAGGAAGCGCCAGCACCCGCAGCAACGCCAAAAGCAAAACCGCGGCAGCGTGCAAACAAGGGGGCGAAACGAGGCGCAACTGATGGAACTGTTTAGTTTTCTGGAAGGGATATCACCCTGGTGGTGGGTTGCCTTTGGTATCGTGCTGGGGGTGGTGGAAATGGCGACAATGTCGTTTTTCCTGATCTGGCCTGCTATTGCGGCCCTTTGCCTTGCTCTAATGAACTGGATGGTTCCCAGCCTTTCGGGCGAAATACAAATCTCGGTTTTCGCCATTCTTTCCGTCGGCCTGACATTTCTCGGTCGCGCATTCCTGTTGAAATACGGTGATGGAGGAGAGGCAAATTTGGCGTTGAATGCGCGCTCAAACCTGATGGTCGGGCGGCATGCCGAGGTGGTCAGCTTCATCGGGCCAGAGGGTAAAGTCACTATTGACGGCGTTCACTGGCGCGCGATCTGGCCCGAAGGCAGCAGTGCCGAACCCGGCTCCAAGGTGGAAATCGCCCGCGCCGACGGCATGACACTGTTTGTTAAAGGTTGAACCCTGAGACTCTCTTCTCTTTTTCCCAAATATCCCCGCCGGAGGCATTAACCCGATAATACCGGCTCAACCGGCCAGCAAATTGCGCACCTCTGCTTCAAGCCAGTTAAGATCGCCATCCTCAATTCCCAACTCGCGCAGATGCCGGGCTGTATTGTAAAGATACTCACTATTGGCCCCGCGCCCGCCATGTGCAGCTGCAATTATCCCGGCCTGTTCCGCCAGCGGTAGGCCACCGCAATACTGCACGTGATCTTCGTCAATCACATAACAGACCGCCTCGACAGCATCGCCGGTTCTCAGTGTGACCTGATGCATCTCTTCAATATAGGCCGATGAAATCAGCTCACGTTCGCGCAGCGCTTCAATGGTTGATAATGCACGGTCAGGATCGACGTAAAAAGCGATGCCATCGCAATAGGAGTCTTCTTCACGGTCAAGCGCCAGCACCAGCCCGGGCTCAGCTTCGGTGCCGCGGTGATGGATCGACCGCATGCAAAAGGATCGTGCAAAACCGCTTAACCGCGCTATATGGTGTGCCGAGTATTCAAATTCCGGCTGCCAGACCAGCGAGCCGTACCCAAATACCCAAAATCCGTTTTCAATCATTGACTGGTTCCTTTTGACAGGCGGTGTATAAAGCGCCGTTAACCGGGTCAAAAGGATTCTGAAATGCGGATATTGATAGCAGTGATTGTTGTCCTGTCCGGCTTGTGGTCGGGTTACTGGTTTATCGGCTCATCGGCGAAACATGGTGTTTTGGAAACCTGGCTGAACGAGCGCCGCCAAGCCGGGTGGACTGTAGCCTATTCTGATTTCAGCGTTGTCGGATTTCCCAACCGGTTTGACAGCATCTTCACCGATCTCAACCTTGAGGATCCGATTTCCGGTCTGGGCTGGAAAGCCCCGGTTTTTCATATACTTGCACTTTCCTACCAACCCAACCATATCATCGCCAGTTTCGCCAACGAGCAGATCGTCAGTTTCCCACTGGAAGAGATCAATGTGGTCAGTTCCGAAATGCTGGCCAGCGTGACGTTTGAGCCAAACACCCTTCTGGCGGTCAGCGAAACACTTCTCCGCAGCAAAGATCTTAAGCTTGAAGGTTCGCTCGGCTGGCAGATGATGATGGGCAAGCTTGATCTTTCGACCCGTCAGAGCACATCAGGTGAGTTCGCCCATGACGTAGTTTTTGACGCCGAAAAAGTCACGCCGACCAAAACCATTCGCGTAACGCTCGACCCGACCGGGCGGTTGCCCCAGACCGTAGACCGGCTTTACCTTGACATGATCCTTGGCTTTGACGCCCCCTGGGACCGGGTGGCTGTTGAATCCGGTGCGCCTGAGGTCACTTTGATTCGTCTCAACCGGCTTGATACCGTCTGGGGCGCTTTGGGGCTCGCGGGGCGAGGTGAGTTGACGGTTGCCAAAGACGGCGAAATCAGCGGCCGGCTTGACCTGGAGATCAGGAATTGGCGCGAAGTACTCGACCTCTTTGTCACCTCGGGCATTTTAGACCAAGGAACGGCCGGTACTGTTCAGAACGGTCTCGCCCTTCTGACGGCGGGGTCAGACAATCCGACCAGCCTCAAAGTGCCGCTGTCGCTCAAAGATGGAAAAATGGCGTTGGGGCCCATTCCGCTGGGATATGCACCGCGAATAATCCGTGAGAAGTGAAATTACCTGCAAGAATCCGATTTCAATTCACCCGGATGCGTTTACCTGCAATACGGCCCACCCCGATGGCGCGCCGTGTCAAAATGAAAGTGATCGCGGTGAAACCGATCCGAGTTCGGGCCGAGCACGGTGCCAAAGGGTCCGCAGGCAGCACTGTGCAGCTTTTGCAATATCCGCTTATCACGCCGATTATTCCAGCCCTGAAGTACCGTGATCTTACTGCCGTCTTTCAGGTTTATTGCTGAAATATCAATGGCATGTCCCTTGCCATGTTCGGATATTTTCGCCCCGGGCTGGCTGTTGCGCGTCCGGCACGAATAATGGGATGGCACGGTCAGCGACTTCACCCCGCCACCGCGGCTGCGAATGGTGGGTTTGAGAGCATGGCGCACCCATGTGCTTAAGCTGCGTGCCGTCGTGCAATCCATTATTGACCCCTGGCTCAACACCACACCGTCAATGGACGACACCTTGACCGGATGCGCCAGCCCGCACCCTGGCAATTTGCCTGGTATCGCCGCCAGTCTTTCGCCTTTAATGCGCGGATCGCCGCAAAGCGAACCTTCGCGTGAAATCACCACAGGGTTCGTGCGGGCGACCCTGTCATTTGTTCGCGGTGTGGTGGCAACTGGCCGCACTGAGGTATTGAGCCCCCTTGGCCGGTTTTCAGGTCGCGGCGATTGATAGACCGGGGGTGTGCTTGCAAGCACATAATCCCCTTCGCTGCCGGAGGCGCGAACAACATCCTTTATTGCAACAACCGTTGAAAACAGGCTGCTGTCACGTGGTTTGGGACGAAAATCAGATTTGAACGACACTGCAACGGGCGCAGATCGGTCCGCCGTCAAATCATGCACAATGCGCGGTTTGGGGCGCGGCGACACGGTCGGAGGTGAGGCCAGACCAATGGTCAGACCTGCCAGTGTAAACACCGTGAAAAAAACGCCACCTGCCCGCATTGAATGGCTTTCATTATTCGTTTGGCGCCCGACCGAAATTCGGCGCATCGGTATCCTGCCCGGCCTCAATGATACCACGTCGAATAGCTCTTGTGCGAGTGAAATAGTCAAATAACTGTTGACCGTTGCCCCGGCGTATCGCCCGTTGCAGATCAAAGAGCTCTTCGGTGAAGCGCCCGAGAATTTCCAAAGTCGCCTCTTTATTGTTCAAAAAGACATCGCGCCACATGGTCGGGTCTGATGCGGCTATGCGGGTGAAATCGCGAAAACCAGCAGCGGAATAATTGATCACCTCGGAATTGGTCACCCGCATCAGATCGTCGGCAACCCCGACCATCGTGTAAGCAATCAGGTGCGGTGCATGGCTGGTCACCGCAAGCACAAGATCGTGGTGTTCGGCATCCATCTGGTCGACATTGGCACCCAACCCCTGCCAAAGACTGACCAGCCTTTCAATCGCTGAAGGATCGGTCTCAGGGGGTGGGGTTAAAAGACACCAGCGATTATGAAACAGCGCAGCAAAACCGGCGCGTGGGCCTGAATGCTCCGTTCCCGCCAGCGGGTGGCCGGGTATGAAATGCACGCCTTTCGACAATTGCGGACCGACCGCCTCAATCACCGCCTTTTTGACCGAGCCGACATCGGTGACCGTGGCTCCGGCTTTCAACACGGGCGATATCTCACCAGCAATCGGCCCCATCGCCCCAATAGGCACACACAGAACCACCAAGTCGGCATTGTCTACCGCCCCCGCTGCGGAATCAAAAACCTCGTCACACAGGCCAAGCTCAAGCGCCGTATCCCTTGTATCCTTGGTCCGTGCATGGCCCGTGATGCTGCCCGCCAACCCCTTTTCGCGCATTTCCAGCGCCATTGACGACGCAATCAGCCCCAGTCCGATCAGCGCCACACGCTCATAGATAACCGCCATCAGCCCCGCCCTTTCACAAATTCCTGCATCACCGAGACCAGCAAGCGGCACGCCTCTTCATTGCCAACCGTGATGCGCAGGCAATCCGGCAGGTTATAGCCCTTGACCTTGCGCACGATGATGCGGTTTTCGCGCAATCGGGCATCCGCCGCATCCACCTCGGCCTCGCTTTGAAAGCGGGCAAGGATAAAATTCGTGTGCGACAGGTCGGACGGAATGCCAATCGCCGCCAGTTCAAGTGTCAAAAACTCCCGCCAGCGGGCGTTTTCAGCCCGGCAATACGCGACATGATTGTGATCCCCGACCGCCGCTTCAGCAGCCGCCAGCGAAGCAGCGGTGACGTTGAAAGGCCCACGCAGACGGTTGAGCACATCGATCACATGCGACGGGCCATAGCCCCAGCCGATGCGCAGGCTTCCCAGTCCGTAAATCTTGGAAAACGTGCGCGTCATCATCACATTGCCCCGCGCCTCAACCAGCGCCTTACCAGCATCAAAGCCGGGAACATACTCTGCATAAGCACCATCCAGCACCAACAGCGCCTGTTTCGGCAATCCGTCGGCCAATCGCGCCACTTCGCTTTCGGGCACCATGGTTGCGGTGGGATTGCCGGGGTTGGTCAGAAACACCAGCCGTGTCTTTTCATTAGCCGCCACCAACAGTGCATCGATATCGACCACGCGATCAACCTCAGCCACCCTGACAGGGCGTGCACCCGCTGCAAGCGCCGATATCCGGTACATGGAAAACCCGTGCTCGGTATAAAGCACCTCATCCCCTGCCCCGGCATAAGCATGGCAAAGCCAGGCAATCACCTCGTCAGAGCCGTCGCCGCAAATCACCCGCTCAGCATCCACCCCATGCGCCGCCGCGATGGCGCCTCTGAGCCTTGCATGATCCGAGGAGGGGTATCGCTCAAGCGTTCCCGCCGCTGCCTCAAAAGCCGCAACCGCCTTTGGGCTCGGCCCCAGCGGATTTTCGTTTGACGACAATTTGTGCACCTTGCCCTCTCCGGCAAGACTGCTGTCACCACCGACATATGGGTCGATATCCATGATGCCGGGTTTGGGGGAAATGCGATGGTTCATTCTATTTCAGTCGTTGCTCAGGCCGGTTTCGGCGTGTTTTATCGACCCGCGGCCAGCTTGACCAGCAATAGCTGCACCAGCCTCCGCCTTCCATCATTGTTTCAAAAAATACTCAATCCCTCCAACGGCCAAGCTGCGACCGGCCAAAGCGGAAGACCCAACACGCAAAGCGGAAAGTTTCAGTAAAAACTCTGCGGATCAATATCAATCGTCAGCCGCATCGAGCTTGGCAGGCGAAACTGCGCCGCCCAGTCAGCGAGTGCCGCCTGCAAAGCCGCGCCTTTGGCGGCTTTGACCAAAAGACGCACCCGGTGCTGACCGCGAATACGCGCGATCGGTGCCGGTGCAGGCCCATAAATCTGCGCGCCGATATTCAGTAGCGGATCAATCCGCCGCGCCATATTTCCTGCCATATCAAAGACCTGCGTTACATCTGGCGACGACAGCACAATTCCAGCAAGGCGGCCAAAAGGCGGCACTCCCGCCGCCTGCCGCTCTGCCGCCTCAGCCTTCCAGAAACCCTCGTCATCGCCCGAGACAATCGCCTGGATCACCGGGTGATCCGGCTGGTGTGTCTGGAGCATCGCCACCCCCTTGCGATCGGCCCGCCCAGCGCGCCCTGCCACCTGCCGCATCAGCTGAAACGTACGCTCTGCGGCGCGCAGATCGCCGCCCTGCAGGCCGAGATCGGCATCGATCACCCCAACCAGGGTCAATAGTGGGAAATTATGCCCTTTGGCAACGATCTGGGTGCCGATGATCAGATCGGCCTCTCCTGCGGCTATCTCTTCAATTCGGGTCTTCATGGCGCGCGCGCTCTGCGCCAGATCGGACGACAGTATGGCTATCCGCGCCTCAGGAAACAGCGCTTCGGCCTCTTCCGCCAGCCTTTCGACCCCCGGTCCGACCGGTGCGAGTCGCCCCTCGGCGCTGCATTTCGGGCATGTCTCGGGCATCGGTTTACTGTCGCCGCACTGATGGCAGATCAGGCGACCCTGAAACCGGTGCTCGACCATTCGCGCATCGCAATGATCACAACCGATCTGATGCCCACAGGCTCGACAGACTGTCAGCGGTGCATATCCCCGTCGGTTCAGAAACAAAAGCGCCTGCTCGCCTGTGCTCAGCCGCTTTCTCACTTCCAGCGCCAGCGGGTCAGATATCCACCGGCCGCGCTTGGGTGCATCAATGCGCAGATCGACCACATCAATTACAGGCATTTCAGCCACACCAAACCGCTCTTCAAGATCAAGCCGGGAGTATTTCCCAGCCTTCGCATTGACCCAGCTTTCCAGCGACGGTGTGGCCGAAGCCAGCACCACCTGCGCCCCGGTGATGGAGGCGCGCAGCACCGCCATGTCACGCGCATGGTAATGCACTCCATCCTCTTGCTTGTAGGACTGGTCATGCTCTTCATCGACAACGATCAGCCCAAGTTCGCGGAACGGCAGATACAGGGCCGAACGCGCGCCCACAACCAGCTGTGCGCCACCCTCGGCCACCATGCGAAAGCAACGCCGTCTCTCGGTCATGGTGACGCCGGAATGCCACTCTGCGGGACGTGCGCCAAACCGTTCCTCAACGCGTTTCAGAAATTCCGCTGTCAAGGCAATTTCCGGCAATAAAACAAGGGCTTGCTTACCTCTTCGCAGGCACTCGGCAACTGCTTCCAGATAGACCTCGGTCTTGCCCGATCCGGTTACCCCTTTCAAAAGCCAGGTCCCGTAGGCGCCGCTTTCAACCCCGGCACAGATCTTCTCTGCCGCCTTTTCCTGATCCTCCGACAGCAGTTTTCCGGGCTTCGCGGCATCAAGCACCGGATAGGGCACATCGCGCGGTGTTGCCTCTTCAACCACAACCCCCTGCACCACCAGCCCCTTGATCACCGAGGCTGAAACCCCGGCCAGTTCCGCTAGTTCGCGCTGGGTAAAGCGGAGTCCGCCGTGGTCTTCCAGAACCGCGATCACCCGTTCGCGGGCCTTGGTCACCCGATCAGGCTCGGCCTGCCCCAAGGCATAGACTTTGCGCATCGAAACCGGGTCCATCAGGCCCGGTGCACGGGTTGCAAGGCGCAGCATCGCATTGGGCGAACTCAGCGTATAGGCCCCGACGCGATCCAAAAAAACCTGCATTTCCTCGCGCATCGGAGCTACATCCAGAACCTTGATGACCGATCTGATCTTGGATGCCTCAAACCCACCCTGCCCTTTCGCCCAGACCACGCCCAGCACTTTGCGCGGCCCCAGCGGCACTTCGACAAAGGCGCCAAGGAAGCACCCGCCGGCCGGAGCCTTGTAATCCAGCGGCCGGTCCAGCGGCTGTGTCGTCAGCACCGCGACCAGCTCGCCTTCGGCAAAGTGGGAAATCTCACACATGGCGGCGCCAAAAATTAATCAGGTATTTCCAGCGAGTCCCGCTTGCTGTAACCTCTGTCGAAACACGAATGGGACGGCTCGAACCGACCCTTGAAATTGAGAGCAGAAATATGAAGTTTTTCGTTGATACCGCGGAAATCGCGGAAATTGCAGAGCTTGCTGAAACCGGCATGGTTGATGGCGTCACCACCAATCCGTCGCTGATCATGAAAGCCGGGCGTGACATTCTGGAAGTCACCAGGGAAATCTGCGATCTGGTCGACGGCCCGGTCAGTGCCGAGGTTGTGGCAATGCAGGCCGACGACATGATCGCCGAAGGGCGCAAGTTGGCCAAGATCGCCGACAATATCGCCATCAAGGTGCCCCTGACATGGGACGGGCTCAAGGCCTGCAAGGTGCTGACCGGTGAAGGCAACATGGTCAACGTTACTCTGTGCTTTTCCGCCAACCAGGCGCTTTTGGCGGCCAAGGCGGGGGCCACCTTCATCTCGCCCTTTATCGGGCGGCTTGATGACATCAATCTTGATGGGATGGACCTGATCGCGGACATTCGCACAATCTATGACAATTATGATTTTGAGACCCAAATTCTGGCGGCCTCGGCGCGCACGGTCAACCACATATCCGATTGTGCGCTGGTCGGGGCCGATGTGGTGACGGCACCGCCCGGCGTTCTGAAGAAACTGGCAGATCATCCACTGACCAAGAACGGGCTGGATGCGTTCATGAAAGACTGGGCGTCAACGGGGCAGAAAATCCTTTAGCGGAGTAAAAGCGGCACTTAAAAAACAATAACTGGGGATTGGGGCAGGCAATGAACAAATCGACAGGCGCGCTTGATCAACTGCGGGATCAGCTGTTGCAGGAGCCGGAAATGATCCTTCAGGATCGTGACCTGATGAAGGCGCTGGCGGAAGCCAATGATCGCAGTATTGGTGAAAACGTTGTCGATCTGCGAGGCGTGGCGATGGAGCGGTTGGAACAGCGGTTTGACCGGCTTGAGGATACGCATCAAAGCGTCATTGCGGCGGCTTATGAAAATCTTGCGGGTACCAAACAGATACAGCGCGCCGTGCTGGCCATTCTGGAACCTCTTGATTTCACGGAATTTCTGTGCAGTCTCGGGGCTGAAGTTCGTGACATTCTGAAAGTCGATGCAGTCAGGCTAGCCCTGGAATCAACCCAGAACAACCCGATGTCGCAAAACCAGCTTGTCGCGGAACACGGCGATACGATCGGCTTTTACAGCCCCGGCTCGATTGAGGAATATATCACCGAGGGGCGCAACATGGCGGCGCGCGGCGTGACATTGCGCCAGGTAAGCAAAGCCTCACACGCACTTTACGGCGACAAGGCGACCTGGATCAGGTCCGAAGCTCTGATGCGGCTTGATCTCGGGGCGGGCAACCTGCCGGGGATGCTGGCGCTGGGTTCAGAAGACCCGCATCAGTTCCACCCCAATCAGGGCACGGATCTTCTGGTGTTTCTGACCGGTGTTTTTGAACGCTCCATGCGCCGCTGGCTTGGCTGATGCCACTTGCACCCGGCACGCAGCAACTGCTCGGGGACTGGCTTTCCTCCATTCAGGCTTTGGGAGGGGCAGCTGACAAGACGATTGACGCCTATCGGCGCGATGTCGCGGGATTCTTACATTTTCTGGCAACCCACACCGGAGGACCAGTAGCCACAAGCGGTTTGAAAGCCGTTTCGCTCACCGACATGCGCGCCTGGATGGCATTTGAGCGACGCCGCGGGGTCTCTGCCCGCTCGCTGGCGCGTGCCCTTTCTGCCGTCAAAGGGTTCTTCCGCTGGTTTGGCGAGCGCGAAAGCTTTGAGCCAACCGCCGTTCTGGCAACCCGAGCACCGAAATTCCAGGCAGCAATCCCTCGCCCGGTGTCCACCGAGGCGGCACGCGATCTGATCAGCGGTATTGACGATGAAACAACCGAGCGCTGGATCATTCTGCGCGATCAAGCCGTAGTCACGCTGCTTTATGGCTGTGGTCTGCGCATCTCAGAAGCACTTGGCCTCAATTTCAGCGACACACCGTTGCCCGAAATGTTGCGTATCCGCGGTAAGGGGAACAAGGAACGGCTGGTGCCCGTGATTGCACCGGCACAGCAGGCGGTCACGCAATACCTCGCGGAATGCCCCCATCGGTTTGACGCCACATCCCCTCTCTTTCGCGGCGCACGTGGCGGGAGGCTCAACCCGCGCCTGATCCAGCACCGGCTGGAAAACCTGCGTCTGGCACTTGGTCTGCCTGCCAGCGCAACACCGCACGCCCTGCGCCATTCCTTTGCGACGCATCTTCTGGCTGCAGGCGGAGATCTCAGAAGCATTCAGGAACTGCTCGGCCACGCGTCGCTCTCAACCACGCAGGCCTATACCGCCGTCGATCAGGCGCGCCTGATGGAAGTCTACCAAAAGACTCATCCGAAAGCGCAAGTCTCCTAGCCGGATGAAAAACACCGCAAATCCTTGTGACAGTTGAGTAATTCCCAAGGCCGCCCCAAGCTTTGGGGTGCCAAGTCGCCCTGCGCACTGACCTCGATGCGCTTCCGCAATCCACCAAAACCGCTGGCGTTGAACCCCACTCCGTGCCTTTCCCTCTCTGTTTGCCTGTCATCTACCCCGGATGGACGCCGCGTTACTGCCATTGGATAGGGCTCTATCCTTCTGCCTTTGTCACCATCCTATCCAGACAATGACCCCGTATTTCCAGGTTGCTAATACCGTTCGAACTGCAATTGGAAAGGGACTAGAATGGTCCAGGCAACGAAACTCGCAATTGATACAAGTGCAAACGCATTGGCGATGGCCGAAGAAATGTTTGGCTCTGGCGTTAAGGTTATTGGTGCAACTTATAGTGGCGACAGCGCATCTTCTGGCGTTTATACAGACGGCTCGGCAACATCACCGGGCGCAGTGCCGGCAGATCGCGGTGTAATCCTGTCTACAGGTCACGCATCGGATATCACCAATTCTTCGGGTGAGGCTAATCAATCGACGAAAACCAGTACAAATACCAATGGCATCGACAATGACTCCGGTCTGACCGAGATTGCAGGCACAAAAACCTATGATGCGGCAATACTGGAAGCAGACTTCATACCGGTGGGCGATACGCTGACCATGCAGCTTGTGTTCTCGTCCGACGAATACCACGAATGGGTGGACAAGGGCTACAACGACGCCGTTGGAATTTGGGTCAACGGGGAGAAACAGACGCTGGCGATTGGTGACGGCGATATCTCCATCGACAATATCAACAATCACGCGAACCAGAATCTTTTTATCGACAACAGCACCTCGGCGGTGAACAGCGAAATGGACGGCCTGACGGTCATTCTTACTGTCAAAGCCGATGTGAACCCTGGCGAGATCAACAACATCCGATTTGGCATCGCCGATGCGGGTGATGCTCTTTATGACAGCAACCTGTTGATTGTCGGCGACTCTGTGTAAACCGCCTTGATTGCTGCGGATGACGCCATCAACGTCACCTCCAAAGGCTTTGGCATTCTTGATCTGCTGGGAAATGATTCAGCGCCGACCGATGGTGAAACGCAGATAAGCCACATCAATGATATCGCGATCAGCAAGGGTGAAAGCGTAACCCTGGCGACCGGCGAAGTGCTGACGTTGAACGCGGATGGCACGATCCATGTTCAGGCCACGCCCATAACGCAAAAAACAACCTTCACCTACACGATTACCAACAGCAAAGGCATCTCCGATACGGCCTATGGTACAATTCATACCTCGCCTGTTGATGGGACAGGCGGTGACGATCTGTTGCTTGACGGGTATTCCGATGCAGACGGCAACATGATCGGCGGCACTGACGGACCGGATGAGGTTGTCTACGGGTACGGTGGGAACGACAAGATATTCTCGGGCAACGGCAATGACGACGTATACGGCGGCAGCGGCGATGATCATATCCGTGCCGGTTCTGGCGATGACAAGATCATCGGAGGTGCCGGGCATGACGTTCTTGATGGCGGCAGCGGTGTGGATCGCATGGAAGGCGGTACTGGCGACGACATTTACTATGTCGACTCCACCCTCGACACCCTGATCGAACTGTCCGGTCAGGGCAGAGACAAGGTGCTTGCCTCGGTCAACACGGTTCTGGCTGCTAATTTCGAGGACCTCGTTCTTATAAAAGGAAGCACCGCAACCCACGGCACCGGCAACGACCTGTCAAACATGATGGTGGGCAACGAACTTGGGAACATCTTTGTCGGAAATGGTGGTGATGACCGCATTCTTGGCATGGCGGGCGATGACAACATCAAGGGCGGAGTCGGAAACGACACGATCGATGGTGGGGCGGGCAATGATACACTAAGCGGTGGCGATGAAGTCGACAAACTGAGCGGAGGTGACGGCAACGATTCACTGTCAGGAGGACGGGGTCGCGATATCTTAAACGGTGGTGCCGGAAGTGACACGTTAAACGGCGGTGGCGCCAACGACATTCTGGATGGCGGCACCGGTAACGACAATATGTCAGGCGGCGAGCGCAACGATATCTACTTTGTGGATTCCGCCGGGGATCGGGTGATCGAAAAAAGCAGTGAAGGGAAGGACACGGTGAACTCCACCATATCCTACACGCTGACCAGCAATGTTGAGAACCTCAGACTTCATGGGACTGCGCTTGAAGGTACCGGCAATGCAGGTGACAACCGGATTTTCGGAAACGGTTCTGACAACATCTTGTCAGGTCTTGACGGCAGCGACAGGGTAAGTGGCGGTTCCGGCAATGACACCTTGCTGGGCGGCAACGGCACGGATGTTCTGTTCGGCGGCAGCGGAAGCGATCAGTTGAATGGCGGCACCGGCAACGATAAATTGAAAGCCGGGAAAGGCGATGATGTGCTTGTTGGCGGAACCGGTAACGACAAACTTTATGGCGGAGACGGGGCCGATGAGTTTGTGTTTTCTGTGGGCGACGGGGACGACACCGTTAAACGTATCAACATAGCAGAAGACAAGCTGACGTTTTCAGGCCTCACCATGGACGATCTGAATGTT
Organism: uncultured Rhodobacter sp.; assembly: GCA_964567685.1. Lineage (GTDB taxonomy): Bacteria > Pseudomonadota > Alphaproteobacteria > Rhodobacterales > Rhodobacteraceae > UBA5972. The sequence continues at coordinate 59,258 of CAZMNO010000010.1, read as the reverse complement.
TCAAAGAAAGGTAATGGTATTCGGATCGATACCGATGCTGGTGATTCCGTTTTTCTGGCAGGTGTCGGGGAACTGACTCTGGCCGACTTAAACATCGACTTCGTCTAGAGCATGATGATTTCCGCCTGCATTGAAAAGGGATTCACGGGTGCGCATTTTGCTGATTCACTGCCTTCGACCAAAGAATGGGGGATTGGCCAGTGAGCAGGAACACCCTGTCGTGGCGCGGCGCCGGGCGCGCTGGAAGCGCCATCAGGGGCTGGGCGCCGAAGGGTGAATGCCTGATCGGTCGCGCGCCGCATGGCCACTGGCGCACCATGACCTTCATCGCCGCCCTGCGCCATGACCGGATCGACGCGCCATTCGTGCTTGACGGACCGGTCAACAGCGAGGCTTTCCGGGCCGATGTCGAGCACCTGCCGGCTCCGATACTCAGGCCCGGCGACGTCGTGGTGATGGGCAACCTCGGGAGCCACAAGGGTAAACCCGTCCGCGACGTCATCCGTGCAGCCAGGGCGCACCTGTTGTTTCTGCCGCCCTACAGCCCCGACCTGACCCCATCGAACAGATGTTTGCAAAGCTCAAGCACATGCTGCACGCCGCCTGCCAACGAACCATGGAGGCCACATGGCGCAGGATCAGGGCACTCCTCGACCGCTTCACACCCCGGGAATGCGCAAACTACCTCGTCAATGCTGGATACGCTTCAATCTAATCTCATCACGCGCTAGCGGATCACGACCCACCGGAAAACCTCGCGACTGGCAATAAAGGCCTTATGCGTGATTTATTGGCGGGTGAAGCAAACACACATGTGGTTTAAAAGGATGATAGCTTCTACAATGACGGGGCTGTTTTTCGGGATGATGCTGATTTCGCGATTGGCCGGGGTCTTCATCCGGGAGATGAAAATCTGCCGGACAAGAACACGTCTGCATCCCGTTTCGCCGACTGGAACTCGCCCATTGCCTGTGAGGTAGAACAATGAAATTGCTGGTAACCGGAGGAGCCGGGTTCATAGGCTCAGCAGTTGTCCGACAGGCAATTGCCGACGGGCATGAAATCGTCAATCTCGACAAGCTGACCTACGCCGCTTCACTGTCAAACGTCGCGGATGTTGCTGACAACCCGGCTTATGCATTCGAGCAGGTGGATATCTGCGACCGCGCTGAACTTGATCGTGTGTTCCGGGCCCACCAGCCTGATCTCGTGATGCATCTCGCCGCTGAAAGCCACGTGGACCGGTCAATCGATGGCCCCGGCACTTTCATCGAAACCAACGTCACGGGCACATATAAATTGCTGGAAGCCGCCCGAACCTACTGGCAGGCGCAAGGCAAACCCGAAACGTTCCGCTTTCACCACATCTCGACCGACGAGGTTTATGGCACGCTCGGTGCAACCGGTCAGTTCACCGAAGAAACGCCATATGCGCCAAACTCCCCCTACTCTGCGTCAAAGGCCGCCAGTGATCATCTCGTCCGAGCCTGGGGTGAAACCTATGAGCTGCCGGTTCTGGTGACAAATTGCTCTAACAATTACGGTCCTTACCATTTCCCCGAAAAACTGATTCCGGTGGTGATCCTGAATGCACTGGCAGGCAAACCGATCCCGGTTTACGGCCGGGGCGTTAACATCCGTGACTGGCTTTACGTCGAAGACCACGCAAAGGCGCTGCTGCTGGTAGCGACCAAAGGCAAGGTTGGTGAAACTTACAATATCGGCGGCAATGCCGAGGCAACCAATATCGATCTGGTGCAAAAGCTTTGTGCCATTCTAGATCAGGAACGACCTGCTAAAGCACCCTGTGCTGACCTGATCACCTTCGTCGCAGACCGCCCAGGGCATGATCTGCGCTATGCCATCGACGCTGAGAAGATCAAGCGCGAGCTGGGTTGGGAACCTTCGGTGACACTGGATGAAGGTCTGCACCTAACCGTGCGCTGGTATCTTGAAAACACAGACTGGTGGCGTGCCATTCAGGACCGTGGACACAGGCAGGACCGCCTTGGGCTGGGAGCAACCGGCTGATGCGACTGCTGATCTTTGGAAAAACCGGACAGGTGGCCCGATCACTTGCTGATCTTTGCGACAGTAAAGGAATTGACGCAGAGTTCCTTGGGCGCGATCAGGCAGATCTGACCGATCCAGCTGCCTGTGCAGCGGCAATCCACGAGTCCAACGCCGATATCATCATCAACGCAGCCGCCTACACCGCTGTCGATCAGGCCGAGACGAATCAGCAAACTGCCCACCTGGTCAATGCCATCAGCCCCACAGAAATGGCGCGTGCGGCAGCGAAAAAACGGGTTCCGTTTTTACATATCTCGACTGACTACGTGTTTGACGGGTCTGGCACCAAACCATGGTGCGAAGACGATCCTGTCGCACCTCAAAGCGCCTATGGAAGTACGAAACTTGCAGGCGAAACCGGTATTCAAGCTGCTGGAGGCGACCATGTCATCCTGCGCACCGCCTGGGTCTTTTCAGCCTATGGCGCCAATTTCGTCAAAACCATGTGTCGCGTCGGGGCGGAGCGGGACAAGCTGAGCGTTGTCGATGACCAGCGCGGCGGGCCAACGCCAGCAGCGGCAATCGCAGAGGCCCTTTTGACGATCGCACGGGCCTTTGTCGCTGGAAAAGGCACATCAGGCATATACCACCTCACCGGCTCCCCCGCCGTCAGCTGGGCTGACTTCGCCGACGCGATCTTTGATGGTGAAGACGTGCGACCCGAAATCACCCGCATTCCAACCAGCGATTATCCGACACCGGCCAAACGCCCGGCCAATTCGGTACTGGATTGTGCGAAAATCAAGCGATGTTATGGAATAGGACAACCTGACTGGCAGGCCGGATTGCAGGACGTACTTCAAGAGCTAAAGGCAGAAAAATGACGACCAAGCAACGCAAAGGCATTCTTCTGGCCGGGGGGGCCGGCACCCGGCTTTACCCGATCACCCACACGGTCTCAAAGCAGCTTTTGCCGCTTTATGACAAACCCATGGTTTATTATCCGCTGTCGGTTCTGATGCTGTGCCACATTCGTGAGGTCGCAATCATCTCAACCCCGCGCGATCTGCCGCTATATCGCGATCTTCTGGGCGACGGCAGCCAATGGGGCATGTCGATTGAATATATCGAGCAACCAAATCCTGACGGGCTGGCACAGGCCTACTTGCTGGCCGAAGCGTTTCTGGATGGCGCGCCTTCAGCACTGGTGCTGGGCGATAACGTTTTCTTTGGCGATGGCCTGTCAGAAAAGTTGAGGGCGGCTGACGCCAGGACTGAGGGCGGCTCGGTGTTTGGCTATCAGGTGTCAGATCCGGAACGTTATGGTGTCGTGGAGTTCGATCGGGACAACAAGGTGCTGTCGATCGTTGAAAAACCCGATACCCCCAAATCCTCCTATGCGGTCACCGGTATCTACTTTCTGGATGGCAACGCACCGAAACTGGCCAAAATGGTGAAACCTTCCCCCCGGGGCGAGTTGGAAATCACCGATCTTCTCAATATCTACCGCGAAGCTGACAACCTGAATGTCGAGCGTCTGGGCCGGGGCTATGCCTGGCTTGACACCGGCACCCATGACAGCCTGCTGGAAGCCGCCGATTTCATTCGCACCATCGAAAAACGCCAAAACCTGAAAATTGCCTGCCCGGAGGAAATCTCGTTTCTGAACGGCTGGATCAGCAAAACCGAACTACTGGCACAGGCGGAGCCTTACCTTAAAACCCAATACGGACAATATCTGGTAAGAATCGCAGATGCGCCGTAAAGCGCATCAGATTACAACGAAGGCGCTCAGGCCGACCTCTTGGCTGTATCAATCCCCAACATGCGCGCCCTTGCGCGCGGATCATTGTCAAACAATGCAGCCAGCTGCTCTGTCATTGCGCCCGCCAGCTGTTCGACATCAGTGATAGTCACGGCGCGGTCATAATAGCGCGTGACATCATGGCCGATACCGATGGCGATCAGTTCAACCGCGCGGCGTTTTTCAACCATGTCGATGACGTCGCGCAGGTGTTTTTCCAGATAGCTGGCGGAATTGACGGACAGAGTGGAATCATCAACCGGTGCGCCATCTGAAATCACCATCAGAATGCGCCGTGATTCAGGGCGCTGCATCATCCGCCGATGCGCCCATTCCAGCGCCTCGCCGTCAATATTCTCTTTCAACAGCCCCTCTTTCATCATCAGACCCAGATTTGGCCGGGTTCGCCGCCAGGGGGCATCGGCAGCTTTATAGATGATGTGCCTGAGATCATTGAGCCGTCCCGGCGTCTGCTCACGCCCTGAGGTCAGCCATTTCTCCCGCGATTGCCCGCCCTTCCAGGCGCGTGTGGTGAAGCCAAGGATTTCGACCTTGACCTGACAGCGTTCAAGCGTGCGCGCCAGCACGTCGGCACAGATTGCTGCGATGGAAATCGGACGTCCGCGCATGGAACCGGAATTGTCCAGAAGCAGGGTGACGATGGTATCGCGGAAATCGGTATCCTGTTCCTGCTTGAAGGAAAGCGGGGTCGTTGGGTTGGCAACAACGCGCGCCAGACGACCGGCATCAAGGATGCCTTCTTCCAGATCAAACAGCCAACTGCGGTTCTGCTGTGCCATCAGGCGCCGCTGAAGCTTGTTGGCAAGACGTGATACCGCGCCTTTCAGCGGCTCAAGCTGTTGATCGAGATAGGCTCGCAGGCGCTCAAGTTCCGCCGGTTCAGCCAGATCCTCGGCTTTGATTTCCTCATCAAAATCAGTGCAGTAGACCTTGTAATTGGGATCAGCCTCAGAATGCGGCGGTGGTGGCATTTCCAGAGGTGGCTCACCATCGGCCATTTCCGCCTCGTCCGACATATCCATGTCGTCGACATCTTCCATCGCAACCTGGGTCTGGGTCTCTTCGGTCTGCGCCTGCTGGTCGTCTTCGCTGTCTTCCTGGCTGTCGCTGTCGTCCTGATCGTCGCCACTGTTTTCTTCGGGCTGTTCCTGTTCTTCGGTCTCTTCTTCGCTTTCCTGATCCTGGTCCTGATCGGATTGATCCGGGTCTTCACCCAGTTGATCTCCATACCCCAGATCACTGATGATCTGCCGCGCAAGGCGCGAAAACTCGACCTGATTTTCTAGGCAGCCGTCAATATCGCCAAGTGTCTCGCTGGCCGAAGTTTCAATGAAATCCCGCCACAGCGACATGACGTTATCCGCCCCCTTCGGCAGATCCCGCCCCGTCGCCAGATGACGGATGAGATATCCTGCTGCCGTTGCCAGCGGTGCCTGCCCCGCCTCTGTTATCGCCTCATAGCCCAGCTTGTCAGCCTCGCTGGCAATTTTCGCGTCGATATTGCCAGCGGTTCCCGGCATGGCGCGGGCGCCGACAGCCTCGCAGCGGGCGGTTTCCATCGCCTCGTATAGATCACACGCCATCTGACCCTCGGGCGCGTATTTCTGATGCGTCGCCTCGTTGTGAAACCGCAATCGCAAGGCGTAGGCATCCGCCGTGCCTCGTGCCAGCAACACTTCATCGCGCGTCATTCGGCGGGTTACCTGCGGCAGACGAATGGTATCTTCGGTGACCCCGGACGGATCAACCGTATAGGCAACGTTGAGCTCGGGCTCGTTCGCCATCGCCTTGGTGGCTTCGGCAAGCGCCTTTTTGAATGGGTCGGCAGGGTTGTCAGAGGGTTTAGTCATTGGATCAGCCCCAACGCAATCTCATCGGCTTTGGATAAGTCTGGATCGAATTTCTCTCCGATGAACCGCATAAACATGCCCTCTATGTGCCTCCGATGTTTCTCGATTTCGTCCTTTTTTTCAATTCCTTCGCGCTGGAATACTTTATCGGCAAAACTGGCGGCTGTTAATGGGGCCATGTCGACGATTGTATCAACTAAAAAATGGTTTTGTCCCAGGTCACCGCAGTACCCGTAGTCAACGCAAATATTCCACATAAGTACTCGCAAATTCATAACCTGCTGGGCAGCAAGCGAAGGCTTGCTTGAATCATACGATACATCTTCAGTGGGCATTACCCCAAACTCACACTCGCCGCACTTTCCGGCAGTTCTTCATCAAAACAGCGCTGATAGAACTCAGCCACAGTCTGGCGTTCCAGCTCGTCGCATTTGTTAAGGAAGGTCAGGCGGAAAGCAAATCCAATGCTTTTGAATATCTCAGCGTTTTGCGCCCACATGATTACCGTTCTCGGGCTCATCACGGTCGAGATATCGCCCTGCATGAACGAGGTGCGGGAAAGGTCAGCGACGGTCACCATCTGGCTGATGGTCTTGCGCCCCTTTTCATTGTTGTAATGCGGGTTCTTGGCCAGCACGATCGCCGCCTCGGCATCGTGGCTGAGATAGTTCAGCGTCGACACAAGGTTCCACCGATCCATCTGCGCCTGGTTGATCTGCTGCACACCGTGATAAAGCCCGGTGGTGTCACCAAGCCCAACCGTATTGGCGGTGGCAAACAGGCGGAATGAAGGATGCGGTGTGATGATCTCGTTCTGATCCAGAAGCGTCAGCTTGCCGTCATGTTCAAGCACCCGCTGAATGACGAACATCACATCCGCCCGACCGGCATCATATTCGTCAAACACAATGGCTGTCGGATTACGCAGCGCCCAGGGCAGGATGCCCTCGTGAAACTCGGTCACCTGCTTGCCATCGCGCAGCTTGATCGCATCCTTGCCAATGAGGTCGATCCGGCTGATATGGCTGTCCAGATTGACGCGAACACAGGGCCAGTTCAGATGTGCGGCCACCTGTTCGATATGGGTCGATTTCCCGGTGCCGTGATAGCCCTGGATCATCACCCGACGGTTATGCGCGAACCCGGCAAGAATGGCGAGCGTCGTATCGGGATCGAATTTGTAGGTCTGGTCGATCTCGGGCACACGTTCGCCGCGTTCAGCAAAGCCAAAGACTTCCATATCGCTGTCGATGCCGAACATTTCGCGCACTGAAAGCCGTTTTGTGGGTTCTGCCGTCAGGTCCATTTTGCCGTCCGCCATCTTGCTTGGTTCCGTTAATCAATCAGGTGCGTCAAAGCACCGGTTTTTCAGACTTTGTTTAGTGGATCAATTCGCTGCGATGCGCAAGAGGGTAAGCGATATGACGCGGTGTCTGATGCGACTTTCAGGACGATATCAACTTCATCCAGAGCCCCGCACTCAGTTCTTGAAACTGCGGCTTTCCTTGATCTGGTCCCAGGCCCAGACGACCTCCTGCAAACGATCCTCGTCATCGCGGTTGCCGCCATTCATATCGGGGTGCAGATCCTTGACCAGCGATTTGTACTGTTTGCGAATTTCCGTCTTGGTCCAGTCATCCTTGGCATCAAGAATACTGAGTGCACGCCGTTCGGTGGGCGGGAGTCGGCGGGCGGTTGTCTGACCACGGCCCGAGCCGGGGTTTTGGGTGGCATTTTCCCCCAGCACTTCCATCGGGTCGTCGATCCCCAGTCTTGCCCAGGCTTTCGCCTCGGCAGCAGCCCCCTGCCCGTTCACGTCGCCTTTTTTGCCAAAAGGTTTGGTCGGACGGTCCCAGACCCGATCGGCAGCAAACTGCTTTTCGAGCTCTTCTTCAGAGTGGTTTTCAAAGAAGTTCCATTTGAGATTGTACTGGCGAACATGATTGATGCAGAACCAGTAGAACTCTTCCAGATTATCAGGGTGTTTCGGGGCCCGGTACTTGCCTGCCTCTCGGCAGCCCTCGTGTTCGCACTGGCGTGAAGATGTATCAAAAGCCCCCGACATTCCGCGCCGACCACGGGCGCGGCGTTTCTTGTCGGCAGAGACAGAGATGTCAAATTCAAACGGGGAGCGGCCTGCCATCCTTTTGATCAATCCTTTTGCTTTTCGACTCGGATCACACAGTTTAGAGTTTTGACAGGCTCAGCCAAGGGGCAATCTGGAAGTTCGGCAAAAAAAATGCAGATATCTGATCAAATGGTTCAAAAACTGACCGAGGCGTTTCAGCCTTCGGCCCTTGATGTGATCGACGAAAGTGAGGCGCATCGCGGTCACGCCGGCTGGCGTGAAGGCGGGCAGACGCATTTCAAGGTGGTCATTCGCGCATCCGCTTTTGCAGAGATGAGCCGGATTGCCCGCCATCGCGCGGTGCACGAGGCCCTGACGCCGGAATTGGTCAACAGCATTCACGCATTGTCACTGGATATCGCTGTCTGAGAGTTCGGGCTATTCCCCGGCGAGCTTCATATGCTCGGGATATTCGTCATTATCATCCTGCAACAGCCGCGCCTTGCGGTTTCGCAATATGCCCAGAACACCGGCCTGCGTCGCCGGTTCGTCGGCTTCCTGCATATCGTCGCTGATCGGGGTGACGCTGGACGGACGGTTGGAAGTGGCAAACACCACATCATGTTCGGTTTTGTCTTCTTTGACTTCGTGCAATTCGATCTGACGGGTCGGCGGCACTTCAAAGAATTTCTGATCGGCAACGATGCGGCGGCGGAAAACAAGGACGGATTGATAGGATTCCACCCGGCTGGTCAGCCCGGTTTTCTCTTCACAGGGCAGGCTTTCAGCGCGCAGATATTCCCAGTCCTTGGCGGCCATTTCGTTCATGATTTCGCCCAGAACCCCGGCGAACTGGTCTTCGTGACTGCGCACGCCTTTAATCGCCTTCGTCTTGCGCGGCGCGGCAACGCATCGATACTCGTATCGGGCCATATCCCGGCACTTCCCCATTTATCGCCCCCACGATAAAAACTTCCTGTCCACCGTTTCCAAGTACAGGATAAATTGCGATAAATTGTAACACTCTATTTTGGAAACAATTTATTCCTATTGTTGACGTAGATTTTCCAGTGATGGGGGAAGTTATCCACAGGGCCACAGGATGTTGTGGATAACACGTCTCTGGGTTGTGTTTCGTGATCGATTTTAGTTAGAAACTGTTTCGATTCCACGGGAAATTGTTTCGGCCGAAAGTGCTCTGCGATGGAATTGATTGGTTCACCGATTCTGGTCCGCTTTGGAAAAAGGTATAGAATTCAGTCGGGAAAATGGAAACTCAAAGGATTTTGGGTTAGCCAGAATTGGGTGATTGTTTTCCCCGCGAACGCGGGGATCACTTAAGTGTGGCGCTCGTTTGAAAGAGATCCCTGCTTTCGCGGGGATGACCTCAGCCGTTCAACTTCCTGTTCACCAATTCGTTCACTGCTTTCGGGTTGGCCTTGCCGCCGGTTGCCTTCATCACCTGTCCAACAAACCATCCCGCCAGCTTCGGATTCTCTTTGGCTTTTGCGACCTGGTCCGGATTTTCGGCGATGATTTTATCCACCTCGGCCTCAATCGCGCCCAAATCGGTAACCTGCTTCATGCCGCGGCTTTCGACTATCTCGGCCGGGTCGCCACCTTCGGTATAGACGATCTCAAATACGTCCTTGGCGATCTTGCCTGAAATGTCACCCTTGGCAATGAGATCGAGAACGCCGCCAAGTTGAGCCGCCGAGACCGGGCTTTCCTTGATCGAATGGTCTTCCTTGTTGAGACGACCGAACAGCTCATTGATCACCCAGTTCGCCGCTTGCTTGCCGTCACGCCCTTTGGCCACTTCCTCAAAGAAGGCCGCATTAGCAACCTCGGCTGTTAGAACCGAAGCGTCATAATCCGTCATGCCGTAATCCGCCACAAAACGCGCTTTCTTGGCGTCGGGCAGTTCCGGCAGGCTGGCCTCAATCCCGTCGACCCAGCTTTGTTCTATGGTCAGCGGCAGCAGATCGGGACAGGGGAAATAGCGGTAGTCATGCGCCTCTTCCTTAGAGCGCATGGAGCGGGTTTCATTCCGGTCGGGATCGTAAAGCCGGGTTTCCTGATCGACCGAGCCGCCATCTTCGATGATGGCGATCTGGCGGCGGGCTTCATAATCAATCGCCGCCTGAATGAATCGCATGGAGTTCATGTTCTTGATTTCACAACGGGTGCCGAGATGGGAAAAATCCTGGGTTTCCTGATAGCGCTCATAATCACCGGGTCGGCAGACCGAGACGTTGACATCGGCACGCAGGTTTCCGTTTTGCATGTTGCCGTCACAAGTGCCCAGGTAACGCAGTATCTGCCGCAGCTTGGTAACATAGGCCGCCGCCTCTTCCGGCCCGCGGATATCAGGGCGGCTGACGATTTCCATCAGCGCAACACCGGTGCGGTTGAGATCAACGAAGGAATTGTTCGGATCCATATCGTGAACGGATTTCCCGGCATCCTGCTCAAGATGGATGCGTTCGACCCTGACCAGCCGCGCAGTGCCGTTGGCCATTTCCACCAGCACCTCACCCTCGCCGACAATCGGGTGATAAAGCTGGGAGATTTGATAGCCCTGTGGCAGGTCGGGATAGAAATAGTTCTTGCGGTCAAACTGGCTGAAAAGGTTGATCTCGGCTTTCAGCCCAAGCCCGGTGCGAACCGCCTGTTCGACGCAATACTCGTTGATCACCGGCAGCATCCCGGGCATGGCCGCATCAACGAAAGCAACGTTTGAATTCGGCTCGGCCCCGAATTTGGTTGAAGCACCGGAAAACAGTTTGGCGTTGGAGGAAACCTGAGCGTGCACCTCCATGCCGATGACCAGTTCCCAGTCCTCGCGCGCACCGGCGATGGTTTTGACTTTGGGGGCAGAATAGGCGTGGTCGAGCATGATCCGGTTCCTGTAGTTTGCGAACTGGGGTTTAAGCGAGGCTCCGCGCAGGAGCAAGGGGGTGCGTGGGTCTTGGCAAAAGGGTTCGGCCTGAATGAATTCGGGGCGCTGCCCCGGACCCCGGAGATTTTCTGAAACAATGGATACGCGAGTGGAGTTTTAGCGCGCGCCGCTTATATCAATCGAAGTGGCGGTGATATAGCTGGCCTTGTCGGACATCAGGTAAACGATGGTGTCAGCGACTTCCCTTGGGGTGCCGGCGCGTTTCATCGGCAGCTGATTTGACATGTTTCTGATCCGGTCAGGCTCGCCATTCTTGGCGTGAATCTCTGTATCAATGATACCGGGGCGAACACCGACAACGCGCACGTGATCGGCCGCCATCTCATCGCCCAGACCTTTGGTCAGCACATCAAGCGCGCCTTTGGATGCGGCATAGTCCACAGCCCGCTCAGCTGCACCATTGCGTGCGGCGATGGAGGAAACGTTGACAATCACACCGCCAGCGCCGCCAAACTGGTAGGACATGCGCATCGCAGCCTGCCGTGCACAAAGGAACGGCCCAATGGCATTGACGTCAAACATGCGACGCAGACGCGCAGGTGACATCTCTTCCACCCGTTGCGCCACATCAGCGATTCCCGCGTTATTGACCAGAACGCCGATCTCACCGATCTCGTCGTCAAAGCGGTCGAACATGTCCTCGACATCATCCGGGTCGGAAACATCGCCTTGCAGGATCACCGCCTTCTGACCGAGGGATTCAACCTTTTTTGCTGTGATTTCAGCACCTTCCCGGTCGTTGCAATAGCCAATGCCAACGTCATAACCGCATTCGGCCGCTGCGATTGCAGTGGCCGCACCGATGCCTGAACTGGCTCCGGTAATCAAAATGGTTTTGGGCGTTTCCAAAAATCAGCCCCCCAGACGAATAGAGCCAACTTATCCCTTAAGGGTGTACTGCTCAATCGAGATGTCACCAGACCAGCGCCATGCCGCCAATAATGGGGTGTTTTGGGTACAGTCTGAATGGGGGGTGAATGAAGGGTGATGCACAATTTCACCGCAACCTGCCTCGATTTCAGGCGCATCGCCAGCCTTCCAGATGGCGCTGCCGCCGAGGATGAAAAAGGTCTCTTCGGCGGCATGGCTGCGGGTCGTGTAGTTGAGATCAGGTGCCTGCACCCAAAGCCCAACGCGTATATTCGGGCGTTTGAAAATGCCATCGGGACCTGCCAGTTCGCACTGCATCATGCCACTTGCAATCTCGGACCGGATGCGCCCTTTCAGCTCGCTGAAAATCCAGACCAGCCAGGGTTCCGCGTCACGAATGAGTGGCGATAAGGCGTGCGGATCACCGGCCAGCATTTTCGTCAGATGATGATCAAGTGGACCGGCTGGAGCTTCCGGCAATTGGGTTGAGAGCGCAGCGCAGTCGCGCAAAGTCGCAGCGGCTTCAGTGCCTCCAGGGCGGTTTTCACTGGCAAAAAGCTCTGCAAGAGCGCTGAGAAGTGGGCTGAGGTTGTTTGGCATTATTTAACTGTCCAGGATACGATCACGAACTGGAACTGGCCCAAAATCACCCGAAGGTCTGTGGAAAATGCGACATCGAATGCCGCCTATGTTTCTTTTTAGAGTCTGAACATCTGTTGGATATGTAAAATGGTTCTATCTGCTGAATTGACAGCCTGCAACAGATCACAACATTACCCCATTCAACCCTTGAGAATTCTCTCAACCATTTCAGACGTATCGCGCGAAAGATCCTTTGTTGCGGCGATGCGCTCCAGTACCCGGCGCATGTGCGTCTGGCGGTCATGGTCATACCAGCGCCAGGTATCAAACACGGAACACATCCTTGCCGTCGTTTGGGCATTGAAGGGATCAAGCCGTACCAACCAATCGGTGACGAATTCGTAACCAGCGCCGGAAGGGTCGTGAAAGCCGGGCAGGTTCATCATTGAAAACCCGGCGATCAGGGCGCGGAATCGATTAGGATTCTTCCAGTCAAAATCGGGGTGTTCGGCTAGTTCTCTTGCTATCGCAACAGCTTTTTTAGGGGCGGCATGGCCTGCCTGCAGCATGAACCATTTATCGATAACAAGGTCATTGCCCTGCCATTGTTTGTAAAACGCAGCAGTTTCTTCATTGCCTTCAGAGGCCGCCAGCAGGCAGTTGAGCGCGCCCAGCTGTTCGGTCATGTTGTCAGCTGTGCGGAATTGTTCTTTTGCAGGCGCGGGCCCGTCACGCCAGGTCAGATAGGCAAGTGCGCTCTCGCGTAAGGCGCGTTTTCCAGCGGCAGAGGCATCGGGGCTATAAGGGCCGGGAACGGTCATGCTGCGATAGAGACCATCAAGATCGCCTCCGATCCTGTCAGCGATAGCTTTCAGCAAACGGCAGCGGACTGACCTGATGGCCAGAGGATCGGGCGTCTGACCCGCTTCATGCACCTGGGTGATGGTTTCATCAAAGGAAGGAAGCCGCGCAATGAGCGCCCGAAACGCCGGATCAAGCCGGTTGTCAATCACTGCGCGGTGCAGGGCATCAAGAAACTCGTTATCAGGCGCGGCACCCTCTTTCAGCATCGAAAGCAGGGTGTCGACAGCAAGCTTCTGTGCCGCCTCCCATTTGTTGAACGGATCGGTATCATGGGCGAGCAGAAAACAACGCTCCTGACTGTCGCTTGCCTTCTTCAGGATCACCGGTGCGGAAAAGCCGCGCAACAAGGACGGGATCGGCTTGCTTGCAAGGCCGGTGAAAACGAAGCTTTGCGAAGCTTGCGTCATCTCCAGAATCTGCGTTGGCACCACTTCATCGCCATTGGGGTTGAGAAGGCCGGTGGCAATGGGAATGACCTGTGGTTTCTTATCGTCCTGCCCGGATGTCGGCGGATTGGTCTGGGTAAAGGTCAGTGTATAGGTACCATCGGCAAATTCATCGCTGACCTCAAGCCGTGGTGTGCCGGACTGGCTGTACCAGAGCTTGAACTGGTCCAGATCGCGCCCGGTCGTGTCGGCAAAGACCTGAAGCCAGTCTTCGATCGTGCAGGCCTGCCCGTCATGGCGTTCAAAGTATAGATCAAGCGCTTTGCGGTAATCTGCCGGACCAACCAGATTATGCAGCATCGAAATCACCTCGGCCCCTTTTTCATAGATCGTGGCCGTATAGAAGTTATTGATTTCCTTGTATTCACGCGGTCTGACGGGATGTGCCAGCGGCCCTGCATCCTCGCGGAACTGACGGGCGCGCAATTGCTGAACCTCGCTGATGCGCTTGACGGCGTGGCTGCGCTGATCGCCCGAAAACATCTGATCGCGAAAAACGGTCAGCCCCTCTTTCAGGCTCAGCTGGAACCAGTCTCGGCAGGTGATGCGGTTGCCGGTCCAGTTGTGAAAATATTCATGCGCGATGATGCCTTCAATCAGCTCGAAATCGCGGTCGGTTGCAGTTTTGGGGCTGGCGAGCACATATTTGGAGTTGAAAATATTCAGCCCTTTGTTCTCCATCGCCCCCATGTTGAAATCGTCAACTGCAACGATCTGAAACAGGTCAAGGTCGTATTCACGGCCATATTCAACCTCGTCCCAGCGCATAGAGCGCTTGAGCGCATCCATCGCGTAAGCGCATTTGTCCTCGTCCCCTGCCCTGACCCAGATTTTCAGCGTAACGTCACGGCCCGAGGCGGTGGTGAATCGGTCGTCATAGGAGACAAGATCACCAGCCACGAGCGCGAACAGATAGGCCGGTTTGGGCCACGGATCATGCCATTCGGCCCAGCCTTCGCCTTGTGCGGTTGGATTGCCGTTTGACAGCATCACCGGCTGACCACCCTCGATCCTGACACTGAAGGTTGCCATGACATCGGGGCGGTCAAGGTAATAGGTGATCTTGCGAAACCCTTCGGCCTCGCATTGGGTGCAGAACATGCCTTTGGAAGTATAAAGCCCGCTAAGCGATGTGTTGCCGTCGGGATCGATCTCAACCTCGGCCTCCCACACGAAATGATCAGGCAGGTCTTTTCCCGCAATGGTCAGGTGATCGGGTGTCAGTTTGTAATCTTCTGCGCCAAGCGCTTTGCCGTTGATACTGGCGGAGATCAGATTCAGATCCTGCCCGTCCAGCACCAGATCGCCACTGGTACCCGGCCTGCGTTTAAAGCCAATCCGCGACCGCACACGAGTTGCCTTGGCATCAAGACGAAAGGTCAGATGGACATCGCCAATGATAAAGTCGGCCGGTTGATAATCAGCAAGGCGGATCGTGTTTTGGGTGGTCATTTCACCTCCGGAATCTGGATTTCGGCCAGCCTAGTTTGATAACGCGCAGAGGCAAGAGAAGAAAATCCGCCCTGTTTAACAGCAGCGAACGAATTTGCGCCCTTTGGCGTATCTCACACAAGACTCTGCCAATATTGCTTTTACGGTCAGGGGCTTGACCGGGGAAAATACTTGAGATAATTACTCAGATAAATATCCCGCGCGAACTCAGGAAATCAATGACACGCCCCGTCGTCGGTATCATCGGAAATTTTCACATCATCGGCGATGATTACCGGGTGCAGGCCAGCGGTATGATCAATATCGAAGCGATTGCCAAAGTCGCCTCTGCCTTGCCGCTGATTGTTCCGGCCGATCCGCATATGGTTGATATTCCAACCCTCATGGACACTTGTGACGGGTTCGTTTTCACAGGCGGACGGCCCAATGTGCACCCGTCTTACTATGGTGAGGAAGAGACCGAAGCACATGGCGAGTTTGATCATTGCCGCGATGAGCTGGCACTGGAACTGATCCAGAGCTGTGCTAAGCGCGGCCAGCCGATTTTAGGCATCTGCCGCGGTTTTCAGGAATTCAACGTTGCATTTGGCGGCACTCTGCACCCTGAAATCCGCGACCTGCCGGGACGGATGAACCACCGCATGCCGCCCGAAGGCACCATTGAAGAGAAATTTGCCCACCGGCACATGATCGCGCTTGAGCCCGAGGGGGTATTTGCCCGGCTCTGGGGCAAGAACGAGGTTTTGGTCAATTCCCTGCACGGGCAAGGCATCAAGGAAGCCGGACCGGGTATCGTGGTTGAAGGTCATGCTGAAGACGGCACGCCTGAAGCCATCCATGTGAAAGACTCACCTGGGTTCACGCTGGCCGTGCAGTGGCATCCCGAATGGAATGCCGACAAAGACCCGGTATCGCGGCCATTGTTCGAGGCGTTTGGCGATGCACTTCGCCAATGGCAGCGCGGTGCCAAAGACGAACCAGTCGTCAGATCAGCCTGAGCCGGTTTTTATCTCATCCCTGCCAGCGCCAAACCGATGGTATAAACCGGTAGGCACCAGCTTCCCGCATCACGTGCCCGACCCCCGGAAATGGAAAATGATACCCCAGAACGACAATTCCGTCACTTGCCGTCATATCCAGCATTCGCTTGCGGGTAGCGACGGTCTGCTCTTTGTCGTGATCGCGCCGGATTACCCACTCGGGATGCGCAAAATCCATGAAAACATTGGTGAAACTGTCGCCCAGCGCAATCAGGCTCTGGCCCTCGCTCTCAACCCGCACACTGATATGGCCCGGTGTATGACCCGGTGAGTTCACTATTGTGATCCCCGGCACCACTTCATGGCCGTCCTGGGCGATGGTCCACTCCAGCCCTTCGATATTGATCGAATTGACCGCCCCCAGAACAATCTGCTGTTCTTCCGGCGCAACCCGGTTGACCAGATCGTCTTGCAGCCAATAGTCCACTTCAGCGCCACCGATCACATATTCCGCGTCCGGAAAGATCGGTTCGTCAAAACCATCACGCAGGCCCCAGATATGATCGGGATGGGCGTGCGTGATCACCACATGGGTGATCTCATCTGGATCAATGCCGGCGTTTTCCAGATTGGTGATCAGCTTGCCGACAGTATCGACAAAGCGGTCACCCGACCCTACATCCACCAGGACTTTGGCGTCGCCAATCTCGACAAACAAATGATTGGTGTGGCGATAGGAGGACTCGGTCGAACGGTATCTGGCGCGAAGAAAAGCCTGAACCTCAGCCGGATCGGCATTGACGCCCGCATCAGAGACCGGCATCTCGAAATGGCCGTCTGACACAACGGTGATCTGCGCTTCACCCAAAGAGAACCGGTGGAACCCCGGTGCCTGTTCGGCAGATGGCGGTGCAAGTGCCGCCTGAACCGGCGCAGCCAAACCGGCAGTCGGTACGATTGCTGCCATTTTCAACAGATCACGGCGAGTGGGGTAGGTACGACGCATTTGGTGCTCCTTAGACAAACCGGTTGTGTCATTATATTCGCTTTATTGAATACAAGGAAGCATTTTTACCTATGCCCTGATCAGGTGATGTCGTATCAGGTCGGCGATGATGAAAACCGCTGCCACAACTCCGCCTGATCGCCGCCTGTCGGTTGCCCCGATGATGGATTGGACCGACCGGCATTGTCGCTATCTGCACCGGCTGTTAAGCCGCCGAACCCTGCTCTACACCGAAATGGTTACCGCCGCTGCCGTCATTCACGGTGACTGCGCGCGCCTTCTGGGGCATCATCCAGCCGAGCACCCGCTTGCTCTGCAACTGGGGGGCTCGGTGCCTGATGAACTGGCCACGGCCGTCAAAGTCGCCAACGGGTTTGGGTTTGACGAAATCAATCTCAATGTCGGCTGCCCGTCTGACAGGGTGCAATCCGGGCGGTTCGGGGCGGTTTTGATGAAAAAACCCCAGCTTGTGGCGGACTGCGCGCATGCGATGATCGAGGCCTCGGGTGGGGCCGACATCACCGTCAAATGCCGCATTGGCGTTGATGACGCGGAACCGCGCGATATGCTGCCTAGGTTTCTTGAAACCGTCGCCACTGCGGGGATTAAGTGCTTTGCCATTCACGCGCGCAAGGCTTGGCTCGAAGGATTGTCACCGAAGGAAAACCGCGAGATACCACCACTGAATTATCCGCTCGTTCTGGAGATGAAAAAGGCCTTTCCCGATCTTGAGATCGTCATCAACGGCGGCATTACCTCGCTTGATCAGGCCGAGGAATTCCTGCGCCAGGGCCTGGATGGCGTGATGATCGGGCGTGC
This sequence comes from uncultured Rhodobacter sp., assembly GCA_964567685.1. Classification (GTDB taxonomy): domain Bacteria; phylum Pseudomonadota; class Alphaproteobacteria; order Rhodobacterales; family Rhodobacteraceae; genus UBA5972. The sequence goes on along the minus strand of CAZMNO010000010.1, from coordinate 41,521 downwards.
GGCCTATCATGATCCTGTGCAGGTTTTAAAGGCCGCCGATCAGCGGATATTTGGCGCGGATTATCATATCAGCGCCAAAGAGGCGGTGATGGCGATGCTCCCTTATATCGAGGATCATCTCAGGGGTGGCGGACGGCTCAATCAGATCACCCGGCATATGCTTGGCCTGTTCGCCGGCCTGCCCGGTGCACGCAACTGGCGGCGCATTCTTTCTGAAGGGGCGCATCGCGACGGGGCTGGTCCGGAACTGGTAGAGACGGCTCTTGCCTCAATCGCCGATGTTCAGGGCTTGCAGCAGGCGGCAAATTTGTGACGTAATGCCCGAAAAAGGGACCTGACGATGCTGGATCTGCCAAATCTGTTGCCAATGCTTGCCCTGTTGCTTGCCATCGGCGCATTTGCCGGTGTGGTCGCCGGTCTGCTGGGCGTTGGTGGTGGGATCATACTGGTACCCGCCTTCTTTTTCGCCTTTTCCGGGCTTGGCTATCACAGCCCGCAACTGATGCAGATCTGTCTGGCAACCTCGCTGGCAACGATTGTGGTAACATCCGTACGCTCGGTTCTGAGCCACAACAAAAAAGGTGCTGTTGACTGGGGTATTCTGAAAAGCTGGGCGCCGGGCATCGCCATTGGTGCGATTATCGGGATGCTGGCAACCAAGGGCTTGCGCTCGGAGTTTCTGATGGTGGTTTTCGGTATTCTGGGCGTTATCGTCGGGCTCTACCTGGCTTTTGGCCGGGCACACTGGCGCCTTGGCGAGGTTATGCCAACCGGGCTGGTGCGGGCATTCCTGTCGCCCATGTTGGGGTTCCTTTCGGTGCTGATGGGGATCGGTGGCGGTTCTTTCGGCGTGCCCCTTATGAGCCTTTATAACATCGCCATCCACCGCGCGGTGGCAACGGCGGCGGGCTTTGGCCTGATCATCGCCGTTCCCTCCGTCATCGGGTTTCTCCTGACCTCCACACCGCCTGAAGGCCGCCCTCCTGCCATGATCGGGCAGGTCAATCTGGTGGCTTTTCTGATCATTGTCTCGATGACCATGCTGACCACACCTATTGGTGTCAGGCTGGCGCATGCGATGGACGCTAAACCGCTGAAGCGGGCCTTTGCCTTCTTCATCATGCTGATGGCGCTCAACATGCTGAGGAAAGCGTTTTGGGCGTGACTCTTGATCAATTTCACCAAAATGGATGGTGTCGGTTTGAACAGGATCCGGCGCTTTTGACATGGCTGCAAAACGCAACAGGTCCGGCACTGGCCACACGGCATGATCCTGACATGGCCAAGGCCTGGCTTTGCTGTCAGGGAACGTGGTTTGTCGGGGTGAATGCGCTGGCAAATGACGGCCAGGGCGTGGTGGGCAATTCCGGTCCGCTCAATGGCAAGGCAATGACGTTCATCCGTCAGGAATTGGGTTTCGGGGATATCGAACTTGACCCGGCGCAGGTTTCGATCTGCTATCCGGGTTACCCAAAACCCCGCGAAGGAGAAAGCGACGCCGCTTTCAGGTTTCGCCGCGACCGTGCTGCGGCGCATCTTGATGGAGTGCATCTTGATCGGCCGACAAAAGCGCGAAAAATCGAGGAATTTCAGGGGTTTTTACTGGGTGTCCCTGTGACGGAAACCAACGATCGTGCCGCCCCTCTGGTGGTTTGGGAAAATTCCCACAGGATCATGCAGGCCGCTTTTCAGGAATGTCTGAAGGACCATCCGGTCGAGAGCTGGCACCAGCTTGATCTGCAAGTCCCCTATCAGCGCGCCCGCAAGCAAGTCTTTGAAGAATGCACCCGAATTGCAGTTCACGCCAAACCCGGCGAAGCTTATCTGCTGCACCGGTTCTCCATCCACGGAATATCCCCCTGGCTTGGCGGAGCTGAAGCACCGACCGAAGGCCGCGCAATCCTCTATTTCCGCCCGGAAACGGATCGCGAGACATGGCTCAACGGGGATTAGGGCCAATATCGAAACCAGAGTTAATCTGCCTGACGAAAATTGAGCGTCCGTATAGTCCTCCTCGCTACAGAAGAAACTTTTCTTCAAACAAGCGAAGCACCCCGGCCAATCGCTCGTCAAGCCGGGCTCGCACTTCAATTTCGATGACATCAGGAATGAATTGGTAGAATGCCGCGGAAAGCGCACCGGTCATACAGGCTATCGTATCGCTGTCGCCACCAATCGAGATTGCCAATCTGATTGTGTCTTCGAAATCTTTTCCCTCTCGAAACGCCACCAAAGCCTGCGGCACTGAACCCTGGCATGTGGTGTCAAAGAAGTAGTCATCCCGAATTTCATCAAGTGAGAACTCCAGATGATAACCTGATTGATCCACTATATTTGACAAGATTTCAGATTTTGTGTGCCCTGTTCGCGCCAGAAATGTTCCTAGCGCTATAGCCTCAGCCCCTTTAATCCCTTCGGGATGGTTGTGGGTAATGACTGCACTTTCTCGAGCGCATGCAAGAACTTGCTCAGCGGTATCAAATGCGTAAGCTGAAGCGGCCACTCTCATTGCGGACCCGTTTCCATAACTGTTGTAGGCGCCAAACGAAGCATCCTTTGCCCACGCCTTAAACAGGTTTCCGTAGCCGACACGAGGATACCAACCATAGAATCGGCGAAAGTTTTGTGCGATATCACGACCGTGGACAAGAGCATCAGCTAGCGCGAGACTCATTACACTGTCATCCGTGAAACGAGAGGATTTTTGAAAAAGAGGAAAGTCGGTGGATTTGATGTTTGAGTGCTCATAGACAGAGCCAATGACGTCCCCAGCAATTGCTCCGATCACGTTAGGTACCTTGCCTTTGTTTCCATTATGAATACCTAATACGACCCGATAAGTGAATCACCAATTCACAAAAACCGGTTCTTCTCACATCTTCTAGCGGGCGTGTCGTCCCGCGCATCCGACATCTGCAAAAACGGTGGCATATTGCATCCAACTGAGACATTGGTGTGCGAACTAACCCCTGGCCATCATCCCCGGGCAATCTTGCCACTTCCAAAGGCTCACTGCCGCAGCACAAGCTCACCCTTCTTAAGGTAAACCGCCGACAACCGGTTGAGAAACGACAAGCCGATCAGGCTGGTTTCAAGCGCCCCTTTGGCCGCTATGGCTGCGTCAACCTCGAACACCTCAACGTCGTTGATACGCACCGAAAGAAGCGGCAGGTGGGCGGCCGTGATCTTGCGGTCGGAAACCGGCACGCGCTCGGTAAACTGTAGGCGTTCCGGGTGCAGACCCAGCCGCTCAGCCTCTTCATATTGCAGCACGACCAATGGCGTCGCCGGATCGACGAGCACGCCAAGACTGGTGTTATTCACCTGTGCAACGGTGCGATAAAGCCCGTCCCAGGCTGGCGGAAGGCTTGTTTGCGGCGGGCCGGTCAGGGCTTCCGGGCCTGCAGGCGCCGGATCCAGCAATGCCTGCGGGATCTTGCCTGCCTGGCGTGCGGTTTCAAACCCGGTCCAGACCAGTGCGGCAATGACAGCAACAACCACAAAACGCGAAACCGGCGCCAAAAGTAACAAGATCGGGCGCAGGAGTTCGGCTGCAACAATCCCCGCCGCAAACAAAGCGCCATAGCCCAGAAGCACCGGGTTGAGATCGTCAAGTCTGACATCAAAATCCGTCAGGTTGCGTACCAGCAGATACAAAAGTGCCAGAACGGCCAGAACCAGAATCGCCCGCATTATTTTGTCTTTTTGCCCCCCAGCTTCTGACCCATGTATCTTAGGGCCGACGTGCCCGTCTGTCACCCTTCCCCAGAGCAGGAAATCAGGAGGGCTTGCGGCGGCGGCGGAGGCCGCTGCGCTTGTTTTTCAAATGCGGGGCGCGGCTTGGCAATTCATCCATGATCGCCCGGCGTTCTGCGGGGTTCATCACAGACCAGCGGGCAATCTCGTCGCGCGTGCGAAAACAGCCGATACACAGTCCCGACTGTGTGTGCATCACACAGATCTTCTGGCAGGGGCTTTCGATCTCGTCGCGTTGCCAAAGGTCATCACTCATCACTCTGCCCTGCCCTGATATGTGCCAACCGGTCAAGGGCGCCCTGCAGAATATAGGCGGCGGCGACGTGATCAATCAGTTCGGCACGTCGTTTTCTGGATGTGTCCGCCTCAAGCAACGCCCGCTCGGCGGCAACTGTTGACAGACGCTCATCCCAAAAGATGATCGGCAGATCGGTATGAGCGCCAAGATTGCGCGCAAATGCGCGGGTGGACTGGCAGCGCGGGCCTTCTGACCCATCCATGTTGATCGGCAGGCCAAGCACAATCCCCGCAGCGTCGCGTGTGGTCAGGATGGCGACCAGTGCTTTGGCATCCTCGGTAAACTTGCGACGCTTGATGGTTTCAAACGGCGTCGCCACTGACCAGAGTGTATCTGAAACCGCCACTCCGATGGTCTTGGTTCCCAGATCAAGCCCGATCAGCGGGCGATGTGGTGCTGCTGCTTCTGAAAACGCTGCAATATCCGCACAGATTCTGCTCAATCCGCTACTCCGGCGTTTTCGGCGGCTTGCCGGATCAGGGCCATCGCTTCGGCATTTGCAGAAAACGCGGTTTTTGCCTCAGCCCAGACCGCCGCTGCCTTGTCGGTTTCACCCAATACGCCATAAGCCTGAATAAGCCGCGCCCATTCCTCGGCTGTGCCACCGCTGGATGCGAGCCTGTCAGCAAGCTGCGTCACCATCGAGCGGATCATTTCCTGTTGTTCTTCAACGGTCTGATCGCTGCCACTCAGCGCATCCGTTTCGGTTACAGATGCAGGAGGTGCGATGCCAGCCATCGCCGCAATCTCACCAATCTGAGCGCGAATAGGGGCAATCCAGGGGGCATGAGGGGGGCCTTCCTCAAGCAGGTTCAACCACAGCTCAAAAGCAAGATCGGGCCGACCGTTCTGTGCCAGATCAAGCCCTGAATAATAGCGCGCGCGTCCGTCGGCGGGGTCCATCGTGATGGCTATTGCCAGTATCTTTTCAGCCTGGGGGGAAACATACCCACCAGCTGCAACAATCATCAATTCAGCCAGATCGGTAATATCTGAGGGACGGGCCTGATCGCCCAGAATGTCAACCACCCTTTCCTGTGCAATCCGCGCGGCGGCAAAACGTCCAAGGCGCGCTTCGTGTTCGGCCAAAAGCTGCTGGCCTTTCAGGTCGTCCGGACGCTCTTTGGCTGTTTGGCGAAGTTCGGCCACCAGATCGAGATAATCCTGCCCCGCCTGTTCTTCCAGATCGGTAAAATCACCGGCGCGCGCTTCCGCCTCTTCCTGGGTTGGGCGGGCCGCATTTGCCTCGGCAAGCCCGGCAAGCCGTGACGCCAGCGACCGGTCCGGTGCACCTCCGGCGCCGATCAAAGCATAGATACCAACCGCACCAACGAGAATTACAGCCCCGCTGACCGCCGCAATACTCAAATTAAGCCCGCGCGAACCGACTGAACTGGCTTTGGCCAACTGGCTTTCCTTGTCAGCTGCCAGAATGCGCCGCGAAACCTCGGTTCTGGTTCTTTCCGCCTCTTCCTCAGACAAAACGCCTTTTGCCAGATCGCGCTCAACCTCGCTCAGCTGGTCGCGATAGATCTGCACATCACTGGCCTGCACGTCATCTGGTGCACCGCTGTCGGCGCGTCTTTTGATAAGTGGCCATATCACAACACCCGCAACCAGCGCGCTGAGAAGCAAGGCAGAAATCCAAAATGCCATCCGGGCTCCTTTGAGAAGGGAATGCAACCCATTCCCCGCGCCGGCTTTTTTATCCCAGCCCTTGCGTGCACGAAAGCCCCAAGTTGCCGCAACGCCCTGCTGGCGGCAATCACAAGGGCGCGAGGCTTGGCCCGACGGTCAAATGTCGCTAAGACAATGGAATATGCCGCTCAGAGTCTTGGAGTTTTCGACCTCCCGGCGCAAAGAAAGACGGCATATGTGGGCTTGAGAATCGTTTTGGCCCATTGTTGTCGGATCGTAACAATTCCCACCGCTTTTTTGGAGCGCGCCCCATGAGACGTTATTCTGCCTTTGCCGTCGCCCGCGAAGCTGCCCGCTATCACACCGGCTGGGAGCGCGCCTGGCGTTCACCTGAACCAAAGAAGGAATATGACGTCGTCATCGTCGGCGCCGGGGGGCACGGGCTGGCGACGGCCTATTATCTGGGCAAGAACCACGGCATCAAAAATGTCGCGATTATCGAAAAAGGCTGGCTCGGTGGCGGCAATACCGGGCGCAATACTACCATCATCCGCTCAAACTATTTGCAGGATGAAAGTGCCGCGATTTATGAAAAAGCGCGTTCGCTTTATGAAACCCTCAGTCAGGATCTGAACTACAACGTCATGTTCTCACCCCGCGGGGTGATGATGCTGGCCCAGACCGAGCACGAGATCCGTGGCTACAAACGCACCGAACACGCCAACCGGCTGCAAGGGGTGGAAACCCGGTTCATCAGTCCCGCCGAGGTTAAGAAACTGGTGCCGATCATCGAGCTTGGCGGCCCGCGCTACCCGGTTCTGGGCGCGCTTTGGCAGCCACGCGGCGGCACCGCGCGCCATGATGCCGTGGCCTGGGGCTATGCCCGCGCCTGTTCCGACATGGGCATGGATATTATCCAGAAATGCGAAGTCACAGGGATCAGCAAGAAGGGTGGCAAAGTCACCGGTGTCAAAACCACCAAAGGCGCGATTGGCTGCAAGAAACTCGGCATTGTCGTTGCCGGTCATTCCGGCCATCTGGCCGACATGGCCGGGTTCCGCCTGCCCATTGAAAGTGTCGCCCTGCAGGCGCTGGTTTCCGAGCCGATCAAACCCTGTATGGATGTGGTCGTGATGGCCAATACCGTGCACGGCTACATGAGCCAGTCTGACAAGGGTGAAATGGTCATCGGTGGTGGTGCTGACGGGTTTAACAATTACACCCAGCGCGGTTCGTTCCATCATGTCGAGGAAACCGTGCGGGCGCTGATTGAAACCTTCCCGATCATCAGCCGGCTCAAGATGCTGCGCCAGTGGGGCGGCATCGTCGATATGACCGGGGATCGCTCGCCGATCATCTCAAAAACACCACTGGGCAACACATTCATCAACTGCGGCTGGGGCACCGGCGGGTTCAAGTCCATTCCGGGGTCCGGCTGGGCGATGGCCGAGATGATGGCCAAAGGCGAACCCGGCTCACTGGCCGAAGGGTTCGGGCTGGACCGCTTCCGCGAAGGCCGGTTCATCGACGAAAGTGTTGCCGCAGGGGTGGCACATTAATGATTTTTTGGGGCGCATATATCACGGTTTTGCCGATTTTTTCGGCAATCGCGGAGGTGCGCGCCAACCACACCACCGGCGGAACGCCGCGCATTCCGTCACGGATTTTTGCAACTGAGAACAGAGCGTGTATCCTTTCAGGTAACAACGACCCAAAGGCTGCGCTATGACCCTGAAACCATTTGCCCTTCTCACCCTACTGATTGCCACACTGACTGCCCCGGCCAACGCCAAACCGGTCATACTAGGCACGGTCGACAGCTACACGATTGTGCGCGAAGACCGCAGAACCTGCTACGCTACGATCGCGCTTTTGTCGCTTAACGGTGTTCGTGTCAGCCTGTCACTATATCAAAGGCGCAGCGGCAAGGTCTGGCAGACCGTCAGTTACGACGAGGGCAATCGACCAAAACGCCGCCGCGACCGGATTTCGCTCAAGTTTGACGGGGGTGAGTTTTACAATCGCCGCATCAAGATGGACCGCGACGGTGTTTTTGAAATTCCCAACCGCAGTCGCTCGGAAAACATCCGCTTTCTGAAAAAGTTTACTGAGCGCGAGCGTATGGTGCTGCTGATGGAAAAAAAGAAAGACAGTTTCGTTTTGCAGCTTGTGCGCACCCGGGAAGTCGTTGACGCGCTCGAAAACTGTGTGAAGGGAAAGTGACATGATCCGTTTTCACCACCGGATCGCGATTTCCTCCAAAACTGGCTTACGTGCCATTTCGCTTGTGCTGCCTGTCGCTTTGCTGCTGCTCGGCCCGCCAGCAATGGCCAAGCATAACGGCGCAACCATGATGGATGATCGCGGGTTGTTTCAAATATCCGGCAATGCCGCCAAAAACGCCTGTACTGCCGAGACGAGACTGAACAGCGCGGCGGCAAATAAGGTTGGTCTGTCAATCTACTGGCGCCCATCGCAAAGCATTCACCTTCTGGTCCGTCATCCGGCGTTTCAATCCTCTGCGGCGAAACAGACGCTGCGGTTTCGGTTTCCTGATGGTACCGAAATGACGTTTCGACTGAAGCAATACGGAAAGATCGCGCAGATGCCGCTGGGGCTGGAAACCGTGGTGTCGTCACTTTTTCACGCAATCAAGAAAAATACGTCTGTCACCATCGATCTGGTTGATGTCGGTGACTCAATTGAACTGGACTTAAGCGAACGCAAAGCTGTCGAGGACGGAATGGAGGCCTGCCGGCAATGGCTTGCCTGACCAAACTCGCTGCCCTTTAACGAGAGACTGAAAAAATGCTGATCCTTGAATGCCCTTATTGCGGTATCCATGCCGATGAAACTGATCTTACGCCGGGTGGAGAGGCGCATATCAGCCGGTCGGCAGGTGATGCCAGCGATGCCGAGTTTGAGACCTATCTCTTTCACAAAAAAAACCCGCGCGGTGTACATTTTGAGCGCTGGCGCCATGCGTTTGGCTGTGGCAAGTGGTTTCACGCAGCACGCGATACGATGACTCTGGAAGTGTTTGGCACCTATTCGGCGCAAACGCTCGAACCTCCGAAAACCCTGATCAACAAGATCAAAAAGAAACGCCCTGAATTTGAAGGATTCGTGAAATGAGCACTCGTCTGGCGGATCACGGTCGCCTTATCGACCGCAGCAAATCACTTGCCTTCACCTTTAACGGCAAACGCTTCAAAGGCTATGAAGGCGACACACTGGCCTCTGCCCTTCTGGCAAACAACCAGACGCTGGTTGGCCGGTCGTTCAAATATCACCGCCCGCGCGGCATCGTTGCTGCTGGGCCGGAAGAGCCGAACGCGCTGGTCGGTCTCGGCAAGGCCGGCAAATTTGAACCCAACCAAAGGGTCACCACGACCGAGCTGTTTGACGGATTGACATCGACCAGCCAGAACCACTGGCCGAGCCTTGATTACGATATCGGCGCGGTCAACCGGCTGATGACCCGGTTTTTCCCGGCGGGCTTTTATTACAAAACCTTCATGTTCCCACGCTTTGCATGGAAACATGCGTTTGAACCCGTGATACGTGCGGCGGCAGGTCTGGGTAAGGCGCCGACGCACAGGGATGACGACAAATACGAGTATTTCTATGCCCATGTCGATGTTCTGATCGTCGGCGGCGGATTGTCCGGATTGCTGGCTGCACTTGAGGCTGGAAAATCAGGAGCCAAAGTTCTTTTGGTCGAGCAAACCGCATCGCTGGGCGGTCGGGCTGTGGTCGACGAGGTTGAAATCAACGACATGGCGGCCGAGTATTGGGTTGCCAAAACCCTCAAGACGCTTGAGGAAATGGACAATGTCACCATCCGCACAAGGATGATGGGGGCAGGCATATACGATCACGGCTATGCGCTGGGGTATGAGCGTCTGAGCGACCACGCTCCTGAAATGAACGGGCCACGGCATCGCCTGTGGAGGATCCGGACCAAGCGCATCATTACTGCAACCGGTGCCATCGAGCGCCCGCTATCATTCGCCGGAAACGATATTCCTGGCGTCATGCTGGCAGGCTCGGTGCGCGATTATGTGGTCAATTTCGGCGTCAGCGTCGGTGACCGCACTGTCGTCGTGACCAATAACGATGACGCTTATCGCACGGCTATTGCTCTGAAAATGGCCGGTCTGACGGTTCCGGCGATCATCGATGCCCGTCCCGAGGCCAATGGTGAATTGCCGCAACAGGCCCGCGAAATGGGTATTCGGATCGAGACCGGCAAAGCTATCGGCAAGGTTAAGGGCAACAAGAAAGTCGAAGGTGTCACCCTTTGTGATCAGGCTGGTGAAGGCGCCACGCTGGACGAGATCAAATGCGATGCTGTGGCCATGTCGGGCGGCTGGTCGCCGGTTGTGCATCTGTGGTCGCATTGCGGTGGCAAACTCAATTGGGACGAGGGGCAGGCCATGTTCCGCCCCGATGCCAAACGTCCGCCACTGGGGACTGATGGCAACGGATATGTGATCGCCACGGGCACGGCCAATGGTCACCTGGATGCGGCGGCTGTTGCAAAGGACGCCGTCGCGGCTGGCCGACGCGCTGCAAAGGAAGCAGGCTTCACACCGGATAAGGGTGCCGCGCCAAGCACGGTTTCGCTGGATGAATCACCGATGCTGCCGGTCTGGTCGATGCCACAGGGTGCAGGACCAAAGCTCAGGATCAAGACCTGGCTTGATTTTCAGAATGACGTCAAGGTTTCTGACGTGCGTCTGGCTGCCCAGGAAGGCTATGAAAGTGTTGAGCACACCAAACGCTATACCACGCTGGGCATGGCGTCAGATCAGGGCAAACTCAGCAACATTAACGGTCTGGCAGTTCTCGCCGATGCGCTGAATTCGGAAATCCCGCAGGTCGGCACGACCACCTTCCGCCCGCCCTATCACCCGATATCGTTCGGGGCGATAGCCGGGGACGCGCGCGGAGATCTTTTCAAGCCAATCCGCCGTTCACCGATCCATAACTGGACAGATCAGAATGGCGGCTTCTGGGAACCTGTGGCCGACTGGCGCCGCCCCTATTGCTATCAAAAGGACGGGGAATCGGTGAAAGACGCGGTCACGCGCGAGATATTGAACACACGCAAAAATGTCGGCCTGCTGGATGCCTCCACCCTTGGCAAGATCATCGTCAAGGGCCCCGATGCGGGCAGGTTCCTTGACATGCTCTACACCAACATGATGTCGACCCTGAAAGTCGGCAAATGCCGCTATGGGCTGATGTGTAGTGAAAACGGCTTTCTGTCGGATGACGGCGTTGTTGCCCGGCTGTCAGAGGATACGTTCCTCTGCCACACTACCTCAGGCGGCTCTGATCGCATCCACGCTTGGATGGAAGAATGGCTGCAAACCGAATGGTGGGACTGGAAGGTCTATACCGCCAACGTCACCGAACAATACGCCCAGATCGGCATTGTTGGCCCGAAAGCGCGTGAAGTGCTGGAGGCGATGGGGGTCAGCGACATGGATGTCTCAGCCGACGCCCTGCCCTTCATGGCTTTTGCCGATGGCGAGATCGCAGGCATCAAGGCACGCGCTTATCGCATTTCGTTCTCAGGCGAGCTTTCATACGAAATCGCGGTTCCCGCTGCCGAAGGGATGGCCTTCTGGGATACAGCGCTAAAGGCGGGCAAGGCATTTGGGATCGAGCCTTATGGTACCGAATGCCTGCACGTGATGCGGGCCGAAAAGGGTTTCATCATGATTGGTGACGAAACCGACGGAACGGTCATTCCGCAGGATCTGAACCTGCATTGGGCCATTTCGAAAAAGAAAGAGGATTTTCTGGGTAAGCGGGCGCAGTTGCGCAGCTTCATGCAGGATGAAAACCGCAAACAGTTGGTCGGCCTTTTGACGGAAAACCCGGCTGAAGTGCTGCCCGATGCGGCTCATGCCATCGAAGGACCAAAGCGGGCTGATGGTATGGAAAACATCATCGGGCACGTCACCTCGACATATTTTTCACCAACGCTGGGCCACTCCATTGCAATGGCACTGATCAAGGGAGGATCACGCCGGATGGGCGAAACCCTGACCTTCCCCATTGGCAATGACAAGGTGATCCACGCAAAAGTGGTTGATCCGGTCTTTTTGGATAAAGAAGGAGAGCGTCAGAATGTCTGAAGCGATATCGGTAATGAATGGCGCCGAGTTCATTGGCGCGGCTACGGTGAAGGATGCCGGTCTGAAGGGCATGATCAACCTGCGCGGTGATCTCAAAAGCGAAAAGCTGGCGGCGGCTGTCAAATCTGTGGTCGGGTTGGCCATGCCCAAAGCGCGCGGTGTCAAAGAAGGCAGCAAGGGCGCGGTGGCTTGGATGTCGCCTGACGAGCTGTTGCTGATTGTCGACTATGACAAAGCCGATAGTCTGGTCGCGAAGCTCGACAAGACAATGAAGGGCGAGCATATGCTGGCGGTCAACGTATCCGACGCCCGCGCTGTTTTCACGCTTGAAGGTAAGGGCGTGCGCGAAGTGATCGCCAAGGGTGCGCCTGCAGACCTGTCAGTCGAGGGATTTCAGCCCGGTGAGATCCGCCGTACACGGATCGGCCAGCTGGCCGCTGCATTCTGGTTGTCTGATGAAGCACAAATGCACGTGATTTGCTTCAGAAGTGTTGGCGAACACCTCTTTAACTGGTTGTGTAACGCCGCTGAACAGGACAGCCTGCCGGAATTTTTGTAAGTAGAACAACACGATAAAGCCCTGTCAGGACTGAAGGGGCTTTTTCGTCCGACTGTTTCTGTTCACGAATTAATCACAAAATTGAACACAGTTCGGCGTATTTCCGCCGTTTTCACCTTTCATTAACCAGGCCGAACAATGAGAGGGAATCCCCTTCTCAAGGAGGCTGAAAATGAACGGGATGAAAGTATGTGCCGCCCTTGCGATGACCGCCCTTCTGGGGGCCTGTAACGGTGCCATAACAACACGCCATGCTCCTTTGGAGCAGCTTCCGACGACCATCACACCGATCACATCGGGGATTAAAAGCTCGCAAAGCGTGACATGGCATGTCGAAGACGTGCGCGTCAGCGTGCCGGATACTCTGACAGTGTCTGAGGCTAATCTCTACTTGCCAAACTCCGATATCGTCTGGCGCGAGGATCCGCATGGTGATCGCCGTGCCCAGGTCAAGAACATCATTGATCTGGCAGTTTCACAGGCAGCTATCGGCCTTGACGGCAACGCGCCGGTTTTCCTTGATATCGAGCTTGTGCGTTTTCACGCACTGAGCCAGAAAGCCCGGGCGACCGTTGGCGGTTTTCATACAATCACTTTCAACGTCACCATCCGTGACGTCGAAACAAACGTCGAACTGATTGATGCCTTTCCGGTTGAGATCTCGCTGAAAGCCCTTGGCGGGCAGAAGGCAATCGACGCAGCAATGCGGGGCGAGACGCAAAAAGTGCGGATAACGCGCGAGATCACATCAGTGATGCGGCAATATCTCGGCATGTAGACCTTTCGGGGCTGAAGGGACTAGGATAGGAGGAAGGGATGAACACCCCTTCCTCTTTTCCTGTTGTGCGCCTGCGCCCCAACAAATCAGCGCAAAAACTGCGATTTGGCTATCCGTGGGTCTATGCCGATGAACTGGTTCTTGACCGGCGCACGCGCAAGATCGCCTCGGGTTCCGTGGTTGAACTACAGACTGCTGATCGCCAGCCACTGGGGCTTGCAGCGTTCAATGCAAACTCCAAAATCACCTGCCGGATGCTTGATCGCGATCCCGGATCGAAGATTGACCGCAACTGGCTGCTATATAAGCTGGCACACGCGTTTGACATGCGCTCGCGACTCTACCCTGGCCCCTTTTATCGCCTGATCCACGCCGAGGCCGATGGCCTGCCGGGCGTGATCATCGATCGATTTGGCGATATTGCCGCGATCCAGCCAAATGCTGCCTGGGCTGAGGCAATGATCGACGATCTGGCCGCCGCGCTAACTGAGGTCATAGGTGTTACGACCATCGTCAAGAACGGCAGTGGACGCGCTCGTAGCCTGGAGGGGTTAAGTGAAGAAGTTACTGTTTTAAAAGGTGAAATAGATGCGCCTGTTCCGGTCAAAATGAACGGCGCGACCTATTATGCCGATCTTATTGGCGGGCAGAAAACCGGCCTCTTCTTTGATCAGCGTGACAATCATGCTTTCGCCGCCCGGTTGGCCAAGGGCGGCACGGTGCTTGATGTTTTTTCCCATGTCGGTGGTTTTGCCCTGGCAGCGCTGGCTGGCGAGGCGTCTTCAGCAATCTGTGTTGACGGTTCAGCTCCGGCTCTGGAACTGGCGGCAAGGGGGGCTGATGCCTCGGGCTTTGGTGGGCAGTTTGCCTCCATCAAAGGAGATGCGTTTGAGGTGATGGCCTCGCTTGCTGCAGAAGGGCACACTTTTGATCTGGTGGTCTGTGATCCGCCAGCTTTTGCACCCAACCGCGCCTCACTTGAGGCCGGGTTGCGCGCTTATGAGCGTGTGGCACGCATGGGGGCTTTGCTGGTTGCTCCGGGTGGGTATCTGGCAGTCTGTTCCTGTTCCCACGCCGCTGATCTGGCAAAGTTTCGCAGCGCCTCACTGCGTGGCATCGGCAAAGCCGGGCGGCATGGCCCGCTGATCCATACAGGCGAAGCAGGGCCCGATCATCCGTTGCACCCGGCACTGGCGGAATCGGGGTATCTGAAGGCCCTGTTTTTCCGGCTCAACTGATGCGAGTTCTGCTGGATGCCTGTGTTTTATACCCGACTGTTATGCGGGAAATCCTGTTGGGCGTGGCACGCGCGGGCGCTTATGAGCCCTTATGGTCGGCGCGGATACTGGGGGAATGGGCGCGTGCCGTTGCGCGCAAACTGCCCGATCAGGCAGGAATTGCAAAGGCTGAAATCGCACTCCTGGAAAGCCGCTGGCCTGATGCCTCTGTCAGCCCTGATCCGGAATTGGAGGCAAGCCTGCATCTGCCGGACAAGGCCGATCACCATGTCCTGGCGGCTGCGATAACCGGCAATGCCGCAATACTTGTCACCCTGAACATTCAGGATTTTCCAACTCGCGCGCTGGCGGCACATGGCATTCTCAGACGTGATCCGGATGGGTTCCTGATGGATTTCTGGCAGGACGATCCTGAGAAAATTGCCCGTGTCTGCGAGGAGGTGCGGGCAAAGGCAGAACGCATCTCGGGGAAACCACAACCGATGCGGTCGCTTTTGAAAAAGGCGCGACTGCCAAGGTTGGGTAAGGCGCTGAGTTAGAACATATCCCGACCTATTGGAGCTACTGCTGCCACGCTGCCTCGCGCTTTTCAATTGCGGCAATCCGTTCTGCGGTTTTCGGATGACTCATCAGCCAGGCTAGTTGTCCGCCGCTTTTGGTCAACCCGTCCAGCTTGAGAAACAGGGATTTCTGCGCCCCGACCCCGATCCCGGCTTTCACCAGCAATGCCGAGGCATAGGCGTCAGCCTCGTATTCATCCTGCCGCGATAACCGTGCGGCCAGCATTGTCGTCAGAAACGACGCAATATAGCCACCGATACCCGGCAATATCCGCCCCAGCACCATGCCAAGAGCGGTGCGAATGGCGTTCTGGCCGGAAAAATCAATCATCCGACGGCGGCTGTGGTCAAGTGCTACATGCCCAAGTTCATGCGCAATGACCGAGGCCAACTCTTCCGCTGTTACTTCGCCGCTTTGGTATTTGTTCAGAAACCCGCGTGTAATGAATATCCGTCCATCCGGTGCTGCCAGCCCATTGACCGGCTCAATCTCATAAACATGCACCCTGATCCGGGGCAGATCGAGTGCCTGCGCCATCCTCTTGGTCAATCCTTCCAGACGCGGATCGGCCAGTGGGCTTGAGCGCGCATCCAACTCTTTGCCGGTGCGCCAGGCGGAAAACCTCACCATGACGTAAGCATAGAGAATGGCCAGAAGGATCGGCGTAAGCTTCAGCATGAATTCTATATGGGGTGTGATTGCCGTGAAGGCAATTCAGATGTCAGTGATCCCAGAGGCAGGCAAGGCTGGTCAGCCCGCGAAACGCCCAGCCTTCGGGTTGTGGCGGCGGCCCTTCTGCCAGTTTGAGATTCTTAAGTCGCGCAAAGACCTTGGGAAGGGCCACGTCCGCAATCAACGCACGCGCCGCCCAGGCCCCGGCACAGAAATGCGGACCTGCGCCAAAGGCTATCGAAGCGCTGCAATCCTGTGTCACGTCAAATTCATCTGGTTTTTCAAAGATTTCCTCGTCGCGATTGCCGGAACCGAACATGAAGAACACGCGATCCCCAGGTTTAAACGTCACCTCATCAACCCGTTGTTCTTTCGCAACAACGCGGGGGCTCATGCCGATGGGTGCAGTCCAGCGGGCATATTCCTCAAATGCCTGCGCCCAGCTCACGTCACCGCGCAACACCATTTCCAGCTGCCCGGGATGGTCAAGCAAGGCCCAGATCGTGCCACCGATTGCATCTCGCGGTTCATTCTGGCCACCGGATATCGCCAGCTTGATATTGGCCCGGATCTGTGCATCCGTAAGACCGGCCTCCAACTGCACACTTAGCAATGAATGATCCGGCTTGGCCTTCACAATCGGCACCATTTCGGCGATGTGGCGATCAATCGAGGCAGTACAATCATGGCAATTGGCCTCGATCGCCGGATCACCAGTGTAATTGGCAATCCCGTCGATCATCCCCTGACTGACCCGGTCAATTTCGCGCCAGTCCATATTTCTGAGCCCGGTCATCGCTTTTAGGGCTTCGGCTGACAGCGGCATCGAATAGTCAGCAATCAGATCGCCTGCCCCTTTTGGTGCCAGCTCATCCAGAATAAGGTCAGCCGATTGGGCAAACTCCGCCAGCCAGACATCCCTGACGGTGCGCGGTGACACGGTGGGGAAAATCACTTTGCGCTCGGCCTGATGCGCCTCGCCATCTTTGCGCATCAGGTTTTCGCCCATCAGCACATTCATCAGCCCGCCGGGCTGGGACGAGGAAAAAACTTCGATGATCTTCTCGTTGGTGAAAATCGCATCGCGTTTGGTAAACAGGGTCGCGCCCAGTTCCGGGACATAGGCAATCGGGGTCTTGGCGCGCATCTCAGCCAGAACCGGATAAGGATCGCGGTGAAACTCAGGGACGTCAATGTGAATGACAGGTGCATCTGACATTGTGTCAGGTTAGCGTCTCTGCGCCGTCTGACAAGCCCTGCCAGCTTTTACCGCACCAGGTCCTTCATTCCATTTTCGATGCCCTTAAGGGTCATCGGGAACATGCGTTCACCAAAGATATCGCGGATCATCTGGATTGAATGGGTGTATTTCCAGTGCTGTTCGGGCAAGGGATTGATCCAGATATTATGGCTCCAGGTCTCAATGGCGCGGTCAAGCCAAACCTGCCCGGCCTCGGCGTTCCAGTGTTCGTTTGCGCCGCCCGGATAGGCGATTTCGTAGGGCGACATTGAAGCGTCGCCAACGAAAATGCATTTGTAATCAGGTCCATAGGTATGAAGGATATCCCAAGTCGGGGTTTGCTCGGTCCAGCGGCGGGTATTGTCGCGCCAAACACCTTCGTAAAGGCAATTGTGGAAATAGAAATACTCCAGATGCTTGAACTCGGTCTTGGCCGCCGAAAACAATTCCTCGACCAGCCGGATATAAGGGTCCATCGAGCCGCCGACATCTAGGAACAGCAAAACCTTGACGGCATTGCGCCGCTCAGGGCGGGTTTTGATATCAAGATAGCCATGTTCGGCCGTGGCGCGAATGGTGCCGTTGAGGTCCAGTTCCTCGTCCGCCCCGTCACGTGCCCAGCGCCGCAGGCGTTTGAGCGCCACCTTGATATTGCGCGTGCCCAGTTCAACACTGTCGTCCAGATTCTTGAATTCGCGCTTATCCCAGACCTTGACCGCACGCTGGTGGCGGCTTTCCTTCTGACCAATACGCACACCTTCAGGATTGTAGCCGTAGGCCCCAAAGGGCGAAGTCCCCGCCGTGCCAATCCATTTGGACCCCCCCTGATGCCGGCCTTCCTGTTCTTTCAGGCGCTCTTTCAGGGTCTCCATCAGCTTTTCAAATCCGCCGAGCGATTCAATCTCGGCCATTTCCTCGGGGCTGAGCTGCTTTTCCGCCATCTTCCTCAGCCAGTCTTCGGGAATGTCGACCGCATTGACAACATCCTGAACACTCAGGTTCTCCATCCCCTTGAAGGTTTCCGAAAACACCCGGTCAAACTTGTCAAGATTGCGCTCGTCCTTCACCAGTGCGGCCCGCGCCAGATAGTAAAACCCCTCGATATCATAAAGCACCAGGCCGGTTTTGAGGGCGGAAAGAAAATCCAGATATTCGCGCAGAGAGACCGGCAGTTTAGCCTGGCGAAGATTGGTGAAGAGCGGCAGGAACATGGCTCAGATCCAGTCCAGACGGCCCACCACCACGACCGCGATTAACGCAACAAGCGCCAGAATGATCCCATGAACCAGCGCATACTGGATAATATCAAGCCGGTTGCCGCCGCGCTTTTGGGCAACGCGCGCGCCCCAGAGCGCGCCAAGAGCGAATGCTATCAGGCTGATCATCAGACCTCCGGTTTCTTTTCAACTGGGCGAAGGGCGGCGATTTCACGCAAGCGATCGCGGATTTCATCATCAGAACCAAAGCCATAACGGGCCCAGCCTAGGCTGTCCATGCGCACGGTCGTTGCTTCATTGTGGCGGCCTTCAAAGTCCAGAGCCTCTGCTTTGATCATTAGAAAGGTTGCCAGCAAGGCAGCGTTTTGTGCCCGGTTGACCGCAGGCAGACTGTTGTTGATGAACCTCAGCGCAGTTTCTGAATCACCTGTCGACAGCGCAAATGCAGCCAGTTGCAAAGCCACATGGGCCGAGTGGATATCGTCGGCACCATAGAGTTCGACATAAACCGAATAGGCCTGTGCAAAGCTTTCAGCCGCAGTTTCGCTGTCAAAACCCAGTGCCAGCCTGCCCTGTGCAAACAGATTGAACCCCAGCCGGTTATCCCGCCAGTTTTCTTTCTTTGCAATTGCCAGTGCGCGACGCGCAGACGTCAGTCGACGGGCCTGGCCTGAGCGTGGACCCAACGCGGTTTCGATCGCGTCGATCCATGCGCGTGGCGTCTTTTCCTGCCCGGATTCAGGCGCCGTTTCCCCACCTGGATTGAGCATTTTCAATATCCTCGGCAAGCGCGCCGCCACGTCCTCTCGGCTCATCCCGCTTTTCAACTGATTACTGTAATAGGCTTTCAGGATCAGCATATCAAAGCCGGTCAGAACGGTGTTGATATTGTCATCATTGTAAACCGAATCCGACAGCCGGTAGATGTCGTTGAGCGGTCCGAGCGCCTGTGCAATTTCTTCATGCAGGCAATCGCGGGCTTCCTGCGGCGGCACGTCATCGGGGATGAAAATGGTGGTGCGCTCACGTTTCTCTAGCGTTGTCCAATTGAGGATCCCGCTGCGGCGATTCTTGCGAAACTCCTCCCAATTCTTAACCCGGGGGACAACGAAACAAGCTGCATAGGGCACGGTGCGTTGCAGTTTCTTGCGCGGCAGGGTTTCAATGACAATATTTGCGTCCGACCCGGTCTCGATCCGCTCAATTCTGATCCCCGCCTCACTTCTGAGGCGTTTCAACAAGTGATTGAGATCAGCCTCAAAAAGGGCTGTTTCTTCGCCTGCGAGCGCGATTGTCACCGGCTCTTCAAAGCGCGTGAACCGCTCGATCTCCGCGCCGCTTTCCATTTCAAAAGCCAGCTCAAGAAAATCCCGGGCGATATCGGTATTGGCGCGGCCAATCCCGATAGCCCTTGGTGGCATGGAAAATGATTTGACCGGTGGCAGGGTCGCTGGCAGCGGATCAGCCCGCGACGGCAGTTCTGTCAGCGGGGCCGCCGTGCAGGCGCTGAGAGCTATCAGGGCTGGAAAGAAAAAACGCAAATCCTACCCCCTGTTGTAGCGTATAAAAGGCGTCAGCGTTCCGACATGATCATAAAGCCGCCGGGCGCGCTGATTGAAATCCTGTGTCAGCCAGTAAACGGTTGGCGCGCCTGCCCTGTCGGCGGCTTGATAAACAGCCTCGATCAACGCCTTGCCAACCCCCTGCCCGCGGCATTCAGGATCGGTGTACAAATCCTGAAGGTAACAGGTGTTTTCCACCTTCCACATATGGCGATGAAAAAGATAATGCACCAACCCGACGGCCGCGCCATCACTTTCCGCGATCAGCCCGTAAAATTCATGCGTATCGTCATCCAGCAACCGTGCAAACGAGGTTTGGTAGACGGATTCGTCCACTGACGTCTCGTAATACGCCAGATAGGCCGTCCAGAGACGCCGCCACTCTGACTCATCCGATGCGACCAGAGAGCGGATTAGGAGCCTGCTCATCTTTGCCCACGCGCCATGAAGGCAAGCCGTTCGAACATGTGAACATCCTGCTCGTTTTTCAAAAGTGCGCCATGGAGTTTCGGCAGCGCATCCTTGCCATCGCGTTTGAGGTCAGCGGCGCCCAGATCTTCGACCAACAACAGTTTCAGCCAGTCGAGCACCTCAGACGTCGAAGGTTTCTTCTTTAGCCCCGGTGTTTCGCGGATCTCGAAAAACTGCGTCAGCGCCTCGGTAACCAGTGATGGTTTGATACCGGGGTGATGGACCTCGACGATCTTGCGCAAGGTCTCGTCATCGGGAAAGCGGATATAGTGAAAGAAACAGCGGCGCAGAAACGCATCCGGCAGTTCCTTTTCATTGTTTGAAGTGATAATCACAATCGGGCGCTGTTTGGCGCTGATGGTTTCACCGGTTTCGTAAACAAAGAACTCCATCCGGTCGAGTTCCTGCAACAAATCGTTGGGAAACTCGATATCGGCCTTGTCTATCTCATCGATCAGGAGAACTACTTTTCCGGTTGCCTCGAACGCCTGCCAGAGCATCCCTTTCTTGATGTAGTTCTTGACATCATGCACCTTTTCTTCGCCAAGCTGGCTGTCACGCAAGCGCGAAACCGCATCGTATTCATAAAGCCCCTGCTGGGCTTTCGTGGTTGATTTCACGTTCCACTTCAACATCGGCAGACCCAGGCTTTCCGCCACTTGACGTGCCAGTTCGGTTTTGCCGGTTCCCGGCTCGCCTTTCACCAATAAGGGGCGTTCAAGGGTGATTGATGCGTTTACGGCAACAGTCAGATCATTTGTCGCTACGTAACTTTCCGTGCCGGTAAATTTCATAGTGCCTATAAGCCTCTAGCGTTTTCTGCGTTTTTTAACTGCTTCAACTTTATCATGCCCTCACGAAGCTTCAAGATACGCAAATCACGGGGTGACAAAATGCTTCGCTTTCTGTAAGCGATGGCGCAAAGACCATCGGAATTTGACCAAAAAGTTCACAGGTGAGTCGCGCAAACTTACTCATGGAGAGATCGTCATGAAAGCGACAAATGTTCTGGAAACAAACTACACACCGACAGACAGTGAACCTTTCATGAATGAGCGCCAGCTCGAGTACTTCCGTAACAAACTGAACGACTGGAAGACCGGCATTCTGGAAGGTAACCGCGATACCATCGAAGGCATGCAAACTGGCACACGCAATATCCCGGATGTGGCTGACCGGGCTTCCGAAGAAACCGACCGTGCGTTAGAGCTCAGAACCCGTGACCGTCAGCGCAAGCTGGTTTCC
Source organism: uncultured Rhodobacter sp. (assembly GCA_964567685.1). Lineage (GTDB taxonomy): Bacteria > Pseudomonadota > Alphaproteobacteria > Rhodobacterales > Rhodobacteraceae > UBA5972. Next base: position 20,134 of record CAZMNO010000010.1, on the reverse strand, counting down.
AAAATCGATTCCGCCCTTCGGCGGATCGAAGACGGCTCTTATGGCTATTGCGAAGATACCGGAGAGCCGATTTCGCTAAGGCGGCTTGATGCACGCCCGATCGCAACCCTCAGCCTGGAGGCGCAGGAGCGTCACGAGCGCAAGGAAAAGGTCCACCGGGACGATTGACATTAAGGCTATTAGAAGCAGATCAGACACCGGGGCTTCACAGCCTCGGTGTTTTGCGTTTATAGGGGTCTGATGGCGGTAAAAGACAAGAAGATCACTGTTCTGGGCGCCGGGATCGGCGGGTTGACGGCAGCAATTGCCCTGGCCAGACGTGGCGGCAAGGTCACGGTTGTGGATCAGGCTCCGGAACTTGGCGAGGTTGGAGCCGGCCTGCAGATCACGCCCAACGGCACCGCAGTTTTTGAAGCGCTCGATCTGGGGCGGCGGGCGCGCAAGATCGGGATCGAACTGGAAGCGGTCGCGCTTAAGGATTATCGGCAGGGCAAGGACGTGGTGCGTCTGGACATGACACGGGCGTCGCACGGCAACCCGCATCCATATCTGCTCATGCACCGCGCTGATTTGATCGAGATGCTGGCCTCATCGGCCAAGCGGCACGGTGTTTCTCTTAATTTCGGCAACAAGGTCACGGGGGTTGCCATCGGATTTGATCAGGCGACCTTACCGGTTGAAGACGGGCCACAGCGCACCACCAAATACCTGATCGGGGCGGATGGAGTCCGCTCTTTAACGCGGCAATCGCTGAACGCGCGTAAAAAACCCGACTACACGCAGATCGCCTGGCGTGCCACAGTTGATTCACGTTTTCTACCTGTCTACGACATGCCTCCGGTGGCCACGGTCTGGATGGGGCCAAAGCGGCATCTCGTGACCTATCCGCTAAGGGGCGGCAGCCTGATCAACATCGTCGCGGTCGAACAGCGCGACAGCTGGGCCAGCGAAGGCTGGAACCATCTGGATGATCCTGACAATCTGAGGGCTGCCTTTTCCGGCTGGTCACCTGAAATAAAGCGCTTGCTGTCGCTTTGTGAAAAAGTCCACCTCTGGGGCCTGTTTGCCCATCCCGTTGCCGAAACCTGGTCGCAAAGCGGTGCGGCAATTCTGGGGGATGCAGCGCATCCGACCCTGCCTTTTCTGGCGCAGGGCGCAAATATGGCGATCGAGGATGCCTGGGTTCTGGCCGAGGAAATGGACCGACATGATGATATTCAGGACGCCTATGCTGCCTATAAAAAGAGACGGTATCAACGGGTTAAGCGCATCGTTGCCGCAGCGACCGGCAATACCCGCATCTACCACATGTCGTCACAGCCAATGCGGTTCCTGACCCATAAGGCACTGGGCCTTGTTGGCCGGTATGCGCAGGGAATGATGCTTGGACGCTATGACTGGCTATATGGCCATGACGTCACCAAGGGCGATTAATCACCCCTGCACCAAAGGGCTTATTTGGTCTTAAGCTTTGCTACCTGAGCAGGTTTTTGCTGCGACCCACCTGAATTTGAGTCGATGAAGTCAATCACCAGCGGACGGATATGCTTGCGCCAGGCTTTGCCTGAAAAAATACCATAATGACCCGCGTCGGGTTCAACATGGCTGGCTTTCATCGAATCAGGCAAGCCGGTCAGCAGATCAAGCGCAGCAAGGCATTGGCCGGGCCCGGTAATGTCGTCATCTGCCCCTTCGACAGTTTTGACAGCCGTCTTGGTGATCCGCGAAAAATCCACATGCCGGTCGCCAATACTGAACTTGTTATCGGCAATTTCGCGCCCCTTAAAGATGCGCTCAACTGTTGACAGATAGAACTCACCGGTCATGTCCATTACCGCCAGATACTCGTCATAAAAGGTATTGTACCGGTCATGATCCGCGGCTTCTTCGCAGGCAACAGCCGCCACCTGATTGGCGAAAGCGGTGGCGTGATTATCAATGTTCATCGATATAAAAGAGGCCAGTTGGATCGAGCCGGGATAGACCAGCCGCCCGAATCCTTTGTGCTTCACACCCACGCGCTGGATGATATATTTCTCCAGGTGACCCATTGTGACTTTGCGGCCAAACTCGGTCACATCCGTTGCCGTCGCATCCGGGTCAATTGGGCCGCCGATCAGGGTCAGGGTAAGGGGCTGATGTTCAGGGCTTTCCTCGGCAAGATAGGCCGTTGCGGCAAGGGTCAACGGGGCCGGCTGGCAGACGGCAATTACGTGCGTGTCACGACCCAGTTCCTTCATGAAATCAACAAGGTAAAGGGTGAAATCCTCGATATCGAACTTGCCTTCGGAAACCGGAATGTCGCGCGCATTGTGCCAATCGGTGATGAACACGTCGCAATTGGGCAAAAGACTGATGACCGTCTTGCGTAAAAGCGTTGAGTAATGGCCTGACATCGGGGCGACCAGCAGCACCCTGCGATTGGGTGGGTTGGGCCGGTCAACCTTGAACTGGATCAGATCGCCAAACGGGCGGCTAACGACGGTTTCGATATTCACAACATATTCGCGACCTGCCGTCACGACGCTGTCAATTCCCCAATCGGGTTTGGCTATCATGCGGGCATAGGCGCGCTCTGTCACCTCACCCCAGGCAGCAAAAGCCGCGGGGATCGGGCTGTTAGACAGCCCAAAGACCGGGTTTGACCAGAAAGCCTTGGCGGTCGCGCCAATCCACTCACCACCCTGGCGGTAGCTCTCAAGCATATCATAGGTTGCAAAGTTCTGGTTCATGGTTATTAACCCGCCTCAATTCAACTCGATCAACCGGTTCAAAGCCTCCCCCTTTGCACCGAACTTGCGTAGGCGCTTATAATGCACATGCAGAAACTAGGAGCAATTGATTAATATGCCTTCCGAAAATGTGACCCCAGAAAGCAACATCGAGATGCTGAATGCCAATCTGGAGCGGATAGACGAATTGACCAAGCGCCTTGTTTCCGCTCTTGCCACACAGCCAGACAAGAAGCAGGCGCTCGAAGGCCCAAGTCAGGAACTCTATATGAAAGCAGCCTCGGCCTATTTTGCCGAGATGATGTCAAACCCTTCAAAGATTCTGGAACAGCAGGTCTCCTATTGGGGGAAATCGCTCCGGCATATGGTAGAGGCACAGGAAAGTCTTGCCAGCGGCAAGCCGGTACCATCCGAGCCCGGCACCCCGGATCGCCGCTTCAAAAACGAGATGTGGAGCACAAACCCCTATTTCAATTTCATCAAGCAGCAATACCTGATGTCATCCGAAGCCATCGAAAACGCCATAGAGGGGCTTGATGAACTGGATGACACTGACAAGAGGCGGGTGAATTTCTTTTCCCGCCAGATCATTGATCTGATGTCACCGACGAATTTTCTGGGCTCAAACCCTGAGGCTTTGGCCAAAGCGGTTGAAACCAACGGTCAATCCCTTGTCGACGGGCTGGAAAACATGGTGCGCGATGTCGAGGCAAATGATGGCACCCTGGCCGTCACCTTATCTGATCCCAATGCCTTTGAAGTTGGCGGCAATATCGCCACCAGTGAGGGTTCTGTGGTATTTCAGAACCGGATGTTCCAGCTGATCCAATACGCGCCAAAGACAGAAATGGTGCATAAAACCCCGCTCATCATCTTCCCGCCCTGGATCAACAAGTTCTATATTCTCGATCTCAAGGCACAGAATAGCCTGATCAAATGGGTGACCGAACAGGGCTATACCCTGTTCACCGTCTCCTGGGTTAACCCTGATGCAAGTTATGCCGATGTCGGCATCGACACCTATATGACCGAGGGATTTCTGACCGCGATTGACGAAGTCAAGAAAATCACCGGTGAGAAGAAGGTAAACGCCGTTGGCTATTGCATTGCAGGTACGATGCTGTCGGCAACTCTGGCCTATATGGCCAAGACCGGCGACAAATCCGTGCGCTCAGCAACCTTTTTCACCGCACTTGCCGATTTCACCGATCCCGGCGAAACCGGCGTATTTCTTGAAGATGACTTTCTGCAGGGAATCGATGATGAAGTTGACGAAAAGGGCTATCTGCACTCGTTCTTCATGCAGCGAACCTTCTCTTATCTTCGCGCCAACGACCTTGTTTATGGGCCAGCCATCAAATCATACATGATGGGGGAAGCGCCTCCGGCTTTTGATCTCTTGTACTGGAATGGTGATGGCACGAACCTCACGGGCCGGTTGGTCAAAGAGTATCTGCGCCAGCTTTGCGTCAATAACGAACTCTCCGAAGGGAAATTCAAGGTGCTCGGCGAAAAGCTGAACCTGAAAGACATCAAAACTCCGATCTGCGCGATTGCCTGCGAAACTGATCATATCGCCAAATGGCAGAGCTCATTTCTGGGGCTCAACAAATTTGGCGGCGATAAAACCTTCATCTTGAGCGAAAGCGGGCATATTGCCGGTATCGTCAACCCGCCCAGCAAAAACAAATACGGCCACTACACCAATGATGAAAAGATGAAGACGCCGGAAAGCTGGAAAGAGGGTGCAAGTTTTAATGAAGGCTCCTGGTGGCCGCGCTGGGAGAAATGGCTGAAAGCACGCTCCGGAGCCATGATCGAGGCACGTTCGCCCGGAGATTCCGACCATCCTGTCATTGAACCAGCGCCGGGTTCCTACGTGACAGCCAAGCCAAGTACCTGATTTTACATAATATCCAAAAATTATTCTGCAGTGCAGCATTATTCTCTTGAAATGCTGCACTGCAGCGTCTACATAGGCTTCAGAAGAAACAAACACATCCTATCTGGAGACCTCCCATGGCTAAGAAAACCTTTGACAACCCATTCGCCAAAATGTTTGACGACCTGCCGGTTGACATGAACGCATTCAGCGACGCTTTCAAAAACTCCGCTGCAATCAGCGAAAAATTCTCCAACGTTGCTCTGGCAGCTGCCGAGAAGAACGCAGAAATCTCAAACAAATGGACCAAAGACACCCTGGCCAAACTGGCAGGTGTTACAAAAACCCAGGCTGACCCGGCTGACTATTCCAAGGCTGTAACCGAATTTGCTTCCGCATCGGTTGAATCAGCTTCCGAGCATGTTGCTGCTTTCGCCGAAGTTGCAAAAAAAGTTCAGATGGACACTGTTGAGCTGCTGCTCGCCGCTGGCAAAGAAGCCCAGGCCGAAGCAACTGCTGCCGTCAAGAAAGCGACCAGCGAAGCGACTGACGCAGTCAAGAAAGCCACATCCAAAGCTGCTTAATTCACCATTTCCTCCCTGTTGGTGATACTGGGCGGGCTCTAACAGAGCCCGCCCTTTTTCTTTCTTGCCGCGCATGAAATGCTGCACTAGCATTGCTGCACCGCAAAAAGGGGAATTTGCCATGCCCGAGGATCGCACCCCGCTTTTGATAAAGCGCTACGCAAGTCGCAGGCTCTACAACACTGAAACCAGCGATTATGTAACCCTGGACGATATCGCCGGGTTTATCCGTGCCGGACGGGACGTCACCATTGTCGATCTCAAGTCGGGCGACGATCTGACCCGCCAATACCTGCTGCAGATCATCACGGAACATGAATCCAAGGGCGACAATGTCCTGCCGATCAATGTTCTGACTGATCTTGTGCGCTCTTACACCGATCAGGCGCAAAGCTACGTGCCCGATTTCCTGTCGCAAAGCTTTGAGATGATCAAGCAACAGCAGGCCGATCTGGTGGAAAACATGAAAAGCGCCATGCCCGATCCGATGGCGGCTTTTGGCGGGCTTGAAGGCTGGCAGAAAAAGCAGCAGGAGTTCATGTCGGCAATGATGGGCAACTGGGGGCGCAAAGAACCCGAGGAAGAAGAGCCTGAAGAGCCCGAGCCTGCAGAGGATCTTGATTCAATCAAAGAACAACTGGCCGATCTTCAGGATAAACTCTCCAAGCTCTAGAGCCCCTGTGCTTTGGCGCGCTTCAGCGCATAGGTGGCTATTGCCGTGTCCTGGGCACCGGTCCCCGTCAGATCGGCAATGGTGACATCACTTTCAGCCCCGCGCCCTTTATACCTGCCGGTGACAATCTGCCCAAGCTCCGGATGCCCGGTCGCCGGCATCAGCCCCGCTTTGATCGCCGGGGCCAGTTCCCCAAGCTCAGCGCATTGCCCCAGATGATCGGGTACATACAGATCAGCCGCCGCAAGAGCCGCCGGAGAAACCTCGACCTTGCCATGGGTATCAGACCCCATAGCCGTGATATGAAGCCCCGGATGCAGCCATTCCGCCTCGATCAACGGCGCGCGCGAGGGTGTGGTTGTAACAACAAGCTGGCTTTGCCTAACCAGCCCCTCCCTGTCGATTGTTGCCTCAACCGGAATTCCCAGTGATTTCGCGAGATCAGCCGCGCAGCTTTCCGCCTTGTCCGCATCCCTGCCCCACACCAATGCCGCCTCAAACGGCCGGACCAGATGCGCCGCCTGCATCTGCACCCGCGCCTGCACACCGGTGCCGATAACTCCAGCGATATGCACCTCAGGTGCCAAGTACTTCGCGGCAACGGCACCGGCAGCGGCTGTGCGCAAATCGGTCAGATACCCCCGGTCAAGCAGAACTGCCTGAACCATGCCGGTAGTGGCGGAAAACAGCACCATCAGCCCTGAGGTCGAGGGCAGACCGATTTTCGGATTGTCAAAAAACCCCGGGCTCATCTTGATCGCAAAGCCGTCAAAACCTTGGATATAGGCGGTCTTCACATCGACGTCGGCATTCACCGCATCCAGCCGCATCGACAGGATCGGCGGCATGATGACCTGCCCCTCCGCCAGAGCGGCAAATGCCTGCTCGACCACTTCGATCATCGGCAGATCAATTCCGACGATCCGGCGCAGCTCATCCTTTTTCAGAATTTTGATATCGTCCGCCATCCTGCTCTCCTTCGCTCACACCGCAGGGTGACCGATCATAATCCACGTTGCAAGCAATCAGGCGGCTCTTTAGCTTGGTTTCGGAAGGCACGAAAAACGGATCAACATCATGCCCCAGGCCGAAACCCGTATGACCCTATGGGGGGTCGAGATATTTCTTGCTGTCGTGGAAGAGGGATCGGTCTCGCTGGCGGCGAAACGGCTTGAGGTCAGTCCCTCGTCGATCAGCCAGCAGATCACCAATCTTGAAACCGCCGTCGGTGCCCGCCTGATCGACCGCGCCGCCCGCCCGCTGGCCCTGACCCCGGCCGGACTGCTGTTTCAACGACGCGCCCATACGATATTTGCCGAAGCGCAACAGGCGCAGACGGAACTGGCGCTTCATGATCTTAGTGGTCTGACTCGGCTGAGACTCGGCATGATCGAGGATTTTGATGCCGATGTGACGCCAAGACTGCTGGCTGACATGAGCGAAGAACTGAAATCCTGCCACTTCGTGCTGGAAACCGGCGCCAGCTACCATCTGGCCGCCATGCTGGAAAGCCGGGCGCTGGATATCGTCGTGGCTGCCGACCTTGACCTTCAGGCCGATTGGATGGAAGCGCACCCGATCCTCAGCGATCCCTTCATCATCGCCGCCCCACCCGGCGCGGTTGATCCGTCAAAAGACGTGTTGAGCCAGCTTCTGAATCTGCCATTCATTCGCTACTCCGCGCGTCAGATGATGGGCCGCCAGATCGAAGCGCATCTTACCGGTCTCGGCCTCAACATCCCGCATCGGTTCGAGCTCGACAGCTATCACGCCATCATGGCGATGGTGGCGGGCGGTGCCGGCTGGACGATAACAACACCCCTTGGCTACACCCGCGCCCACAGATTTCGCGGTGAGGTCGCGGTAATGCCCCTGCCCTTTGCGCCTCTTGCCCGCCGCATCTCCCTTTTTGCCCGACGTGAAGCCCTGGACAACATGCCAACCGATATTGCCCAGCGTCTTCGCCCGTTTTTGAAGTCCATGGTAGTTGAACCGTGTATAAGGGAAATGCCCTGGCTGGAGTCAGCGCTTCGGATTTTATAGGCTGATATTGCGCTGAAGGGAGAAGCACAATGAAGGCAACAACGCAAAAATACTTCCTGGCAGGAGTTGTAGCTGTCGCTGTTCAATTTGGAATAATGCTGGCACCCACCGGCTATATCACGCCTGCCACTGCTCAATCCGGAGGAGGTCAACCACTTGATATTGATCAGTATATTGTCCGCCCGATATCCATTTCTGATTTCATCCACCTGACCCGCCAAGAGCTGACAGCTTTGGCGGAACGTCTTGAATACCCCGATCCAAGATACAGAGCCGCGGAATTTTACCACAAGGAAAGTATTCACCTGACACACTTCGCCGCGGTCAACAGAGTGAAAGTAAGAAGATGGTTCAAAGCGATGGCGAAGATCAAATCAAGGCGAGAGCGGGTGAGCTACCTTAGAGCACAACTAAAAAAGTTACGCGCCAACAATGAGGAGAATCGCAAGAATATCGTTTTCTGGGATAGTAAAAAGCAAAGCTTCGCAAGAGACCTGGCCCTCACCGAAGCGCGTCAAAAGTACAGTGGGTATATCGCGGGACTCAGTTTTCTAAATATGTGGATTGATGAACCGATGCAGGGGCCGATGCCAAAATAGATCAGTCAATTTTGACATCACAAAGGGTGTTCCGAACTTTCGCGATACTGTCCTCCGATTCTGTCCATGTCAGTTGCGTTTCGCGGGCCCCGGAAAAGATGCAGACGACACAAAACCAGTTGGAACAACAAAGGGTGTTTAGGATGTTGTTTAAGCCAGGAAATTGCCCGCGAGACTATAAAATTCTGACGGCGACTATTATACTTGCCTGCTTACTGACAATGACCCTGCCAAATCACGCCAGCGCACAGACCGGCGGAAATTTCGATATTAACGTCAGCCAATACTTTGACAAACCGGTTTCACAGCGGGAGTTTCTGGAACTCAGCCGCGAAGAACTACAGACGATTGTGGCACGTTTGTCCGGGAAATCCTTTGAAATTGAAGGCTTTGATGTACCTGCCAGTGAAACCTTGGTTCAGTTTGCTGCCGTAAATCGAATTAAGGTGAAACGATGGTTCAAAAGAATGGCGCGCCTCAAACCGCGTCAAGAACGACGGGATTATCTGAGAGAGGAATATCACAAGATCGTCCGGAACAGCGATGAAATCCGCGCCAGCATTATCGCCTGGAAAAGGAAAAAGAAAAGCCTGGTCAGGGATCTCGCGATCTCCGCAGAAGAGAACCGCCTGGATGGCTATTCGTCAGGCAAATGGTTTTTGGTGTACTGGCGACAGAATTACAGATTTGGACCGATCAAAAAATAGTCTCAATCAACCTTTCACTTCCGCGACCGAGTTCAGAACTCCCCTGATCACCACATCCAGATCATCCCGCATCAGCCGCGCCGGCAAGCGCATATCACAGGCTCGCATCAGCATTTTGCGGGTTTTTGGCAGATCGGGAATGTCACCGATAAATTTCCAGTTCCAGAAGGCCCGCGCGTTGTCCTCCTGCAAACCGAATACCGAAACAGGCGCGCCATTGGCTTTTGACACATTCATCAGTTGTCGCGCTTCCTGATCGCTGAACTCAACCAGATTGAACTGAATTGAATCCGGCGCCCGTAGCTCAGGCGCCAGCGCCACAGGCACCTCAATATAAGGTGACCGGCCCAGTGCCGCGGCAACATAATCGTGATTGAAACGCCCGTCAGTTACCCGCCGCTCAAGTTCTGCCAGTTGTGGCCGGATGATCGCCGCTGATAGATTGTTCATCCTCAGATTATAAAGCGGCAGCATGTTCTGAACCTCGGCAAAACCATTGATCGTCAGCCCGTGTTTCTGCCAATTATGCTCATAAGCGCCTGACATGATCACGGCGCGCGCGATAACCTCTTCATCATTGGTGATCAATATCCCGCCTTCACCGCCGTTGATCATTTTATAGGACTGAAAGGAAAAACACCCAACCCTGCCAATGGTTCCGATCTTGCGACCGTCCCACAGCGTGCCCAGCGAATGCGCCGCATCCTCGATCACGGGCACTCCACGCGACTCGCATAGCCCCATGATGGCATCCATATCCGAGGTGTGGCCACGCATATGCGAAATCACGACCGCTGCAATCTCTTCTGTCAGCTTGGCCGTAAAATCCTCAAGATCAATGCGGTAATCCGCACCAACTTCAACCAGAACCGGCTCAGCACCAGCGTGAACCACTGCCGAAGGTACGGCAGCAAAAGTGAACGCCGGGATCAGCACCTTTTCCCCCCGCTTCACCCCAAGCGATTGTAATGACAAAAAAATTGCCGACGAGCAGGAATTCAGCGCCAATGCATATTTCGCCCCCATCAAATCGGCAAACTCACTTTCCAGTCTTGTCACGGCAGCAGGCGTATCGGCAGGCGCGGTATAGCGAAACAGATCACCTGATTGCATCAGGGCCGCGACCTCTGCCATCGCAGTTTCCGGAATAGGCTCGGCATCATAGACCGAAAGAGCTTGCTGATTCATGTTTCACATTTCCCGAATAAATATTTCGGAAAACCTGTACATTACTTCATACTGAAACACCAAACCATTTCTCACCCGCCCCAATCATTGTTTGCCAAATACTCTCGCCGGAGGCCACCAAAGCAATGGCGTGGCCCGTAAGGGCCTCCATTTCCTCCCCCCTCTTTTCAAATCACGACAATCCCGCCTATAAGGCCGAGGCAAGCATTTGAAAGGGTTCGACATGCGCACGGCCAGAATTGCCCGCACAACCGCAGAGACCGCGATCGAGGTTGATATCAATCTCGATGGCAGCGGCCTTTACGACAATCAGACCGGTGTTGGCTTCTTCGACCACATGCTCGATCAACTGGCCCGCCACGCCCTGATCGACATGAAAGTGCGCGCCAAAGGTGACTTGCATATCGATGACCACCACACGGTCGAAGATACCGGCATCGCCCTTGGACAAGCCCTGACCGAAGCCCTTGGTGACAAGAAGGGCATTCGTCGCTATGGCGCCTGCCTTCTGCCGATGGACGAGGCTCTGGTGCGCGCAGCACTCGATCTGTCCGGTCGCCCGTTTCTGGTCTGGAACCTTGATCTTCCCAGCTCGAAAATCGGCAATTTCGACACGGAACTGTTACGCGAGTTCTTTACCGCCTTCGCCATGAACGGCGGCATCACACTTCATGTCGACAAGCTTGCAGGCCGCAACAGCCACCACATCGCCGAAAGCGCCTTCAAAGCGGTGGCGCGAGCACTCCGCGATGCGATAGAGACCGATCCGCGCAAAGCTGACGCAATCCCCTCAACCAAAGGGATACTCTGAAGTGGCGACGGTAATCGTCGACTATGACAGCGGCAATCTGCATTCCGCTGAAAAGAGCTTTCAGCGTATGGCCGGCGAGCTTGATTCAGGCACGATCAGGGTCTCCTCAGACCCGGATCAGGTCGCCAAAGCCAGCCGGATCGTCCTGCCCGGTGTTGGCGCCTTTGCCGATTGTCGCGCCGGTCTTGCCGGATACACCGGCCTGTTTGAGGCCATTGAAGAGGCTGTGATCGGGCGCGGGGTGCCCTTTCTTGGTATCTGTGTCGGTGCCCAGATGATGGCGACGCGTGGGCTGGAGCACGGGCTCAACACCAGCGGGTTTGACTGGATCAGCGGTGATGTCGTCAAACTAACGCCCGATGACCCCACTCTGAAAATCCCGCATATGGGCTGGAACGAACTGATACTCGATCAGAACCACCCCGTTCTCAACGGCATCAAATCCGGCGATCACGCCTATTTTGTCCATTCATATCATCTGGTTGCAAAAAACCCGGCGCACCGGCTGGTCCGCTGCGACTATGGCGGCGACGTCACCGCTATGATCGGACGCGACAACATGGTCGGCACCCAGTTTCACCCGGAAAAAAGCCAATCAACCGGTCTCAGGCTGATTGGCAACTTTCTGCAATGGAACCCGTGAGGTTATTCTACACGCGTCCAGGTCTGTTTTGAGCACAGCAATCCACCGGCAACGCAACCTCTGAGGAACAGCGTATCCCCATCAAGATCAATCTTGCCGATATAGATCTTGTCATTGGATGGCCGCCAGACATTGCCCTTGTAGTGGTTCGTGCCATCGGGAACCATGCCGATCACCAGCGTTTTGCCGAGGTTTTCAGACTGGTATTCACCCGTATCGTTAAAAGTGCGCGCAATGATCCCGCAAAACTTGGCGCCACAAGGTGCAATGTCGATATGGGCATATGACCCGTCATCAACTTCAGTTTTCCAGATCCCTTCAACCGGATCCGCAAACGCGGCTCCGGCCATCAGTAAAGCAGCGCCAGTCATGGCAATGAGTTTTTTCATGTTAACCTCCCTTGGTTGCAGCGATTTTCCCCCAAAGCCTCGCTTTACGCAAGCCTTTCGTAAGGTCAGCCTCTGCCCTTGGCAAACCGGCGGCACTGTGATTTAGAGCCGCTGAACAGTCTCAGGAACCTCCGAACATGATCCTCTACCCAGCAATTGACCTCAAAGACGGCCAATGCGTGCGCCTGCTCAAAGGCGAAATGGACAAGGCCACGGTCTTCAACGACAATCCGGCGGCACAAGCGCTGACGTTCGAGGATGCGGGCTGTGAATGGCTGCATCTGGTTGATCTCAATGGCGCTTTTGCCGGTGAGCCGGTCAATGCCTCCCCGGTCGAAGCCATTCTGAGGGCCTGCGATATCCCGGCACAGCTTGGAGGCGGCATCCGTGACATGGCCACGATTGAAATGTGGCTTGAGAAAGGCCTGACGCGGGTCATCCTTGGTACGGTCGCCGTGGAAAACCCAACCCTTGTCAAAGAGGCCGCCCGCCGCTTCGAAGGTCAGGTCGCCGTCGGCATCGACGCCCGCGAAGGTCGCGTTGCCACCAAAGGCTGGGCAAAAGAAACCGACGTTCTGGTCACCGATCTTGCCAAAAGCTTTGAAGACGCCGGTGTTGCCGCCATCATCTACACCGACATCAACCGCGACGGCGCCATGCAGGGCCCGAATATCGAGGCCACCGCGGCGTTGGCCAATGCGGTCAGCATTCCGGTGATCGCCTCGGGTGGTGTTTCGTCAATGGCGGATTTGACGGCATTGAAGAATTGCGGCGCTCCGCTCAACGGGGCAATTTCCGGGCGGGCGATCTATGATGGGGCGATTGATCTGGCGGCGGCGGCGGTTTTACTGAAGGAGCAATCATGAAACCATATTATGTCTATGAAAACTGGACGCACGAGCGTGCCCGCGCCCATTCAGGCGACTGTTCCTTTTGTAATTTCGGCGTGGGCACTCAAGGAAAGAGCTCTGGTAAAAACGACCGATGGTACGTTTTTCAGTATAAGGAAGAGGCCGAACACAAACTTACCCAGATTAAGAAAAATGGTTGGAAGGATGTGTCTTGGTGCGCTTTCCGCGGTTAGGATAAAATATGCTCAAAACCCGCATCATCCCCTGCCTTGACGTCAAAGACGGCCGCGTCGTCAAAGGCGTTAATTTCGTCGATCTGATCGACGCCGGCGATCCTGTTGAAAGCGCCAAGGCCTATGATGCCGCCGGGGCGGATGAGCTTTGCTTTCTAGACATCAACGCAACGCATGAAAACCGTGGTACAATGCATGACGTTGCCCGCCGAACTGCTGAGCAATGTTTCATGCCGCTGACCATCGGTGGCGGTGTCAGAACGCCCGATGACGTCCGCGCCCTTCTGCTGGCCGGGGCCGACAAGGTCTCGTTCAACTCCGCCGCCGTTGCCGACCCCGATGTCGTGGCGCAATCAGCCAGCAAGTTCGGCAACCAGTGCATTGTCGTCGCCATCGACGCCAAAACCACAAGCCCCGGAAAATGGGAAATCTTCACCCATGGCGGGCGGCGCGAAACCGGCATCGATGCGGTTGAATTCGCCCGCCTGGTGGAAAAGAAAGGCGCCGGTGAAATCCTGCTCACCTCAATGGATCGCGACGGCACCCGCGCCGGTTTCAACCTGCCGCTGACCCGCGCCATTGCCGATGCGGTAAAAATCCCGGTGATCGCCTCAGGCGGGGTCGGCACGCTCGATCATCTGGTGGAAGGTGTGACCAAAGGCCATGCCAGCGCTGTTCTCGCCGCCTCGATCTTTCACTTTGGTGAATATACGATCCGCGAAGCCAAGGAACATATGCAGTCAAAAGGGATCCCGGTGCGCCTATGAGCGATATTCTGACAAATCTGGCCGAGACCATCAACGCACGCAAAACCGCCGATCCCGATACCTCCTGGACAGCAAAGCTGCTGGCCAAAGGGCCGGAAAAGGCAGCCGAGAAATTCGGCGAAGAAGCGGTTGAGGCCATCATTGCCGCGGTCAAAAACGACCGCGAAAACCTGACCAATGAGGCCGCCGACGTACTTTACCATCTGCTGGTCATGCTGGCCGCCCGCGACGTCGACCTAGCGGATGTACTGAAAGAACTCGAACGGCGCACAGCCACATCAGGCATTGCTGAGAAAGCCGCCCGTAAACCCTGATAACTCATTGTTTCAAAAATACTCTCGGGGGTTCCAAAGGGGGCAGACAGCCCCCTTTGCCCGCGCCGCCTCAGCGCATCCAGAGCTTGTTGGATTTGATCCGGTTGCGGATCTTCTGTTCCTTCCTCGGCAGATCATTCTGATCGAACAGCGCCCGCACCTTATGCCCCCGTCCCTGATAGATCATCCGCTTGATCGGGTCATATTGCTTGATCACCTTCTTGATCTTGTTTGGAGCCGCCACCTCTTCAAGAACCTCTACAACCCGATCACTCTCCCGCGCATATAACAGTGGCAAAACCCGCCAATGACAGGTGACCGACCCATCCAGTAATCCCGGCGGCACAACATCACGCCCACCTCCCAACTTGTGAATGACCAAAGGCAGTGCCACCTGATCAAGCCACGGATCAAGTGACTGGCAGATCAGCGCCTCCGGCGGATTGTCACGGATTTCCAGCGCGTACTCCAAGAACAGATCGCTGAATTCATGCGGACAAGCGCCGTAAAACCAACCGGCATTGAAATAAAGATAGCGCTCCCAATACTCATCCGGATGGCGCTTATCCAGCGAGCTTTCAAAATCAAGCCCGAACCTGTCGTAAAGCGATTTCCAGGTCTCGGTATAACCGGGGCCGTAAAGTTCGATCTCAGGCCACGTCCCTTCGCGCCGCATCGAGGCCGAAGGGCGGCTGAAATCAAACGGCACCTTGCCGAGGTCATCCAGAAACAGCGTATCGGTGTCAAAGAAAACGAAAGGCTCGCCTTTGGGCAGTGCTTTCAACCCCTCAATCTTGTTGCCGTAGGGATAGGAAGAACCAAAATGCACGTTCTCAAACGGCACTATCTCGGCCCCAAGTGCCTGCAGCAATTCATGCACATCCGGGTTGTTGATCTTTGGGTTATAGTCCCACCGGTCCCCGGGCTGCGGCTCGCCCAGCCAAAGCTTCGCCTTCAGGTCAGGGTTGGTTTCCTTCAGCGAAGCCGCCAGCAGCACCGCTTCATATTGCAGCCGCCCACCCTGAACGATGGCGAAGATATTGAAGTTCTCGGGCATTCTGCTCTGCCTTCGGATTTCTTTTTTGTGACTATAGGCCGGTTTAACCCCGCTGTAACCCATCGAGATTGGCAATTCCCGTGCAAAGAAATGGGAAATGTGGATACTGAAAGATGATTGCACAGATAGGGAGCAGTATCATGAAACATTTCATCGCCCCACTTTTCGCCTGCGCACTTGCCGCAACAGCCATGCCAGCACAGGCCTTCACCACCGCCGCCGAAATCAAACCGATCCTCAATGCCACGAAAGGCAACTGGATCGCAGTCAGGGAATTTGACGGCAATGACCTGCTCTATTTCACCCATATCGAAGCCTGGCGCTGCGGGTTGGACGGGGTCAAATACGGCGTCAATTCAGAAACCGCCGATCAGATATGGGAGCTGGAGCAATGCTACGAGGGTGAAGGGGCGCCAAATGCCATGAAAGAACCGGACCGCCTGCCATATATCACCCTGCCTCTCGGCAGTATCGAAACCGTCACGATAACGCTGATCTATGATGACGGCAGCACCGATACAGTGTCCTTCAAGCGCGAAAACGTCATGACACCTTGAGGCTGGATCAAACCGAAACGATCACCCCGACCGCTTGTGTTGTTTCTTCCAAGAACCCAGCAACTTCAGTGGTGATGTCAAATTGACAGAGGTGCTGCCACGCACTGGGCACGGTAAATAGAGGCGGTGCATGCAAGATCGTCAGGTCAGACAACGCGCACCGCATTTCCCAAAATCCAACCTACGAATCTGCCAGCATAACCTGGGCTTCATAGGCTTTCAGAACGGGATGAACCGTTTGTAACCCGCGTGGAGTCTTCTCTGCAAGCTCTGGAAACAGCGAAAGAATCTCACTCAAGGTTTCCTGATCCAGTGCAGAGAGCGCCATGTCGCCAGTATGCAGACTCTCGCTTGGAGAACCGTTTGAAAAGACAATCTGGTGGCTGTCAAAAAGAATGTGAAAATACGTCACTTCGGCAACCGTCACATCCCGCCTGATGGTCATTTCATTCACCAGATGTTTGGCCGAAACCAGAACGTCTTCCTGCCCGAATAAAAGTTGCGTTGCCGGGCTACCCATTGAAAACCGATGCTGCGGTGACACGACCAGAACCCGTGATGGTTTGCCCTCGCCAAGCGCACCCCTGTCAATGCGAATGGGGTAAAGATCCGGCTGCTGAGCAAGGTCAACCGAATCTAACTGCCGCGATCCGATCCAGCGGATCTGTTGAGGTCCGCAATCCCGGGTTATGACAAAATCGCCGACGGCCAGTTCTTCAACCGGCACCTCACCCTCCTGCGTCCGGATCAGGGTGCCTTTCGCGAAACAGATGATAATTGGACTGGCCGGATCGGTGAAATCGTTTTCCCCTGAATCCTTGAGATGAGCATACCCGGTATATGTACTTCCATCCTCGCCGATATAGGTAAATGTCAGCTTGCTTGAATCCGTCGGATCAACGCCGGTAATCGTTGCACCCTGAAGAATGATCTGATCGGATGGATCGTAATCCTTGATGTCGATATGCAGGTCATCTTCGTCAAAAGTCGAAAGATCGACGGTAACGACATCACCCTGGCTGTCATTATCTTCAAACTCGATGGTTATCTTGTCAACATTGTCATCCCCGGCAGCCGCCTGCAGGGTGACGGTCCCGCCGCCTGAAATATCAATCTTGGCCTTGTCGCCATCGCCCATCTCGTAAGTGCCGCTGCTGGTAATATTGATATTGGCCATTAGCTGCCTATTACCACGCGCCACTTGCAAAATCGGGTTCAGCGAACGGCAGTATTAATAGTTCCGCCGCTCAATCTAAAATTCTTCGAATACGGAAATGGGAGGGGATCTTCGGAATGTTGCGAACAGCCACAATACGCACCGATATGCCTGATGGCATTGATGGCTGAGTGAAGAACAGATTGTCCGGCGGAATGGTAGGCGATCCTGGAATCGAACTCTGCACAAATTCTGAAAGAAGAAATTTCTACTTTATATCATCGACTTGCCTAAGTTTATTAGCTAGGCGGTTGTCCAGTTTGTATCGAACCGCACCGAAAATGTATCGAAAGCATGATGTGCATCACCATCGACATGAGCAATTGGTCAGCCAGCCGCAAACGAACTTCGGACCATCCACTTATTGATTTTTTCGGCCAAACTCTGATCTCCGATGATAGAAATCTTGTCGTCCGATATTTCCTTTTGCAGATCGGACAGTCCGATCCATGCAGAAGTCATCGCCTTCAGGTCGGCGGAAATAAATAGGTCCACATCAAAACCCGGATCGATCAGGCACAGATCGGTTTCCACGCCGGATTTGCAGATCAGCCAGTAGTTTTGCTCTTCCTTCGGAAGCTCAGGATATATGAACTGAATGGTGGTCTTTCCCGTTGGAAACACCGAAACATCGACCTTCCGGCGGATGTTCCACATCAGAAGCCGGGCGTCGAGGTTTTCCAGGGTTACATCCGCATCGATGTTCCGATGGGCCCACTGGCCCAGGGCGTGGACAATGGGCTCCAGTTCCTTGGCGATTTCGGTCGTCCGATAGGTGATGAGTCTGGAGCCTTGGCTTTCCTCTCGGGTAATCAGCCCCCGGAATTCCATTTCCTTCAGGCGTCTGGACATCAGGGTCGGTGACATCCCCGGCACCCCCCGTTTGATTTCATTGAACCGGGTTGAGCCTGACCACATTTCGCATAGGATCAACAGGGTCCAACGGGGCTCCAGCACCTCACAGGCTTTTGCGACCGGGCAAAATTGATTGTATCCACTCATTGAATTTTGACCTCCGGATTGCCGCCCATAATCAAGGACGCCGGGCGGCAGGTCCAGTACACAAACTGTACTGCGTTCGCTACACTTCCTACACTGGAAGGCCGGGCTGGCATACGCAATTCTTTATTTGTCGCCAGATCAAAGGATTTGCCCATGTCCGCACCCACCCCATACCGCATCGAAGGAAGCTACTACGAAGCTTGTAACTGTGAGGCGATCTGCCCGTGCCGACAGCAAAACGGCGTTGCAGACGGGCTGTCCACCTACGGCATCTGTGACTTTATCCTGTCATGGAAAATTGACCGAGGACACTTGGGAAACCTCGACCTCTCGGGCCTCAGTGTTTGCATGGTGGGTAGTTATGATGACGATGAAGAGGGCCAGCCCTGGCGTGTGATCATCTATGTCGATGAAAACGCAGATGACAATCAATTCCAGGCACTGAGCCAAATATTCCAGGGCAAGTCGCACGGAAACATCGCGTTTACGGCAAACATAGCCACTGTTCTGGATGTGAAACGGGCAAGGATTTCTCTGGGTCATGAAGCAGGACGGGAAACCATCAAAGTCGGGCAGGCAGCAAATGTTACTGTTGACCGGATGGTAGACTTTGACGGCACCGTATCCTGTGGAATTCCAGGGCACGACCACCCCGGTCAGGAATCTGTATCGAGCCTGACGCTGAAGGACGGGCCGTTCCACTGGGACTATAAGGAGCGTTGCGGATTCGCCACCGACTTCGCGTACTGGGAATGAGGGCCCTACCGGGTTTGCCATCTCAAGGCGGTGTCATCCTGACACTCGTACCGATTTCTCTGCTGGCATGGTTCTTTGTGGTCTGGTCCGTTCTGAGCATGGATCAGCCCTTGGTGAAACTCACGATGCCGATGACGGCGTCGTGGTCCCTGGCACAGGTGTTCTGGGTATGGACCATGTGGACGGTGATGATGGCGGCAATGATGCTGCCTTCAGCGGCCCCGATGATCCTGCTCCACCAGAATTTTTCTCGGCAAAAGAACCGAGATCACGAGAGCGTCTGGTTCATGTTGGCCTATCTGCTGATCTGGTCTTTCTTCTGCTGTGCCGCAACGCTGATTCAATGGTTGCTCCAGTCGTCAGGTGTCCTCTCCCACATGCTGGTTGTCAAAAGCACGTGGATAGCCGGGGGAACACTCATTGCCGTCGGTGCTGTTCAGTGGGCACCATGGAAACAGGCATGCCTTGAAAAGTGCCGCACCCCCATCGGGTTTCTGCTGACAGAATGGCGTCCCGGACGTGGTGGAGCCATGGTTATGGGCCTGCGGCACGGCGGGTACTGCGTCGGCTGCTGCTGGGCCGCAATGGCACTGCTGTTTGTGTTCGGAGTGATGAACCTATTGGCGATCACTCTATTGGCTGCCTTTGTTGCCGCTGAAAAACTTCTTCCCAATGGGGGGCGCGTCGGAAAGGTTGTCGGCGTGGTTCTTATAGTCTGGGGGATGTTGTTGTTTTCGGCCTGAAGACAACCGTTGGGAAGGGGCAGACTTGAAAGGACTGAATCCCAAGCCCCCGAAATTCAAGAATGCCTTGTCCTTCCGGCTCTCAAGAAGCCAACTAATTGGTATGAAAAACAAGGAATTGTCTTTTTGGCGGCTTCAAGGACAAAACGTTTCGTAGTTGCCCGCCCGACGCGACCTGAGCCGAACTGATAGAAATTCGTCGGTAAATCGAATCCGGGTTCCAGGAATGGATCAAGGGTTTGGGTATCCGGCAGACGGCTTCCAAGCTTGCTCACGAAAGCAATTCGATACAATTCAGGAAAAATAATTACATGTTATCAATAGCTTGCAACTGGTGGGCGACCCTGGAATCGAACCAGGCATGGGTCACCCCGGCGGAGTTACAGT
>CAZMNO010000009.1:0-91365 GCA_964567685.1 uncultured Rhodobacter sp. | reverse complement strand
ATCTCTCTCGCAGCAACCATGATCGAACTGAAATGAACGTCAACAGGCCCTAATCGCACGCATTCTCGAGGGCTGTTCAATCATCAACAACAACCTACGTCGTCCTGCTACGTGTGACCACTAAACGGATGTTCAAACAGCGCGCAGGATCAACCACTATTGTCTCCCAGAGGTCATTTCCTTTGGCGAATTCGACCAAGCAAGGGCTGAGACCTCGACATCCTCGAAGACCCCTTCCGCCTCTACCGCTGTCACACCATCATGAACTGCACCCGCACCTGCCCCAAAGGGTTGAACCCTGCCAAGGCGATTGCGGAGATCAAGAAGATGATGGTTGAGCGGGTGGTTTGACAACGCAAGTCAGCGACCGTTATGCGTTTCTTCGTTTTCCACACACCTTATGCTACGCAGGTGACCATATCATCTTGAAAGCGAGTCAAGATATCTTAGCTGCGTGGCCGGAGGGGCCAATATTCTGATGGGATCAGTGCCAAATGAGGATAATGTTGCTTGGCGCCAATGGCCGAACCGGGCGTGAAGTCATCAAGCGCGCATTGCAAGCCGACGATACTGTCACAGCTTTGGTCCGTGACAAAGCGAGTCTTTCCGATGTCAGCGATGAAAGATTGACGGTTTATTCCGGCGACGTTTGTGATCCGGCAACCCTTGCGCCGTTACTGGGAGGGCATGATGTAGTCATTTCGGCCCTTGGGCCACGTTCCCCAGGCAAGGAATCCTGCACAATCTATTCAAAATCCGCTGGTTCAATTGTTAGTGCGATGGAACAGAGTGACATAAAGCGGCTCCTGGTGACGTCCACCGGCCTTCTCTTTCCCAGTCATAAATTGATGGACCGCGTTTTGCGTTTCATTGCACGCAACAACATTCGCGAGGCTGGGCTGATGGAAAACCAAATTTGCGCATCCAACCTCAATTGGACTTTTGCACGCGTCGGTTTTTTGAACGCAAAAGTCACCACTGATTACCGTGTCGCCGAAGGAAAATTTCCCGACGGTGGTGGCTCTATATCTCGCGCAGCCTTGGCGAATTTCCTGCACGCTGAGGCGACGGCCCCAAAAAATGAATGTAAAATTGTTGGGTTGAGCGGATAATTTTCGCGCACTTGGGGAAGAGTGCACAAAAATATTTGCGCCTAATTTGCAGCTGGCACCTTTTTTCACCGCCGAAGCGGAAATTTGGCGACAGACGACGATGCTCCCGGCTTAATAGCTCCAGTCGTAGGATATCAGGCGGAATTAACGTTACACACCCTCCGCTGGATCATCGACAGCCGGGACGAGAACACAGAAGAGCGCTTGGACGAACTGGAAGACCCCTTCCGCCTTTACCGCTGCCACACCATCATGAACTGCACCCGCACCTGCCCCAAAGGGCTGAACCCTGCCAAAGCGATTGCGGAGATCAAGAAGATTATGGTTGAGCGGGTGGTTTGAGGGGTAGTTTCTTGCGAAAAGCTGGGTAATGTAGCGGCCTGAACTCGTGGCAATGAGAACTGCCTCGCCTCAGACGAAAATGTGATTTCCAATGAATGTAGCCCGTGCATGCGCACGGATTTTGGGCTAGGCGTCGAGAAAGAGGGGTTGTCACAATGATTGAAGAAACGCTCCGTGCCTATTTTGAAGCTTTTAGCGGGGACGCGAGTTGGGATGATATTGCTCCACATTTTGAAAAGCTATTCCATGATGATCTGATTGTCGTCACACCAAATGGAGAAGTGGGCAAAGCCGGTTGGGTGCAAGCCGTAAAAAGTCTTCTAAGTGAAGGCGTTAGAGTTTCAGTTGGAAGTATGCGTGAGAACGGCAATACGATCTACTATTATGCAACTATAGCAAAAAATGACGGTACGAGCATGAAGCCGGTCTCCAAGGGTTACGTGAAGGACGGCAAGCTGGTGCGTGTCGAACCAATGCTCCCGACGGCCTATGCAAAAATAATGGACACTTAGGGCAGTAAGTATTTATATTGAGTGGCGCGAAACGATGCGCTCATTCTTTGGATAAGGATTCTCGAAAAGTTGATCGTGGTTTTGAGCTTACTAGTGCGGCAGTTCTCCAAGGACGGTATCCTACACAGCGCAACCAAGGCGAACAAACAGATGGAAGAATTGGAAGGCTCGTTCCGGCTTTGCCGATGCAACACCAACATGAGCTGCGCCCGCGCCGGCCCCGAAGGCCTGAACCCGGCCAAGGCGATTGCCGGGGTCAAGAAGATGATGGTAGAGCGGGTGGTGCTGTGACGCAAAGCGAAGCCGATTTGGGTTTTACGCACACGCGTGCGCGCAAGATCGTTTCGCGCTGTGTCAACGCCGGTCAAATACTCAACAAAGCAAGACGGTCTCTGACGGATGAAGCGGTTGGGAACGAGTGCTTCTTTTTCGCGGCGGATCGTCTGCAATTCGCCGACCGGCAGCAACGAAAGATACTTCTTGATCTGATCGACCTCTGCGTTGAGGAAGGCGACTTTTTCAAACAGGCGGTTATTGCAAATGCCAATGGCCGTCGCGAAGATGCCGAGCGGTTCTTTCAGATTTATCTGGACTCTGCCGAGAA
Organism: uncultured Rhodobacter sp.; assembly: GCA_964567685.1. Taxonomy (GTDB): domain Bacteria; phylum Pseudomonadota; class Alphaproteobacteria; order Rhodobacterales; family Rhodobacteraceae; genus UBA5972. The sequence continues at coordinate 88,795 of CAZMNO010000009.1, read as the reverse complement.
TTCGCAATGCCTGCCTGAAATGGCAAAAAACTGGAAGTGGCTGTTCGACCACGCGCTGGAGCCATTTCAGTTAAACACCCATGCACCCAGTGAAGTGAAGATATTCCAGTACTGGGACAAAGACGTTCCGGTGGATGTCACCGAAAATCAAAATAAATGGAAGCAGGTCGCGGGACCCGGCCTCCACCGCGTCTACAACGATGAAGAAGCCCGTGACCTTGTCGGACGTCAGGCCGGTTCGGATGCGTTAAAGCTCTACGACAAATGCTGGGCGGCTGCGATAAAGTCAGATCTGTTCCGCTATGCTGTTTTGCATGAATTTGGCGGCTTCTATGTTGATTCGGATCTGACACCTTTGCCGACAGCTCTTGATTATCTGCCGAAAATCGCGGGCAACAACGTTGTTTGGGGCCGAAACAATATCTCCAGTTTACATATCACGACCAGCTTTATGAGCAGTATTCCAAAATGGACTCCGCTCTCTAAAGCTTTGGATATTTCGCTCTACAATCTGAAGCACCACATCGACTGGGATCCAATGAAACTTGCCGGACCATTCGTCCTTACAGATGTCCTGCGCAACGATATTCAAATCCCGCTGGAATTTAGTGTGCTCTCCAATGGATTTATGCGCCAACGAATTTGCAAGGGATACAGAGCTGCCTATAAGCAGACAGCAGTGCATTGGAAAATATCTATGCCAATCGAGAAAGTGGTGCAATGCTTTCCAAGCGATCCAGTAAGCCCTGAGAGCAGCTAAATATCCTGCACCCCAAGGCGGTAGAAGAGACAAATTCTGCGCGCTGGAGTTATTTCGCACCGATAAAGCACAGCGCAGGGCTCCCTACTCGTCTGGAATCTAGCACTAAATCCAGCGCAGATTCTTTCACGTGCGAAACCGTTACGCAAACGCCGCCTCCAGCGCGATCTCCACCATATCACCAAAACTCTTTTCGCGGTCTTCCGAGGGCAATGCCTCTCCGGTGCCCAGATGGTCGCTGATGGTCAGCACCGCCAGCGCCCGGACATTGTGCCGGGCGGCAAGCGTGTAAAGCTCAGCGGCTTCCATTTCCACCGCCAGAATGCCGTGGCGCACCATCTGTTCGTTGAGGTCGGCACGTTCATCATAAAATGTGTCGGAGGAATAGATGCCACCGACATGCGTCGTGACCGATCTTGCTTCGGCGGCTCTTGCGGCAGCACGGAGCAGTGCCCAATCGGCACAGGGGGCATAGTTCAGTTCGCGCATGATCGTTGAACTTGGGGTGCTGACGGTGGTCGAGGTCATCGCCAGAACCACATCGCGGATGCCCACCTGTTCGGCCATCCCCCCGGCCGAGCCGATGCGGATCAGGGTTTTCGCGCCATAGTCCCGGATCAGTTCGTTGACATAGATCGACAGGCTCGGCATTCCCATACCCGAGCCCTGAATGGTCACCCGATTGCCGTGCCATGTGCCGGTAAAGCCGAGCATTCCACGCACCTCGTTTATACAAACCGGGTCGTCCAGAAAAGTTTCCGCTGCCCATTTTGCCCGATAGGGATCACCGGGCAGAAGAACGGTTTCGGCGATATCGCCGGGTTTGGCGCCGATGTGAATGGTCATGGGGGCTCCTTGAGTCGTCAGCCTGATCGTATCTTTGCAGAACAGCAAAGGGCTTTTGCACCCGGATCGTCAAGCCATATCACGCAAATGCCATGCGAGACCCAGATCCAGTGCCCCCGGATTCCTGATGCCGATTGAAACGAACTGGCTCTTGTGAAACCATCGCAGGACAATCCCGTTTCAGCGTGGTGACAAGTTGAACACCCTCTTTCATCATCGGTTTCATGTGCCAAAGCGCCCCGGAGGCCAAACATGCGGATCGTAGCCTGGAACTGCAACATGGCCTTTCACCGCAAAGCAGAGGCTTTGCGGCAGCTTCAGCCGGACATCGCCGTCATATCGGAATGCGCGTCACCCGACGTGTTGACCGGCCGAGGCCTTGTGGGGGTCAGTGACGAAAACTGCCTGTGGATCGGCGACAACCCCAACAAGGGGTTGGCCGTGATGGCCTTCAACGGATACCGGGTGCGCCGGTCTGAGCCCTATTTCCCAACGCTGCGATTCATCGCACCAATTCACGTCAGCGGTCCGCAAAACTTCAATCTGCTGGCCGTCTGGGCACAAAACGCCAGCGCCGGGATCACCCGCAAAAGACAATCAGGCCCTTTGCGCAGATCACTTGGCAAATACCGCGATTTCCTGACCTCAGGGCAAACGCTCATTGCCGGTGATCTGAACAACAACACGATCTGGGACAGGCCGGGTTGGCAGATCAATTTCGACACCATGCTCAGACTGCTTGATGCCCTTGATCTTGTCAGCGTTTACCACCATCAGACCGGCGAGCGGCCCGGGCAGGAGCTTTCGCCCACGCTTTACTGGCGCGACCGCAAGAAAGACGGGCCGACTTATCACATCGACTATGTGTTCGTGCCCAAAGCCCGGGCCACTACGGTATCGCATTTTGCGATCGGTGAATTTGAAGACTGGTGCGGCAACGGGTTGAGCGACCACACCCCGGTCGTGGTCGATATCGATCTTTCAGATTGACGAAGCGTTCTTTCGCGCGTTACTCCGCCGCCAGCGCTTCACCGTCAACCAGCGTGACGATATCCATCATGATCCGGTTCAGCTCAAAATCCTTGGGCGTGTAGACCTTGGCCACGCCAAAGCCGCGCAGCGTGTCGGCGTCCTCATCCGGAATGATACCGCCGACGACCACGGGCGTGTCGGCAAGACCGGCCTCGGCCATGCGCTCCATCACCTCTTTGATCAGCGGCATATGCGAACCGGAAAGGATCGACAGACCGACGATATTGGCCTGTTCTTCCAGCGCAGCATTGACGATCTGCTCAGGCGTCAGGCGGATGCCTTCATAGGTGATGTCCATGCCGCAATCGCGTGCGCGCACGGCGATCTGTTCAGCCCCGTTGGAATGGCCGTCAAGCCCCGGCTTGCCGACAAGGAATTTCAATCGCCGACCCAGCTTGGCGGAGACCGCGTCAACCGCCTCGCGGATCGGGTCAAGCCCGTCTGTCTGGTTGCTGATCGATTTTGAAACACCGGTCGGGGCGCGGTATTCGCCGAAGACCGACCGCATCACTTCGCCCCATTCACCGGTCGTGGCACCGGCACGGGCGGCAGCAATGGATGGCGGCATGATGTTCGAGCCGTCTTTGGCCGCTTGTCGCAAGGCAGCAAGGGCGGCATTCACTTCGGCCTGATCGCGCGTACCACGCCAAGCCGTCAGCCTATCGATCTGATCCGCCTCAGAGGCCGGATCAACCACCATGATGCTGCCATCACCGCCGGTCAGCGGGCTGTCAGCACCTTCGGTGAAGCGGTTCACGCCGATGACAGTAGTCTCCCCCGCCTCGATGCGGCCAAGGCGTGCGGCGTTGCTGTCAACCAGACGGCTTTTCATGTATTCAATCGCTGCGACCGCGCCGCCCATCGCATCGATCTGGGCCAGTTCCTCGCGCGCGCCGTCCTTCAGTGCGTTAACCTTGCGATCAACCGCCGGGTTTTCATCAAACAGATCGTCATATTCAAGCAGATCGGTTTCATAGGCCAGAATTTGCTGCATCCGCAGGCTCCATTGCTGATCCCAGGGGCGCGGCAGGCCAAGGGCTTCGTTCCACGCAGGCAACTGCACCGCGCGGGCACGGGCTTTCTTGGATAACGTCACTGCCAGCATTTCCAGCAAAATACGGTAGACGTTGTTTTCCGGCTGCTGCTCGGTCAGGCCAAGCGAGTTCACCTGCACGCCATAGCGGAAGCGGCGCATTTTTGCATCCGCCACACCGTAGCGCTGTTCGCAGATCTCATCCCACAGATCGACAAAGGCACGCATCTTGCACATTTCGGTGACGAAGCGGATACCGGCGTTGACGAAGAACGAGATCCGCCCGACGACATTGGGAAAATCCTCGGCTGTTACCTTGCCCTTCACATCATCCAGCACCGCCGTGGCCGTTGCCAGTGCAAAGGCCAGTTCCTGTTCGGGTGTCGCACCGGCCTCCTGCAAGTGATAGGAACACACGTTCATCGGGTTCCATTTCGGCACGTTCTGATAGGTATAGGCGGCGATATCGGTGATCAGCCGCAGGCTGGGCTTGGGCGGGCAGACATAGGTGCCGCGGGAAAGATATTCCTTGATGATATCGTTTTGAACCGTGCCCTGCAGTTTGCTGATATCGGCACCCTGTTCCTCGGCCACCGCGATGTAAAGCGCCAGTAACCAGGGGGCCGTGGCGTTGATGGTCATCGAGGTGTTCATCTGCTCAAGCGGGATATTGTCAAACAACGCCCGCATGTCGCCAAGATGCGCCACCGGCACGCCGACCTTGCCAACCTCGCCGCGTGCCAGCACATGATCGCTGTCATACCCCGTTTGCGTCGGCAGATCGAAAGCCACCGAAAGGCCGGTCTGCCCCTTGGCGAGATTGCTGCGGTAAAGCGCGTTCGAGGCTTTGGCCGTCGAATGCCCGGCATAGGTGCGAAACAGCCAGGGGCGGGTTTTGGTCTCGGTCATCAGGCGGGCCCTTTTGATTGGGTCGAATTTGTTCGGCAACAAAATTACACGGTCAAACCGACTCGCGCAATTTCGTGTCGCCGCGCATTTTGCCGCAGCGCAGCATAGACTGCAAGGGGGGATGCACAACAGTTTGCTGGACCATCACCCCATTTACTGTAACCTGAGCCATATGTTCGAGCTGGTGCAAATCCCGTTTTGGGTGGTTTTTCTTCTTGTCGCCTTTGCAGGGATCGCGTTTCTCGACCGGCTTTTGATGCCCTCGGTCCGCTGGTATCTCAGGCGTCGCTTCAACCGGGCAATCGCACGTCTGAATGAGCATCTGGAATTGCAGATTCAGCCGTTCAAACTGACCCAACGCAAAATCATGATAGACCGGCTGATCCATGATCCAAAGATCATGGAAGCCGTGACCGAACACGCCAAAACCGAAAACATGCCGCGCGAGGTGGTGGCCGAAAAGGTGCGCCACTATGCGCGCGAGATCGTGCCGTGGTTTTCGGTGTTTGCCTATTACGGGCTGGCCATCCGCATCTCGCGATTCATCTCGCAGGCGCTTTACCGGGTGCGCATCGGGTTCATGGATGACAAGGCGTTAAAAGAGGTTGATCCGGCGGCGACCGTCGTCTTTGTGATGAACCACCGCTCGAACATGGATTACGTTCTCGTCACCTATCTGGCCGCCGAGCGTTCCGCCCTCTCTTATGCCGTTGGTGAATGGGCGCGGGTCTGGCCTTTGCAGCAATTGATCCGCTCACTCGGGGCTTATTTCATTCGCCGCAAGTCGCGCAATCCGCTCTATCGCCGGGTGCTTTCACGCTATGTGCAAATGGCGACCGAAGGCGGGGTGACTCAGGCGATCTTCCCGGAAGGCGGGCTCAGCCTTGACGGGCGGCCTCGCAAGGCCAAGCTAGGCCTGCTTTCCTATATTGTTGAGGGGTTCGATCCCAAAGGGCCACGCGATGTGGTCTTTGTGCCGGTCGGTCTTAACTATGACCGGGTTCTGGAAGACCGCGTTCTGACCAAGGTCGATCCGGATGGCGCGCGGCATTTTGATTTTCACGTTTCGGTTTTCCTCGGCTTCATCTGGCGGCAGATCTGGCTCAGGATCACCAAGCGCTATTATCGTTATGGCTATGCCTGTGTCAGTTTCGGCAAGCCGATGTCGCTCAAGGCGTTCAGCAAAAACGCCGATACCCCGCTCAGCGGCAGTGCCACCGAAAGTTTGGGGATTCACCTGATGGAGCAGGTCGAAAAGGTGATCCCGGTTCTGCCGGTCCCCCTGGTGTCGACCGTGCTGGCCGAAGCCGGTGAACCCCTCAGCCGGCTTGAGATCAAGGCGCGTTGTCACAGTCTTCTGACCGAGTTTTATGACCGAGATGCCTATGTTCACCTGCCGCATCGGGACGAAGATTATGCCATCGATGTTGGCCTGCGCATTCTGCAATCACGCCACATGCTCGTGGAAGATGACGGTTTGGTCTCGGTTCAGGCGGACGATTTTGGCCTGATTGAGTATTATGCGGCCTCCATTGCCCATCTGCGAGCCCCGAATTAGAAGGTTGCGCAACTAAATTACCACACCGCATCAATAAACAAGCGATTGTTACGCAAACCAGCCACCTTTCGGCGCGATGTTGCTCTTGCCCTCTGCTGAGATAAATGACAGACAGCATCCAAACAGACTTGACCTCGATTCTGCGCTGCAGCATGCTGCGCCGCAGAATCGCTGCACGGAGACAGAAATATGGCCCCCTTGGATGAGATGACCGAAATCGCGCCCTACGACGCGCCGGAAAAGGATCTTTATGAAGTGGGGGAAATCCCACCGCTCGGTTACGTCCCAAAGAAGATGTATGCCTGGGCGATCCGTCGCGACCGGCACGGCGAGCCTGACAAATCGTTTCAGGTCGAAGTCGTGGATACCCCTGCGCTTGACAGCCACGAGGTGCTGATCTTCGTCATGGCCGCTGGTGTCAATTATAACGGTGTCTGGGCCGGTCTGGGAATTCCGATCTCGCCCTTTGATGTGCACAAGGCCGATTACCATGTCGCCGGTTCCGACGCATCGGGGATAATCTGGGCGATTGGCGACAAGGTGAAGCGCTGGAAGGTCGGTGACGAAGTTGTTGTCCATTGCAATCAGGATGATGGCGATGACGAGGAATGCAACGGTGGTGACCCGATGTTTTCCGACAGCCAAAGGATCTGGGGCTATGAAACCCCGGACGGCTCTTTCGCCCAGTTCACCCGCGTGCAGGCGCAGCAGCTTATGCACCGCCCCCGTCATTTGACCTGGGAAGAGGCCGCCTGTTACACGCTGACACTCGCAACAGCCTATCGCATGTTGTTTGGCCATCGCCCGCACACTCTGAAACCCGGTCAGAACGTTCTGGTCTGGGGCGCATCTGGCGGCCTTGGTTCCTTTGCGATCCAGCTGATCAACACGGCAGGCGCCAACGCCATCGGGGTGATTTCCGACGAGGACAAGCGCGATTTCGTACTGTCACTGGGCGCCAAGGGCGTGATCAACCGAAAGGATTTCAATTGCTGGGGCCAATTGCCGAAAGTGAACACGCAGGAATACAAGGAATGGTTCGGCGAGGTGCGCAAATTCGGCAAGGCGATCTGGGAAACAACGGGCAAGGGCAACAACGTCGACATGGTGTTTGAACACCCCGGCGAGGCGACGTTCCCTGTCTCCACCTTCGTCTGCAAAAAAGGCGGTATGGTGGTGATCTGTGCCGGTACCACCGGATACAACCTGACCATGGATGCACGTTATGTCTGGATGCACCAGAAGCGTGTTCAGGGCAGCCACTTTGCCAATCTCAAACAGGCGGCCTCGGCCAACCAGTTGATGCTGGAAAGGCGGCTCGACCCCTGCATGTCCGAGGTTTTCCCGTGGGAGCAGATCCCCGATGCGCATGTGAAAATGCGCAATAACGAGCATAAACCGGGGAATATGGCGGTTCTGGTGAGTGCGCCTTTGACCGGTTTGCGGACGTTTGAAGACACGCTTGAGGCGAGTCGGGAGATGTGATTTTTCCCTGAAACCGTTTGTTTCCAGTTTGGAAACAATACTGAAAAGGGCACGAATACAGAAATGCACGCGCAACCAACGCGTGCGTTTGCCTTTTAAATCAACAGAGTATACAGAGACACCTCACCATTTCTGGGGAGTGTATATCTGCGAATTTCCTGCAACACTTACTCGTGCTAAGATTGTGTTAATCTTTTGTTAACCAAACACACAGAGGCTACCCATGTCGCAGGAATGGATGATTGATGTTCTTACTGACCTAAAAAACTTTGCTCGGCAAAACGGCCTGATGGCCCTGGCTGAACAACTTGACGATTCCATCCTCGTTGCTGCGGCGGAACTGAAGCTGAATGATCCCACTCTGGTCACGGCCAAAGGGTATGCAAAACAAAATGATCGCGTTCCTGGAACGCTTACAGCAGGTGACAACATTTGATGATTTCCAACACCTCGTTGAGGGATTGAAATCACTCTATCAGATCGAACACTTCATCTATCACTCAATCAACAGCGCCGGTGAACCCTATGCCGCACTGACATATTCTCTGGACTGGGTCGATCACTATCTGGAACAGGATTATGGCCGGATCGATCCGGTCGTGCTCGGCTGTTATCAACGCTTCCATCCGGTTGACTGGAAGCGGCTCGACTGGTCCGGGAAAGCAGCCAGATCTTTTCTGTTGGAGGCATCCGATGCCGGGGTTGGCAATCAGGGATTTTCGATTCCGATCCGGGGGCCGAACGGGCAGTTTGCCCTGTTCACGGCCAACCATCGCTGTTCAGACGAGGAATGGGCGAAGTTTACCGGCGAAAACGTGCAGGATCTTCTGCTGATCGCCCATTATCTGAACCAGAAAGCGCTTGAGATCGAGCGCGGTACGGACAAGATGGACGATCAGAACCTCTCGCCACGCGAACTGGATGCGCTCACGCTACTTGGTATGGGCAACAGTCGGGCGCAGTCGGCCGATACCCTGTCAATCTCCGAACACACGCTTCGGGTCTATATCGAAAGCGCCCGTTTCAAGCTCGGGGCGGCCAACACCACCCATGCCGTGGCGCTGGCCATGGCGCGCGGCAAAATCATCGTCTGACCCCGTTGCCGGATAATTTTACTGCCGCCCGTTTGGAACTCCTTAAACCGAATTGCCTACGCCCTTGTGCATTTCAGCACAAAGGTATTTTCAATGATCCGCTATCTCTACGCCGATCAACTCGCAGCGGCTCCGCTTTTGAGGGAAGGCATGTTTCGTGACCGCGCAGACCAGTTTGCTGGGCGGCTAAACTGGGATGTTTTGGTTGATGAAAACGGATTTGAAACCGACGCGTATGACAAAGAGAACCCGCTTTATGTGATCTGGCAACAGGCTGACGGCGGCCACGGCGGATCGATGCGGTTCCTGCCAACCACAGGGCCGGTCATGGTCAACGATCATTTCGGCCATCTGACCGGCGGCGTGACAATCACCAGCCCCCTGATCTGGGAGGTGACGCGGTTTTGCATTTCGCCCAATGCAGAAAAATCCACCCGAATATCGGCCCAGCTTATGCTTGCCGGGGCCGAGCTTGGCCGCCGGTTCCATCTGGCGCACGCAGTCGGGGTATTTGATGCAAGAATGATCCGTATCTACAAATTGCTGGGCTGGGACCAGATGTTCTGGGTGCCGAAGGAACGGGCCCTGATGCAATCTCTATCGGCCTCTGGGATTTCGCTGCAGCGCCACTCGCCGTGCTTCTGCAGAAAGCGGGCATCTCTCAGCAGCAATCGTCCGATTGGTTTAACCAGTCCTTCAGGGGTGGCAACACAATGCACGTCCCGGCCTGATCTTTCTGGAAACCCCGGGCACACCAAGCTAAGCTTGTGAAAAAAATCAGGGCACCCGATGCAGTTTTCCGAAGATCAGGCCGAAGCCTATGACCGCATTTCAGAGGTGCTGCTGAAAGCCGGTGTCGACCTGGCGAACGGTACCACGCTGCCCGATGGCGGCGGTTCTTCCGACTTGTTTGCCGTGCTCGGCCGCGCCGGTTCAGGCAAAACCATGTTGCTGGCACATCTGGTGAACGAACTCACCGAGGCAGGTGTCGATCTGATATCGGGCGATTACGAAGGCCGCTCGCAACGCACAAGACGCACCCTTGCCATCCTTGCCCCTACCAACAAGGCTGCTTCGGTTCTGCGCAGTCACAGCGTGCCCGCGACCACCATTCACCGCATTCTCTACACCCCGCTTTATGATCCGGAATACGAAAAGATCGCCGAATGGCTGGTCGGCAAAGGTGAGCGGCCCAAGATCGAGGGCCTGACCGACATCGCACTTGATCGGGCGCAGTCCTTTTACAACACCCATAAATCCATCCCCGGGGCTCTTGCCGCCGCGGGCCTCAGAGGCTCTGATTTCATTCTCGGCTGGACGCGGCGCGAGGATCCGCTTGATATCGGGTTTGTCGATGAAAGCTCGATGCTGGATGACCGCCAATTCCAAGACCTGCAAGAGATTTTTTCGACCCTGATCCTCTTTGGCGATCCAGCGCAACTGGCCCCGGTCGGCCAGTCCGGCGCCATGGCGTTCGACAATATCAAAACCAGCCGCAAGACCCATCTCAGCCGCATTCACCGCCAGCGCAAAGACAACCCGATCCTCGACCTTGCCCATGCGCTGGGCGACAAAGAGCTGAGTTTTGAAGCCTTTGAAGACAAGGTCAGGGAAGCTGCTGAGAGTGACGATAGGGTGCAGATAAGCCCACGGGTCGATGCCACAATGATGGCCCGCTCACCGGTACTCGTCTGGCGCAATACCACCCGCATTCGCCTGATCCACGCCTTCCGAAACGCCTATGGTGCGCCACCGACAGAATTACTGCCGGGGGAGCCCTTAATCTGCGATGGTATCGAATTGCCGCTCAAACACCGCAAGAAACGCGTCGATCTTGAGGCGCGTGGCCTGATCAAAGGTGCTCAGGCGATATTTCTGGGTACGGGGCGCAAACCCGGCTTCTCGCGCCTGTTCGTTTTGGGGGTTGAAGACCCGCAGGTAAGTGCCGCCACCATCATCAAGATCGAAGCCCCCGATCAGGAGGAGCCCTTTATCCCCTCCGCCGCCCGCATGGGGGCGGCCTTTTTGCACGGGGCGGCCGTAACCATTCACAAGGCGCAAGGCTCGCAATGGCCGGAAGTGCAGGTGTTTGCGCCCGATCTTTATGCCGCCGCACGCTCGGGCCGCGAAGAGGCCGGTATCCCCTTGTGGAAGCGGCTGGCTTATGTCGCAATCACCCGTGCTGAAAACCGGCTGATCTGGGTCACGCGCTACATGCTGGCCAAACCCGAAGGCACACTTGGCACCAGCGATCTCAGGCTTGCCCGCCCGGCAACTCTGTCGCTTGAAGCCAGTGACGGGCAGGCATAGTATCAGCCGCAATCCCGCCTTACGCGCCAGATCAGGATATCGCCAATGAAATGTGTTTTTGTTCAAATCCGCTGCAACCCCGGCAAAACCTACGAGGTTGCCGATGCGATCTACGAGCGCGAAATCGTCTCTGAGCTGTATTCGACCAGCGGTGACTATGACCTTCTGGCCAAGCTCTACATCCCGGCAGAAGACGATATCGGCAAATTCGTCAACGACAGGATCCTTGATATCCCGGGAATTGCCCGCTCACTGACAACACTGACTTTTCAGGCGTTTTAGCGCCATGACCGCATCAATCCTGATCACAGGTGCCAGCTCAGGAATCGGTCGCGCAACCGCAGAGCATTTTCTGGCCTCCGGCTGGACGGTCGGCCTTGTGGCAAGGCGCAAAGACGCACTTGAGAGTATCGCCAAAGACCAGCCCAATGCGCATGTGCTGCCTTGCGATGTCACCGATGCGGCGGCGATTGAAACGGCGTTTACCGGATTTGCTGCCGACACCGGCAGGCTTGACGTTCTTTTCAACAACGCCGGTCTGTTTGCCCAAGCAGGCACGCCCGATGAAATCACCCTTGAGAACTGGAACACCAGCGTTGCCGTCAACCTGACCGGCAGCTTCATCTGCGCGCGGCAAGCTTTCAAGATCATGCGCGCACAAACCCCGCAAGGCGGGCGCATCATCAATAACGGCTCGATCTCGGCCCACACGCCGCGCCCCGGCTCGATCGCCTATACCACGACCAAACATGCGATCACCGGACTGACCAAATCGCTGGCTCTTGATGGGCGGGAATTTGATATTGCCTGCGGTCAGATCGATATCGGTAATGCCGACACCGAAATGGTGCGTTCGCTCAATGCCAGCCTGCCGCCAGGTGTTCCCAAAAACCCTACGATGGATGTTGATCACGTCGCTGACGCTGTGATGAACATGGCGAAACTGCCGCTGCGTTCAAACGTCCTGTTCATGACGATCATGGCCACCCAGATGCCCTTTGTCGGACGTGGATGACCCGATACCCCTTCATTGTTTCAGCAAATACTCCCGCCGGAGGCTCGCAGGTCTAATTCAGGCGCAAGACGCGGAAAATCGTCGAGGCAATCCAGCCTGCCAGAATGGCAATGGTCAGCGATAACAGCCCGTAAATCAGAGGTTTCTGATGCGCGAGATTGTATATCCAGCGTTCCAGCCCGACCTTGTTGACGTAAATCACCGTCTCATATTTGTCGACAACCCGACCATCGCGGGTCAGAAAAATGCGTGCCTTGTAGTTGCCCTCGGTCAGGTTTGCTGGCAGTGACAGGGAGGTTCTGAACAACGTCTGTTCGTTGACAAGCACCGTATTCGGCTGCTCCAGATAGACCTTATCCCGCTTGCGCACACGTATCAGTGCTTCGGTAAAAGCCATTGCGTCAGGCGTTGTCATCGGTGCCCCCACTGAGCGGATTGCGCGCGCAACCGAAACCTTGTGGCGCAAATCCTCGGTATCCCGCATGACATCGCTGAACCGCCCCGACGTTGCCACCTTGTAAAAGCTCGGGGCCTCGTCGACTTCAACCGCATCGGTATTGACCCAGATGCCATAGCGCTTTTCCTTGCGCCGAACCGTGATCGGTACCGAAGGCCCGGCAACGGTGATCACAACTTCCAGACGGCCACCGCCGCGCGGGATCGGGGCCTCGCGTTTGACCGCGCCGAAGATCAGGATTTCAGAACCTTCGAAACTTGCCGTGATCGACACCCGGTTCTGACTGAGCCCGGCCACCACCTCTTCGCCCTGGGCAGGCCAGGCAAGCAAGAATAACAAGAGCAGATAGCGCATCATCCGTGCCCTCCCGCGCCAAGCGAATAAAGCTCATTGGGCTGCATCAGAAGATCGAGCGCCAGTTTGCTACAGACCGCCAGCACCAGAAGCGCCAGCAATATGCGCAGTTGCTCGGCCTTCATCTTGACTCCGATCCTTGCGCCGATCTGCGCCCCGACGACACCGCCGATCAGCAACAGGACCGCCAGCGCCATGTCCACCGTGTAATTTGTCGTGGCGTGCATCAGCGTGGTGAATCCGGTGACGAAAATGATCTGAAAAAGCGAGGTGCCGATCACCACCTTGGTCGGCATACCGAGCAGGTAAATCATCGCCGGAACCATGATGAAACCACCGCCAACCCCCATGATCGCGGCCAGAACACCCACCGTGGCACCCACCATGAGGGGGGGTATGGCGCTGATATAAAGGCCCGATGTGCGGAATTTGACCTTGAATGGTAACCGGTGCACCCAGCTATGTTGCCGGCGTGGTGCCGGGCGGGCATGCGGCCCCTTGGAGCGCCGGATCGCGCGCAGGCTTTCCATGAACATCAGCCCGCCGATAATGCCCAGAAAGACGACGTAGCACAGGGTGACCAGCAGCTCGACCTGACCGATTTCCCTCAGCGCCTTGAAGACCTGCACCCCGACGGCCGCACCGAACAACCCGCCGATCAAGAGCACCGTTCCCATTCTGAGATCAACGGTTTTGCGTTTCAGATGCGCCAGCACGCCGGAAAAAGACGAGGCGACAATCTGATTGGCTTCTGTGGCAACGGCAACGGCTGGCGGAATGCCAATGAAAAACAGCAACGGCGTCATCAGGAATCCGCCGCCAACGCCAAACATGCCCGACAGGATGCCGACCATGCCCCCAAGGCCAAGCAAAAGGAAGGCGTTTACCGAAACTTCGGCGATAGGAAGATAGATCTGCATTGCTAATTCCGAGAGGTGGAGTGAGTTTGCATTACATCCTTCGAATATCTTTGTTCAGGGGTAAACGCTGCGACAAATCGGAGCGAATCCGGTCTTTGTCCCGCTTCTTTTAAGCACCGGCTCAGGTCAGGTCAAATCACGCAGAAAGCGTTTGAGGATTCGCTCCAGTTTCACCGCGCCAAGGGGTGCCATCGCCTTGGTGTGTTCATGGCTGATGTTTTCCGAACTCATGCCCGCAGCCATGTTGGTGATTGTGGAAATTGCCGCCACACGCAATCCCAGGAACCGTGCCAGGATCACCTCGGGAACTGTCGACATACCGACCGCATCGCCGCCGAGAATGCCAATGGCGCTGATTTCTGCCGGTGTTTCAAATGAAGGCCCGGAATACCACGCATAAACGCCTTCTTTCAGCGGCAGGCCTTCTGCCCTGGCCGCCTCTTTCAAAGCGGCGCGCAGATCAGGGTCATGCGCATCGGTCATCGGAACGAAACGTGCATCCGTGGGTTCGCCGATCAAAGGGTTCAGACCGGAAAAATTGATGTGATCACTGAGCAGCATCAGTTCCCCCGGCGGGATATCCGGACGCAGGGAACCTGCGGCGTTGGTTGCAATCAGGCTATGCCCCCCCAGCGCCTTAAGAACTTCCAGGGGAAGCCGCATCGCGTCACCGCGGCCGCTTTCGTAATAATGGGCGCGCCCACCGAAAACAGCCACACGAACGCCTTCCAGATCACCGATCACAAGCTTCGGGTTGTGGCCCGACACCCCTGCATGGGGAAACCCCGGCAGGTCAGTATAGTCGATTGCCGTCCCTTGAACCTCATCCGCAAGATGCCCAAGCCCCGAACCCAGAATCAGGCCAAGCTCAACCGGTTCCGGTCCGGCGCTGGCCTTAATCTGCCTGGCAAGGGCCTCAGCGTTCTTTGACATAGGGTTGGCCCACCGCTTTTGGCGGAATCGCCCGGCCAACAAAGCCTGCCAGAATGACCACAGTCAGGATGTAGGGCAGGGCCTGCGTGAACTGCACAGGGATAACAAACAACCCGACATCAATATTCGGGTAAAGGTTCGAGATCGCCTCGAGCAAACCAAACAGGAAACAGGCCCCCATCGCATGAACCGGTCGCCAGTTGGAAAAAATCAGCGCCGCCAAGGCAATATATCCGCGACCAGCCGACATTTCCCGGCCAAACCCGGCGGCTTGCGCGGTGGAAAGATACGCCCCCGCCATGCCGCATAGAATACCGGTTACAATCAGCGCCCGGAACCGCATGCCGCTTACCGAAATACCGGCAGTATCGACCGAGGCCGGGTTTTCCCCCACGGCCCTGAGTCGCAGGCCAAAGCGCGATCGGTAAAGCACCCACCAGACCAGAGGCACAATGGCCAGCGCCAGATAGACCAACGCGTTGTGGCCCGATATCAGTTCTGAATAGACCGGACCCAGCACGGGCACATCCCTGACTGCATCAGCAAAGGGCAGGGTGATTTCGCTGAAACGGGCATCGCCGGACAATGTCGGTGTCTGGCCCCCCTTTTCATAGATCGCGTGGCCGATCACCACGGTCAGGCCCGACGCAAAGAAGTTCAGTGCCACCCCGGAAATGATCTGGTCACCCCTATAGATGATCGCGGCCAAACCGTGAATCATCGAAAAGAACAGCGATGCTGCACAGCCTGCAAGCACGCCGACCCAGGCCGAACCAGTTTCAAACGCTATCGCTGCAGCGACGAAGGCCGAGATTAGCATCTTGCCCTCCAGACCAATGTCCACGACGCCTGAGCGTTCCGAAAACAGACCGGCCAGACAGGCCAGCAACAGGACGACCGACAGGCGCAGCGACATATCCAATGTCAGGATGATCTGCAAAAAGTCCATGGCTCAGCCCTCCCTGCGTTTCTGTGCGGCCCGGCGGACGAAAAACCGCTCAATCGGATCGCGTGTCATATGCACCAGTGCGCCAGTAAACAGGATGATCAGCGCCTGTATGACGAACACCATTTCACGACTGATGCCCGGCATTTCATTAAGCACTTCAAATCCTCCTTGGCTCAGAATGCCAAACAAGAAAGCGGCAAGCACGATGCCGAACGGATGGTTGCGCCCCATCAGGGCAACGGCGATACCTAGGAATCCGGCACCTTCGGTGAAATTCAAAAGCAATCGCTCAGCTTCTCCCATCACCACGTTAATAGCCAGAAGGCCCGCCAAACCCCCGGAAATCAGCATTGCGTACATGGTGACTCTGACGGACGAGATACCCGCATAGACCGATGCGCTGGCCGAGTTGCCAAAGGCCCTGATCTGGTAACCTATTCTCGTTCGCCAGATCAAAAGCCAGACCAGATAGGCCGCCAAAAGGGCCAGAAACAGGCTGATATTGGCCGGCGCCGATTTTGAAAAAGGTATACCAAACGGTGCCAATATGTCATGGAGCGTCGGCAGGCTGGCGCCTTCCCCGAACGACCGCGTCTGGGCGGTCGGATCGCGCGGATTTGGTGCTTTCATTACACCGCTCAGCAAGTAAACCAAAAGGGTTGCACCGATGAAGTTAAACATGATCGTGGTGATCACGATATGGCTGCCGCGGCGGGCCTGCAGATAGGCCGGGATCGCCGCCCATCCGGCCCCGAACAAAGCTGCACCGACAACTGCAAAGGGCAGCGCGATGGTCCAGTGCGGCCACGGCACGGCCAACAACACCAGTGCTGCGCCGACGCCACCTATCGCCGCCTGACCTTCGCCGCCGATGTTGAACAGCTTGGCATGCATGGCAACCGAGAAGGCTAGCCCGGTGAAAATAAAATTGGTCGTATAGTAAAGTGTATATCCTATCCCCGACGAGGTTCCGAGCGCGCCTTTCAGCATAAAATACACCATGTCGAATGGGTTCTCGCCGATGGCCAGCACCACCAGCCCCGCCACGATAAAGGCAAGCAGAATATTGATCAGCGGAACGAGGCCGATATCGACCCAGCGTGGCATCTTGTCCATCAGGCAGCCTCCCCGCTGATGCCGGCCATCAACAGGCCCAGTTCTTTTTCGTCTGTCTCCGCAGTGATCCGCTCGCCCATGATATGGCCGTCGAACATCACCGCCACACGGTCGCTCAGCGACAGGATCTCGTCCAGTTCGACACTGACAAGCAGGATTGCCTTGCCCGCATCACGCAACTCCACGATCTGCTGGTGAATGAATTCAATGGCGCCGATATCCACGCCGCGTGTGGGCTGGCCGACCAGCAAAACCTCTGGGTTGCGCTCAATCTCGCGCGCCAGCACCAGTTTTTGCTGGTTGCCGCCGGAAAAATTCTGGGCTGGCAGGCGTGGGTTTGGAGGGCGGATGTCAAACCGTTCCATTTTGCCTTCGGTGTCTGAAAGGATCTTTTCATTGTCCATGAACAGGGCGCTTTTCTGGTATTCCGGCGCGTGGTGGTAACCAAAGCACATGTTTTCCCAGGCCATGAAGTCCATGATCAGGCCCAGCCTCTGGCGGTCTTCCGGCACATGGGAAATGCCGCGCTCGCGCCGCGACTGACCGTCGGAAAACTTGCCTGTCAGATCAATCTCGTCCCCATTGATGCGAATGGCACCGGAGGCTGAGGCGAAACCGCCCAGCACTTCCAGAAGCTCTGACTGGCCGTTGCCCGCCACCCCCGCAATGCCGAGGATCTCACCGGCTTTCACATCAAAGGAAATACCTTTTAGCCGCTCAACACCTAAATCATCCCGAACCCTCAGATCACGCACTTCCAGGACGGTTTCACCCGGTATGGCCGGCGCCTTGTCGACACGCAGGAGCACCTTGCGGCCCACCATCAGTTCGGCCAGTTCCGGTGGGCTGGTATCGGCGGTTTTAACCGTTGCAGTCATCTCGCCTCGACGCATGACGCTGACTGTATCGGTCGCGTCCATGATTTCCCTGAGCTTGTGGGTGATCAGAATAATGGTTTTGCCCTGGTCCCTGAGGTTGCGCAAAATGCGAAACAGATGGTCCGCCTCGCTTGGGGTCAGAACCCCTGTGGGTTCGTCCAGAATCAGGATATCCGCCTCGCGGTAGAGGGCTTTCAGGATCTCCACCCTTTGCTGATGACCTACCGACAAATCCTCGATCTTTGCATCGGGGTCTACTTCCAACTCGTATTCATGGGCCAGTTCCACCAGATGTGAGCGCGCATTGGCCAGCGCGGGCTTCAGCAAGACACCATCTTCGGCCCCCAATATCACGTTTTCCAGAACACTGAAGTTCTCCACCAGCTTGAAATGCTGGTGCACCATGCCGATCCCGGCTGCAATGGCCGCCTGACTGTCGGGGATCAGGGTGGGTTTGCCGTTGATGAATATGTCACCCGCATCAGCCTTGTAAAATCCGTAAAGAATGGACATCAGCGTGGATTTCCCCGCCCCGTTTTCACCGACAATGCCGTGCACGGTTCCGGGCTTGACGGAGAGGCTGATTTCCTTGTTGGCCTGTACTGGCCCGAATGCCTTGGAAATTCCCTTTAGCTCAATGGCTGCGACGTCATTCACGCGATCCACCCCTACTTCTGCAAGAGAGCCGCGCCGGTAGTATCGGCGCGGCCCCGTTTTTCAGTCTGTCGACAACTTAGAAGTCGTGCGCAGGGCAGCTGTTGTTTGCGTAGTAGGCAACAACCTCAAGATCACCGGACATGATCTTGGCTTTGGCATCTTCCACCTTGGCGATCATATCAGCGTTGAGGAGAGATTCATTGTGCTCATCAACCGCATAACCAACGCCGTCTTCTGCAAGGCCAAGTACGGTGAAACCACCGGTTTCCATGTCAGCACCGGCTTTCATCGAGTTGTAAACCGCCACGTCAACGCGCTTCAGCATTGAGGTCAGAACCGAACCCGGGTGCAGGTAGTTCTGGTTGGAATCGACGCCGATTGAATAGATACCTGCATCGGCTGCGGTCTGCAGAACCCCAACACCGGTCCCGCCTGCAGCAGCATAAACCACGTCAGCGCCCTGGGCGATTTGCGCCTTGGTCAGTTCGGCGCCCTTCACCGGGTCATTCCAGGCCGAAGGCGTGGTGCCTGTCATGTTGGCGATGATGGTGACGTCTGGATTAACCGCCTTGGCACCCTGGGCGTAGCCACAGCCAAAGTGACGGATCAGAGGAATGTCCATCCCACCAATAAAGCCGATGGTGCCCGATTTCGACGACATGGCCGCCAACATGCCGACAAGGTAAGAGCCCTGATGCTCCTGAAATCCAATCAGCTGCACGTTGGCCGGAACTTCCGGCAACCAGCCGTCGATGTTCACGAACTTGGTGTCCGGATAGTCTTTGGCCACCGCTTCCACCGGGGTGGCAAAGGCAAAGCCGGTGGTGATCACCGGGTTGGCGCCCTGCTCGGCGAACCGACGCAGCGCCTGTTCCCGCTGAGCCTCAGAGCTGAGTTCGATTTCCTTGAACGTACCGCCGGTTTCTTCAGCCCAGCGTTTGGCGCCGTTAAAGGCGGCCTCGTTGAATGATTTGTCGAACTTGCCGCCAAGATCAAAGATGATTGCCGGCTCGGCAAATGCGGCGACAGCTGTGACAGCAAGTGCGCTGGCTGTACCGAGGATAACTTTCATAAAGGACATTTTTCTCTCCCGTTGATTATTCGTTCATTGAGCGGGGGCGCTCAGCGCAGACTGAAAGCGCACATTGCTCAGATCAGCAGATGACCATGAGTAATTAAGACCGAAGGGCCGAATGAGGGTCAACTGTTTTTTTTACCGAATATTCAAGAAATGAAGATGCCAAAGGACAGTTGCCTTACGGAATCTGCTTCAGCCTCGACCAAGATCGCGTGTCAGCACCAAGGCCGAAATTTTTTGCCCGGATGCCTGCGAGTAATAGTCTTTGCGATACCCAACTTCACGATAACCCATGGTCTTATAAAGAGAAATCGCCGGATCATTGATGCTGGATACTTCCAGAAAGGCCTGCCCGGCACCCCGGCCAAGGGCCGTTTCCTCAAATTCGTCGACAAGTCTGCGACCGGTCCCAAGCCGCCTGTGATCAGGATCGACGGCCAGTGTCAGCAATTCGGCCTCTGGTCCGGCAATCCGGCCAATCAGAAATCCGTGGGCCCGGTTGCAAAGGAAAACCTGATCTGAGGTCAGCAAATCGCGGAATTCATTTTCCGACCAGGGCCGGGGTGTGGTGAAACAGCGTGCGTGCAAAACCGCCAGTTCAACCGGATTCATGGCATTATGACCGGTGCGACTTCGCGCGCGGGGGCTGCATCTGCCTTGCGGATATAAAGTGGTGCCGGGCGCAGGGTGGCATCTGGATAGCTCCGCGCAGCAATCCGGGCAATTGCTGCGGCAAGACCGTAGTCAGACACAACCGGTTCCCCTCCAAGCGACTCGGCAATTTCTTGCGATCCATACCCAGTGACACGAAGTGATCTGGCCTTAAACTCAGCGGGAATCGCGCCGACGGGCGCAATCCTGTAATCCACCCCGCCTTCGTCATCAAGATAACCAAGATAGGCCTCATCACGTCTTGCATCAACACAGGCCAGCACCGGGCGTTCAACTCCTTCAGCGAGGGCTTCAAAGCGCGTCACACCAATCGCGGGAATTTCCAACGACAGGGCCAGACCGCGCGCGGCGGCAACCGACAGGCGAATGCCGGTAAAGTTGCCGGGGCCGGTACCAACGCCGATGGCACTGAGATCGGCAAAGGACTTTCCAGCCGCGGCAAGCGTTTCCTCAAGCAGCGGAAACAGGTTTTCCGCCTGACCGCGCTGCATTTCTTCAAAGCGCTCTGCCAGAACTTCATCGCCCAAAAGCAAAGCGACCGCGCAATGCGCGGCCGATGTATCAAACGCCAGTATCAGTGGTTCAGGCTGCAACCGGGCGCACCTCGGTAACCTCGGGGATATAGTGCCTGAGCAGGTTCTCGATCCCCATTTTCAGGGTCATGGTCGAAGATGGACAACCCGCACAGGCCCCCTTCATCGCCAGATAGACAACACCCCGCTCAAACCCGTGGAATGTGATATCGCCGCCATCCTGAGCCACAGCAGGGCGCACACGTGTATCCAGCAATTCCTTGATCTGATTGACAATCTCGCTGTCCGGTCCGTCATGATCAGTATGACCAGATTGTGCATTGACCCCTTCGATCACAGGTTGGCCCGACTGGAAATGCTCCATTATGGCGCCAAGAATTGCCGGTTTCAGGTGGTTCCAGTCCAGCGCTTCTTCCTTGGTGACCGTGACAAAATCGATGCCAAAGAACACCCCGGTGACCCCGGAAACCGCAAATATCCGCCCGGCGAGCGGTGAATTTCCGGCCTTGTCGGCAGAAGGATAATCCGCAGTGCCAGACTCCAGAACCGTTTGCCCCGGCAGGAACTTCAGCGTTGCGGGGTTTGGCGTGGATTCGGTTTGGATAAACATGACATGTCCTTGGGAAACTGCACCTGTGATATGTCGATCCCAAGCAATTTTGTCAAGTTCTTTAGAATTATTCTAAAGAACCTGTGGTCCCGGAGGAGCAACCGGTTTTGCCTGTCGCTGTGGTTCTTTTTCTGGCGCGTGAAAGCACCATCAGCAAAAGCGATTTCGATATCGCTTTGCAAGTCGCGTCATAGCGACTTTGGGAACATAGTTAACTACGGTCGAATCAGAGTATCCGACCCAAGCATCAACTCACTGCAATGATCGCTTCCTTGCCCATCGCGCCGGGAACGATGGTAATGGGTATGGGCATGGTGCCCGAAGAGCGCAGGAAATGGGTAACCAGCGGCCCTGGCCCCTCTTTGCCAACTCCGGCACCAAGCACCAGAACGCCGACATCTGGTGTGTCCTGAATATAGTTGACGATCTCAGTCTCGGCCTTGCCTTCACGGATGACCAGTTCCGGCTCAATCCCTTCGCGCTCTCGCATGCGTTTTGAAAACACGTTGAAATGTGCTTCGATCCGCTCGCGGGCTTCTTCGCGCATGATATCGGCGACCCCGATCCAGTGGTTGAACTCTTCGGGCGGAATCACCGCCAGAATCGTCACTCCGCCGCCGGTATTTGCCGCCCGCAGCGCCGCAAACCGCATCGCGTTGAGGCATTCGGTCGAGCTGTCCATAACAACCAGAAACTTGCGCATGGGAGTCCTTTCGAATTGGGCAGTTCAAAGCATTGCTCAACTGAGCCAGCGACGCAAGCAATGGCTTGGCCTTGCGACATGATGAGCCTGCTGTGCAGAACCTAAGAGTCCAGTGAATGCGCCCAGTCCCAATAAAGCTCGCGCGCCAGTCTTGTGATCGGCCCCAACTGGTAATTCACCTCGTCAAACGCGGTTACTGCAGTGACTTTGGACATGTTGCCCGACAGGAAAATCTCGTCAGCCTGACGGAAATCATCAAAGCTCAGCACCGTTTCGTGGACTGTCTTGCCAGCTCCACGCAAAAGCTTGATGTGCCGCGCCCGGGTGATGCCGGCAAGGAAAGTGCCGTTGGCAACTGGTGTGAATATTTCATCATCCCGCGCCATAAACACATTGGCCGAGGCGCTTTCGGCGACATTGCCAAGAGCATCCGCAACCAACGCGTTGGAAAACCCCTTGGCCTGTGCTTCGCGCAGCATGCGGGCGTTATTCGGATAAAGGCAGCCCGCTTTTGCATTGACGACGGCGTCGCTCAGCATCGGGCGGTGATATTGCGTGGTTGTCAGGGTTGCCGAGGCGCTGGCCCCGGCCATCGGAATCTCTTCCAGGCAAACGCAGAACCCGGTTTCCTCGGTCGAGGGCACGATACCTGCAAGCCCACTGTCAATGCCCCAATACATCGGGCGGATATAGACAGCTGTGTCTTTGGGGAAAAGTTTCAGCCCTTCCAGCACAATCGCCTCGATCTCTTCAGCACTCAGCGTGGCATTGATGCCCAGGGATTCGGCAGACCGGTTGACCCTCTGGCAATGCGCGTTCAGATCAGGGGACATCCCCTCAAAATAACGCGCCCCGTCAAAAACGGTCGAACCCAGCCACGCGCCGTGATCTGCCGCCCGCATAATCGGGACATTGCCCTTATGCCAGGTGCCTTCGAAATATGTGTGGATGTTCTTACCAGCGGCCATTGCGATCCCTTTCAACTGACGCGCATCTAATCACTGCGCTCAGGGAAGGTCCAGTGCCTCCGGTCAGGATCCCTGAACCTCTGGCCTGTCCCGCCAAATCAGCGCTGTCGAGACCGCACCATGCCGACAATATCATAGGTTTTTGCCAGAATCGGCTCAGCAATCGCCGCCGCCCGATCCGCGCCATCGCCCAGAATGCGGTCGATCTCGTCAGGTTCATTCATCAACCGTGCCATTTCGGCCGAGATCGGTGCCAGCTTGGCCACCGCCAGGTCTGCCAGCTCGGGTTTGAACTGGCCAAACTGCGCGCCAGCGTGATCGGCAATGACCTTTTCGGCGCTCTCACCCGAAAGACCGGAATAGATATTGATCAGATTACGCGCCTCGGGCCGGTCTTTCAGCCCCTCAAGGGTGTCGGGCAGGGGCTCAGGATCGGTTTTCGCCTTGCGGATCTTTTTGGCAATCGTGTCAGCGTCATCCGTCAGATTGATCCGGCTCATGTCGGACGGGTCAGATTTCGACATTTTCTTTGTGCCATCACGCAGGCTCATAACACGCGTGGCAACGCCTTCGATCACCGGTTCGGTGATGGGAAAGAAATCAACGCCGAAATCATTGTTGAACTTCATGGCGATATCACGGGTCAGTTCCAGATGCTGCTTCTGATCCTCACCCACCGGTACGTGCGTGGTGTGATAGATCAGAATATCCGCCGCCATCAGACTGGGATAGGCAAAAAGACCGACCGAGGCGTTTTCCCGGTTCTTCCCGGCCTTGTCCTTGAACTGGGTCATCCGGTTGAGCCAGCCCATGCGCGCCACACAATTGAACACCCAGCCAAGCTCGGCATGGGCCGGAACCTGGCTCTGGTTGAATAATATCGATTTCTTCGGATCCAGCCCCGAAGCGATGAACCCTGCGGCAAGCTCGCGCGTCGCCCGCCTGAGGTCCGCCGGGTCCTGCCAGGTGGTGATCGCGTGCAGATCAACCATGCAATAGATGGTCTCAATGCCACTTTCCTGCATTTCCACAAACCGCTTCACCGCGCCAAGGTAATTCCCAAGCGTCAGGTTGCCGGTGGGCTGGATGCCGGAAAAGACCCGCGGGCTGAAGCCCGGGTTGCTGGTGCCATCGGTGCGGGCAACCTCGGTCATGAGGCTCTCCTGTCTGGACTAAAAGATTGGCGTGCCTTATCGCTTGCCCCCCAAAGCCCGTCAACCACGGAAAAACACGCCCATGTATGAAGACGATCACAACGCCCCACCGTTCAACCCACTGCCGCCGGTGGTGATCCTTGCCTGTGTGGCAATCGCTGCGGTCGAGTTGATGATGCAGGGGGCTGAAAGAGGCTTTCTGGGCGGTCCGGAGGCCAGCGGCTGGCGCCTGGAGGCGATCCGCACCTATGGCTATTTCGACGGCGTGCTAGGCTGGATCATTGAGAACCGGAGCATCCCGTTCGAACTTGTAATCCGTTTCGTGACCTATCCGCTGATCCACGGCAATTTCACCCATGCGGCGTTCACAATCGTCTTCATGCTGGCCATCGGCAAAATGGTTGCCGAGGTCTTTTCGTCCCTCGCTTTCGTGCTGGTTGTTCTTCTCAGCACGATATTCGGGGCGGTAGCCTATTCAGTCTTTCTGACCGGGGAAGCACCGCTTTTTGGGGCCTACCCCGCAGTTTACGGGCTGATCGGGGCATTGACCTTCATGTTATGGGTGCGGGCTAAGGTGGAAGGCAGCAACCAGATACGGGCGTTTTCACTGATCGCAGCGCTTCTGGCCATCCAGCTGTTTTTCAAACTGGTGTTCGGCGGTGGCAATGACTGGGTTGCTGACATCGCAGGTTTTATGACCGGCTTTCTGGTGTCCTTTCTCGTCGCACCCGGCGGCAACCAGCGCATCCTGCAATGGCTCAATCAGGTGCGCCGCCGCAGATAGCTTTGTTACCCGTAACAAAACTCCGGTGCGTTAACTTTCACCAAAGATCGAGCAACCCGCGCGGAACCAAGGGCGCAAGCCCGCCGCGCATCGCCGGGCCGTCCCCCGGCACGGCGATTGGCAGAGGAAGGTGCAACGTATTTGCGTTGCGCAGGCTTTGCCGGGATAAAGTGGCAGTCACTTCCGCCTGCTCGCCGCACCACGGCCCGTTGATACGCGGCTTTGTGGCAACAGTGAACAGGGTCCGCTGTGATGCTTGAAACAATCCAAACCGTAACGTCAATCTTTGGGGCCGTTGGCATTGATGGGTGTGATCCGGCGATGTGCAGAAGTTTCAGTTTGCCGATGACCAGTTCAACCGCGTCGCACCGCGCGTTTGATTTCTGCTGGCGTAACCGCCCCCAGAACTAATGCAGCGACGCCATAAACGCCCATGCCGCCGATCACCAGAATCAACAGTGCCAGATACCGCACCCCGGGCGCTGCGAATTGCGGTTCCAGCCACCCCGCCAACAACCACAGCGTGGCGGCCATCACGGCTGACGCTGCAAGAATTCTCGGCCCGACCCGCTTCAACCGCGCATCGATCCCAGCCGCATCCCCCATCGAACGCGAACCGCGCCACAGCAATAGCACCATCGCCCAGCCTGCCAGCGTGGTGCCGATGGCAGGGGCGAGAAATCCGAACACACCGGACAATCCTATTGCCAAAGCGGCATTGACGACCATCGCCACCAGCGCAAAATAAAACGGGGTTTTGGTATCGGCACGGGCGAAATAGAGCGGTTGCAGCACCTTTTGCAGCACAAAGGCCGGCAGCCCGGCCCCGTAAATCGCCAGCGCCTGTGCGGTCATCGCTGCGTCATTGGCATCAAACGCCCCGCGCATGAACAGAACCGAGGTCAGCGGAAGCGGCACCACGATCAGCGCAACCGAGGCAGGCAAAGTCAGCGCAAGCGAAAACTCGGCAGCCCGATTGACGGCATTGCGCCCCCCCGCCGCGTCGCCGGCTTGCAGTTTGCGTGAAAGATCGGGCAGCAGGACGACACCGATGGCAATGCCGACCACACCCAGTGGAAGCTGATAAAGCCGGTCCGCATAGTTGAGCCAGGCAATCGCCCCGTCAAAAAAGCTGGCCACCTGCCTTCCGACCAGCAGGTTTATCTGCACCACACCACCTGCCAAGGCCGCCGGGGCGGCGATCACGGCGAGCCGCTTCAGTTCCGGTGTCATGCGTGGCATTCGTGGCCAAAGCGAAAGCCCGGCACGCCTTGCCGCCAGCCAGACCAGATAGAGCTGTGTGAAGCCAGCAACCGGAACAGCCCAGACCAGCGTGCAGCCAAAATCCCACTGCAAAAACCACGCCAGCGTTAGCGAACCAATGAAAAGAATATTCAGCGCAACCGGTGCAGCCGCGGCCACCCAAAACCGCCCCATCGCATTCAAAGCCCCACTGATAAGTGCTGCGATTGAAATGAACAGAATATAGGGAAATGCAATCCGCCCGTACTCCACAGCCAGATCAAACCGCGTATCACCGTGAAACCCGCTGGCCATCGCCAAAACCAGCCACGGCATGAATAGCTGCGCCAGCAGGGTCAGAACGACCAGGATGAACATCAGGCCCGAGAGGGCATCGCGGGCAAAATCCTCGGCGTTGTCACCGCTTTCCAGTTTCTTGGAAAACATCGGCACGAAGGCCATGTTGAAGGCCCCTTCGGCAAAGAACCGGCGAAACATGTTGGGCAGTGAAAAGGCGATCAGAAAGGCTTCGGCCACCGGGCCGGCCCCCAGAAAGGCCGCGATCATGATATCACGGGCAAAACCGGTCACGCGGCTGATCAGCGTCCAGCCACCAACGGTGAAGAAGGCTGCGATCAGGCGAATAGGCCGCGTCATGCCATCGCCCCTTCGGTGCCGCGCTCAATTGCATCCAGCAGTTTCTGCTTCAGCGCCTCGCGTTTGTTCTCGCTGTGAATTTTCAGCCCGAACATGTCTTTGACGTAAAAGACATCCACCGCCTGCACCCCGTATGTCGCAATGACCGCCGAAGCGATATAGAAGTTGTTCGTCGAAATCGTGCGGGTGAGATCATAAAGCAATCCCGGTCGATCACGGGTATCGACCTCGATAATCGTGTAAATCTCGGAACCTTCATTATCAAAAGTGATCTCGGTCGGAACAATGAAATCGCGTTCGCGTTTCTTGAACTTGTCGCGGTCCTTCAGTGCATCGCGGGCGACGACCTCGCCTTTCAGCGCCTTACTGACCATCGCGCTCAGACGTCTCAGCCTCGATTGCTCGTAGGGTTTTCCATTGGCGTCCTGAATCCAGAAAACCGAAGTCGCGTAGCCATCCGATGATGTATAGGTCCGCGCATCGACCACATTCGCCCCGACCAGTGCCAGCGCACCGGAAAGACGCGAGAATATCCCCGGATGATCGGGCAAAACGAAACAGGCGCGGGTGGCATCACGGTCAGGGTCCGGCTTGAAATCGGATTTGACGATATCATCACCGATCTGTTTCAGAAGATGGGCGAAAATCACCTGTGTTTCTGTATCAAGCCCCTGCCAATAGGGGTCGTAGTGCCGCCCAAGCTCAGTTTCCAGTGCCGCTTTGTCCCAGTTTTCCAAGGCGGCAACCAGCGCCTCACGCGCCTCATCAACCCGTCTTGTCTGCGCTTCTTCATCGATACCCGTGGTCAGGGCAGACCTGGTGGCGTGGTAAAGATCGCGCAACAACTGGGCCTTCCAGTTGTTCCACGTCCCCGGACCGACACCGCGAATATCGCAAACCGTCAGAACCGTCATCAGTTTCAACCGGGTGCGACTGCCAACAAAGCGGGCGAAATCACGCACCGTACGTGGATCACTCAGGTCGCGTTTCTGGGCAACATCGGACATCAGCAAATGGTTGCGCACCAGCCACTGAACGGCCTCGCATTCAGCCGGTTCAAGCCCGAGCCGCGGGCACAGATCCTTGGCGATGCGGGCACCCAGAACCGAGTGATCCTCGTCCCGGCCCTTACCGATATCGTGCAGCAACAAGGCCACAAACAACACCTTTCGATTGACCCCGCGTTCCAGAATACCCGAGGCAACAGGCAGATCTTCAACCAGTTCACCATGTTCGATCTGGCTGAGGATCGAGATGCACTGAATCGTGTGCTCATCCACCGTGTAGTGGTGATACATGTTGAACTGCATCATCGCCACGATCGGCTGAAACTCTGGAATGAAGGCCCCCAGAACCCCCAGTTCGTTCATCCGCCTGAGGCCACGCTCAGGATTGCCGTGATCCAGGAGCATGTCCAGAAAGATGCGGTTGGCCTCGGGGTTGTCGCGCATGTTCTGGTCGATCTTGTCAAGATTGGCCGCGATCAGACGCATGACATCCGGATGGATCAGATAGCGTGTGCGCAACCCCTCTTCAAAGACGCGCAACAGGTTCAAAGGATCAGACAGAAACCGCGCTTCGTCCGTAACGGTCAACCGGCCCTGATCGATCTTGAACCCGGCCGAGATCCGGGTTCTGAGGCGCCGTCCGGCGCTTGACAGGAACTCGCCCATACGCGGCTGTCGTTTGACATGCCGGGCCTCAAGCCCGGTCAGGAAAACACGGGTCAGCTCGCCAACCTGTGTCGCGTAGCGGAAATAATCCTGCATGAAATGCTCAACCGCGCGCCGCCCGCCTTCGTCTTTATAGCCAAGTGCTGCGGCAACGCCGACCTGGGTGTCAAAGGTAAGATGCTCCTGCGCGCGGCCAGCGATCAGGTGCATATGGCAGCGCACAGTCCACAGAAAATTATCGGCCTCAGCAAAAATATCGAACTCGGCCTGGGTGAACATGCCGAGTTGAACGAATTCTCGTGGGCGCTGGACCTGGTGCAGATATTTCGCGATCCAGAACGAAGACTGCAGATCGCGCAGGCCGCCTTTGCCCTCTTTCACATTCGGTTCAACCATATAACGCTGACCGCCCTGCCTTTTGTGCCGCTCGCCGCGTTCCAAGAGTTTGGCCTCGACAAACTCGGCCCCCGTATCACGGAACAGATCGGCCCACAGCCTGCGGTCAAGCTCATCCGCAAGGTCTTTGTCACCGTCAAGAAACCGCCCCTCCAGCAGCGCCGTGCGGATCGTGTAGTCGTCCTTTCCCAGCTTCAGACATTCAGGTGTGGTGCGCGTGGCATGCCCAATCTTCAGACGCAGATCCCAGAAGATATAGAGCATCGACTCAACCACGGTTTCTGCCCGCTTGGTTCGCCTGTGCGGAACAAGAAACAAGAGATCAATATCTGAAAACGGCGCCATTTCCCCCCGGCCGTACCCGCCAACCGCAAGGATAGTCAGCCGGTCTGATCTGGTTGGGTTGGGCAATGGGTGGATATGCCGGGTTGCGATGCGCAAGACCTCTTTGACCAGGCAATCGGTCAGCCAGGAATAAGAGCGGGTGACTTGCCTGGTCTGACGTGGGGCCGCTTTATAGGCGTCACTGATCCGCTGAAATCCCGTCTTGTAAGCAAGCGAGAGATGCTCGACCGCGCGTGCGCGCATCTCACGTTCATCAGTCTCACCGGCAAGTGCCTCATCAATGGCCGCGCTGATCGAATTGGTGTCAAAAATGATATCGGGCGGACAGATCAGCCCACTTTCGTTCTGGCCCAATTCTGCGCCCCCCTGTTGATCAGAGGCCGGCTGCGCCAAAGCTTCTTGGGGCAGGGTCAATAACTTTCACCTGATTGTCTTCAATCTCCACAACCGCCATCGCCCGTTCATTCGTGCCGTCCGGCAACAGGCGGAAAACGCCGTTTACCCCGGCAAAGCCTGACCTCTGTGTCAGGTTCTCGCGGCTGAGCGCATCCGATTTGCCGCTGGACACCAACGCGCCGATGGCGGCAATTCCGTCATAGGCGATTCCCGCCAGCGGATGCGGTTGCTGCCCGTAAGCCTGCAGATACCGATCACGAAAACTGCCCGAAAGCGATGGGTCGGGCAGGGCAAACCACCCACCCTGCAGCCCGGTCAGCGACAGTGTCTGGGTTGGAATATCCCAGCGCGTCAGCCCCATGAACTTGACCTCCTTCGGGTCGACACCGTTTTCCGGCAGCAATTGTGCCAGAATCGGCAGGGCCCCGGCCGTATCGGAGGCAAAGACGATGGTGTTGGTATTGGTGTCACGCACCTGCTTGGAAATGTCGCGTACAGCGGAAATCACACCCTGTTGCGAGAACTCATAGGAAGCAGAGCCGGTAAATTCCGAACCGGAATTTGCGGCTGCCCGCTCAACCGCCTTGCGCCCGACCTGCCCGGTCAG
Organism: uncultured Rhodobacter sp.; assembly: GCA_964567685.1. Lineage (GTDB taxonomy): Bacteria > Pseudomonadota > Alphaproteobacteria > Rhodobacterales > Rhodobacteraceae > UBA5972. Next base: position 58,671 of record CAZMNO010000009.1, on the reverse strand, counting down.
GTTGTTGGCGTGCACGACCAGAACATTTCCCAACCCTTTGCTTGCGGCATACCGTACCAGCCGGTCTGCGGTATTCTCAAATGTATGCCCCAGAATGAAAATATTACCGCCTGCGACTTCCGTGTTGTTGGAGAAACTCAGAACGCTCAACCCGCGTGAAGAGACAGCAGCACCGGCGGCATTGGCGGCATCTGCAAATACCGGGCCAAGAATGATTTTTGCCCCCTCGTTGGCAGCTTTTGTTGCCGCCTCAGCCGCCGCATCCGGGCTGCCAGCTGTCGGATAGACCCTGAGGTCGATCTTGACCTCGCCAAGGTCGCTGACCGCAAGCTGGGCTGCGTTCTGCAGGCTTGTCGCCAGAATGTCGTTGTTGGATTCCTCTGATCCAAACGGGATCAGCAAGGCCACGGGAACCGGTGCGCGCGTGTTGACGACCGGGGTCCGGCCACCAAATTCAAGTTCACAAGCACTGAGAAAGACAGTCACCAGCGCCAGAAGCAACAACCGAAACGGGCGTTGGGCCTGCGGGAAAACAGAAGACATAAACCGGAGCTCCTAAATGACTGGTCAGCTGTAGCCTGATTGTGCCAAAACCTAAAGAACTGCTGCCCGCAAGTAAACGCTTCCCGTTGTCAAAGGTGGAATTGTTGACAGATCATCACCAATCCCTGCTGCCAGGCCTCTATTTTGTCGCAACACCCATCGGATCGGCCCGCGATATTACGCTGAGAGCGCTTGATATCCTTTCCTCGGCGGATGTTCTGGCCGCCGAGGATACAAGAAATACCCGAAGGCTGCTGGATATTCACGGGGTCAGCCTCGATGGCAGGCGGATATTGCCCTATCACGACCACAACGGACCGGCGCAGAGGCCCAGGCTGATTGGCCTGATTAAAGAGGGGAAGTCGCTGGCCTATGTCTCGGATGCCGGTACGCCTCTGATCGCAGATCCGGGATATGCCTTGGCACGCGAGGCAATTGCTGCCGGGTTGCCGGTGTTTTCTACCCCGGGTGCCTCGGCCCTGCTTGCGGCACTGAGCGTGGCGGGACTGCCGACCGACAGGTTTTTCTTTGCCGGCTTTCTGCCGCAAAAAAAGGCGGCGCGCACAAAAACACTGGCTTCTTACGCGCAGATCCCCGGTAGTCTGGTATTCTACGAAAGTCCCAGACGCGTTGGCAAAACTTTAACGGATATGGTGCAAGCTCTGGGTGGGGACCGGCAGGCAGCAGTTTGCCGCGAACTGACCAAGAAGTTTGAAGAGGTGCGGCGCGGGTCGCTGGCTGAACTGGCCGGGAAATATGAAACGGTAACTCCAAAAGGTGAAATCGTTTTGGTAGTCGGTCCGGCACAGGAACGGGATGTTGATCAGGATATTCTGTCAGATTTGCTGAATTCGGCCCTGGAAGAAAACACTTCCCTGCGTGACGCGGTCGACCGGGTGGCTGCGCAAACCGGTTTTCCACGAAAACTGGTCTATCAGGAAGCTCTGCAAATGGAGAAACGAAAATGAGCGGCGCAACATCCTATCAAAGCGGATTGGCAGCAGAAGACTCAGTTGCGCGCCATTATTCACGAAACGGCCACAAGATTGCCGCCAAACGCTGGCGCTCTGCGGCTGGTGAAATTGATCTGATTACGCGCAAAGACGGCAATGTCATCTTTGTTGAAGTCAAGAAAAGCCGCAGCCTAAGCCAAGCAGCGCACCGGCTGAGCGCACGGCAAATTGAAAGAATTTACCAATCAGCCTCGATCTTCCTTGAAGGCGAACCCTCCGGACAAGACAGCGCGGCCCGCTTTGATGTGGCACTGGTTGATGCCAAAGGCCGCATAGAACTCGTGGAAAACGCCATCTGCGCATAGCACCGGTTGCAACCCGGCCTTTCTTGGACCAGATAGGAACCAAATGCTTTTTACGGAAAGGCCGGTTCCGATGTCACTAGCAATTGCCCTTCAGATGGACCCGATAGACAACGTCGATATCGATGCCGACAGCTCGTTTCGCCTTGCCGAAGAAGCCCAGGCGCGCGGGCATTCGCTGTTTTACTACACGCCGGACCATCTGGCCTATGAACAGGGCAGGGTAACCGCCCGCGGCTGGCCGCTGACCGTGCGCCGCGAACAGGGCAATCATTTCTCGACCGGCGATTTCCGGCAAGTTGACCTGGCAGATTTCGACGTTGTCTGGCTGCGCCAGGACCCACCCTTTGACATGGGCTATATCACCACCACGCATATTCTTGAGATGGTGCATCCTGAAACCCTTGTCGTCAACGACCCGAAATGGGTGCGTAATTATCCGGAAAAACTGCTGGTGCTGCAGTTTCCCGACCTCACCCCCCCAACCACCATCGCCCGCGATCTTGAGACCCTCAAATCCTTCAAGGATGCGCATGGCGATATCATCCTGAAACCACTTTACGGCAATGGCGGCGCCGGTGTTTTCCGCCTCGATCCCAACGACCGCAACCTTAATTCCCTGCATGAGCTCTTCACCGGCATCAACCGCGAACCGCTGATCGCGCAGAAATTCCTGCATGACGTGGCCGCGGGCGACAAACGCATCATTCTGGTCGATGGTGAGCCGGTCGGCGCGATCAACCGTGTGCCAGCCAAAGGCGAAACCCGCTCCAACATGCATGTCGGCGGCCGCCCGGAAAAGGCCGGCCTGAGCGAGCGTGATCTTGAGATTTGCGCCCGGATCGGCCCGCTTTTACGCGAAAAAGGCCAGGTCTTCGTCGGCATCGATGTGATCGGAGGCAGTCTGACGGAGATCAACGTCACCTCGCCAACCGGCATTCAGGAGCTTGAACGCTTTGATCAGATCAACGTCGCGGCCCTGATCTGGGAGGCGATTGAAAAGCGGCGGGCGAACCGGTGAGAATCCGGCTGGGACTGCTCAACTTCATTCTCAGATATATCGAAAAACGCCACCTTCGCGTGGAAACCGACGAGGTTGAAACCCGGCGCAGGTTTTCACGACAGGCGCGCTGGCTGTTTGTTGATCCGCCATTCGCAACCTATCTTGCTGATCAATTTACAACACTGGAAAGCTCTGTTCCGGTGCTTTGGGCTTCGACCGGTTCGCCTGATCAGGGCGGCGTCATCCTGTATCTTCACGGCGGCGGTTATGTGATCGGTGGCACCGATACGCACCGCGCCATGCTGGCGCGGATTTCCGCCCTGACCGGAATGCGCACTGTTCTGCCCGAATACCGGCTGGCCCCCGAACATGCGTTCCCCGCAGCACTTGATGACGCAATGCTGACCTATGAAACCTTGCTGGCGCGGGGCTATGACCCGGCGAACATCGTCCTTGGTGGTGACAGTGCCGGTGGCGGGCTGATGCTGGCGCTTTTGCACCGGATATGCAGCGAAGACCGACCGCGCCCCGGAGCCTGCTTCGCCTTTTCACCCTGGACCGACATGACCATGTCAGGGGAAACGATCACCACAAACGCCAAGGCCGATCCGTTTTTACCGGCAGAGCGCCATCAGGAAGTCCGCGAGATGTATCTTGCGGGGGCTGACGCGAGTGACCCGCGTGCCTCACCGCTATTTGGTTCATTTGACAAGGCGCCTCCGGTGCTTGTTCAGGTGGGCGATACCGAAATACTGCTCGATGACAGCCGGTCCATGGTTGAGGTGCTCAAAGCGCAAGGCTGCATGGCGCGACTGGACGTTTGGGAGAGGGTGCCGCATGTCTGGCAGATGTTTCAGGGGCGGCTGAGAGAGGCAGACCGGGCGCTGGAAGAGGTTGCCGCGTTTATCGCTGAAACGCTCGGCATGCCCAAACGCCCCTGACCGCGCCTCGTTTCACCCGCCGCCCTGCATCAGGCGAAACGAAATCGCCTCCGCCAGATGCGGTTTGGCCACTTGTTCGACCCCATCCAGATCGGCGATTGTTCGCGCCACTCTCAGAACCCGGTGATAGCCACGCGCCGTCAGGTGAAACCGCGCAGCGGCATCATTCAACAGCTTTGCCCCCTCTGCGTCAGGCGCGGTGATCTCTTCCAAAAGCTCGCCCTCTGCATCCGCATTGACCCGGCAACCGTCGTGTTCGGCAAACCGCGCAACCTGTGTTCGGCGCGCGCGCAGCACCCGCTCGGCCACCTTGGCAGAGCCGTCACCGGTATCCGGCAGTCCAAGGTTTTCAACCGTCACCGGCGGCACTTCAAGGCGCAGATCGAACCGATCCATCAGAGGGCCGGATATACGGCCGATATAGTCTTCCCCGCAAAGCGGTGCCCGGTTGCAGGCACGACCGGGATCGGTGAGATACCCGCATTTGCAAGGGTTGGCCGCCGCCACCAGCAGAAAACTACAGGGATAGCGGATATGGGCATTGGCGCGGGCAACCACCACATCGCCGGTTTCGATCGGCTGGCGCAGGGTTTCCAGGACGGTGCGCGGAAATTCCGGAAACTCGTCCAGAAACAGCACCCCGTGATGCGCCAGCGATATCTCGCCGGGTTTCGCCCCGCGCCCACCGCCGACAATCGCCGCCATCGAAGATGTGTGATGCGGCGTGCGAAAAGGCCTTGTGCGCGAAATGCCACCCTCATCCAGCAGCCCGGCAAGGGAATGGATCATCGAGGTTTCCAGCGCCTCTTCGGCTTCCAGCGGGGGCAGAATGCCGGGCATTCTGGCCGCCAGCATGGATTTGCCGCTGCCCGGGGAACCAACCATAAAGAGATGATGTCGCCCGGCAGCGGCAATTTCCAACGCCCGCTTGGCACGTTCCTGCCCCTTGACGTCACGCAGGTCTTTGGCCGAGGCCGGGTTGGTCACTTCGCCGGGCTCGGCAGGCGAGATGACCGCACGCCCGGTGAAATGGTTGACGCAATCAAGCAGGGTTGCGGGTGCCGTCACCTCAACCGCCCCCACCCAGGCCGCCTCGGCACCGCACCCTTGCGGGCATACGAGCCGACACCCCTCCTCCGCGGCAGTGACCGCAGCCGGTAATGCCCCGATCACCGGCACCAGCGCCCCATCGAGCGACAATTCCCCCAACGCGACGATCTGTGCGACTTCGTCCTGTGGCAGCACATCCAGGGCCGCCAGCAAGGCCAGCGCAATGGGCAAGTCGAAATGCGAGCCTTCCTTGGGCAGATCGGCAGGAGAGAGGTTGATGGTGATACGCTTGGCCGGAAGGGCGATCGACATCGCCGTCAGGGCTGCGCGCACCCGTTCGCGCGCCTCCGATACTGCCTTGTCCGGCAAACCGACCAGAGCAAAGGAGGGCAGGCCAGCGGTCACGGCGCATTGCACTTCGACCAGCCGCGCGTCTACCCCCTGAAATGCCACCGTATAGGCTTTGGCGACCATCTGACCCTTTCCCCTTGGAGATGAGAAAAGGGTTAATCGGACATGGTTTATTTTTGGTAAATCTTAACGAAAGCAGGCCAGGCGAGCGCATCCGCCACGGTCTTGTCGCGGCAAAACGGATTGCAAAAGCCAAAAATCCGCCCTTCCGCCATCATCAGATCGGTCACTGGATCACCGGAATAAGGGCAGGTGTCGTTTTCCGCCACGCCCTCCGCCACAGGTTTCGCTGCCAACCGCGGCGGGCCGGGCCAGTCCGCCTCGGGCAGGTCCAGATCATAGCCCGGCTGAATGTAGTTCTGCGCGATGCCCATGGCGCGCCAGCGGCGGAATGAGGGGTGCGCCAGATGCGCCACAACATAGTCCTGCGCCAAAGTGCCGACCGGCAGGCCATAGGTTGCGATTCTTGTCGCCACGGGGCCGTAAAACACATCGGCCACGGACCAGTCGCCGAAAAGCCAGGGACCCGATTGGCCAAAGCGTTCCCGCGCCAATGTCCATAACTGATCAATCCGGGCAAGGTCCGCCAGCACGTCGTCATGCGGGCTGAAGCCCTCGAATGCACAGCGCAGGTTCATTGTGCAGGCATCGCGTAAGGCACTGAAACCAGAGTGCATTTCGGCCGTGATCGAGCGTGCGAGTGCACGCGCGGGTGCTTCATCAGGCCAAAAGGGCTTGTCAGGATGCGCCTCTGCCAGCGCCTCCGCCATGGCCAGTGTGTCATAAATCACGTCGCCCGCGGGCATCTTCATCGCCGGTACCAGCCGAGCCGGGGCAAAATCCGCCAGCAACTGGTCAAATTCCGGCGTATACATGCGCGCGGAGTGAACCCTGACCGGCAGGTCGAATGTGTCAAACAAAAGCCAGCCGCGCAGCGACCAGCTGGAATAGGTGCGATCACCGATAGCAAGCTGATATGTCATGGAGCGATGCTAGTAAAACTCCACCCACCTGACCAGATTTCTTTGGTGATGACCCTCATCACGGCAGGTGATTGACCCCCAGCACCCGCCAGTCAGGGTCAAGGAATTCAAGCCGCGTCACCGAAAGGTTGTCGATCTTGAACGACAGTGCCGATCTGGCGCTCAGCCCACCAGCTTGCTGCAACTGCGTCAGGATCACCGCGAAATGCGCAACCGCTATGATATGCCTGCCCTGATGGAGCGCGTTCATCCGCTCAACAAATCCGCTAACGCGGGTTCTGACGCTGTTCCAGCTTTCCCCCTTCGGCGGGGCAACGTCTCCGGGGTCGCTCCAATAGGCACGCGAGGTTTCCGGGTGCGAGCGAGAGACTTCGCCAAAGGTTTTCGCCTCCCATTTACCGAAGTTGATTTCGCGGATGTCACTTGCATGCGCCAGCCGCTGGCGCGTGCCCTGAATGGCGTCCGCAGTGGCCACCGACCTGCTGAGATCGGAAGATACGATCAGCGCCTCTTCGGGCAGATGGGCGCTCAGCCGTTCAAGGCCGGCCTCGTCTGACAAATCAGCCGGAAGATCGGTCCAGCCAACCAGCCCCTTGGCATGCGTCGGCCCATGCCGCACCCACCACCAGGTCGTCATTCCATTCCTCCGGGCAGGGTGCCTTTCAGAACCATCGGCAACCCGGCGATGACCGTCACCACAAGATCGGCCGCACCGGCGACGCTTTGATTGAGCCGCCCGAGTTCCGCCTGAAACTGCCGCGCCAGTGCGTTTTCCGGCACAACGCTGGCGCCAACCTCGCCTGATACCAAAATGGCGGGGGCTGAAACCTTCTGTAACTGGCTGATAAGGCTGGAGGTTTCATCAGCCAGATCGCTGCTGGCCAGTAGGTGATTTGACAGCCACATAGTCAGGCAATCAACCAGAATGACCCCGTCATTTGGGCAATCAGCCAGCGCCCCGGCCAGCGCCAGCGGAGCGTCGACTGTTTGCCAATCCGCCCCCCGGCTCGCCTGATGCCGGGCGATTTTCGCCGACATTTCCACGTCATGCGCCTCGGCCGTGGCGATATAGATTTTCGGGCGCAAGGCAGTCTCGGTCAGCTGTTCAGCCCAGCGGCTTTTGCCGGAAGACACACCACCGATAACCAGCGAGAGGGATGGAAAATCAGACAAGACAGCACCTGAAAAGGAACGAAGTTTCCCGACAGGTAGCAGTGCATTTACCCAAGAAAAAGCCCCGATGAAGTAAAAACCTGATTTCAGGGCCGATGAAATCTTGTAGAAAAGCCTGATGATACGGTTTCTTCTGACGAGTTTTCTTTGCTTGCACGGATTTGCCCTCTGGGCAGACCAGACCGGGGTTTTGCTGGACGGCGACCTGCCAGTGGCCGATGTGGTTATTCTGGGCGAGGTTCACGATAATCCCCAGCATCACGCCAATCAGGCAGCACTGGTTGCGAAGATTCAGCCAACAGCGCTGGTATTCGAAATGCTGACGCCAGCTCAGAGCGGTCTCATCACGCCTAAGCTGCGCGGCGATCAGGCAGCACTTGAAAAGGTTTTGAACTGGGCAAATAGCGGCTGGCCGGATTTTGCAATGTACTATCAGATTATGGAAGCTGCACCCAAGGCCGCGATATTTGGTGCAAACCTGCCGCGCGGCGAAGTGCGCAAAGCAGTGTCTGAGGGTGCGGCGGCAGTCTTCGGGGATGAGGCTGGCACATATGGGCTGGAAATTCCCCTGCCTCCAGAAGAGCAGACGGCGCGTCAGGATTTTCAAATGGCGGCCCATTGTGATGCCTTGCCAGAAGAACTTTTGTCAGGAATGGTCGAAGCGCAACGGTTGCGAGATGCAACAATTGCAAAGGAAACAATATGGGCATTCATCCTCACCAATGGGCCGGTTGTTGTCATCACGGGCAATGGTCATGCGCGTATTAATTGGGGCGTGCCGCCCTCTATCCACCGCGCGGCACCCCGACTTTCAGTGATCTCGCTGGGGCAGTTTGAAGTCAATGTCGATGAAAACACGCTCGTTGACTACTACCTGCTGACCGAGGCACATGAACGAGACGACCCCTGTGCGGTTTTCAGGAAAAGCGACTGATTTCAACGGGCGCATCTGAGTCGGTGCCACCATTCTTTAAAGACGCCCTGCGCGGAGCGGAGGGCGCAGCCCGCCGAGCATCGCCCCCGCGTGGTTTCGTAGCAGGCAGTTCAAGTGTGTCATTTGCCGAATAGTCCGTAATTATCAGCCTTCCCTCCGGTCCGGCCAAACTCACCCCTTCTTGCCATGGCGCGGCCTGCGGCGTAGACAGGGGCAATCAGGCCGGAAAGGGATAACATGCTGGCGGATAAGCGGATATTGCTGGTGATCGGTGGCGGCATCGCTGCGTTCAAGGCGCTTGATCTGATCAGACGCCTGCGCGAGCGCGGCGCTTCGGTCGTGCCGGTCCTGACCCCTGCCGGTGAAGAGTTTGTCACCCCCCTCTCCGCGTCTGCACTGGCAGGCGAGAAAGTCTATCGTGATCTTTTCGATCTGACCGACGAGGCGGAAATGGGGCATATCGAGCTTTCCCGTGCCGCTGACCTGATCGTTGTCGCCCCGGCCACTGCTGATCTGATGGCAAAAATGGCGCAGGGGCTGGCAAACGATCTGGCCTCGACCCTTCTCCTGGCAACCGACAAGCGCATTCTTGTCGCCCCGGCGATGAATGTCAGGATGTGGACGCATCCGGCTACTAGGCGCAACGTCGAGATATTGAAAAGCGACGGCGTGCTCTTCGCCGGACCGAACGAGGGCGATATGGCCTGTGGCGAATTCGGCCTGGGTCGGATGGCAGAGCCGCTGGAGATTGTCACAGAGATTGAAAAAGCACTCGCCAGCGGCCCTTTGGCCGGAAAGCGCGTGCTGGTGACCTCCGGGCCGACGCATGAACCGATTGATCCCGTGCGCTATATCGCCAACCGGTCCTCGGGCGCGCAAGGCAACGCCATTGCCCGGGCGCTGGCCGCATTGGGGGCCGAGGTTGTATTCGTGACTGGTCCAGCGGCGACGCCACCACCAATGGGCGTGAAGGTACTCAGGGTCGAGACGGCATCTGAGATGGCAATAGCGGTCAAGGCCAACCTGCCCGCCGATGCCGTCGTTTTCGCCGCCGCCGTGGCCGATTGGCGCGTCGCCTCGGCCTCTGACAGCAAGATCAAGAAAGATGGCAAAGGCAGCCTGCCAGCCCTGGAATTTGCCGAGAATGAAGACATTCTGGCCGCGATTTCGGGCATGAAAAAGGGCCGGCCGGCGCTGGTTGTCGGCTTTGCCGCCGAAACCGACGATGTGATCGACAATGCAACCGCCAAACGGCAGCGCAAAGGCTGTGACTGGATATTGGCCAACGATGTCAGCCCCGGCACAGGCATCATGGGCGGGCAGGAAAATGCCGTCACCCTGATCACCGGTGACGGCGCAGAAAGCTGGCCCCGCATGGCAAAGGATCAGGTCGCCCAAAAACTTGCCGCCAAAATAGCCGAGGCGCTGTGAACGGGCTTGTCGTCAAATTTGCCTATAGCGAAAAGGCAGACCGGACACTTCCCTTACCGGGTTACGAAACCGCCGGTGCCGCCGGTGCCGATCTGCGCGCCAATCTGGACATAGATGATCGAAAACAAGGGCTTACCCTGTCTCCGGGGCAGCGCCGCCTGGTGCCGACAGGGCTGAGAATCGCCATTCCACCGGGCTATGAAGCGCAGATCCGCCCGCGCTCGGGGCTGGCACTCAAATCCGGCATCACGCTGGCCAATGCGCCGGGCACGATTGACAGCGATTATCGCGGCCCGCTGGGGGTCATTCTGATCAATCTCGGGCAGGAAGATTACACGGTCTCCCATGGTGACCGGATCGCCCAGATGGTGATTGCTCCGGTCGTGCAGGCAGGTTTTGACCTGGCCGAAAACCTTGATGACAGTGCACGAGGCGGGGGCGGGTTCGGCTCCACCGGAGTCAGCTGATGCTCCTGGTTCTGCTCATCGCCGCCGGAATCCTTTTGCTCGGTCATCTGATGGAGGCATCCCGTTTGGCCAAAGGGGCTTTGCTTGGTGTTCTGTTTGGTGCGGTTCTGGTTTTTCAATTGGCATTGCCACAGGGGCATGGCCTGCGCGAAGCCACCGGTGGGTCGCTGAAAGCCTGGGCCATTCTGGCCGCGTTAGGACTAGTGGTCTGGGGATACTTCCTGATTTTGAAACGCCTGAAGGCCCGCGCACCTCAGCCAGTCGCGACAGAGGAGGAGGGGCCGTTTTCCGCAACCGAGCTGGAGCGCTACGCCCGCCATATCGTACTGCGCGAGATCGGCGGGGCCGGGCAGCAGAAGCTCAAAGCCGCCCGTATTCTGGTGATAGGGGCCGGTGGGCTGGGCTCACCTGCACTATTTTATCTGGCCGCCGCCGGAGTGGGAACCATCGGTGTTGTTGATGACGACGAGGTCAGCCTTTCCAATCTACAGCGCCAAGTGCTGCACAGCGAAGACCGGATCGGCATGCCAAAAGTCTTCAGCGCGCAGACCGGGCTGAACGCGATCAACCCACATGTGGAAGTTCTGCCCTTTAACCGCCGCTTGACGGCGGAGAATGCAAAGGAATTGTTCGATGGGTTTGATCTGGTTCTGGATGGATCGGACAATTTCACCACCCGCTATCTGGTCAATGAAACCTGCGTGGCGCTCGGCCTGCCGCTGATCTCAGCCGCAATCAGCCAGTGGGAAGGCCAGATCAGCCTTTACCATCCGGCGGATGGCACGCCGTGTTACGCCTGCGTCTTCCCGCAGGCTCCGGCTGACGGGCTGGCTCCCAGCTGCGCCGAAGCAGGTGTGATGGGCGCTTTACCGGGGGTGTTGGGGTCGATGATGGCCGTTGAGGCGATCAAATTCCTGACCGGTGCCGGGCAGGCGCTGAAAGGCGAAATGCTGATTTATGATGCACTATACGGGGAAAGCCGCAAATTTGCGGTTGAAAAACGCCAGGACTGCCCTGTCTGCCGGTAATTGAATTTATTTAGCATTTATGTTAATTAAAGGCGCTGAATCAATAAAAACAGGGAGGGCGTCATGGAAGAACTGACAAATGGAGTGAGCTGGTCAGGTGTCATTGTCGGGGCAATCGCGGCATTTTTGATCGGCTGGATCTGGTATTCACCGCGGGTTTTCGGCACGAAATGGGCTGAAGGGCTGGGGGTCGAATTGGGCACATCGTCTGAAATGCCGATGGCGGCAATGCTGACTCAGATTATCGGCCTGTTCCTGATGAGCTGGTTTGTCGGCGTCACCGCCGTTTCAAGCGCGCTGCTGACGGTTATTCTGGCAACACTCGCCTTTACCGTGCTGGGGTATTCCGGCGGAATGTTCGGCAAGCAAAACAGTCTGGTGCGCAACGTCAACGCCGGTTACTGGATCGTCTGTCTGGTCGTCATGGTGATTTCCCAGGGCATTTTTCGCGGGATGTAGGTTGCGTCGGTCAGGGGGCTTACTGCCCCCTCGCTGCGCTCACCCCCGCGAGTATTTTTGCCAAAAAGAAACGGCGGTGCCGGCGGGTGTCAGAGCATCGCCGGAACAACCTGATCCGGCGGCCGGTGGCCGTCGGCGAAGGTCTTGATGTTGATGATGACCTTTTCGCCCATCTCAAGGCGGCCCTCCTCGGTGGCCGAGCCCATATGCGGCAGCAGCATCACGTTATCAAGGCCGCGCAGGCGCGGGTTGATCTCGTGGCCTTTCTCAAAGACATCAAGCCCGGCCCCGGCCAGTTCACCGGCACGCAGCATGCGGGTAAACGCGTTTTCATCGATCACCTCACCGCGCGATGTGTTGACCACAAAGGCGCTGGGCTTGAGCAGCCGCAACCGCCGCGCGTTGAGCAGATGGAAGGTTGAAGGCGTATGCGGGCAGTTGATCGACAGGATATCGATACGGCTCAGCATCTGATCAAGGCTTTCCCAATAGGTCGCCTCAAGCTCGCCCTCGATATCCGGATGCAGGCGTTTGCGGTTGTGATAGTGGATCTGCATGCCGAAGGGGCGGGCGCGTCGCGCCACAGCACCGCCGATGCGCCCCATGCCCAGGATGCCAAGGCGTTTGCCGCCAAGGCGTGCACCCAAAAGGGCAGAAGGCGACCAGCCTTTCCAGTCGCCGGATTGCATCAGGTTCGAGCCTTCCTTGAACCGGCGCATCACCGTCAGAATAAGGGCCAGCGTCATATCGGCAGTGTCGTCGGTCAGAACACCGGGCGTGTTTGAAACCAGAATGCCGCGCTGGCGCGCTGTCTGGATGTCGATATGATCAAACCCTGAGCCGTAATTGGCAATCAGCCGCATATTTTCACCGGCATGGGTCAGAATGCGCGCATCAATCGTGTCGTTCAGCGTCGGTACCAGAACATCTGCACGCGAAATCGCATCGGCCAGCTGCTCGCTTGTAAACGGGGTGTCGGTTTCATTGAGCTCGACATTAAAGAGCTCTTTCAGCCGTGTTTCAACTGCCTGAGGCAACCGTCGCGTAACGACAACACTCAGTTTACTTCCGGGCATCACTGCTTTCTCCCACTGGATTTTCCAATCTCATAGTGGCAAGAATCCGGGCAAAGGGGCAAGGCGAAACTGGCCGAAAGACCCCTGAAAAAGAGCGACATATCGGACCGGGCAGTCCCTGATGAGAACTTGTGCTGTAGCGTTGGCCTGTCTTGCGCTTGCGATATTGCCAGCAATGGCATTTGCCGCGGGGGAAACCCAGCGCGGCCCGGTGACCAATCTGCCGATGCCGAGATTTGTGTCGATGAAAGCCGACAAGGGCAATGTCAGGCGCGGGCCCGGGCTGACGCATCGCGTTGACTGGGTGTTCAAGCGCGAAGACATGCCGCTTGAGATCGTTGCCGAATATGGCAACTGGCGGCGGGTCCTGGATGTCGACGGTGCCGGGGGGTGGATGCATTATTCGCTGCTCTCGGGCGTACGCACGGTCATCGTACAGAAAGATTATACCGCGTTGCGCGCAAGTCCCGATATCAGCGCTGCGCCAAACGCCTATGCGGAACAAGGGGTGGTGGCGTTTTTAGGGGATTGTTTGCGCCACTGGTGCCGGATCACGGCCGATCGCCACAAGGGCTGGGCTTTGAAAAGCGAGCTTTGGGGCGTTTACCCCGATGAAATTCGCGACTGAACCAGGGCGGAGGCGCCCCGCTTTCCTGATTTCTGGCGGCGGGAAGGGCCGGGTGATTTGCTGATTGTTCAATTCAGCAGACCAACCCGGCCCCCGCCCCCACCACGCGAAACCTCAGAACTCGATCCTGAGATTTGCGGATGCCTCTGTCCTGGCAAGACCCGACCCGCCAAAGGCGGCTTTGGCTTGCAGATTGCCAGAAATATGTGGCCCGAACTGGCGATCCAGTGCGAGCCCGACCTGACCGGCAGAGCTGACGCCTGCACCGGTTGAATATGACCAGGGTAAACCCAGCAACGTGCCGGTGATCGTTTCACCGGCGAAACCGCTTTGAACGACATAACCCAGTTTGCCCGACAGGATTGTGGCGCCCAGCACCCAGGACAGTTTGAAATCGATTTTCCCCGTTCCGATGCCAAATCTGCGCGCTGCGAATGAGGCGGTCGAGGCGCTTGCGGTTTCCGTATAGGCATCGATTACACCGGCGGTGTACCCCAAAGACGCGCTTGTAGATAACGACACCCTGTCACCAAAGCGAAAGAGGCGGCTCAGCCTGACCTCAGGCGAAAGGAAGACGCTGGAGTAATTGGCGACACCGGTGTCAGTTCCCCCGGGCAGGTTATTGTTATTGATCGTGCGGTGGCTGAGATGGTTCTGCACACCACCAAGAATGCCGAAATCGAGAACCGATTTGCCCAAACCCCAGGCCCCATAGAGGCCCAGAATACCTGCTGACGTCCAGATGCGATGAGATCGGGTAAAAAGCGCATCGGCCGTGTAATCCCCCGTCGCGCCACCTGCTGCCAAACCAAAGAGCAGGTCCGACCCGGGGGCGAAATCAATCCCGGCGACCACGCCCGCCTGCCTGTGAAGATAGGCCAGATTATTGCCCGCTGCATTGTGCAGGGAGCCGCGCAAATAAGGCGAAACCCAGATATTCCGGGGCGTAGGTTCTTCGACAATCGGATCATCGGGAACCGGGTTGAGCCTGGTTGACTGTGTCGTGCCGTTTGCGTTGCTGAAATGACTGGCAGTTCTGCCCGTGATCAGGCTGAAGACCTGGCCCGCCGTTTCGGTCATTCCGGTTTTGGACGCGGTAAATTGTGTCGGATCGATTGAGGCAACCGTGTTGAGGGAAATCACGTAGGGAATATCGCCATTGACCGTCAGCGTCCATAATTGTGCGGTATCAAATGTCCACTGAAATGAGTGGCTGCGACCGGTATTGATGGTGACCGCGATGCTGCTTGCCAGATTGATCGACCCTTCGATAAATCCCGGCGCATTCAGAGTTAAATCCGCCTCACCGTTGTTAAACCGGATGGCCGCACCGCTTGCCGAAGATATCAACCCGGAATTGGTCATGGACTGTGTGCCCGCGTTGAACACCACCGCATCAGCACCGGTGCCGGTGACAATAATCCTGCCCGTGTTTCGGATGTCTGCCAGAGAGCCGTTGACCTCAACACCATGCGCATTTGTGCCAAAGGTCAGTATTTGTCCGCTGTTGTTCAATGATCCGGAAAACGAATTGAACACCACCGCCGGTCCGTTATCGCCGGTCGTCTGCGCCAGCCCGGTATTGTTCAATGTCGAGTTTGAACCGGCAAACGCGACAGCCGCCCCGGTCCCGGCGGCGGTCAGCGTGCCGTTGTTGGTGGCGGTATTGAAGCCACCGGTTGCCGAAACGGCATGTGTATTTGCCGCTCCGGACGTATCGATTGATGCGCCGGAATTGATTGTCAGCGTGTCGCTGCCGTCAACCACGTGCGCCCCGTTTTGCGAGGTTGAGTCAGTGGATACCGTGAAGTCGTCTGCATGCGAAACCACGGGCAGCGAGACAAGGCCGCCCAAAGCGACCACTCTCAATAGCTTGACCATGACAGGTGTGAAGGCCATCCAACACTCCGGTAGCGACAGGTGTTATCCCAGTCGTTTTGAGAAATCCTGAAGCACTGCCAGATCGTCAGGGTCCCATTCCTGAACCATTTTAGAAAGTGAGCCTTCACAATGGGAAGCTGCAGGCACCCTGACGGGTCGATTTACCGCCAGCCATTTGTGGTTTGTCATAGTTATGCCACAATTTCACAAAAGCAGTTTAAGCTGTTGGAATTGCAACGAAATAATAGAGAGGATTTTCTTGATTTGTATCGAATCCGGCAACAATCTGGTAAGTGTTAATGGCTGGTTGATTCGCTCAATCCGCGCTGTTTCAAAAGGGCGCCCACATTGGGCAACACGCCCCGAAAACCGCGATAAAGATCATCTGCCTCCTGCGAACCGCCGGCGGCATAAATGTGCGTCTCAAGCCGATTGGCCAATTCGCGATCAAAGGGATCGCCCGCATCGTCAAAAGCCTGAAAAGCGTCGGCATCCATCACCTCGGACCACATGTAGGAATAATAGCCGGACGAATATCCGTCACCGGCAAAAACATGGGCGAAATGCGGGGTAGCGTGGCGCATGTGAATGGCAGCAGGTAATCCGAGCGCAGCAAGAACATCAGCCTGAAACGCCATCGGATCGTCAGGCGCTGCTCCGGCGTGATAGGCCAGATCGACCAACGCGCTAGCGGTATATTCAACGGTCTGAAAACCTTGATCGAAATTCTTCGCCGCAAGCAGGCGTTGCAGCAGATCGTCAGGGATCGGTTTGCCGGTTTCCGCATGTGTTGCGTAGGTCCGCAACACCTCAGGCACGGTCAGCCAGTGCTCGTAAAGCTGGCTTGGCAGTTCAACAAAATCGCGGGCGACGCTGGTGCCCGAGATCATCTGGTAGGTGAGATCTGACAGCATACCGTGAAGGGCGTGGCCAAACTCGTGGAAAAGCGTGGTTGCGTCGTCAAAGGTCAATAGATCGGGCGCGTCATCAGGTGCCTTGGCAAAATTACAGACATTCACAACGATCGG
Organism: uncultured Rhodobacter sp.; assembly: GCA_964567685.1. GTDB lineage: Bacteria > Pseudomonadota > Alphaproteobacteria > Rhodobacterales > Rhodobacteraceae > UBA5972. Next base: position 42,320 of record CAZMNO010000009.1, on the reverse strand, counting down.
CCGCACCTCGCCATCAAGGCGCGATTGCTGACGAAACCCCGAACACCAGGCGCCGGAGCGCTTTGATGGTCGCGCAAAATAATCGCCGATAAAGACGGCCAGATGCCGACCTTCCTTGCGCACTTCCCAGGCACGCGCGTCCTTGTGGTAAAGCGGCACGGATAGCGGATGAAAAGTCAGACCGAACAACTTGCCGGCGCAGTCAAAGGCGGCTTTAATCATCTGGTTAAGCTGGAAATAAGGCTTTAGCTCCGTCTCATCCAGATCATGCTCTGCCAGGCGCCGTTTCTCGGCGTAATGGCGCCAGTCCCAGGGTTCCAGATTACCGTTGATCCCCTCGCTATGCATCATGTTCGTCAGTATCTCGGCATCACGATCAGCTTGCGCTTTCGCCGGTTCCCAGACCGCCATTAAAAGCGCGCGCACCGCGTCCGGTGTTTTTGCCATTTCCGGTTCAAGCTTGAAGTCGGAAAAACTGTCATAGCCCAGCAATCGCGCCTTTTCCTGCCGCAGGGCAAGGGTTTCGTGCACGATCTCGCGATTATCGGTACTCCCTCCGTTTTCGCCACGGGCCCCCCAGGCCCTGAACGCTTGCTCGCGCAGATCACGACGGGTGGAAAACTGCAAAAACGGCACGATCAGCGAGCGGGACAGGGTGATGGCATAGCCCTCTTTGCCGCGCTCGGTCGCGGCCTGCCGTGCGGCAGCGCGCAGAAATTCAGGCAAGCCTTCAAGATCAGCCTCGGCAAGCAGCATGAACCAGTCGCGTTCATCCGCCAGCAGGTTTTGCGCGAATGATGTCCCAAGCACGGCCAGGCGCTTGCCGATCTCGGCAAACCGGTCACGGGCTGCACCTGTCAGGGCCGCGCCCGAGCGCACGAACATCCGATGATAGAGCATCAGAACACGTGCCTGCTCAGCGGTAAGATCAAGGGGTGGATCAGCGTCAAAGAGGATTTTGATGCGGCCAAACAGGGCTTCGTTCATCATGGTTTCAGAATGAAGTTCAGCGAATTTCGGCGAAAGATCCCGTTGCAGTGCTTCCAGCGCCTCGTTCGAATTCGCCCCGACAAGGTTGAAAAAGACTCCGGCCACCTTGTCCATTAAATGATCAGCGCGCTCCAGCTCCTCGATAGTGTTGGCGAAACTTGGAGCGCTTGAAGTGTTGACTATGGCTTTGATCGCCGCACGCGACTGGCGGAACGCCTCTTCAAAGGCCGGTGCGAAATGTTCATCGCTGATTTCGTCAAACGGCGGCAGCGAAAACGTCCCGGTCCAATCGGCAAGAAAGGGGTTGGTCATGGCGGCGCTCCTGTTCTGTCGCTCCCTTATCTATGGATGCCAGCCGGGATTGACCACATTTCAGTTGTAACTTTTTCGCGCCTGAGCTTCTGTTTGCCCGACTGACAGGGAGATTCTCGATCATGGCCAAAAGCAACCGCTATACCGGCGTTCAGACAACTGCGATTCATGCAGGCGAAGGGCCTGATCCCGGAACGCTTGCGTCAGCCCCACCGATCCACATGTCCTCGACCTTCGCTGTGGAAGAGGCGGCAGGGTTTTCCGCCCATGACCTGACCGAAGACAGCCCCTGGCTTTATGCGCGCTGGGCCAATCCCACGGTTTCGATGCTGGAAAAGAAGCTGGCGGCTCTGGAAGGGGTGGAGGATTGTCTCTGTACCGCTTCGGGCATGGCGGCGGCAACGGCGATTTTCCTGACCTTTCTGTCCGCCGGTGATCACGCAATCATTTCCGATGTGTCCTATGCCGGGGTGGCTGAACTTGGCCGTGATACCCTGCCCCGGTTCGGGGTCGAGGTCAGTTTTGTCGACATGTCCGATCTGGCTGCGGTTGCCGCCGCCATCCGCCCCAACACAAAGCTGATCCATTGCGAAACACCGGTCAATCCGATCCTGCGGCTGACCGATCTGAATGCGGTGGCAAAGCTCGGGCACGCGGCAGGTGCACTGGTGTCCTGTGACAACACCTTCGCCACGCCGCTCGGCTGCAACGCCGCTGAACTTGGCGTTGATCTGATCATGCATTCGGCGACCAAATACCTCTGCGGGCATGGCGATGCTGTCGGGGGTGCGATTGCCGGATCGCGCGAACTGGTGGGAAAGCTGCGGTTTGAGGCCGGTATTCACCACGGCGGAATCATGTCACCCTTCAACGCCTGGCTGATCGCGCGCGGGGTCTCGACACTACCGCTCAGGATGAAGGCGCATGAAGCAGGTGCGACAGAAGTGGCGCGTTGGCTGGAAAACCACCCAAAAGTCACACGCGTGATCTATCCGGGGCTTGAAAGCCACCCGCAGCATGATCTGGCAAAGGCACAGATGCAGAACTTTTCCGCCATGCTGGCCTTTCAGGTGGGCAGCAAAGAGCAATGCGACGCGCTGGCCGACAAGATGGTGACCGACCTTGAAATCATCCATTACGCGGTGTCACTGGGCCATCACCGAAGCCTTATATTCCTGATGGGAACCGACGATCTGCTGGAAACGTCGTTCCGGCTCACCGGTGCCGCGGCAAAGAGCTACCGCACCTTTGCCGGTGACGGGATCTTCCGCATGTCGGTTGGCCTTGAAGACCCCGAAGACCTGATCGCCAATCTGGAGCGGGTGCTCGGCTGAAGCCAAAAAAACCATCTAATTCCGACGCGAATGTCGTTTTCGCTCAGGGCCAAGTCGACTCTCCCTAGCCGGGGGGCGTGAAATTCTGCAATTTACCGCCAACTCAATGTTTGTTGGAGAATTCGGACATGAAAACCCATGTAAAAGCCTGCGTAGTCGGCGGCGGCGCCGTTGGTGCGGGGATCGCCTATCATCTGGCCAAAGCAGGCTGGAAAGACGTGGTTCTGCTTGAACGCGACGAGCTGACATCGGGGTCCACCTGGCACGCGGCTGGCCTGTTGCCTCTGTTCAACATGTCCTATGCGACAACCCATATTCATGACTATTCCGTCAAGTTCTACAAAGAGCTTGAGGCGGAAACCGGCCTCAATGCCGGCTTCTCGGTCGTTGGTAATCTGCGCATGGCGCAAACGCAGGAGCGCATGGATGAATACATGCTTTATGCCGCAACGGCTGAAACCGTCGGCGTCGAATTTGAGTTTCTGACACCGGACGAGATCAAGGCCCGCTGGCCGATGATCAGAACCGAGGATCTGAAAGGCGCGATCTACCATCCGACCGACGGCTATATCAACCCGGCTGATGTCACCATGGCAATGGCCAAGGGCGCGCGCCAGCGCGGGGTCGAGATCATCCGCAAGCGTCAGGTCGACAGCTACGAATGGACCGGCAGCGAATGGATCGTGCGCGGTACCATCATGGTCGAAAAGGGCGGCAATCTGGTTGCGGGTGACGAAACCTTTGAAATCCATGCCGAACACGTGGTGACCGCCACCGGTAACCACGCCCAACGCACCGCTAAACAGCTTGGCATCAAGATCCCCGCGATCCCGGTTGAGCATCAGTTCATCGTCACCGATGTTGACCCGACGCTGCAGAAGTGGCGTGCCGACGGCAACCCCGAACACCCCGTGATCCGCGATGCCGATGCGCAATCCTACGTGCGCGAAGAACGCGGTGGCTGGATTTTGGGCGTTTATGAAAAACACGCGCCGGCCCGGTTTGAATATGGCGTGCCCGACAGTTTCCGGGCCGATCTGTTCCCGCTCGATCTGGAGCGGATCGAAGAGCAGTATATGGCGATGATCCACCGCATGCCGTCCTGCGAGGAAAGTGGTCTCAAAGACGATTTCAACGGACCGATCTGTTATACACCCGATGGCAACCCTCTGGTCGGCCCGGCGCCGGGCCTCAGAAACATGTGGCTGGCCGAAGGCTTTTCCTTTGGCATCACCGCCGCTGGCGGCACCGGCTATTATCTGGCGCAGATGATGGTCGATGGCGAAGCTGAGATCGACATGGCGTCGCTCGATCCTAAACGCTACGGCGACTGGATGACCACCGAGTTTGCGGCTCGCAAGAACGAGGAATGCTACGACCACGTCTACATTCTGCACCACCCCGATGAAGAGCGCCCCGCCTGCCGCCCGCTGCGCACGGCCCCCTGTTATGACCGGATGGCGGCAAATGGCGCGCAGTTCGGCTTTGTCAACGGCTGGGAGCGCCCCAACTACTTCGCCCCTGAAGGTTTCAGCGATCACGACAGCCGCTCATTCCGCCGTGGCGGCTGGTGGCAATATGCTCTCGAGGAAGCCAAGGCGATCCGCGAAGGTGTTGGCATGATCGACGCCACCGCTTTCACCAAACATGTGGTCAAGGGCCCGGGCGCAACCGCGTTTCTGGACTGGTTCACCTGTAACAAGCTGCCGCGTGTGGGGCGCATCAACCTGACCTACGCGCTGACATCCCATGGCACCACCCGCACCGAATACACAATCGTGCGCAATGGCGAGAACGACTACTACCTGGTTTCCGCCGGTGCCTGGACAGCCTATGACGCCGACTTCCTGCGCAAGGCCGCCGAAGACAAGATGGATGAGTTTGGCTATATCGAGATCCACGACGTCACCAGCCAATGGGGCGTCTTCGCCATCGCCGGGCCGAAATCCCGCGATGTTCTGAAAAAGATCATCCGTGATGCCGATCCTGAAACCGCGCTTTCCAACAAGCGCTTCCCTTGGCTGTCGGCACGTCCGATCGAACTTGGCATGTGCCCGGTCAACGCGATCCGCGTTGCCTATACCGGCGAGCTTGGCTGGGAGCTGCATCACCCGATTGAAATGCAGAACTATCTCTTTGATCTCATTGCCAAAGCCGGTGAAGAGCATGGGCTGAAACTGGTCGGCGCACGGGCGCAGAACTGGCTGAGGCAGGAGAAATCCTATCGCGCTTTCGGCACCGAACTTGGTCGCGACGCCACACCTGCCGAGGCCGATCTGCCGCGTTTCATCGACCTCTCCAAAGACTTCCACGGCAAGGCTGAAATGGAAGCCAAGGGCATCCGCGCCCAATGCGTCACCCTGCGGATCGACGGGCCTGACGATGCCGATCCCTGGGGCCGCGAGGCGCTTCTGCTGGATGGTCAGAAGGTCGGCCGCCTGACCTCCGGCGGCTATTCGGTACATTTCGGCAAACAGATCGGCATGGGCTATGTGCCGCCAGAGCTTGCCAAACCGGGCCAGAAGCTGAAAGTGCGCATGCTGCGCGAGCTGTGGGACGCGGAAATCACTGTGGACAGCCCCTATGACCCAACCAACGCGAACATTCGTGTGGATGGGTGAAGCCCGGCCCGGACGCAGTCCGGCAAACGCTCCGGGGGAGCGTTTGAGGTCTGAACAGGCGGAGACCCGCAAGTAATGGCACTCCGCGTTTTAAATCTGGCTCGGCTGTCCCGCACTTGATGCGGGACCACCGGGAAACCGGGCGGGCACATTGACGCCAGGCGACCCGGGATCAGGTCCGGGGCAGCAGCGTGCTCCCAGTCAGCCACGCACTGGACTTCACCCCTGAATTCGGGTCAATCTGCATCCGGGGGAACATATGCTGCATCACGTGATCATCGGCGAGGGACGGCCTCTACTGATCCTGCACGGGGTGACGCTGGATCACCGGTATATGGTCGAAACGCTTGAGCCGATCTTTCAGGAAACCGAAGGCTGGCAACGCGTCTACGTGGACATGCCCGGCCACGGGCTAAGCCCGCCACGGGACAACATAAACTCACAAGATGACCTGTTGGCTGCGGTAGTGGATTTCGCCGACGAGGTTCTTGCGAACCGGAGCTTTGCCATCATCGGGCTGTCGCGCGGCAGCTATATCGCCCGCGGGATCGTGCACCTTTGGCCAGAAAGGGTGACCGGCGCGGCACTGATCGTGCCCGGTGGTAATCCGTCAGCAGACCCGGCCCGTTTGCCTGCCCACCAGACGATTGAACCGGACCCGTCAATTCGGCCGGAACTGGCGCATGAAGAAATCTGGCGGTTTGAAAACTTCATGGTCGTGCACAGCCGCGACATACTTGCAAAGACCCGGCGGGTAGTGACGCCTGCCAAGGAAATATTCGATGCCGCACAGGATGCCAGAGTGTGCGAAGCCTTCGATTTCTCTTTCCACACAAAGGGTGACGCACCGGTTTTCGAGAAACCAAGCCTGATCATTGCCGGCCGGCAGGACAGCATGTCGGGATATCTGGACGCCATGGATCTGGTGCCGCAATTCCCACGCGCAACCCTGGCCGTGCTGGATGCTGCCGGGCACGGCCTGGTGTTCGAACGTCCCGACGTTTTCAATGCACTCGTGCGCGACTGGCTGGTCCGTCTCGCAGCTGCTGCAGCCTAGCGCTAAAAGAAACCGTGCATTCATTCCACAGTCTGCTAGCCTGCCCCGATGCGACCACGTGAACAGGGGCAAATTATGACCGACCAGCAAGACATCCTCGCCTCATTCGAGGAATACGCCGAAGCCTATTGCGCCAAGGATCTGCCGCGCCTGATGGCGTTATTTGATGCAGAGAGCGATATATCTCTGATCGGCACCGGGGCGGATGAGTTATGCGCAACCCGCGCCACGGTCGAAGGGGTGTTTGCGCGAAACTTCCATGATGCGACGGCAAAACAGTTCGAATGGCACTGGCGCCATGTCACCCAGACCGGCGATGCGGCGGTCGTGGCGGCCACCCTGACGATCCATCTTGAGATTGACGGCAAGGCCCTGAGCGTCCCGGTCCGCTGGTCGGTCGGCCTGGTGAAACGCGCCGACGGCTGGAAATGGACCCACCGTCATGCGTCATCGGCAGCAGGTGGGCAAAAAGACGGGGCGGCTTATCCGGTGGGGGATTAGGGCGGGGAACAACCGGACAGAGGCGCTGGATTTCTGGGTTTTGCCCAATTTGTCGAAAAATGGCCCGTTACCTATGTTGCGTAGAAGTGGGTATCAAGACAGAGATAAAAGCCAGGCATTGACAAACTTGTCACAAGCGGGCTTGCCATAAGGTTGCATGTCATTGATTGACCGGCTTAGTGTCTGGCAGAAAATATCGCAAACCAAAGAAAGTACATGCTCATTGCCTGATTTTCCAGCCCAGCTCTCTCACGGTGCAATCAGCGAAATTCTGGACGACGTATTTTTTGTTGTCGGTCAGATGACCATCGTGGCGGGTGGCAAATCAATGAATGTTAGTCGTAACATGACCATTTTACGCGATGGTGACGCGCTGACCCTGATCAACACTTTGCGGCTCGATGAAGAGGGCCTGACCCAGATCGACAATATGGGACAGGTGAAACACGTGGTTCGCCTTGGGGCATTTCACGGGCGTGATGACGCTTTCTATCTTAACCGCTACGATCCCGATTTCTGGACCCTCCCGAAAATGGAGTTCTCCCGTGGTGAGGCGTCGAGCAAGTATTTGGCACCGGGCCAGCCTGGCCCCTGCGCAGGCTCATCTGTCTTTGTGTTTGAAACAATTGATCAACCAGAAGCCATCCTCCATCTGGACCGACATGGCGGGCTTTTGATTTCCTGTGACAGTCTTCAGAATTTGTCCGGACCAGATGAATTCTTTGATGCTACCGGTACCGCAATGATGGAGGCCGGCGGTTTTTTCCGCCCCGCAAACATCGGCCCTGGCTGGCGAAAAGCCACTAACCCGAAAGCGTCAGATTTCGCCCGTCTCAAAAAACTGCGATTCCGGCATCTCATAAGCGGGCACGGAGAACCCCGCCTTGACGATGCACATGCTGCATATAGCGCAACCCTGGCTGAGTTTTATGGGGTTTAAAGATCGGTAATGACTTGCCCGTGACCGATCGCCATTTGTTGGTTCCATCGCAGGACTTGTTGCAACGTCTTCCAAAAGGCAAACGACGCGTGGAATTGACACCTCTGCCCACCGTACATCTGCGACGCGTGACATTGTCGGGCGCCAGCCAAGGTCACCCACCGCACGCATCCTTAACGCATCCCTAACCCCCTGCCGCTAAAACCCTTCCCCGTGCACAAAAGTGGTTGCAGGTCTCCCGGGTGATGGCAAACATCCCGGGGAACCAGCCGAATAACCGACTTAGATCGACAGGTGGCGGGGCAATTCCCCGTCCGGCATATTAACCGCAAATGGCGGGCCCGCCTCTCATCAACCAAAAAGCACGAGACAGCAAATAACCCGCCGACCACCCGGCCAGCGGGCCAAATCTGCTGACCGCAGGGCTCAGTCCTCAGCGGTTTCGTTCAGTTCCATGTGGCCGTCATCCTTGCTCAAGACCCGGCGCAGCATTGGTTCAAAGAACTCAAGCGGTTTGGTCGGATAATCCGGGTCAAACGCCGCCTGATCGTATTCATGGCAGAAATACCGGCAGTCTTCCCAGTATGGGCTGTCCTTGTACTTATCCCGCGCATTCCGGTCTCCGCCCAGATAATGGTTGTAGTAATAGCCCTGAAAGACGCAGTGATGTTTGAGGATCCAGTAGGTCTTTTCCGACACATAGGGTTTCATCATCGCCGCGGCCATTTCGCCGTGATTGTAAGGTGAAAGGATATCGCCCACGTCATGCACAAGGGCCGCCACCACCAGTTCTTCATCCGCCCCGTCCGCGTGCGCCCTTGTCGCGGATTGCAGGCAATGCTGATAGCGGTTGATCGGATAGGGCGTCCATTCCTCATCCAGCGAGCGGATGGCCTCCAGCATCCGGTCGGGCAGGGCGGCATTGTATTCTGCCTCGTAATCAAGCACCGCCAGGAAATCCTCCTTGGTGGCCTCGCCGAAATTGGTCCAGGTCGGTTTGTGGCTTTTATCGAGCATCGGTCTTCCCTCTTGTTAACTCAAAGCGAGTGATAGCGGATTCGCAAAGATCAAAAAAATGAATTGATTTTATCATGTTGATCAAAGAAATATTTCACTATGAACCTCAATGCCATCGAAACCTTCCTGGCGATAGACGAAACCGGCAGCTTTCATGCCGCCGCGCGTCGCCTGAACCTGACGCAAACCGCAGTCAGTGCGCGCATTCGCGGGCTTGAGGAAACGCTGGGTGAGGCGCTGTTTGAACGGGGTGCGGGTGGCACAAGGCCCAGTGCCGCCGGGCGGCATTTTCGCCCCTATGCCGAACAGATGCTGCAGATCTGGCGCTTCGCGGCGGCGGATATTTCCGGCACCGGTGAAAGGCGTTCGTCGCTCAGGCTCGGAACGCAACTGTCGATCTGGGATTCGCTCCTTGTTGATGTGGCCGTCTGGATGGAGCGTGAAGGCGGGCGCATACCGTTCACGCTCAACTATGACCACGTGCTCAACATGACCGAGGCCGTGCGCCAGCGCCTGCTTGATATCGCGATCGTCAACGAAGTACCGCAAGGCACGCGTCTTACTGTCGAGGAACTGCCGCCGGACAGGTTGGTGCTGGTATCAGATCGCAAGCTCAGTCTGGGGGCGGATGATCTGCCGCTGTTCATCAATCTTGAGCTCGGAGGTGAATATGCGCGCCAGTTGCAGCAGGTGATCCCGGTGCACAGCCAGCAGCATATCGTTCTCGGTAATGCGCAGATGGGCCTCAGATACCTGATCGCGCGGGGCGGTATGGGGTATTTCCCGCTTGCCATGCTGCAAAGCGAGCTGAAAGCGGCGCGCCTGTTTGAAGTCAGCGATGCCCCGGTCCTGCCGCTGGCCTGCAATGCCATCTATCTGCCTGAACACGCCGAGAACCCACAGATCAGGGACGTGTTGCGAGGGCTGAGGCATCGGCGCTCGGAAACAGGGCGTTGAGGTCACTGCCCCCCGTGCAGCCGGCCTTGCAACAGTCCGGGAATTCCGCTTTCCTTTGGCAAAAGAGCACCGAGGAGCCAGCGCATGTCCGACCCATTCTTCAAACCCGTCTCCGGCATGGAACTGCCGCGTTTTGCCGGGGTTCCAACCTTCATGCGCCTGCCCCATATTCCACTAGATGATGCGCGTCTCTCTGAGGTTGATATCGGCCTCATCGGCGTGCCCTGGGACAGCGGCACAACCAACCGCCCGGGCCCGCGCCACGGGCCACGGCAGTTGCGCGATCTCTCAACCATGATCCGTGCTGCAAACGGTGTGACCGGTGTGCGCCCGTTCGATCTGGCCAATTGTGCTGATCTTGGCGATGTCGGCCCAAATCCGGCAGATATCGAAGACAGTATGGCCCGCATCACCGGGTTTTATGATCAGGCTCGGGCGGCCGGCATAACCCCCCTGACCGCAGGTGGCGATCACCTCTCAACCCTGCCGATCCTGCGCTCCGTGGCCAAAGAGGCACCCGTTGGCATGATCCATTTTGACAGCCACACCGACCTCTTCCACAGCTATTTCAACGGCCAGATGTATACCCATGGCACCCCGTTCCGCCGTGCGGTGGAAGAGGGGTTGCTGAACCCGAAACGGGTTTGCATGATCGGCATCCGCGGCACCGCATATGACACCGAAGACCGGGATTTCGCCGACAGTGTTGGTATCCGCGTCATCCCGATCGAGGATTTTCACGCCCGCGGCGTTGAGGATGTGATGGCAGAGGCGCGTGCGATTGCAGGGGACGGGAAGACCTATATCTCTTACGATATCGACTTTGTCGATCCCGCTTTTGCGCCGGGAATCGGCACGCCGGAAGTGGGTGGCCCCAACAGCTGGCAGGCGCTGCAGGTGGTCCAGCTGCTGGACGACGTCAACATCGTCGGTGCCGATCTGGTTGAGGTTTCCCCGCCGTTTGATCAGAGCGGCAACACGGCGTTCCTTGGTGTCTCGATCATGTTCGAATTGCTGTGCGTGATGGCAAAGCACCTCTCAGGCGCGGCGTAGCCAGGGATCCGTGACGCCGCAGGCTTACTCTTCGACGGTGAACTGATCCCAGGCTTCCAGCGCCTTTGCCGCATACATCAGGGACGGACCACCCCCCATCTGGACGCACATGGCCATGACATCTGCGACCTCTTCACGGGTCGCGCCAAGTTCGATCAGGCTTTCGACGTGAAATCCGACGCAAGGCTCGCAGCGGGTGGAAACGGCGATGCCCAGCGCGATCAGCTCCTTTGTCTTCAGATCAAGCACCCCGTGATCGCGCGCACCGCGCGACAGGGCGGCAAAACCACGCGCGGTTTCCGGACGTGTGGAGTTGAACTTCTGCAACTGGCGACGCATGTCGCGCATGTAGACTTCCCAATCCATCGATAACCCCGCTTTGTTTGTTCGCAGGACAGTAGCGCGAACTGAAATCGGAGGACAGGAAAAGGGTGTTCCGCCCTGCAGTTGGCAGAGCGGTGCCTCCGGCGGGAGTATTTGTGCCAAGAAGAGGAGGCAGGCCCTTTAAGCCAACAGACGTCAGCGCGCGGCGGATCAGGGCAGGGTATCCAGCGCGGTTTTGAACATTTTGCTGTCGACATTGCCCCCGGACACAACCGCGATGATGTCGCCTTCGGGGAACTTGTCGCTATGAAGAAGTGCTGCCGCCAGCGCGACGGCACCGCCCGGTTCGGCGACGATCTTCAGTCGCGAAAAGGCCAGCGCCATTGCTGTCAGCGCATCCGCATCGCTGATCGCCAGACCGGGCTTGCACAGTCTTTTCAGAATGTCGAAGGTCAGTTCACCGGGGGCCGGTGTCAGGATTGCATCGCAGATCGACCCCGCCAATGCGCTGTTCTGTTCGATCCTGCCGCTTTCCAGCGAGCGAATGCAATCGTCAAACCCCTGGGGTTCGCAGAGGCGGACCTGCATACCGGGCGCGCGCGTTTCCAGTGCCAGCGCGATACCGGAGCTGAGGCCACCGCCACCCGTTGGCACCAGAACCTGCGCGTCTTCAATCCCGGCCTCTTTCGCCTGCTCGGCGATCTCCAGTCCGGTCGTGCCCTGACCGGCAATCACCAGAGGCTCGTCAAACGGGCGGATCAGGGTCAGGCCGCGTGCCGCACTCTCTCGCGCACCTATTTCATCGCGATCTTCGTTCGCACGGTCATAAAGGACAACCTCAGCGCCAAGCGCGCGTGTGTTATCAATTTTTATCCTTGGTGCATCGGTCGGCATGACGATGACCGAAGGCACGCCGTGCATTTTTGCAGCCAGTGCCACCCCTTGCGCATGGTTGCCGGAAGAATAGGCAATCACACCGTTTTTCCGCTGGCTTTCAGACATGCCCGAAAGCGCCGACCAGCCGCCGCGAAACTTGAACGACCCCGTGTGTTGCAGGCACTCCGCCTTGACGAAAATGCGCCGCCCGGAAAATTCATCCAGAAAGGGCGAGGATAGGAGCGGTGTGCGCCGGACAATGCCCCTTGCCCGCTTGGCGGCGGCCTCGATCATTTCAATATTGCTCATGAGACACACCTGATGAATTGGTTGATGACGGCTAGGCTTTCGGGCTCGTCCAGAAACGGAATATGGGCCCTGTCCTTTACCTCGGCAAAGATCATGTCGGGACGGCGGTGCTGCATTTCCGCGGCTGTTTCAGCCGAAAGCAGGGTCGAGTTTTCACCGCGCAGCAGCGCCAGTGGTATGCCCTCCATCGCATCAAACAAAGGCCACAGATCCGGTGCCGGTTGCCCCATGACCGTGCGCACCGCATCGCCAAGTTTCGGATCATAGCGAATGACCAGCCCATCCGGGGTTTCAGCCCACAAGCGCCGCACCTCAACACCCCAGCGTTTCGCACTGACATTGGCAAACCCCTCAAAGGAAGCCGGGTATTCCTTTTCAGCCTGAGCGTAGCTTTTGTAAGGCGGATTGATCCCGACCCGCGCCGCGATTTCATCCAGATCCGCCTGACCCAGCACCGGGCCGACATCATTGAGCAATACGCCGCTCAGCCGGTGCTTGGCGCTGGCAGCAAGGATCATCGCCAGAATGCCACCGCGCGAGGTGCCGATAATCGCCGCTTTTTCTATCCTGAGATGATCGAGCAGTTCCAGCGCATCACGCGCCTCGACCGGGGCGCTGTAATTCATGAAATTCTCATCCCAGTCAGACCCGCAGCGTCCGCGCGAGGTCAATCGCACAAGCCTGACACCACTGATAAGCGGGGCCATTTCGTCAAAATCACGTATATCGCGCGTCAGTCCGGGCAGGCAAAGCAGAACTGGCCCTTCTCCCTCATCCTCAAACGCGAGGTTGAGGCCGTCAGACGTGGTAAATTTATTCATCAAAACTCTCGGGCAAGGTCGGGGATTGTGGTCAGGTCGGAAAGGGTTTTCTTCGGCAGCCAGGGCAGGCGATCCATCGGTTCACCTGCGCGGTTTACCCAGACAGCGGAGAAACCGTTTTGCGCCGCGCCGCAGGCATCCCAGCAGTTTGACGAGACGAACAGCACCTCGTCCGGTTTGCAGCCAAAGCGCTTGCCGACCAGTGCGTAAACCGACGGGTGTGGTTTGAAGATGCCGACATCCTGCACACTCAGAACATCGTCGAGATAGTCACTGATCCCCGCTGATCTGACGGCGCCTTGCAACATTTCAGGCGAGCCATTGGACAGGATGGCGGTGTTCAGGCCCTGATCCTTCAGCTTAGCCAGCATCACCGGCACCTCGGCATAGGCCGACAATTCCCAGTAGAGCGCCAGCAGGCGCTCGCGCAATTCCGCATCACCTTCAAGGCCCGACGCTTCAAGTGCGTAATCAAGCCCGTTCTGGGTCACTTCCCAGAAATCGGTATGGGCATCCGAGAGCGCCCGCAGCCAGGTATATTGCAATTGCTTCAGCCGCCAGTCTGTTGCAACTTTCTGCCATTTTCCGGCAAAAGCCTCGCGCCCGGGTTCGGCCGCACATTCCCGCGCGGCGGCGGCGACGTCGAAAAGGGTGCCATAGGCGTCGAAAATACAGGTCGTTACGGGCATCGGTGCTTTCCTTTGCCGCAGAGTTTGCCACAGGCTTCCGGGGATTGGTACGGCGAATTCCTGTCTGCGACCTTCAAACCACGATCAGTCCGGCCAGCAGCTTCTCTTTTTTAAAAGTATCCCCGCCGGAGGCTCCGACCTTGCTGCGCGCCACACCGATAAACTGGTCGCAACAGGATCAGAGATTTTCCGGCCGCGCCATTCCCAGCACATGTAAGTATCCGAGAAACCGAATGATCCCATCAGTCGTGCAGGTGCCGCAATCACTGGTCCGGCAGGGATGGAACGGGTGGATTGGAGCCTTGCGCAGATGTGTCGCACGTGCTCTTTGTACTTCTTGGGTCGAAGGGTAAGCAGAAAAAACCAACGGTTTTGAGGAGGGTGGCAGTGGCACTAACATTTGCGCAAATGGAAGAAGATGAAATCTCAAGGGCGAATTCTATTTCCGCCGAAGATGCACTGCGGGCCTTAGATGATGATCCTGCTGCCCTTGTCGTCGATGTCAGAGATACCGCGGAAGTTGATTCTACCGGCATCAGCCCCCGTGCAATTCCAGCACCCGGACGTGCAATTGCTTGGATGGCAGATTTGGAAAGCGAGTATAAATCGCAAGATTTGCAGGATCGTACCCGGCGTATATTTACCACATGCGGTGGGGCTCCTAGCTATCGTGGTGCCGCTGCCGCCAATACCCTGACTTCAATGGGATTTGAAAAAGTCCAATTCATAGACGGTGGCATGGCAGCCATGGTGGCCGCTGGTTCGCCGATCAAGATACCGTAAGCGACGGCGCAGCAAACTGTGGCTCTGTCAGATGGTCAGACCGTTCGCAGCTTTGCACAGACGATTGATCCATAGGGAAATGTTCCCCCTCTACAGGTTCTCCGGCTGCGCCATCCCCAGCACGTGGTACCCGCCGTCAACGCGAACGATCTCACCCGTGGTGCAGGCACCGTAATCCGAGGCCAGATAGACCGCCGTGCCGCCCACGGCCTCAAGGGTTGCATTGGCCCGCATCGGTGCGTTTTCCTGGGTCTGGCGATAGGTCTTGCGCGCCCCGCCAATGGCGGCACCTGCCAGCGTGCGCATCGGACCCGGGCTGACCGCGTTGACGCGAATGCCGTCCGGGCCAAGATCATTGGCAAGATAGCGCACGGTGCTTTCCAGAGCAGCCTTGGCCACGCCCATGACATTGTAATAGGGCGTCACCCTGTTTGACCCCTGATAGGTCAGGGTCAGGATCGTGCCGCCATTCGTCATCAGGGGTGCAGCGCGTCGGGCAACCTCGATCAGGCTGTAACACGAGATATCAAGCGAGTTCTTGAAGTTTTCGCGGCTGGTATTGACAAACCGCCCCGTCAGTTCCGCCTTGTCGGAAAAGGCAATGGCGTGCACCAGGAAATCAAGGCTGCCCCATTCAGATTGCAGGGTAGAAAAGACCCTGTCCAGCGACGCGTCGTCCTGCACATCGGCATCGACAAGGATGGTCGAACCGACGCTTTCCGCCAGCGGGGCCAGGCGCTTGCCAAAGCCCTCGCCCTGATAGGTAAAGGCAAGCTCAGCACCTTCATTTGCCATTGCGCGGGCAATCCCCCAGGCGATGGATTTTTCATTGGCGACCCCCATGATCAGGCCGCGTTTTCCCTTCATCAGGTCAGCCATAATCCGTCACCCGTTATATTTGCTCATGGCAATAGTGCCGTTCGTGCCGCCAAAACCGAAACTGTTGGAAAGGACGGTATCAAGCCCGGCATCGGCGACGAATTCGGTCGCGATTTCGTCGGGGTGAATCTCCGGGTCCAGTTCCTCGACATTGGCCGACGGGGCGATGAAATCATCCCTCAGCATGATCAGGGAATAGATCGCCTCGTGCACACCGGCACCGCCAAGGCAATGGCCGGTGACCGATTTTGTTGAAGTGATGGGCGGCACATTGCCTTCGCCGAAGACCCGGCGCACCGCGTGCACTTCGGTCACATCGCCTGCCGGGGTCGAGGTGCCGTGGGCGTTGATATAGCCGACCTTGCGATCACCGATGGTGTCAATTGCCAGTTTCATCGAGCGCTCGGCACCTTCGCCCGAAGGGGCAACCATGTCGTGGCCATCCGACGTGGCCCCGTATCCGGTGACTTCGGCATAGATTTTGGCACCGCGTGCCAGCGCGTGGTCAAGCTCTTCCAGCACGACGACACCGCCACCGCCGGAAATCACGAACCCGTCGCGATTGGCGTCAAAGGCGCGGCTGGCGCGTTCCGGTGTGTCGTTATATTTCGACGACATTGCGCCCATCGCGTCAAACAGGCAGGACAGCGTCCAGTCAAGTTCCTCGCCGCCACCGGCAAAGACGATATCTTGTTTGCCGAACTGAATCTGCTCAACCCCGTTGCCGATGCAATGCAAGGACGTGGTGCAGGCCGAAGTGATCGAGTAATTCACGCCCTTGATCTTGAACGGAGTCGCCAGACAGGCCGAATTAGTCGAGGACATGCAGCGCGTCACCATAAAGGGGCCCATGCGCTTGGGCGCACCCTTTTCCTTGACGATATTATGCGCCAGGAAAAAGTTCGAAGTCGACGGCCCGCCCGAGCCCATGATCAGCCCGGTGCGCGGGTTGGAAACTTCGCTTTCCTCAAGCCCGCTATCGGCAATCGCCTGTTCCATCGCAATGAAGTTATAAGCCGCCCCCGGCCCCATGAACCTGAGCTGGCGCTTGTCGACATGTTCGGTCACGTCGATCTGAGGCATTCCGTGTACCTGGCTGCGAAAGCCGTTTTCGGTGTATTCAGGCGCGGCAACGATGCCTGATTTTCCTGATTTCAGGGCAGCGGCGACCTCATCGACATTATTGCCGATGGACGACACGATACCCATTCCCGTTATCACAACACGACGCATTGATGATGCCCCCTATTTGCCCTCTTAAGAGGCGTGATTAATCCTTGAAAAGACCGACTTTCATACCAGTCACCGTAAATATCTGCTCGCCATCCGCGAAAACCTGGCCATCTGCCATGCCCAGCTTCAGCTTGCGGTCGATGACGCGGTTGAAATCGACGTGATAGGTTACCTGTTTGGTGTCAGGCGTCACCATGCCGGTGAATTTCACCTCACCTACACCCAATGCACGACCACGGCCTTCCATACCGCGCCAGCCTAAGTTGAATCCGGTCAATTGCCACAGTGCATCCAGCCCCAGGCAGCCGGGCATCACCGGATCGCCGGGAAAATGACATTCAAAAAACCAGAGATCGGGGCGGATATCCAGTTCGGCAATCACATGGCCTTTGCCGTTTGAGCCGCCATCGCCGGAAATTTCGGTGACCCGGTCCATCATCAACATCGGTGGTGCCGGAAGCTGGGCATTGCCCGGCCCGAAAAGCTCGCCCCGGGCACATTTCATCAGCCCTTCGAAATCAAAGCTGGATGGGTAGATGGACATGTCTGCCGGACCTCGTGCTTGCGAATTATTACTGGCCCCTCCTAGCATCGGCAATGAGGGCGGGCAATCTAAAACAGGGGCCGTGCAGATGCAGAGCAGCCGATTTCATTGGTGATTGAAATTTGCAACCATTCAGCGCTATTTATGGCTGAAACAAGGTTTATTGGGCGAGGAAGACCAAATGAATCCGTCAGAGCGGGGATCGAAATGGCTGGAAGGGGCCGGACTCAGGCCGACCCGGCAGCGGCTTGCGCTGGCAACCCTGATGGTTGGCGACGGGCGTGATCGGCATGTGACCGCCGAAAGCCTGCATGAGGCGGCGCAGGAAAATGGTGATCCGGTGGCCCTGGCCACGGTCTATAATACGCTGCGGGCGTTTTGCGAGGCCGGACTGGTCACCGAAATTCCGATGGATGGCAACAAATCCTATTTTGATACGCGCACCGATGATCACCCGCATTATTTCTGGGAAGAAAGTGGTGAACTGACCGATGCCCCTAACAAGGATCTGAAATTCGAAAGCCTGCCTGATATTCCGGCCGGGATGGAGATTACCAAGGTTGATGTGGTGATCAGAATGCGCCGGGTTGCAAATAGGAATTAGGCGTCGTCTTTCCACAGCCGACGGACGATCGAGTATTTTAGCCAATGAGAAGCGGCGAGGGTTCCTTGCCTGCTCAGAACCACTGACCGGGTTCCATCAGACCCAGATCAAGAAGCTGGCGTGAATGCCAGTTGAATTTCAACGAATTATGCCAGGCGAAACTGTCAATGCACTCGGACGGGCTTGGGTTTTTTTTCAGTGATTTTGCCGCCCGGAACGAGCAGATCGCTGCCGTCAGATTGTGGTGCCAGGGATTGGCATAGGTGTTGTATTCTTCAAGATTGAACGTGTGATCGTCCCTGAGCTTCAGATCTTTTTGCGCACGAAAAAGACCGATCCGGTCGATCTTGTGCCTGCCGGCGGCGATATGTTCCTCAAACCGCCAGCGCAATCCGCCATACATATCTAGCTGGCGTTCCATCTTTTGCTCATCGCGCGAGCGTGAATGGGCGAAATAGCCGGATTTATCCAGATGCGCAGTTTCAAGCGACACGCCGTTCGGGCTTTCTTCCAGATTTTCGGCATAAAGATCAATGACATATGTCAAAACGGAATCACGCCGTTCTTCGCTGACAAAGCGCGTCATCTCGCCGACCGAGCGGCTTTCGCAGAACGGGAAGAACAGGTATTCGGCGTTGTAGCCATAATAGAACCACTGCCCCGGGCGGGCTTCAGCAATGGTATTGACGATAGTCTGAGTGGAAGTGGGATCGCCAAGGTTATGGGGAAACCGGTGAATCCGCTCTTCAAGTTCGGACGATATTTCAAGGTCTTCAGGGCCTGCGACGACGACGTGCTGAAACCCGAGTCCAAGGTGGTGGCGAATGGTCGAATTGGTTTCGCTGAAGTCTTCCATCAGCAGTATGGCGGTCACTCCGGGGCCCAGCGCGCGCCCGTCTTTGGCCATGAAGTCGCTAAGGCTGGCATAAAGCATGACTGATCGAAGCCTCGTTTTTTTTGTCAGATGTTTAGGCGAAACCTCTGAAAAAGCAAGTGCGGGGCTGATTGCCCTTGGCGACACAAATGTGTAGACCCGGCGCGTTCGGCAGCGCTGCCAGAATCCGGGACCGGATGAAACGATGACAGAAAACAGAAAACTCTTCGTAAAGACATATGGTTGTCAGATGAATGTCTATGACAGCGAGCGAATGACCGGCGCCATGGGTGCGTCGGGCTATACGTCTGTCGAAACCCCTGAGGAGGCTGATCTCATTCTGCTCAACACCTGCCATATTCGCGAGAAAGCGGCGGAGAAGGTGTATTCCGAACTTGGGCGGTTGAAACCTCTGAAGCTGGCCAATCCCGATCTGAAGATTGGTGTGGCTGGCTGTGTCGCCCAGGCCGAGGGCGAAGAAATCATGCGCCGCCAGCCGCTGGTCGATCTGGTGGTCGGGCCGCAGGCCTATCACCGCTTGCCGGAAATGGCGAAACAGGCCGAGAGCGGTGATAAAGTGCTGGATACGGATTTTCCCCAAGAGGATAAATTCGACCATCTGCCGCGCGGCCCGAAAATGCGCCAAGCGCCAGCAGCGTTTCTGACCGTTCAGGAGGGGTGCGACAAGTTCTGCGCCTTCTGCGTGGTTCCCTATACCCGCGGGGCCGAGGTCAGCCGGCCGGTTGAACGTGTTCTTGCCGAAGCGCGGGACCTTGTGGAGCGGGGGGTCAGGGAAATCACCCTTCTGGGGCAGAATGTTAATGCCTATCACGGGCAGGGCGCAGGCGGTGACTGGGGGTTGGCGCAGCTGATCCGGGCGCTGGCCAAGGTGGATGGGCTGGAGCGCATCCGCTTTACCACATCGCACCCCAATGACATGGAAGACGACCTGATTGCGGCCTTCGGCGAGGTCGACAAGCTGATGCCCTATCTGCATTTGCCGGTGCAGTCGGGCTCGGACCGGATCCTGAAAGCGATGAACCGCAAACATACGGCCCAAAGCTATCTCGAACTGATTGGGCGTATCCGCGATGCCCGTCCGGACCTGTTGCTTTCGGGTGATTTCATTGTCGGGTTTCCCGGTGAGACCGAGGCGGATTTTGAAGAGACGATGACCCTGATCCGCGCTGTGAATTACGGGCAGGCCTACAGCTTCAAATACTCACCAAGGCCGGGCACGCCAGCGGCTGAAAAAGACCCGGTAAATGATGTGGATAAGTCCGATCGGCTGGCACGTTTGCAGGCGCTTTTGACCGAGCAGCAGCTGGCGGTACAAGACGCGATGGTCGGCCAGACAGTGCGGGTTCTGTTTGAAAAAACCGGACGATTGGAAGGGCAATTGGTAGGCAAGTCAGAGCATCTACATGCTGTGCACGTGCAGGTGCCACCCTCTAGTATTGGTAAGATCCAGCCGGTAAGAATCACGGAATCGTCGCGCAATTCACTGGCTGGGGCGTTGATCTGAAACCGTGTTCGCGATGTGGCAATTTTGTGCCAGCGGCAAAATAACAGGCGATTTCAGCCCCAACCCGGCATAATTAACCACGTTACGACCCATTGTTTCGTATCCTGTGGATAATTGTGTCAATTTCCGCTTCACATAAGCGTCAAAGTTGATAGAATTTTGCCAATAAAAATGGGTGGAGGCAGAGTAGCTGGGGCAACCAGTGCGCCCGGGTTATTAGTATAGGCAAAGGACGAAGAAAGTGTTTCCACAATTTATGAAAGCAGCACGGGCTGGTGCCGTTCTGGCCGCGAGTCTTAATGGTTTTGCCATTGGCGGCTGAAGCCGGGCACAATAACTCCCACAGCCAGAAATATATCCCGGGTGTCTGGGTCGATCCTGACGGGTGCGAGCATTGGGTGATGGATGACGGGTGGGAAGGCTACATGACCCCGAATGTCACCCGCGACGGCATCCCTGTTTGCCGCCGGATTGATGCCTGTCTGGTCGAAAGCTCTGATCAGCTTTTTGCTGTGGACAAGCATTACATCAATGACGCCAACCGCCAGCGTCTGATGGATTTCTTTCGCAGTGCCGGAGCCAGCGCTTATGCGATTTACGGCCATACCGACAGCGACGCCTCAGACGAATATAATATGGGCCTGTCGCATCGTCGCGCCAACGCGGTGGCGCAAATCGCGCAAGCTGCAGGTGCGCGCATCGCGGCCATTCGCGGATTTGGCGAACGCCAGCCGATTGCCACTAACCGGACGAAATACGGCAAGCAACGCAATCGCCGTGTTGAAGTCATTTGTATCAGATAGTCAGAGGCAGAGAGATGAAAACCACACATGTGTTCGCAATCATCGTCGCAGCAGCCGCACTGGCAGCCTGTGAAAAAGTCGATAAAACGGTGGATCTCGGGATCGACACCGATCACCTCAGCAAGATGAAAGCAGGCATCTGGATTGATCCGCATGGCTGTGATCACTGGATCATCGATGACGGTGCCGAAGGGTATCTGTCAGCACGTCTTGATCGTTACGGCAAGCCGGTCTGTTCAGGCATCAATGCACCGAACACGACCAATGGCAAGTTCAAAAACTGGGTGCCGGATCCGATTTAATGCGCCCAGCATTACCTGAAAAACCGGATCGCACAGCATTGCTGCGCGGTCCGCTTTTTGTTTCAGGTGATGAATTTTCCGTTCACCCCCTTGCGCGTGCCCAGGCATTTCGTCAGCATATCACCAAGACCTATTAGCAACGGAGACCTCTTTGGCGACAACCGCCTTGCCCCCGCAGACCCTGCCCGAAGACCTGACCGAGACTCTTCTGGATTTCCCCGACAACCGGCTGCTGATTGACCTATGTGGCGAGTTCGACCGCAATCTTGCGGAGATTGAACAGGCGCTTGAGGTGCAGATCCTGCGTCGCGGCAACGAGCTGGCGCTTGTTGGCGACGATGACGCGCGCCAGCGGGCCAAGGCCACGTTGAAGGCGCTCTATTCGCGGCTTGAAACCGGGCGTCAGGTCGAGCCCGGCGATGTGAGTGCTGCGATCCGCTTTGGCGCGACTGAAAACGGCACCGGCTCGCGCGATGGCGATCAGATGGAAATGTTTCGCGGCGGCAAGATCGAAATCAAGACACGGAAGAAGTCGGTTGAGCCGCGCACGGCGGCGCAGGCCGATTATGTCGGTAAGCTTTTTGCGAGCGAACTCGTCTTTGGCCTTGGCCCGGCGGGCACCGGAAAAACCTATCTGGCGGTTGCCGTTGCGGTGTCGATGTTCATCGACGGGCATGTCGACCGAATATTGCTGTCGCGCCCTGCCGTGGAAGCCGGCGAAAGGCTGGGATTTCTGCCCGGCGACATGAAGGACAAGGTCGATCCTTACATGCAGCCGCTCTATGACGCCTTGAATGATTTCCTGCCGGCCAAGCAACTGGGTCGCCTGATCGAGGAAAAGCGCATCGAAATCGCACCTCTGGCATTCATGCGCGGGCGCACCCTCTCGAACGCTTTTGTGGTCCTCGATGAGGCGCAGAACGCCACGACCATGCAGATGAAGATGTTCCTGACGCGCTTGGGAGAAGGTTCGCGCATGGCCGTGACCGGGGATACAACCCAGATCGACCTGCCGCGCGGAACATCATCCGGGCTTATCGAGGCCGAGCGTATCCTGCGCAACGTCAAGGGCATCGGCTTTTCCCGGTTCACCTCGCTTGATGTTGTCCGCCACCCGATGGTTGCAAGGATTATCGAGGCTTATGACAACGCCTCAAAACCCGATGCCTGAACTGGTTGATCTGGTCATTGAAGATGATCGCTGGGAGACGCTCGAAATTGGCACGCTGGCACAGAAAGCCTGCACCGCCACCCTTGCCGCCCTCAAGATCGACACCACCGGCTGCGAGATTGCTCTTCTGGCATGCGATGACAGCAGAATAACCGCGCTCAACAGCGATTTTCGCGACAAATCGGGGCCAACGAATGTCTTGTCATGGCCGGCCGTCGATCTTGCCTCTGAAGTTGACGGAGGCGTGCCTGATTTACCCGAAATCGATGCCACCACAGAGCCCGGGTTTTTGGGCGATATCGCTATTTCCTATGAAACCTGCATGGCAGAAGCCGCCGATCAGGGCAAATCAGGGGTTGACCACGTCACCCATTTACTGGTTCACGGCTGCCTGCATCTGTTGGGTTACGATCACGTTCGCGAAAAAGATGCAGCTCTGATGGAGCGTTTAGAGGTCGCAATACTTGCAAATCAAGGTATTGCGGACCCATATTAGGGAAGTTCGGGCGCACCCGAATATTTTTGGACAGGAGCCATGGGCGACACAAGCGAAGGACCTTCTAGCGCAGCGCATAGCGCGCAGGAAGAAAAGACCGGGCAAATCAAAGGGTTTTTTGAGCGGCTGTTTGGCAGCGACGACCCCTCGACCGGTGAAGACGACAACCCAAACAACGCAATTAAACTTGAAACCAACGGGCACTCACTGTCTCCGGCGGGCGGGATCGGCAATCTTAACCGCGTGACGGTGGAAGATGTGGCCGTGCCCCGGGCCGAGATCGTATCGGTTCCGACCGATATCGGGCTGGAAGCTCTGGTTAAGGTTTTTCGCGAAAGCGGCCTGACGCGCCTGCCAGTCTTTGATGAAACGCTCGACAGCCCGCTTGGGTTCATCCACCTCAAGGATCTGGCGCTCAAACACGGCTTTGCCTGCGATGATCAGGCGCTTACGCTGAATGACATGCTGCGCCCGCTTCTGTTTGCACCGCCGTCCATGCCCATCGGCGTATTGCTGCAGAAAATGCAGAACGACCGCATCCATATGGCGCTTGTGATCGATGAATATGGCGGTGTCGACGGGCTGGTCACCATCGAAGACCTGATCGAACAGGTCTTGGGTGAGATTGAAGACGAGCACGATATCGACGAAGGCCAGTTCTGGAGTACGGAGAAGGCTGGCGTTTATCTTTGCCTGGCGAAAACCCCGCTTGAGGACTTCGAGGCGGAAACCGGCCTTCAGCTGATTGATCACGAAGAAGAAGACGAGATCGAAACGCTGGGCGGCCTGGTCTTTGTCATGACCGGGCGGGTGCCTGTGCGTGGCGAAGTGATCAAGCACGAAAGCGGTGTCGAATTTGAGGTGCTTGATGCCGATCCAAGGCGTATCAAGCGCCTGCGTGTGGTGTTGCCACAGCAAAGCGACAGCTAAAAGATGGAATGGGGGGCGGCTTTCGGCAGATTTGCCGGATTGACCTCCCGCCGGCAAAGGGTTGTGTGTTTTGCCCTTGGGGCGCTGACGGCAACCGGGCACAGCCCATTGTCGCTCTGGCCAATCAGCCTTGTCGCGTTGAGCTTCCTGATCGGTCTTTCACGGCTTCCCCGAACCAACCGAGAGTCCGGCTGGTTTGGCTGGTTCGCAGGCACCGGATATTTCGCCGCAACGCTTTTCTGGATCGTTGAACCTTTTCTGGTCGATATCGGTCGTCACGGCTGGATGGCGCCCTTTGCCCTCTTGTTCATGGCTGGCGGGCTGGCGCTTTTCTGGGCGGTGGGGTTCTGGCTGGCAGCGCGCCTCGGGCGCGGGCAGAGTAGCCAAACGGTCGCCCTGATTGTAACCCTCGGGCTTGCCGAATTGGCACGGTCTTACGTTCTGACCGGGTTTCCCTGGGGATTGCTCGCCTATGTCTGGGTTGAAACCCCGGTTATTCAGTTAGTCGCCTATATCGGCCCCCATGGCCTTGGTGCCCTGACCGTGTTGATCTGCGCACTGCCGTGGTTGGTGCAGAACCGGATTGCCGGTGGTGCCCTTCCACTCGCCCTGATCGCCGCTTTGTGGGGCGTTGGGCTTTATCGTCTGAGCGTGCCGGAAACCCCGCCGGATACCCCGGTCAACCTGCGTCTGATCCAGCCGAATGCGCCGCAGGCACAGAAATGGGATCCTGATTATTCACAGATGTTCTTTCAGCGACAGCTTGATCTCAGCGCGCTTGACTCCGACCCAGCGCCCGACCTGGTGATCTGGCCAGAGGCGGCGGTGACCTTCTGGCTTGAAAACGAACCGCTTTGGCAAAAACAGATGGCATCCGTGGTCAGCCCCGACACCAATGTCATCTTTGGCGCGCGGCGGTTTGATGAGACGGGTTTTTATAATTCGCTGGCGGTTCTTGATCACAGCGGAGCGCCGATTGCGGTTTACGACAAGCACCATCTGGTGCCGTTTGGCGAATACTTCCCCTTTGGCGGGCTGCTCTCGCGATTTGGCATTCATGGTCTCGCCAGTGAAGAAGGTGGCGGCTACACCGCAGGCAAAGGTGCTGACCTTCTTGATCTTGGCCCCCATGGCAATGTCCTGCCGCTCATCTGCTATGAGGCCATTTTCCCCCATCTTGCGCGCCGTAGTGGCCCCCGGCCCGACTGGATTTTGCAACTGACCAATGACGCCTGGTACGGCAGAATAGCCGGCCCGCAGCAGCATCTGGCGCAAGCGCGGGTACGGGCGATTGAACAGGGCCTGCCGCTGGTGCGTATTGCCAATACCGGCATATCTGCGGTGATTGATGCCAAAGGTCGCCTGAGCGCGCATCTGCCGCTTGAAACCACCGGCAAGCTTGATGCCAAACTGCCCGGCACATTGGCACAGACTTTCTACGGCAATACAGGGGATTGGCTGGCATTTGCACTGCTTGTTCTCGGCCTCGCCTTCATCCTGATCAGGCTCAGGTCAATTTAGGAATTGACCCGGCCCGCGCGCGGGCTTAACCAACGTTGATCGACTGTCACAACGGCTTCCTGACGTGGCAGAGTATTTTTTTGAATGGAGCACTAAATGTCCCGACAGAATTACCTTTTTACCTCGGAATCCGTTTCCGAAGGCCACCCCGACAAGATCTGCGACCGAATTTCAGATGCAATCCTTGATGCGTTTTTAACCGAGGAAGAAATGGCGCGCGTGGCGTGCGAAACATTCGCCACCACCAATCGCGTGGTCGTCGGTGGCGAAGTCGGGCTTTCGACGAAAGAAAAACTTGCTGAATTCATGCCCAAGGTCGAAGGTATCGTGCGCGAGTGCGTCCGTGATATCGGTTATGAACAGGATGGGTTCCACTGGCGCAATCTCTGCTTTGAAAACCACCTGCACGCCCAATCCGCCCATATCGCTCAAGGCGTCGACCGGGACGGCGCGGGCGATCAGGGGATCATGTTCGGCTATGCGGTGCGTGAAACGCCGGAACTGATGCCGGCCCCGATCCAGTATTCACACGCAATTCTGCGCAATCTGGCCGAAGCGCGCCATGCCGGGGATTTGCCGCAACTCGGCCCGGACGCAAAATCCCAGCTTTCGCTGCGTTATGAGGATGGCAAACCGGTCGAAGCGACCTCCATCGTTCTGTCGACGCAGCATCTGGATGCGACCATGTCCTCGGATGACGTGCGCGAAGTGGTGGAGCCCTATATCCGCGACACGCTACCTGATGGCTGGATCAATGGCGGGACCGAATGGCACGTCAACCCGACCGGGGCCTTCGTCATCGGTGGGCCGGACGGGGATGCGGGCCTGACGGGGCGCAAGATCATCGTTGATACCTATGGCGGGGCGGCTCCGCATGGCGGCGGGGCGTTTTCCGGCAAAGATCCGACCAAGGTCGACCGTTCGGCAGCCTATGCCGCCCGCTATCTGGCCAAGAACGTGGTGGCGGCCGGGTTGGCGGATCGCTGTACCCTACAGCTGAGCTACGCCATCGGTGTCGCCCGCCCGTTGTCGATCTACTGCGACACCCATGGCACCGGGCAGGTGCATGAAGAAGAGATCGAGAAGGCGGTCAGTGAAGTGATGGACCTGACCCCGCGCGGGATCAAAGAGCATCTTGCGCTGACCCGCCCGATTTACGCCCGCACCGCAGCCTATGGTCATTTCGGGCGCGAACCGGAAGCGGATGGCGGCTTTTCATGGGAAAAGACCGATCTGGTCGAGGCGCTGAAAAAGGCGGTTTGACGCGCAACGCGCCAGTTGATTCAAGTCTGGCGGCTTGTCAGAGCATCTTCTTTACCCGTATAAACCGGCATTTCGACATTAAGGGTAAAAAGATGCGTATTCTGTTTATGATGACCCTGTTGATGGGGATTCTCTCGCCACCGGTTGCCTATTCGCAAGCCAACGACAAAATGCATGTCGAAGGGGCTTTGCTTACCTATGATACGATAAATGTCACGGATGAAATAAACAGTGAAATAGAGGTCGACGATATAGAGGCCATTCTCGCCCTGTTGCGAAAGAACGAACAGGTAACGACCCTAAAGCTGAACAGCGGAGGTGGCAGCGTCTGGGCAGGGGATGAAATCGCTCGGATCGTATTGGATTTTGGGCTCAACACCGAAGTGCTGGATGAATGCAGCTCCACTTGCGTCAATATCTTCCTTGGTGGTGCAAAGCGCAGCATGTCGCGAGGTGGCAAGATAGGATTTCATTTGCGCGACTGGTCTGCAGACTCGATAAAGCAATATTACGAAAACAACCGCGAAGACAAAGCCTGGGAAACCCCTTTTGACATGGTTTCATGGAATTATCAGGATACCCAAAGCGAAATGTACGGGTTGCTTGCCTATTTGTTGGAGCGGGGTGTGACAGCCGATTTTGCCATCCGTTCAATCAAACCACGCGGTAAGATGTGGTTTCCGAGTCGACATGAGTTACAGGAGGCGGGTGTACTTCGAGAATGATTATGACCGATGATCTATGTCGCCGGAAATAGCATCCAGATAGCCCTGCAAAAGTTGCACGCCCTATGAACCCGAAAAAAGCCCCCACTGGCGCGCCGTGGCGCAATTTTTATGGCCGACGCCACGGCAAGACCCTCAGGAATTCCCAGCTCGACTATCTTGCAGAGGATCTTGGCGAACTGACGGTGCCGAATGTGTCGTGGGAGGAAAACCCTGATCGACATATGATCGACCCGCAATCGCTTTTTCCCACCCCCCAGCCGGTCTGGCTTGAGATCGGCTTTGGCGGTGGGGAGCATATGGTGCATCAGGCGGCTACCAACCCGGGTGTCGGCATCATAGGTTGCGAACCGTTCATCAACGGCGTTGCCATGTTGCTGGGGAAAATCCGCGAGGCCGGAGTGGACAGCATCGCCATCCATCCGGGTGATGTGCGCGATCTTTTTGACGTTCTGCCCGATGCCTCGATTGAGAAAGCATTTCTGCTCTACCCCGATCCCTGGCCGAAATCCCGTCACCACCGCCGCCGCTTTGTGAACCCGGAATTCCTTGATCCTCTGGCGTGCGCGATGAAACCCGGCGCCACCTTCAGGATCGCAACCGATATCGAGGATTACGTCCGCCAGACACTGGAACAGCTTTTGGCACATCCCGCGTTTGAATGGCTGGCCGAAACCCCTGCCGATTGGCGCGACCCATGGGAGGACTGGGTTTCAACCAGATACGAAGTAAAAGCAATCCGCGAGGGGCGTACCCCACATTACCTGACGTTCAGACGAACCTAGCCCTTCTTCTTTTCAAAATCATCCTCGGGGGGCAAGGGGGCAGACAGCCCCCATATTGCAACCCTGCAAACCGCACCCGGCCAATGAAAAACCCCGTGGATTGTCATACCCCCTTTCGCTATAGCCTCAGATGACACGAATAACTGACAGGAAGCCCTATGTCCGGCCACGGCACCCCGATCCCGATGACCTCAGCAAAGTCCGGCCCTTTGACCGGCACGGCCGATGTCCCGGGTGACAAGTCGATCTCGCACCGGTCGCTTATCCTCGGGGCGCTCAGCGTTGGGGAAACGACAATCACCGGCCTGCTTGAAGGGCAGGATGTGCTGGATACAGCCAAAGCCATGCGCGCTTTCGGCGCGCAGGTTGAGCGTGAGGATGATGGGGTCTGGTACGTCAACGGTGTTGGTGTCGGCGGGTTTGCCGAGCCTGAAGACGTCATCGATTGCGGCAATGCCGGAACCGGTGTGCGCCTGATCATGGGGGCGATGGCGACCTCGCCGATCACTGCGACATTCACCGGTGACGCCAGCCTCAGATCGCGGCCCATGGGTCGCATTACCGACCCGCTGGCGCTTTTCGGGGCGCAAAGCTATGGCCGCTCGGGCGGGCGTCTGCCGCTGACTATCGTCGGCGCAGAAAACCCTTTGCCGGTGCGCTATGTTTCACCGGTTCCTTCGGCACAGGTGAAATCGGCGGTTCTGCTGGCCGGGCTCAATACCATTGGCGAGACCCAGGTGATCGAAGCCGAAGCGACGCGCGACCATACCGAGCGCATGCTGAGAGGTTTCGGGGCCACCATCACATCCGAAGTCACCGCCGAGGGCAGGTTGATCACGCTCAAGGGTCAGCCGGAACTCCATGCCTTGTCTATCACCGTGCCGCGCGATCCAAGCTCGGCGGCATTTCCGGTATCCGCAGCCCTGATCGTTGAAGGCTCGGACGTTCTGGTGCCGAAAATCGGCCTCAACCCGACCCGCGCCGGATTGTTCGAGACATTGCGCGAAATGGGGGCCAACCTGACCTACGAGAACCGTCGTCAGGAGGGAGGCGAACCGGTTGCCGATCTGCGTGCCCGCTTCTCAAGCCTCAAAGGGATCGAAATCCCACCGGAACACGCCGCCTCGATGATCGACGAATACCCGATCCTTTCCGTGGTCGCCGCCTTTGCCGAGGGCAGGACGGTGATGCGCGGCGTCAGGGAATTGCGGGTCAAGGAAAGCGACCGGATCGATGCGATGGCGCGCGGGCTTAATGCCTGTGGCATCAAAACTGAGGAAGACGAGGATACGCTGATTGTGCACGGGCAGGGGCCTGACGGCGTAACCGGCGGGGCCACCTGCAAAACCCATCTTGATCATCGCATCGCCATGTCGTTCCTGTGCCTTGGCATGGCCTCTAAGAAACCCGTTAGCTTGGATGATGGCGCGCCGGTTGCCACCAGCTTTCCGATCTTTGAGCCGTTGATGCAATCGCTCGGCGCGCGGATCCTTCGAAGCAATGTAAGTCGCTGATATGTCTCTCAGGTGGAAAATCTATTGGCTGTTATTTGCAGTGACGATGATGCTCTATCTCGTGATGGTGCTTTGGTCGCTGCCGCTTATTGCCAGCAATGCCGGTGGCCTGACGCCTTTTGATCTGCGTCCAACAGGTTATGATTTTGCCGATGTTCGGGCGTTTCTTGCTGCTCTTACCCCAAAGGGCAAAAGCTTTTATCTGGGCACCCAGCACTGGTTGGATATGTTCTATCCCGCAATGCTTGCGGCGGTACTGGCGTTCGGCGCGCTGGGACTGGCGCGAGGTCGATGGCGCTGGGTGGCTTATGTTGTGGTTGTTGCAGCGGTTGTTGGTGCGGCGTTTGACTATGCTGAAAATGCAAGAGTGGCAGGACTGCTGGTTCAGGATGTCGATGCCCTCAGCAGTGGGGATGTCGAGCGGGCAGCTTTCGCAACACTGCTGAAATCCGGTCTGACCATGATTGCGATGATTGTGCTTCTCTTCCTGCTGCTGCTAAGACTGGCAATGCGAGTGATCACCGGAAGGGGGGCAAAGTGAGCCTGGGACACAAGCTATACTGGCTGTTGGTTGTCGCAACCGTGCTGCTTTACGCCACGATGATTTTCTGGGCCGGACCGCAGATTTCCGATATGTCGACCGCTGAGAAACTGCCGTTTGATCTCAGGATGTTCGGCTATACGCATGAGGAGGCGCAGAATTTTGTCGCCTCGCTTTCACCTGGTGGCCTGGCGTTCTACCTCGGCCCGGCGATGTTGCTTGATACGTTTTTCCCGGCGATGTTCGCGCTGGTTCTGGGCCTTGGATGCTGGTTCTTGCTGGCCCATCGCCCTTTGCTCATGCGCGTTGCGGCGCTGCTGATCGCGGCGTTCTATGCGCTGTTTGACTATCTTGAAAACCTCGCCGTGACGCGGATGCTGAACACGCATCCCGAAGAGTTGCCGGTGCAGCTTGCCGAAACCGCCAGCCGCTGGACGGTGCTGAAATTCTTCTTCGTCGATGCCGCCATTACCGTGTTGCTGGTGCTGCTGATCGCCCGCCTAATCACCTGGCTGCGCAAAGAGCAAAGCGATGCCGGTTAAAGGGGCTTTCACTGTCGCTGTCGACGGCCCGGCAGCCGCTGGCAAAGGGACGATATCCAAAGCCGTGGCAGCACATTTCGGCTTTGCGCATCTTGATACCGGGCTGCTTTACCGGGCGGTTGGGATCAAAACACTTGAAGCCGGTGAGATCAGTGCAGACCGTGCCTTGAAAGTGGCGCTGGACCTGACCGCGGAGGATTTGCAGCGCGACGATCTGCGCTCGGCCAAAGCCGCTGATGCCGCCTCCAAAGTTGCGGTGATGCCCGCTGTGCGGCAGGCGCTCGTGGATTTTCAGACCACCTTTGCCCGACGGGACGGCGGGGCGGTGCTGGACGGGCGCGATATCGGCACGGTGATCTGCCCGGAGGCCGAGGTGAAGCTATATGTCACCGCCCGCGCCGAAATACGCGCCGAACGGCGTTTTCTGGAGTTGCAGAAGGCCGGGCAGACGACAACGTTTGCACGGGTATTGGAAGACGTGAAAGCGCGTGATGAGCGGGATGCAAATCGCGCCGCGGCGCCTTTGAAGCCCGCCCAAGATGCACGCTTGTTGGACACATCTGAATTAAGTATCGTCGAAGCAGTCAGGGAAGCGATTTCAGAGGTTAGCGTAAAGGTATTGAAATTCAGCAATAGGAGCTGAGAGAATATTGTTATTTGATTTCGTGAAATATGCCTTTATCGGCGCAGCAACAGTCGTTGGTGTTACCCTCATTTCCAGTCGGTTGGGAAGAGCAAAGCCCAAACAAAGGGGCGCTGCGATTGAAGTTATATCGATAAGCAGAATCATTCTGGGTTTTCTTTGCTTGGGCAGCGCGGCTCTTTTTGTCGGCAGCGTATATGTGGCTTATCTTGAAGGGATTCAGTTCTGGTTTCTTTTCGTTGCGGGATTGGGTGCAATAGGTCTGTTTTCCGGTGGGATTCAGCTATTTGCGGATCTTGATATCATTTGGACAACAAAAGGTGTTGAAGGACCATCACTACTCTTTCTTGGAACTCCAATGCCGCCCAAAACAAAAATGGGCTGGAATGAGATTGTTAAGACAGGAACAACTCTATTCAGCCATTCTTGGTATTTGGAAAATGCAACGGGTGTCAGAATCTATTTTTCCTTTGTGTATTCTGGGCATTCTTCACTAACGGAGGCTCTCTCAGCAAAAAGACCTGATCTGGACATTGATTGGGCATGACGATAGTCAGTTAAATTGTGCACTTGAACATAGACGCATACCCAACTATAGAAGCCGCTGTTACCAAGGCGGTGACCAATATAACAAAAGCAATCGAGGGTCGGAGCTAATTCCCGGCCCTTTGTCGTTTTTCTGCGATCTGCCTTATCAAACGCAACCCAAAGACCGGCGGACCCAACCGCTCGGCCAGCTAAAGTACTGAAAAGGAACTATATATACATGTCTGCATCTGCAACGATGGAAGAGTTTGAAGCCCTTCTGAACGAAAGCTTCGAACTTGATACCCCCGACGAGGGTTCAGTCGTCAAAGGCACAGTCCTTGCTATTGAAGCCGGACAGGCCATCGTCGACATCGGCTATAAAATGGAAGGCCGTGTTGATCTCAAAGAATTCGCATCCCCAGGACAAGCCCCAGAGATTGAAGTCGGCGACAGCGTCGAGGTCTATCTTGAGCGCGTTGAAAACGCCCGTGGCGAGGCTGTTGTCTCCCGCGATAAGGCGCGGCGCGAAGAAGCCTGGGATCGTCTGGAAAAAGCAGCCGAAAAAGAAGAGCGCGTCGAAGGCGCCATCTTTGGCCGCGTCAAAGGTGGGTTTACTGTTGATCTTGGCGGCGCAGTTGCGTTCCTGCCGGGTAGCCAGGTTGATGTGCGCCCCGTGCGCGATGCCGGCCCGCTGATGGGTATGGCGCAGCCGTTCCAAATCCTGAAAATGGACCGCCGCCGTGGCAACATCGTGGTTTCACGCCGCGCTATCCTTGAAGAGAGCCGTGCCGAACAGCGCGCTGAAATCGTTGGCAAGCTCAACGAAGGCGACACGGTTGACGGCGTTGTCAAGAACATCACCGAATACGGTGCATTCGTTGACCTTGGCGGTGTTGACGGGTTGCTGCACGTCACCGACATGGCCTGGCGCCGTGTCAACCATCCTTCGGAAATCCTGACCATCGGCGAGACCATCAAGGTTCAGATCGTCAAGATCAACAAGGATACCCACCGCATCAGCCTTGGCATGAAGCAGCTGCAGGATGATCCGTGGTCGCTGGTCGAAGGCAAGTTCCCGCTGGAATCTGTACACACAGGCCGCGTGACCAACATCACCGATTACGGTGCATTCGTTGAACTTGAGCCGGGTGTTGAAGGTCTGGTTCACGTCAGCGAAATGTCCTGGACCAAGAAAAACGTCCATCCGGGCAAAATCGTTTCCACTTCTCAGGAAGTCGAAGTGATGATCCTGGAAATCGACACCACCAAACGCCGCGTCTCGCTTGGCCTCAAGCAAACTCAGGGTAACCCGTGGGAGAACTTCCAGGCGGCCTTCCCGGTTGGCACCGAAGTCGAGGGCGAGGTCAAGAACATCACCGAGTTTGGTCTGTTCGTCGGCCTTGAAGGCGATATCGACGGTATGGTCCACCTCAGCGATCTTGACTGGAACCGTTCCGGCGAGGAAGCGATGGAAGACTATCGCAAAGGCGACATGGTGCGGGCGATCGTCACCGACGTTGACACCGACAAAGAGCGTATCTCGATGTCGATCAAAGCCATTGACGGTGATCCGTTTGCCGATGCAACGGCAGGTGTCAAGCGCGGTGCGGTTGTCACTGTGACCGTCACATCGATTGAAGACGGTGGTATCGAGGTTGAGTATGACGGCATGAAAGCCTTCATCCGCCGCTCTGATCTGTCGCGCGACCGCGCCGAGCAGCGCCCTGAGCGTTTCTCGGTCGGCGATCACGTCGATGCCCGCGTCACCAATATCGACAAAGGTTCGCGCCGTCTTGGTCTGTCGATCAAGGCCCGTGAAATCGCGGAAGAGAAAGAGGCGGTCGAACAGTACGGCTCTTCGGATTCCGGCGCATCGCTTGGCGATATTCTGGGCGCAGCGCTCAAAAGCCAGGACGAGCAGTAAGCCTCTCGCATCCGGCGAATATCAATCAAAAAAGACGGCTCCCTCAGGGGGGCCGTTTTTAGTTTAGCGGCCAGTTTCTGATCACCGGCGCTGTGATCGAATCACCTGATCGAAGTTTCCCAAACGTCAGGAAAATACGTCAAAAGCGGCGCCATTTTGCCTTTCAAAAGGGAAATCTTGGAAAAACTGCTAAACAAACAGCACCTTAGGCTGAAAATCTGTGGACAATGGCGTATCGATCTATTCCCTGAATGCGGAATTTCTGACAGTATGAAACCCGATATGATGAAAAGCGGTGTGCCAAAAGGTGCACTAACCCATGGGGGAGGGTTCACGCATGATACGTTCGGAACTGGTTCAAAAAATAGCAGATGAAAACCCGCATTTGTACCAACGTGATGTAGAGCGTATTGTCAGTACCGTCTTTGATGAAATCATTAACGCGATGGCCGCGGGCAATCGGGTCGAACTGCGCGGCTTTGGCGCGTTTTCTGTGAAGAAAAGGGATGCGAGAACCGGGCGCAACC
Source organism: uncultured Rhodobacter sp. (assembly GCA_964567685.1). Taxonomy (GTDB): domain Bacteria; phylum Pseudomonadota; class Alphaproteobacteria; order Rhodobacterales; family Rhodobacteraceae; genus UBA5972. The sequence goes on along the minus strand of CAZMNO010000009.1, from coordinate 7,862 downwards.
CACGCACCGGTGAATCGGTTGCGGTAGAAGAAAAGCATGTGCCTTTTTTCAAAACAGGAAAGTTGCTGAGGGACCGTCTGAACGGCGGCTGACCCTCTTAACACAGGAAGGTCAGGATGCGTTTTGTACGATTTTTGTTTTTAGGACTTGTTGGCCTGATCCTGATCGCGGTGGCGCTTGCGAACCGCGAGGATATTACTCTTAATATCGTTCCGGACGAATTTACGGCGTTTTTGCCGTTTACCAATGAATTCACGCTGCCGCTGTTTCTGGTCATTCTTGGCTCCATTGTAGTTGGTCTTCTGATCGGGTTTGTCTGGGAATATTTCCGCGAGCACAAACTCCGGGCCGATGCCAGCCGACGCAAGCGCGAACTGAACCGGCTGGAACGCGAAGTGCAGGGCCTGCGCGACAAGGCCGGCGAAGGCAAGGACGATGTGCTTGCTTTGCTGGACTGAAAGAGACTATTTCAGACCATTGAAACGCAATACCGGGCGGTCCCCATGCAAGTGAAAATCTGTGGTTTGTCCGACTCTCAGCATGTCGATGTCGCGGCAGCGAATGGTGCGCGCTATCTGGGTTTTGTTTTCTTTGCAAAATCCCCCAGAAACCTTGAGATCAAGGCGGCGCGAGCGCTGATGCAAGGGGTGCCCGAAGGGATCTGCAAGGTGGTGCTGACGGTGAATGCCGAAGATGCGTTCCTTGACCAGATCCTTGACGCGCTGCCGGTTGATATGTTGCAGCTTCACGGCAAGGAAACACCAGACAGGGTGATGTCGCTGCGCAGCACTTATGGTTTGCCGGTGATGAAAGCGGTGGGCGTGGCGGATGAGGCTGACCTGCCGGCACTGGCTGACTATTCGCAAGTGGCCGATCAGTTGCTGGTGGACGCCAAGCCACCAAAGACCAGCGAGTTGCCTGGCGGCAACGGCCTGTCATTTGACTGGCGGTTGATCGCGGGCCGGCGCTGGGCTGTTCCATGGATGCTGGCGGGCGGCCTGACACATGAAAATGTCGCCGAGGCGGTGGAACTTACAGGGGCGACGCAGGTGGATGTCTCTTCGGGTGTGGAACGCGCACCGGGGGTCAAGGACCCACGCCGGATCGAAGCCTTTCTGAAGGCGGCCCCTGGCTGAAGTGTGTGGGCTGAAATCCAAACTGGTACCCTCAATCACAAATTCTTAGACTAACCGGATCGTTTTCAATTTCAGGGTCGGTGCCATGACCGATTTCCTGCTGCTTGCCTTTACCTTCCCCTGTGCCGGTGTGATTGCCGTTCCCATCGCCTCGCGTTTTGGCCTTGGCTCGGTGTTTGGTTATCTGATTGCCGGGATCGTCATCAGCCCGCTCCTGGCGCTGTTGCATGTGGATGTGGTTTCGATCCAGCATTTCGCCGAGTTTGGCGTGGTGATGGTGCTGTTTCTTGTCGGGCTTGAGCTGGAACCAAAAATGCTGTGGGAGATGCGCAACCGGCTGCTCGGGCTTGGCGGGCTACAGGTTGCGCGCACCACGGCAGCGGTCGCGGGCGGGGTGATGCTGTTTGGCCAGCCCTTTTCCATCGCGCTGGCGATCGGGCTGGTTAGACGCGTGTTAACCAAGCGGTCTTGGATTTTTCCCGTGTCCTCTCTGCCTGATCATCTGACTCCGGAGAAATGGCTGGCGCATCTCTTTGCCTCACGCGAAGTGACGCACGGCGGTGTGGTGCGCTGACAGGTTCGTGATGTCGAGCGACTGGTCGGGCGCGACATGTTCTTTCGTGAAACCGCACGCCGGGAGTTTTGGGTTCTCCAGAACGGCCGCCACTATATTATCCCCTGCATTCAGCTGCCAATTCGCCGCGTTGGGTGAAAACGGGTTTCGAAACCCGTTTCCCGCGATTTTCGAAAATCGCGGCAAAGGCGTTTCGAAGCGCCTTTTGCTTGTCGAGCAACCCGCGACACGTTAGGGACATCTCTGACAAAACAGGAGATGATCGCCTTGGCTCAGGACCTTTTCAATTCTTTCATGGCAGGCCCGGATGAGCGTGGCCGGTTTGGTGACTTTGGTGGGCGGTTCGTATCCGAAACCCTGATGCCGCTCATCCTTGATCTGGAAGCAGAATACGAAAAGGCCAAGACAGATCCTGATTTCTGGGCCGAGATGGACGATCTGTGGAAACACTATGTCGGCCGCCCGTCGCCGCTTTATTTCGCACCGCGGCTGACCGAGCGCCTGGGTGGGGCGAAGATTTACCTTAAGCGTGACGAGCTCAATCACACGGGGGCCCACAAAATCAACAATGTGCTCGGCCAGATCATTCTGGCGCGGCGCATGGGTAAGACAAGGATTATCGCCGAAACCGGTGCTGGGCAGCACGGCGTGGCCACGGCGACTGTCTGCGCCAAGTTCGGACTGAAATGCGTGGTCTATATGGGCGCGCATGACGTTGAGCGTCAGGCTCCGAACGTTTTTCGCATGCGCCTCTTGGGGGCCGAAGTTATCCCGGTGACGTCGGGACGTGGCACCCTGAAGGATGCGATGAACGACGCTTTGCGCGACTGGGTCACCTATGTCGAAGATACGTTCTATTGCATCGGCACAGTTGCCGGCCCGCACCCCTATCCGGCGATGGTGCGCGATTTCCAGTCGATCATCGGCAAGGAGGTCAAAGAGCAGATGATGGAGGCTGAGGGGCGCCTTCCTGACAGCGTCATCGCCGCCATCGGTGGTGGGTCAAACGCCATGGGTCTGTTCTTTCCATTCCTTGACGACAAGGAAGTGCGGATCATCGGGGTTGAGGCCGGGGGTAAAGGCGTCAATCAGAAAATGGAACATTGCGCCTCGCTGACCGGTGGTCGCCCCGGCGTGCTGCACGGCAACCGCACCTATCTTCTGCAGGATGATGACGGGCAGATACTGGAAGGGTTCTCGATCTCTGCCGGTCTCGACTACCCCGGCATCGGGCCGGAGCACAGCTGGCTGCATGAAGTTGGCCGGGCTGAATATGTCTCGATCACCGACAAGGAAGCGCTGGCCGCTTTCCAGCTTTGTTGTGAGACCGAAGGCATCATTCCGGCCCTGGAACCCTGCCATGCCCTTGGCCATGTCGCCAAGATCGCCGGTGACCTGCCCGAGGATCATCTGATGGTGATGAACATGTGCGGGCGCGGCGACAAAGATATCTTCACTGTCGCCAAAGCCCTGGGAATCGAGATCAATACCGGGGCCTAAACTTGGGTTTATGCGTGTCAGACCAGGGTTTATTGCGCTTGGCATAACCCTAATGGCAATTTCCTGTTCATCGGTCCCGTGCTGTTGTCTTTCACATAAACGGCGCACAGGGCGTTGATGAACCGGAGATAAACAATGAAAACGACTGCACTTACATTAACTGCTTTACTGATGGGCTCGGCTGCTTTCGGACAGACAACAGTGGACGACGTTATCGCGGACTTTACCAATCAAGGGTATACCCGGATCGAAATCAAAACGAGACTCACCACCATCGAAGTTGATGCTCGAAAACAAGGCACACGTCACAGAGCGACGTATAATCGCATAACCGGCGCTTTGATTGAAGAGAATTTTGACTCAGATGACGACGGCTCCGATGATGGTTCTGACGGCGCGTCAGACGAAGGTTCTGACGACGGGTCGGATGACGGCTCAGGTAGTGGCTCGGGCGATGGTTCCGGCGACGGATCAGGTAGTGGTTCAGGCGACGGTTCTGGCGATGGCTCCGGTAGCGGATCGGGCGAAGGCTCCGGTAGTGGATCGGGCGATGGCTCCGGTAGCGGATCGGGCGAAGGCTCCGGTAGCGGATCGGGATCTGGTGACACGGCATTCCTTAATATTCCCGATATCAACTATCTGAATGGCGGCCAGGAACGCGACATCGAGTTTGGCTGAGGCTGGACAGCCCGGTCAGAAAATGTGCTAATTGCACTCAAGACAATCGATCACCCCGTTCGTTGGCTCAAAGCCGGAACGGGGTGATTGAAATCGAAAAGGATCACTAGAATGCACCGCAAGGCTTTTCTTGCATATTGTGTCTGCGCCGCGCTCGGTGCGGCACCGGCCTTTGGTCAGACGGTGCAGGAAAAGTTTATCCAGCAACTCAAAACCCAGGGGTTTACCGAGCTTACAATCACCAAGACCTGGCTGGGGCGAACACGGATCGTGGCGCGAAGTAAAACACATCAGCGTGAAGTCATTTACAGCACGCGCACAGGTGAGATTCTGCGCGACTATTGGGAGGATCTGGACGGATCCGACAAGACAAGTTCCACAACCAGTCTTCTCGATCCGAAAGCATCATCCAATGCAACCGACGGATCAAATTCAGGCGGCTCCGGTGGCTCTGGTGGTTCCGGCAGCGGCTCTGGCGGCGGCGGTATCAACGAACAGACGTTACGTTACGATTTTAATTACCTGACGGGCGGGCAAAAGGATGAGATTTCGTTCTGACGGTTGGCCCAACGAGGCGCATCTGACCAGCACTACCCGGTGTGAGTACAGCCGGCAAAGCCCACCGGGCTTGAGCGGGCTTTTTGGTTGCCCTGGCTCTTTAGCGCTCCTGACATTCAGGGGCAGCGAATGACGAACAAGTATTTTCTCAGAATTCTTTTTTCCGTTCAGATATTGTGTGCCCTCTTTTTTGTGGGCGAGATTATCGCAACGATATTTGATCTGCGAAGCCGCCCGATCAGCTGGCAGGTCCGTGAGTTTCTGGAAATTGGCGCAGCTATTGGTCTGCTTCTGGGCACGTTCCTCGGGATATCTGCAATGCGCAAATCGCAGGAACGCACCAACCGGATCGAGGCGCAGTTGCGCGCCGCCTCCGGAGCCTTTGCCGACCTGCTGGAAGAACGGTTTCGTGACTGGGAGCTGACACCAGCAGAACGCGATGTGGCATGGTTTGCCGTCAAGGGCATGTCTACCGCGGAGATCGCCGCATTGCGTGACACCAGCGAAGGCACGGTCAAAGCGCAGAGTAACGCTATCTACCGCAAAGCCGGTGTATCGGGCCGCTATCAGCTGCTCAGCCTCTTTGTCGATGAATTGATGATCGAGGCGTCTGCCGTCAATGACGAAAAAAATAACACAGCACCTGCACAAGCCTGAGCACACCCGGAAATGCACAAATCCTGCGCTTTAGGGGTTTTCATAAGGAAACGAGGGCTCTATACGCGCCCTTTCGCTAGGCATGAAAAAGGTACGTTACGTTATGGCTGAATATCAAATGGGTGATCTGGTGGTGCTGACCGCGGGATCAATGCGGATGGCAGTTGAAGCCGTCGATGGTGATGCGATCTCCACCGTCTGGTGCAACGAAGGCCAGATTGGCCGGGACACGTTCAACAAAGTGCTTCTGAAGAAATGGGAGCATCGCGAGGATGATCGCGGCGGCAAAGGCCGACCGTTCAAAGGTGATCGTGACGGTGGCGGGCGAAAGTTTGACGACAAGCCCAAGGGCAAACCCGGCTGGGACGGCAAGCCGAGGGAAAAGAAATACTTCCGTAAAGACTGATCGCGGGTTGCCGGGGGTTGGGTGGCGACCTGTCAGGATATTCCAAAAAGGCCGCTTCAGGTCTGCAATCCGGTGGTCCGGGATAGGAACCCGATTGTAGCGCTGTAGCCCCTATTTGAGACAGGTTCCTGCAGCCTGTTGAGCGCCAGCTTCTCAAGGATTGAATTCTAGTATCCGGAAGGTGCCCGGAAAACGAAAACCGGCAGCCTTTCAGTTAAGGAGTGAAACATCTCTCCAAACGAATGGCCAAAGCGGGCGGCAGTCCAACCGAATAGACCGGGTCATGTTTCCGCGATCTTCCGAAACAATTCCATGTTTTCCAGAAGGATCCGCCCGTCGCCATCCTTGAAGTCGCGATCAGCGGCATTGACGGCAATGACGGTTTTTTGCGGTCGGTTCACATAGATGTACTGGCCGTAAATGCCGACGGCGAAGAATTCCCCTGCTTGCGCATCCTGCGGCAGCCACCATTGATAGCCATAGCCCAGAACGCGCTCATCCGGGCTGATAATGGGCGCCGGAACCGGGGCGTTGTCCTGTGTTGAGCGGCGCATCCAGTCCTTTGGCACGATCTGCTGGCCGTTCAGCCAGCCATCCTGTGCTGCCATCAGCCCGAAACGGGCATAGTCACGGGTTCTGAGGTTGAGGCCGCCAAGCACAAAGGCTGTTCCGAGGCCATCGGTCAGGTAATAGGGATCGGCTTCCAGCCCCATCGGTTTCAGCAGTTTTTCCGCCATGTAGTCTGCCACCGGCTGCCCGGTGATCTTCCTCAGGACCATCCCCACGACATGGGTATCGATGGAGACATAGCGGCGCAGACTTCCCGGCTCCCAGGCTCTTTCTTTCAGGCTGGCGGCAAAGCCGTCCATACTCTCACCCAGTGCCAGCACCCGACCCATTCGGTTGATGTCGGAATGGTAGTCAAGATAATCCTCGTTGAATTCGACCCCGCTGGCCATGTTGAGGACGTTAAGGATCGTCGCCCCCTCATAGGCCGTGCCCCTGAGTGAAGGGACATAATCCGTCACCTGATCATGCAGGCTGCCCAGCAGCCCTTCATTCACCGCAATACCAAAAGTAGCAGAAAGAAAACTCTTGGCCATCGACCAGGAAATGCGCAGGTCGTCTTCGCTGGTGCCCAGCAGATATTCCTCATGCGTCATCCGCCCGTCTTTCAACACGATGAAGGCGGTTATGGCGCGGTCTTTCATCCAGGTTTCGGTCTGGAAGGTTTTGCCATGAAAGGTGAATTCGCGGGGCAGGGGGGCCGGATCGTGCGGCAGGTCAAGGGGCAGGTCGGATTTTGCCGGGATCGTCCGATAGAAGAACATATCCTTCATACCGGAAAAATTCCGTACGATGTTCTTTTCGGCAAACAGGGTATTCACCCGCATCAGCCGCCGGATCGTTGCAAACTGAAAACTCAGGGCCAGGCGCAGCAATATGAGAAGACTGCCGATTGTGCCGACCAGGAAGTTGCGCAGGGCGGTCATGCTTCCATCCCTTTCCAGTTGACCCAGCGGCCATGAAAATCGGCCCGGCCAAGATCGTGCTTTGTGCCTCCCGGCCAGATCTCCATTGAAAGAGCGGCCCCCGGAGTATTGCCGTCCGCTTCCATCGCAAGGTGGACCAAAGGCGCGTTTGAAGTGGCGTTTTGGCCTGCTTCACTTATCAGGGCATCGCCGCGCGCCTGTACGTTTTTGGGAAAATACTGCCAGGCGACGGTGTGATAGATCACCGTGACCACACCGTCACGGGGTTCGGCAAGCTTTTGTTCCAGCCAGTCAATCGCATCGGCGCAGTCAATCGGCACGGGATGGGCAATAGCCAGATCAAGTGCCCGCTGCATCCGGGCAAGACGCTCGGGCTGATCGGGCCAGATATAGGATTTCAGCCTGAGACGGTGCTGGGGATCGGTCGCGTCAATCGGGTTGAGGTCGACACCGGCGCGCCCGGCGATCTCGATTTCCGCCGCTTCAGGTTTTACGCCGATCCAGTCCGGCAGAAGCAACAGCGGTGCACCTTTCGGGCCGTAAAGCCTGCCATCGACCCTCAGTGCATAGCGATCCCATTGCAGGTTCAGCCCGGCACTGGCCCCGAGTTCATAAAGGTTGAGAGGCAGGCCAAATCGATGGCTCAGAGAACGTCCGGCAGCGATCAAAGGGGCAGACCGGGCCACCTCATTGGTTTGCGGCGGGCTTTGCAGCCAGTCCAGAAAGAAAGTTTCGTGGGTTTTTAATGCGGCAAACAGCGCGTCGTTCAGATCGTCATCGGAAGGCGTGGCGTTAGGAGGATAAAGTGTAGTGGTTCAGATGTGATCTGACAGTTGGCCGTTTTTTCAGGCAGCGTCTGT
>CAZMNO010000008.1:0-91844 GCA_964567685.1 uncultured Rhodobacter sp. | reverse complement strand
ACCCTCCAAAAATCAGAGCTTATAATGATACGTATTATAGTTCCAGGTGACTAGCTTACTAGTTCATTGTGCATTTTCAATGGGTTACAGAAAAGTCAAACCGCGCTCCGGTTCGAGAAGGGCGCTTCACCGGCGCAAGTTCAACCTGATCACGGCTGACCGGGCAGATGGGTGCCGCCTCGCACGCATGGCGGTGCGAGGCGCTCTGGACTAGCAATTACTGGCAATCGCTGAAAGATCGGCGGAATCGCCCAAGGGGTAGGTCCGTGATCTCTTATTTTCAGTCCGGCGGGAATTGTCTGGTGCAGAAATCCCGACCTCAGGGAAACCGCGCCGACAGCCATGTGATCAGCCGCGCAGTTGTTTCATCGCGATTGATCTCGTTCAGCGATTCATGGCGCGTGTCGGGCAGAATATCCAGCGTCACATCGTCAAGCCCGGCCTTTGCCATGCGTTTTGACAGATGCGCCATATGCTGACCCCTATTTGTACAGGGGTCAGTCCCACCGCCAAGCAGATGCACCGGCATGCTGGTGCCCAACGCCCTCAGATTACGATCATCAGCGCCGAAATAAATGCCTTTGAGCAGATCGAGCCACAGTCCGATGCTGATGTCAAAACCGCAATGCGGATCGGCGACATATAGATCGACCTCGGCTTCATCGCGCGACAACCAGTCAAATCCGGTTCGGTTGGGTTTGAAAACCTTGTTCCAGGTTTCAAAGCTCAGTTTGCGCACGATATTGGCAGGCCGGTTGCGCCCGCGCAGCATCGCCTCGCTGCCAAGGATCAACCGTAAAACCGCTGCCAGCGCCCCGGTTTCAACCCCGGCATTCCAGCAGGCAAGTGCTGCTATCCTTTCCGGATGGCGCAGGGCGAAATTGAGCGCAATAATGGACCCCATCGAATGGCCGAAACACACGACCGGCGTTTCTGCGCGCGAGCGGATCAGTGAATTCACCGCCAGAACGTCCTCGATGACCTTGTCAAATCCATCTCGCGCTGCAAACACCCCCGGTGGCGCATCAGGGGCCGCTGTTTGGCCATGCCCCCGGTGATCATGGGCATAAACCGCAAAACCGGCAGCGGCCAGCTCGCCTGCGAGTCGCGCATATCGCGCTGAATGTTCGGCCATGCCATGATTGATCTGCACAGCTGCTTTAACCCGACCCTCGGGCATCAGTGAATGCAGCCTCAGCCGCGCACCGGTCGGGGTGTCCAGAATTGTTTCGACAAACTCAACGGTCATCCTGACCCTTCCCATTCAGCCAGCAGAGTTTCAACGGAAAGCGGCGTCTTTTGCGAGGCTGGCTGGATACCCCCTGCTGTGCGGCTAAAGCGCGGTGCCGGTGCCGGCTGCGTGATCCCGTCGCTTTCAACGAATATGCCTCGTGTCTTGTTGTGTTCGTGCACTGGTGCTTCGGCAATATTCAGAACCGGGGCGAAACACACATCCGAGCCTTCCATGATTTCGCACCATTCATCGCGCGTGCGCTGTAAAAAGGTTTTTTCCAGTTCACCGCGCAATCTTTGCCAGGTTCCGGGATCAAGCTGAGGGCGGAAAAGATCGGCATCGACCCCGGTTTTTTCGATCAGTTCAGCGTAAAACTGCGGCTCGATCGAGCCGATCGAAACAAAACCGCCACATTTGCAGGAATAGACACCATAAAAATGCGCACCACCATCCAACAGATTGGCTTCGCGCTTGTCCGACCACAAACCAGCGCCCTGCATCGCGTAAATCATCGCCATCAGATGTGCCGTACCGTCAACAATGGCGGCATCAACCACTTGCCCCTTGCCCGAGCGCGTGGTTTCCAGCAACGCGCAGACCATGCCAAAGGCAAGGTAAATGCCACCTGCACCGAAATCACCGAGAAGGTTCAGGGGCGGAACCGGCTGTTCTGCCCCGCCTATCGCATGCAAGGCACCTGAGAGCGCTATATAGTTAATGTCATGCCCGGCCGCCTGAGCAAGTGGCCCTTCCTGCCCCCAACCGGTCATCCGCCCGTAAACCAGCCGCGGATTGCTTGCCTCAAAGCTTTCAGGGCCCAGCCCAAGCCGCTCCATCACTCCGGGTCGCATCCCTTCGATCAGCCCGTCTGCCTGATCGATCAGTCGTCTTGCGGTTTTCAGATCACTTTCATCCTTGAGATTGAGCTGAATGAAACCACGCCCGCGATTGAGGATGTCATATTCGAGCCCCAAAAGGTGTTTTGCGCCTTTTCGGTCGATGCGAATGACCTCTGCCCCCATATCCGCCAGGGTCATGGCAGCAAAAGGCGTGGGGCCCAGACCGGCAATTTCGATGATTCGGATGCCGTTTAATGGCCCATTTCCCATCTGCGGTCTCGCTTTGCCCTGATTCAGGGTGCCAGTGTCGGCAACCGGGGGCAGTGATTCAAGATGATTCCACCGGTTTTACGTAACATCATGATTTTTTGTTTTGCCGGGTGAAATTTTCTTTTCCCCGGTCAAAATAACGGAAGCCGTTGTTTTTACATCAAAACACCTTTTCCGTTATCACATATCAGCGCCCCGAAATTGCCTAACATCCGGGGTTTTGGCCAGTGTTGGGTCATCGGCAACAAGCCAGTCCCGGCAAGCCGCACATCCCCCCGCCACCCCGGCAGGAACCGCATAAAACACTTGAAAGGAAAGACCATGACCAAGAAAATCACAGCAACCGTAGCCGCCGCCGCAATCGCAATGACCGGCATGACAGCAACCCCCGCCAAAGCCCTGACCCCGGAAGAAGAAGCACTGCTCTTGTTTGCAGGTCTTGCAGCCGTCGCTATCCTCTCAGGCTCAACGCCAACACCGCCGCCTGCGCCCCCTATCCGCTCTGCTGGTCCGCTTCTGCTGAAACAGACATACAGCGCCAATCTTGATAACGGTGCCATTGCTGCCGGTCCCGGCTCGGACATCCTGTTTCAGTATGTCAGCCCGACCAAACGGTTTATCAAACCGCGTAACGGTGCAAAAATGGCCGTCGGCGACAAATCCAACCGCGGATATTTTGGTTGCGCCACCGAGAGCTTCTCTGCCCAGCGCGTCAATATCAACCAACTGCCGGTTGGCTCCTGGGTCTGCATGAAAACCGGCGCCGGTCGCATCAGCCAGTTCCGCGTCAAAGCCAAATTCGGCGGCCCGATCAAGAAGATGAAAATCCGCTACACAACCTGGCAATAGTTCCCCAACTGCCAGGAAAAGCGCCCGCCCCTGTCCCAACGGCGGGCGCTTTCTATTTGCCCGCCCCCCATCTTGTCGAATTCCAGCCATTTGCAGTCGCGGCCCTGCTTGCAGGGGCCACTGAAACCGCCTAAGGCTGGCGCGCCCCAGCCACCCGGCCCGGGGGCCGGTTTCTGGGATCTCCTGCCATGTACGCATTTCTTTCGCTCGGTTTTCTGATTGGCATCGCGCACGCGTTTGAGGCCGATCACATGGCCGCGGTCTCGTCACTGGCCAGCGGCAGGACCAGCAAGTGCGGTATGATGCGGCTGGGGGCTGCCTGGGGTCTTGGCCACACGATCAGCCTTGTATTGGTCGGAGGTGCGGTCATTCTCAGCGGTCACGCGATCAGTGATGCGTTTTCGCACGGGCTTGAAGCGCTGGTAGGCGTGATGCTTGTCGGGCTGGGCGGACATCTCTTGTTCAGGCTTTATCGCGACAAGGTGCATGTGCACAGGCATATGCACAGCGACGGGACCAGCCATTTCCATCTGCACAGCCATAGTGGCGAAGCCCATCCCCATGATAGTCAGCGCCATCGCCATTCGCACCCGGATCACGCTGCCCGGCGCAGCCTGCTGGTGGGGCTGGTGCACGGGCTGGCGGGTTCTGCCGTTTTGGTTCTGGGGGTTGCGGCCACGTCAAGTTCGGCACTTGCCGGGCTCTTTTATATCCTGGCCTTTGGCATCGGCTCGATCTTTGGCATGGCGGCGATGTCGCTGGCGATTTCGCTGCCGCTTGCCTTCACCGCCCGCCTGTTGACCCGCACCAATGCCGCCCTGCAGGCGCTGATCGGGCTGGCGACCATTGCAATAGGCGCCTCGACACTGGTTCTGAGCGCCCGGGCACTGATCGGTTAACCTGCGCTGGCGCGTTCCTCCAGTTCCAGCCATTCCTCTTCTGCCGCAGCGAGGCTGGCCTGCCGGTCCACCAACCCTTCGCTCGCCTTGGCAAATTTCGCCGGATCGCGGCTGAACAGATCGGCATCGCTCAAGAATTCCTCCAGCCGGGCGATTTCCGCCTCCAGTTTTTCGATCAGACCGGGCAGTTCCTTCAACCGGTGTGCCTGAACGAAAGACAGCCCGTCGGATTTCGCCTTAGCCTCCGGTTTCGCGGCTTTTGGCTTTGCCGCTTTCACTGCTTCTTTCTTTGCCTTGGGCGCCTCGTCCGTCAGGTTTTTCTGCGCCTGATAATCCGACCAACCCCCGGCGTAGACAACCGCTTTGCCACCACCTTCCATGGCAATGGTCGTTGTCGCTACGCGATCAAGAAAATCCCGGTCGTGACTTACCAGCAGAACCGTGCCGTCATAATCATCCAGCACTTCCTGCAACAGATCGAGCGTTTCGACATCCAGATCATTGGTCGGCTCATCAAGCACCAGCAAATTGCTTTCCCGCGCCAGCAATCGCGCCAGTAACAGCCGCGCCTTTTCACCACCTGAGAGGGCGCGCACCGGGCCACGCGCCTGAGACTCTTCAAACAGGAAATCCTTGAGATACCCGACCACATGGCGCGCACTTCCTCGCACCATGATCTGGTCGTTGCGCCCCGACACGCCGAGCGCACGATCCTCAGTCAGCGTCGCCCAGAGCGAGGCGTCTGGGTCTAGCGCCTCGCGGTTCTGATCGAACACCGCCGGAACAAGGTTTGAACCGTGGCGCACATTGCCGGTATCCGGTTGAAGCTCTTTCATCAGCAGCTTGACCAGCGTCGTTTTGCCAGCGCCATTGGGCCCGACCAGTGCGATGCGCTCGCCCCGCGCTATACGCAGGGAAAACTCGCGCAAGACCTTTGTATCGCCGAAAGATTTGGAAATCCCGCGCGCCTCGATCACCAGCCGCCCCGATTTCGGCCCGCTTTCAAGTTCCAGCCGCGCCACGCCCTGCCGCGCGATCTGCCCTTTGCGTTCTTCGCGCAGGGCTTCCAACCGCCGAACCCGGCCCTGATTGCGTTTGCGCCGGGCCGAGATCCCCTCAACCGCCCAGCGCGCTTCGGCCTTGATCAGCCGTTTTAGCTTGTGACGCTCAAGATCCTCTTCAGAAGAAACCTTGTCGCGCCATTCCTCAAAGGCGGCAAAGCCCTTTTCCTGACGGCGCACGACACCCCGGTCGACCCAAAGCGTCGCCTTGCTGAGAGCACGCAGAAAAGCCCGGTCGTGAGAGATCAGGATGAAAGCCGAGCGGCTGGTCGCAAGGTGCTTTTCCAGCCAGCCAATCGCCTCGATATCCAGATGGTTTGTCGGCTCGTCAAGCAACATCAGATCAGGCGCTTCGGCGACGATGCGTGCCAAAGCCGCGCGTCGCCTTTCACCACCAGAGGCTTTCGCCGGGTCCATCCCCGCCTCAAGCTTCAGCCCTTCCGTGGCCCGCTCAACCCGATAATTCTCAGCCGGGCCCAGCGTCGCAGCAGCATAATCCCCAAGGGTTGCAAAGCCGGTGAAATCCGGATCCTGTTCCATATAGCCGACATCAAGACCTGGGCTCAGCACTCGTTCACCGCTGTCCGGCACAACCAATCCGGCAATGATCTTCATCAGGGTCGATTTGCCGCTGCCATTGCGCCCGACAAGCGCCAGCCGCTCGCCCTGATGCACCGTCAGGTTCAGCCCCTCCAAAAGCGGATCACCGCCGAAGGTCAGGCCAATATCGCTGAGGGTCAGGATCGGATTGCGCGCCATATCCGCCTGCTAAGCCGCGCACAGGTCGAGGTCAACCGGCCACCGCGATGCAACAGGCATCCGGCCTATACCATATAAGCGCTTTTGACGCGGCTCTGGGTCTTGCAGGGGAAAACAAAACAACGGTCACGACGGAAAGTCAGCCATAGCGGCGTGCCATTTTTCGGCAGAAACACCCCGGGCACCGTTGCCTTCAGCGAAGATCCGTCATGGTCCATGACAAACTCCACCAGGCTTTCCGCCCCCATGAACCGCGCCCGCTCTACCACACCGCGTGCCGGTACACCGTCAACCGGGGTTGGCATTGGGCCGCGCCCGTCGCGGTCAAAATCCATTTTCAGGTGTTGCGGACGAATGATGATCTCGACATCTGCGTCGTTGACCATGCCTGGAGTCAGAAACTGGCCAAACGGCGTTTCAGTCAACATGTTTTTAACAACACCGTGAATGACGTTGATATCGGAAAAGAAAGCCGCCGCCTCACGGTCAACCGGTGCATTATAAAGGTTGTATGGTGCGCCGCGCTGCACGATCCGCCCGGCACGCATCAGGGCGATCTGATCGGCCATGCGCATGGCCTCATCCGGTTCATGGGTAACCAGAAGAACCGCGGTCTCTTCTTCTTTCAGCAAGGAAAGCGTTTCATCGCGAATGCCGTCACGAAGGCGGTTATCGAGGCCGGAAAAGGGCTCGTCCATCAGCATCACCCGTGGCCTCGGGGCCAAAGCGCGGGCCAGCGCCACCCGCTGCTGCTCGCCCCCAGAAAGCTGATGCGGGTATTTCGACCCGAAGTCTTGCATGTCAACGCGCGCTAGCAATTCCTCGACCCGGCGGGCCTTTTCATCCTTGCTTGCGCGCAGAAGACCAAAGGACACGTTTTCGGCCACGCTTAAATGCGGAAACAGCGCGAAATCCTGAAACATCAGTCCGATTGAGCGTTTTTCCGGCGGCAGATGGCGATTATGCGAGGAAACTTCTGTGCCATCCACACGCACCTGGCCTTCATCCTGACGATCAACTCCCGCTGCAATCCTGAGCGTGGTAGACTTGCCGCATCCCGACGGGCCCAACAGGCAGGTCACCTGCCCGGCTTCAAGGCTGAGAGTCAGATCATCAACCACGGTCATGCCGTCAAATACCCGGGTGATCCCGTTCAGTTCCAGTCTGGGAGTGGTTTTCGCCAATCTCTGCCTGCCGATCCTCTACCTGAGCAAATCAATCAGGTTCATGTCTGACCGCATTTAACAAGCAAAAGCAATCCGTTCAAGCCCGACCGGTTCAGAGCGCCTTCAAAGCGTCGCGTTGACGCTGCCGCCATCCAGCAGAATATTCTGCCCGACGATATATCCGGCATGTTGCGAGCATAAGAAGGCGCAGGCGGCACCGAATTCTTCAATCGTGCCATAGCGACCTGCCGGAATGGTAGCTGCTCGCTGGGCTTCGGCATCTTTCAGGCTGATCCCTTGCGCCTCTGCAACGCCGCTATCCAGTGAAATCGCCCGGTCGGTTGCGTGAATTCCCGGCAGCAGGTTGTTGATGGTAACCCCGGATCCGGCAACCTGACGCGAGGTTCCGGCGACATATCCGGTCAGACCGGCGCGCGCCGAATTTGACAGGCCGAGAACCGCAATGGGTGATTTTACCGATTGCGAAGTGATGTTGACCACCCTGCCCCAGCCCCGCTCTATCATTCCCGGCAGTACCGCTTTCATCATAGCAATCGGGGCCAGCATGTTGGCGTCAAGTGCTTTGATGAAATCCTCGCGCTCCCAGTCATGCCACATGCCCGGCGGCGGACCACCGGCATTGTTGACCAGAATGTCGGGGGCAGCACATTGTGCCAAAACCTCGGCGCGGCCGTCTTCGGTTGTGATGTCGGCGGCAACATCGCAAATTTCAACGCTATAGGCCGCACGCAGCTCCGCCGCCGTTTCCGCCAGCGGTCCGGCAGAACGTGCATTTATCACAAGGTTCACCCCCGCCCCGGCCAGCGCTTCAGCACAGCCTTTCCCAAGCCCTTTAGACGAGGCACAGACAATCGCCCATTTTCCGTTGATCCCCAAATCCATTTCATGCTCCTGGCTAGGTCATCCGTTTGTGTGGATGTTAGGCCCAGGCATTCTGCCGTCAAGCCGATCTTCGCGCATTTTCGCCCGATTCGTGCCTGTGGATAATTTCGAGGATAATCGACAAAATAGGGCGGTATTTGAGGGAAATCACCGGCATTTTGCTCCACCACATTAAAGCCAATGAAGCAGTTTTTGGGCCAAATTGGCGCCAACAAGCGGTTCATTACCAACAATTAGGAAAGGGAAGGCAGCATTCGCGGTTATTGTTTCACCAGCATGAACAATGCCTTAATAATGCCGCGGAAATTCCTGTTTTATTGACATTTTTCACATTCCTGCCTAAATTCATTGCCGACCATGGCGGTGGGGATTGCCTAGGAATGCATGACGAATGTGACTCCGAACGGGCTTTGCCATCCCCAATACGCGATGATGGTGGTTCACGGCATGAGTGGCGGGTCTCACAGTGGTGGTTTTTCTGATCATGAGATCTGCAATGTATTTTGCGGATCGGATTTCGTCGTGACATCCGGGGTAAACGCGGGTGACGGCGTCACCAATGCATCTGATTCCTTTGTCGGTGATATCTACGTGTTTTCTGCCAGCCCTACCCCTTATGATCTGGTGGTGCATGACAGCGGCAGTGGCAGCGGCAATTCCGCCGGTGAATTTGAGGATAACGTGAACGGCCAGAGCGTCGGCAGCGGTTCGGAAATCGGCAAATTGGGTGACGGGCTTGAACTTGAAAGCCGGCTGACATTCATGGGGTCTGACGGCTCCACCGTCGAGGTTCTGATCATCAACAACACCGATATAGGCCCCACCGACTGGTCGGGCGAATATTTCCTGCCGCTTGATCCTTTGAAACCGGGTGTCGAATACACGCTGATCAAAGCTGATATTGACCCCGGCAGCTTCCGCTATTCCGACTACGGCTGTGTCTGTTTTGCCCGCGGCACCATGATCCGCATGGCAAGTGGTGGCGAAAAACCTATCGAGACCATTGTTGAGGGCGATATTGTTCTGACCCGCGACAATGGTGCACAAAAAGTGCGCTGGATCGGCGGGCGCACAGTCACCGCTTATGGACATCTGGCGCCGGTGGTCATCAGCAAGGATGCTTTGGGCAATCACGACGATCTGATCGTCAGTCAGCAGCACCGGATGCTGCTTTCGGACTGGCGGGCAGAAGTGATGCTTGGCAGCCAGGAAGTGCTGGTCAAAGCACGCGATCTGATCAATGGCGATACCATCTATCGCCGTCAGGGTGGCGTTGTGGAGTATTTCCATATCCTGTTTGACACCCATGAAATCATCTATGCAGAAGGCATCCCCTCGGAAAGCCTGCATATCAACCGCACAACCCTTGACAGTCTGGCCGATGAAAGCCGGGCGGAAATCATTGAATTGTTCCCTGAAATTGTCACGGAACCACAAGTTTCGGCTGTCGCAAGCCGAATGTCGCTGAGATCTTACGAAGCTTCGGCACTCTTGAAGCAAGTAGGGTTTCGGTAACCCCCCCCCAGGGAGCCGTGAGTCTGACTCACGGCTCCTCCCTTGATTGGTGCATATACCAGCGGCGATCGGGGCCTTCGGGTTTCGGTCGTCCCTGTTTGCAGGCATAAGGCCCGCCTTCATTGCAAGTCGTTGCGGTGGACTGAAATCCAAATACAGTGAATGCGGGTCATACCTGCCACAAGCTGCTTCGAAGCAGCTTGCCAAGCGATTTCGAAATCGCTTTTTCTTGTGGTGTGGATTGTGGTCAATTTGCGTAACTGCAAGCAGGTTTCCTTGCCCTTTCCGCCCCCCTCGCCTATATCGCCTCTCATGCGTGACCATGCCTCAAATCAACCGCCGCTGCCGCCCGAAATCGACCGCCGCCGGACATTCGCCATCATCAGCCACCCGGATGCCGGGAAGACGACGCTGACGGAGAAATTCCTGCTTTATGGCGGTGCTATTCAGATGGCCGGACAGGTGCGCGCCAAGGGCGAAGCACGGCGCACGCGCTCGGACTATATGAAGATGGAACAGGATCGCGGCATCTCTGTTTCCGCCTCGGCCATGTCCTTTCCGTTCAAGGATTTCTGGTTCAATCTTGTTGATACGCCGGGTCACTCGGATTTTTCCGAAGACACCTATCGCACGCTGACCGCCGTTGATGCCGCCGTCATGGTGATAGACGGGGCCAAGGGGGTTGAAAGCCAGACGCAGAAACTCTTTGAAGTCTGCCGCCTGCGCGATCTGCCGATCCTCACTTTCTGCAACAAGATGGATCGTGAAAGCCGGGACACGTTTGATATCATTGATGAAATTCAGGAAAATCTGGCAATAGACGTCACCCCTGCAAGCTGGCCAATCGGTGTGGGCCGCGAGTTTTTGGGTTGTTACGATCTGTTGAATGACCGGCTGGAACTGATGGACCGCGCTGATCGCAATAAGGTCGCAGAATCGATTGAAATAAACGGGCTGGATGATCCCAAACTGGCGGAACATGTGCCCGAGCACCTGCTCGGTCAGCTCTGCGAAGAGGTCGAGATGGCGCGCGAGTTGCTGCCAAAATTTGACGCCCAGGCTGTGCTTGACGGCACCATGACGCCGATCTGGTTTGGTTCAGCCATCAACTCCTTTGGTGTTCAGGAACTGATGAACGGGATCGGCACATTCGGCCCGAAACCGCAAAGCCGCCCGGCGGAACCGCGCCAGGTGCACCCCTCAGAAACCAAGGTTTCCGGCTTTGTATTCAAAGTTCAGGCCAATATGGACCCAAAACACCGCGACCGCGTGGCGTTTTTGCGCCTCTGCTCGGGGCATTTCAAACGCGGGATGAAGCTTAATCATGTACGCTCGAAAAAACCCATGGCGGTCTCCAATCCGGTTCTGTTTCTGGCGGCTGACCGCGAACTGGCGGAAGAGGCCTGGGCAGGCGACATCATCGGCATTCCCAATCACGGTCAACTCAGGATCGGCGATGCGCTGACCGAGGGCGAGGCCTTGCGTTTTACCGGCATCCCCTCCTTTGCGCCTGAGCTTTTGCAATCCGTGCGTGCCGCCGATCCGATGAAGGCCAAACATCTCAGCAAGGCTTTGATGCAATTTGCCGAGGAAGGTGCGGCCAAGCTTTTCCGCCCGATGGTGGGGTCAGGCTGGGTGATCGGCGTTGTCGGCGCGCTTCAGTTTGAGGTTCTCGCCAGCCGGATCGAACAGGAATATTCCCTGCCCGTGCGTTTTGAGCCGACCCAGTTCACCTCAGCCCGCTGGGTGAGCGGGCAAAAAGAGGTGCTTGAAAAGTTTATTGCAGCCAATAAAGGGCATATGGCCGAAGATCAC
Organism: uncultured Rhodobacter sp.; assembly: GCA_964567685.1. GTDB lineage: Bacteria > Pseudomonadota > Alphaproteobacteria > Rhodobacterales > Rhodobacteraceae > UBA5972. The sequence continues at coordinate 80,534 of CAZMNO010000008.1, read as the reverse complement.
GATGGCGATCCGGTCTACCTGACGCGCCTGCAATGGGACATCGATCGGGTGGTGCGTGATTACCCTGAGCTCAAATTGAGCGCGACCAAGGAGATGCAGGTCTGAGCAAAGTCGATATTCTCGCCTGACCGGTCAAACCCGCGCAGTCGCTCAAATTTCAAGCTTGATCCTTTGTGGACGCGGCGTCTTGCCCGGCGCCGCCGATTGCTGCGCTTTCACGGCGCTAGCTTTCGCCCGCTTGTTCTTGCGTTTCCGCAACCTCGGGCTAAGGAACAGCACGATCCCGGTCACACCGAACAGCACCATTGCCCCGGCAGTGATATCTGCAAGCCAGGTGCCAAATGTCCGGCTGACCCAACCCGCCGTGTGCAGTGATTTGAACAGGGTTCCCCAATAGATCTTGCTGTCAAGCAGCCGCCCGTCAGGATCATAGGTTTTTCGCTTCAGACGGGTTTTCACCCAGTAATGTCCGGTTGCCTCGGTGATGATGACCCTGCCGCTATCGCTCTTGAAAATATAGACGTCCCGGTCGTGATATCTGTCTTCCGATTTCAAACGGAAATTGTCGTTTGGCCAGACACCAACCGCCACGGCTTTCGCGTCGGCTTCACTCAGGGGAATTGGATTTGGCCAGTCATCAAACCGAGCTTCATCATAAGAGCTGTCGGGCAGATAGCTGTAGATCAATTTGGAGTGGTTCAGGTAAATGCCCGTCAGTCCAATAACGACAATCCATGGCATCACAAAGAAACCCAGCCACCCGTGCAATGACCTGAACAGCCTGAGAAGGCTGAAAGATTTGAAAATGCTCATTTTGACCTGCCTGTTTTTTTTCATCACTGTACCGCTCCGGTTGCGATTTTGTTTCTGTTTTTGTGCCATTCCGCAAAGTTTTTACCCATTGTTGCGGCAGAGTTGCGAAATGGCGCTAAAAAATAAAGATGTCTTCGGTCACATCCGCCAGCGCCACACCGCGCAATTCGATCACAATCGGAGTGATTTCCCAGGGAACAGCCGTGTTCCAGTTGATCACCGCATCGCCATCAGCATCTTCGCTGAGGACGAGGTCAGCCAGGCTGATACGCATTTCGCTGAAATCAAGCAGATCATGTGCGATATCAAAATCTTCGACGATATCATGCGATACGGTGGCGCTGAAACTGGCAAACGGGACGGGATCGTTTTCCTTATAGACCAGCACATCATTGCCATCACCGGTCCAGATGAAATTGTGACCGGTGTTACCATAGATATTGTCGTTGCCATCGGTACCAAACATCACTTCGTTGCTTTTGCCGGCATATCCGTAAGGGTAATCGCGATCATCACCGATATCGGAGACCGAACCATCGATAAAATTGAAATTGATCGGGGTCCAGTACGCACCATTCAGATGCAACTGCTCGATAAAATATTTGTTGATACGGGTATCGAACATGTTTGTGACCGTCAGGGTCGAGGTGCCACCATCCGCTGTCAGAACCATATCATTGCCAACACGGGCAAAGGAAAGGCGAGCAATTGCCTCATAGGCACCGCCACTGGAAGGCCCGTAAAAATTGAAAAGCTCGATGACATCGACATTTCCGTAACTGGCGCGACTGCCCCGATCCTCGATCACGTCATTGCCCCAGCCCGGCCCGTCGGAATCGGCAAATAAGCGATAGGTATCGCCGTCCCTGCCCCCAGACATCCAGTCATTACCCAGACCCCCGGTCAGGGTATCTGCCCCGGACTTGCCGAATATGCGATCATCGCCACTGCCCGCATCGATCCAGTCATCACCGGACCCGGCGCGGATCAGATCATTGCCAGCCTGCCCCAGGATCCAGTCATTGCCCGAACCACCATTGATGCGGTCATTTCCTTCACCGCCGTCAAGCCTGTCGTCACCTGATCTGCCCAGCAACTTATCGTTGCCGTCACCGCCAAACGCGATGTCATCGCCCTCACCTGTATCGACGCGATCATTTCCACCATTGCCAAAAAGCCAGTCATCCCCATCGAGCCCCCTAAGCACATCACGCGAATGGGTGCCACCGATAATATCGGCGTCAAGCGACCCGATAGCGCTTGCAGCAAGGGCGTAGGTCACACCACCTGCGTTCAGGAACTCAACCGCTTCGCCGTTGAAATGGTCTTTGACTTCAATATGAAACGACGGCTTTGATGGTTTGCGAAAGCGATGCGGTCTGGACGGCGTATCAATGATCAGGTCATCGCCGATCCTGACAACACTGGCCCAACCCTGATAGCCAAGCGAGGCCGAATAATGAAGCGCACCAACGTAGGTAATCTGATCAACCGCACCATCTGTGCCATTGTCATCGATTACATAGGAATGGACGGAAGTTTCCCCGACGGGCGCGCGTAAATCATAGGTGTCGGCCCCGTCGCCACCCGAAATCTGATCGGGGTCGCTCAGCGAATGCGTGCCATAAGGCGTTAATATGTCGTCAGAACTTGTACCAACCAGAATATCAGCGACTGCGGTTCCGTAAATAAGTGCCATGGTGCCCCTTTAAAGACTCTAACCTGTGAAAGATGCGACCCGCCTTTGAGCAACGGCACCTGTCTATGAGTGCTGCCACTTAATTCCCAATCTTTGACAAAAACTATTTTCCCCCGGTTTATTTGCGGGTTCTATACCTTGGGTTTATTCAGATTTTCACCAGATCAAGCCTAAAGGAGGGCAGAGTCCGCGGGTGACTCCCGGTAAAATTGGCGCAGAACGCAAGGTTATTGCGCCAATGCAACAGTTTGTCACCCAATGCCAACTTATTGTCGCCAATTTGGAAACAATTGTTCGCGACGCTCGCAATTGGTCAAAATCATGTATGTCGCGTTGACCAAAGCGGCCTTTTTGACTAGGAAAGCGCGCAGGACTCACTTCTTTGCGTGGCATTTCCGTCGCAATAGTGTCTGCTCGAACTATTTGCCGTAACAGACGGGATCATATGACAAAATTCTCCGACCTGGAACTGGACCCTCGGGTACTGAAAGCCGTTGAAGAGGCGGGTTATGAAACGCCGACACCCATTCAGAAAGGCGCCATCCCGTTCGCGCTCCAGGGGCGCGATGTTTTGGGGATTGCGCAGACTGGCACCGGCAAAACGGCCTCGTTCACACTTCCGATGATCACCATGCTGGGCAAAGGACGGGCACGCGCCAGAATGCCGCGCTCGCTGGTTCTGGCGCCAACGCGGGAACTGGCCGCACAGGTTGCCGAGAATTTCGAGACCTATGCCAAGCACACCAAACTGACGATGGCACTTCTGATCGGGGGCGTCAGTTTCAAGGATCAGGACCGGTTGATCGACCGCGGTGTGGATGTTCTGATCGCCACCCCCGGGCGTCTGCTTGACCATTTTGAACGTGGTAAACTGATGCTGACTGGTGTTCAGATCATGGTGGTCGACGAGGCAGACCGGATGCTTGATATGGGGTTTATCCCCGATATCGAACGCATTTTCAAACTCACGCCCTTCACCCGCCAGACCCTGTTCTTTTCTGCTACAATGGCCCCTGAAATCACCCGTATCACGCAGGAGTTTCTGCACAATCCCGAACGGGTCGAGGTGGCGCGCCAGGCCACCACATCGGAAACCATTCAGCAGGCAGTCTGCGTTTTCAAACCGTCGCGCAAGGATCGCACCGCAAAGGAAAAGCGCGACATGCTGCGCGGCCTGATCGCCGGTGAGGGCGACAAGGTGACCAACGCCATTATCTTCTGCAATCGCAAAGTTGATGTCGATATCGTGGCAAAATCGCTGAAAAAGCACGGGCTGAATGCATCTGCCATTCACGGTGATCTTGACCAGGCAGTGCGCACCCGCACGCTTAACGGGTTTCGCGATGGCGATATCAAGTTCCTGATCGCCTCTGACGTCGCGGCACGCGGGCTCGACATTCCAAATGTCAGCCATATTTTCAATTTCGACGTGCCGATCCATTCCGAGGATTACGTGCACCGGATCGGCCGTACCGGCCGTGCAGGCCGCGAGGGCCATGCCTTCACGCTCTGCCCTACGCATGATGAAAAATACCTTCAGGCGATTGAAGAACTGGTGAAAAAGGAAATCCCGCGCATTGAGGCGCCCTCTTCCGGCAAACCCATCAGGGAAGCGAAAGCGGAAAAACCCGTGGTTGAAAAAGAGGAAATTCCGGCGCGTAAGAAAGCAAAGCCTGCCGAAAAACCGCAGGAAAAATCAAAGCCCCGCAACCGCGGCAAAACCGAGCCTAACGGCGTTGTTGGCATGGGCGACCACGTCCCGGCGTTTCTGCAGCGCTCTCTCTGACCTTCTTCTTTTCCCAAATATCCCCGGCGGAGCCATTCATCAGCTCCGCAGGAGCGTCTTTGGTCCTAACCCGCCTTTCCTAAAACCTGCACCACCGAAAAGTGATTTCGAAATCACTTTGAAAGCCGCTTCAAAGCAGCTTTGGTCTCTGGCATATCATGTGCCGAGTCTCGATTTTTTGGACGGTGCTCTGGCCGCAAGAAATCCGTTCACGCCCCCATCAGGCGGTTGATCATCACCCGCACTTCTGGCTTTTTACCGATCACTTCCTGCCCGATCTTGCGAACTGCGCGGCGGATCATCTCTTCCATGGCCTCATCCGACATGAACATTTTCGCGGTGGCGCGTGACATCTGATACTCGATGCCTTCTTCCATCAGCTCAGCCAGCGAGTGATCTCTTCCTGCCAGGTCCGGCAACCCGTGGGTTTCGACCCAGGCTCCGCCAAGAGGTTCATCGTCCTCGTCAATGATGATGCCGACAACCACATGCCCGTTCAGCGCCATGCGGATGCGATCGCGCACCACCCCGTCAAGCGCCCCGATCAGAACTGACCCATCAAGATAGCGACGCCCTGTTTCAAGCTGATCCACCACTTGCGGCTGGTTGCCGGAAAGATCGATCATCGTTCCGTTTGCTGCAATGATTGAAGCGAATCCCTTGCTCTCAGCCAACTTCGTATGCTCGCGCAAATGCCGGTGCTCGCCATGCATCGGAATGACGATCTGCGGTTTCATCAGGTCATGCACAGCTTCCAGATCAGGCCGGTTGGCATGGCCTGAAACATGACAAAGCCCGTCATTTTCATCAACGACATCAACGCCCATCTCGCTGAATTTGTTTACTATTCTGGAAACGGAGGTTTCATTGCCGGGAATCGTTTTTGAGGAGAACAGAAACATGTCGCCTTCACGCAATGTGATCCCGTTATATTTGCCATTGGCCAGTTGGGCCGATCCGGCGCGGCGCTCGCCCTGACTGCCGGTGACCAGGATCATCATGTTGTTGCGATCCAGATCGCCCCAGTCCTCCTGCGGCACTGTTGGTGGAAAATTTGTCAGAACCCCGGTGGCCTGAGCCACCGCAATCATCCGCTTCATTGCGCGGCCCATCACCACGATCGAACGCCCCGCATCCACCCCGGCCTGCGCCAATGTTTTCAGCCGAGCCAGGTTGGAGGCGAAAGTGGTTGTCACAACCAGCCCCTCGGCCCCCTTGATCAGCTCGGCAATCGGAGCTGTCAGCGTTGCCTCCGAACGCCCCGGTTGCGGGGAAAAGACATTGGTGCTGTCACAAACCAGTGCCCGCACGCCCCCCTTGGCCACTTCCTGCCACAAGACCGGATCAAACGCTTCACCCACCTGTGGTGAGCCATCGAGCTTGAAATCGCCGGTATGCACGATCCTCCCGGCCGGTGTATCGATCACCAGGGCCGAACTTTCCGGGATCGAATGCGAAACCGGCAGAAAGCTGACCTCAAACGGCCCGGCGGTGATCACCTCGGGATAGGCGGCAACCTCGTTCACCACCTCGATATCTCGCCCCTGCTCTTCGAGCTTCAGCCGGGCAATAGCGGCGGTAAAGGCGCGGGCATAGACCGGCACGGGTATGCGCCCGTAAACCAGACCGAGCGCACCGATATGGTCCTCATGGGCGTGGGTGATGAAAATCGCCTCCAGCCGGTCAGCACGCTCTTCCAGCCAGTCGATATCGGCAAGGATCAGATTGACACCGGGCGAACCATCCATATCGGGAAATGTTACGCCAACATCGACCAGTATATAGCGCTCATTGTCCTTGGGCCCGTAGCCATAGACATAGCAGTTCATTCCGATCTCGCCCGCCCCGCCCAGCGGCAGGTAGATCAGCCGGTTCTTTGCCATCAGCCGGCCTTTCGGTTAAACGCGTTGATCTCGACAAGCCCGGTCATGGTCAGTTCACCATCGACATGATCAAACAGCCCCGGCTCCTGATTGAACAGGGTCGCCAGCCCACCGGTTGCGATCACTTTCATCGGGCGTTCGCGTTCGGCACGGATCTCGCGGTTGATCACCTCGATCAGGCCGACATAGCCGAAATAGACACCGGATTGCATACAGGCCACCGTATTGGTGCCGATGACGCTTTGCGGTTTGGTCACATCGACATGCGGCAGGGCAGCCGCAGCCTCATGCAGCGCACGCACAGAAAGGTTGACCCCCGGTGCGATAACCCCTCCGATATAGGCACCATCCTTGGCGACCACATCAAAGGTGGTGGCAGTGCCGAAATCAACGATGATGATATCACCGCCATATTGGGCATAAGCCCCGACCGTGTTGACCAGCCGGTCAGCCCCGACCTGCGTATCGGCATCCACGCGCACATCGACCGGCAGGTTGCAATCGGGCTTGCCGATAACCAGCGGGCGGCAATTATAGTAGCGATCCGACAGAACACGCAGATTGAATACCACCTGCGGTACGACTGAAGAAACGATAACTTCAGTAATATCAACCGTTATATCTTGTAGTTTCATCAGCGTATTGAGCCAGACATAATACTCGTCCGCCGTCCTCTGATGCTCGGTTGCGCAACGCCAGTCGGCAACGAAATCCGTTCCGTCATGGATGGCAAAAACCGTGTTGGTGTTTCCAACGTCAATGGCCAGCAGCATCTTTCAGCCCCTTTTCCTCAGCCGGTTCAAAAGAACACATCAGCCGCAGCAATCTTATGCGTTCCATCGGCGGCTTTTAGAACAAGCACACCTGTCTCGTCCACCGTTTCGAAGGTGCCGGTGATGACCTTGCCCGCCAATCGGGCTGTGATCACCTCGCCAAGTCTTGCGGCATGGCGCAGCCATTCAGTGCGGACAGGTGCAAAGCCATATGTTGCAAACTGCGCTTCACGTGCCGCATAAGCCGGGGCCAGATGGTCTAGAAACTCTTCCGGGCTCAGGCGCAAACCGGTTTCCCCCATCAGGCTGGCCGGCGGCTGTGCATCCGGTTCCAGATCACTGGCAGCGGGCGCATCCAGCAGGTTGACACCGATACCGATAGCCAAGTGATCGCCGATACTTTCCAGAAGAATACCTGCCAGCTTGCCGCCATTCAGCAAAACATCATTGGGCCATTTCAGACTCAGGCCGGATCCGCGTCCGCTTACGCTGGTAATGGTGTCGCGAAGCGCAAGAGCGGCCACATAGGAGCGCTGTGCGCGGGCCTCAACCGAACCCTCGGGTCGAAACACAAGCGTGGCCGAGAAATTTCCCCCTGGCTGTTCCCATTTGCGCCCGCGGCGCCCATGTGCAGCCGTTTGCTCAAGCGCCAGTATCCAGGTTGGCCCGGCAAGCCCGTCTTTCAGACGCGCGGCTTCGGCCATGGTGCTGTCAAGCGTGGGATAGACCCGCCTGTCAACGCCCTGTGGCCACTCACCCATCTATTTCAGCAATGTCGCTGCGGCTGCACCGGCAATGGTCTCAACCCCGAAAAGGTTCACAACCCCGGCCACCATCACGAAGGCCGATGCCATCAATGCGGCCCAGTGTACGGCAGGCATTGTGCCGTCAAGCGCCTCGCGCGCCTCGCCGAAATACATCAGATAGATGATCCTGAGGTAATAGAACGCGCCAATGACACTGGCGATCACCCCGCCGATAGCCAGCCATACCAGCCCGGAATTGACCGCTGCCTGCAGTACATAGAACTTGCCAAAGAACCCGACCAGCGGTGGAATGCCCGCAAGGCTGAACATCAGGACCATCAGGGCGGCCGCACGCAAGGGTTCGACCCGGCTATACATGTTGAGCGCGGCGATATCGGTCACAGCCTGCCCATCTTTCTCCATATTCAGGATGAAAGCGAAGACACCGACATTCATCGTCACATAGATCGCCATATAGATCAGCATCGCCTGCACGCCCTGCTCGGTTCCGGCGGCCAGCCCCATCAGGGCAAAGCCCATATGGCTGATCGAGCTATAGGCCATCAGGCGTTTGATGTTGCTTTGACCAATGGCGGCAATTGCCCCCAGGAACATCGACAGAACCGATAGCAAGCCGACGATCTGGCCCCAGTCATTGGTTGCCCCGCCAAAGGCATCGAACGTCACTCGGGCAAAGAGAGCCATAGCCGCAGCTTTTGGTGCTGTGGCAAAGAAGGCGGTCACCGGCGTTGGCGAACCTTCATAGACATCGGGGGTCCACATGTGAAAGGGCACGGCGGATACTTTGAAGGCCAGACCGGTCAGCAGAAAGACAAGGCCGATCAGCAGGCCAAGGGACAGGCCCTCATGGCCGACCGCCGCTGTGATGCCCTCAAAACTGGTGGTGCCTGCATAACCGTAAACCAACGAAGCGCCATAAAGCAGCAGGCCTGAGGACAGCGCGCCGAGAACGAAGTATTTCAGCCCCGCCTCGGTGGAGCGCAGGCTGTCACGCCGAAACGCGGCAATCACGTAAAGCGACAGCGATTGCAGCTCGAGCCCCATATAAAGCGCCATCAGGTCACCGGCTGAGACCATCATCATCATGCCGACAACGGCAAGTGCCACGAGAATGGGAAACTCAAACTTCAAAAGCTGGTTGCGCTTTAGGTATTCCTGGCTCATCAGCAAAACAATGGCAGCGGAAAACAGAACCATCACCTTGGCAAAACGGGCAAACCCATCGTTGACGAACGCCCCGTCAAAGGCAGTTCGCGTCCCTTCAGGCTCAAGCCCGATCCAGGCGCCAAGCCCGGCCAGCACAATCGCCGTCAGCCAGAAAAGCATCGGAGCTTCGGCATCCTTGCCGCGGTAAACCGCCCACATCAGCGCCAGCATTGCGTAAACGGCCAGAACCAGTTCGGGCAGGATTACTTTGAGATCAGGTCCAATCATCATCTTCTACCCTTAATGACCCGCAATAGCCGTGCCAGCACGGGCAGCGGAAATGACAGGTTCGATATCATGTAACAGTGCCGTGACCGAGGGGCCGATCAGATCAAGCACGAGGCTTGGATAGATGCCCAGCAAAATGGTCATGGTCACCAGCGGCGCGAAAATCCATTTCTCGCGCGCGGTCATGTCGTTGATGGATTTCAGGCTTTCCTTGATCAGATCGCCGAAAACCACCCGACGATAGAGCCAGAGCGCATAACCAGCCGACAGGATCACCCCGGTCGTGGCAAAGAAGGCCACCCATGTATTGGCCTGGAAGATGCCAACCAGCGTCAGAAACTCGCCAACGAAACCTGATGTGCCCGGCAGGCCGACATTGGCCATGGTGAACAGCATGAAGATCAGCGCATAGGCGGGCATCCTGACCACAAGGCCGCCATAGGCATCAATTTCGCGGGTGTGCATCCGGTCATAGATCACACCGACAACAAGGAAGAGCGCGCCGGAGATGAAGCCGTGGCTGATCATCTGGAAAATCGCGCCATCAAGGCCCTGCTGGTTGAAGGCGAATATCCCCATCGTCACAAAACCCATATGGGCGACCGAGGAATAGGCGATCAGCTTTTTCATGTCTTCCTGCATCATCGCCACCAAAGACGTGTAGATAATCGCAATGACGCTGAGCCAGAGAATGAAACCGCTTAGCAGCTCAGCCCCAACCGGGAACATCGGCAGGGAAAAGCGCAGGAAACCATAGCCGCCCATCTTCAACAGGATCGCCGCCAGCACGACAGACCCCGCCGTTGGCGCCTGAACGTGGGCGTCCGGCAGCCAGGTGTGAACCGGCCACATGGGCATTTTAACCGCGAAGCTGGCAAAGAACGCCAGGAACATCAGCGTCTGCGCCCCGCCGACGATCTGCCAGCCAAGGACCGAGATAGTCGAGGACGAGAATTCGTGGTTCAGAAGCGTCGGAATATCGGTGGTGCCCGCATCCATATACATCGCGATCATGGCGACCAGCATCAGGACCGACCCCAACAGCGTGTAAAGGAAGAACTTGAAGGCGGCATAGATGCGCTCTTTGCCGCCCCAGATGCCGACGATCAGGAACATCGGGATAAGACCCGCTTCAAACACCACATAGAAGAAGATCAGATCAAGGGCGCAAAAGACTGCGATCATCAGGCTTTCAAGCACCAGAAAGGCAATCATGTATTCCTTGACGCGGTTGGTCACGTTCCAGCTTGCGGCAATGACCAAGGGCATCAGGAAGGTGGTCAGCAGAACGAACAGAACGCTGATCCCGTCAACTCCCATCTTGTAGGTGAGCCCGCCCAGCCAGGCATGCTCTTCAACCATCTGAAAGCCGGTATCAGCCGGGTCGAACTGCACCAGAATGATCAGCGAGATGATGAATACGGCCGAGGTTGCAAGCATCGCCAACCATTTTGCCGCGCGCTGTGCCGGTTCATCCTCGCCGCGCAGAAACAGGGCCAGAATGGCAGCTGCGATCATCGGCAGGAAGGTTACGATTGACAGAAGATTGTCCATCAGTGCGCTCCTCCGCTGATCGTCATCCAGGTGACAAGGGCGGCAATGCCCAGAACCATCGCCAGCGCGTAATGGAACAGATACCCCGATTGCGCCCGCCCTGCGAGCCTTGTGACAAAGGGTATGATCCCCATCGCCACGCCATTGATGGTGCCGTCAATCACACTGCCATCGCCTTTCTTCCACAGAAACCGGCCCAGCCATTTGGCTGAACGCACGAACAGCACCTCATAAACCTCGTCAAAGTACCATTTGTTAAGCAGGAACCGGTAAAGCACGTCAAACTGGCTGGCCAGTGCCGCCGGGATGCCGGGTCGGCGGATATAGAAGATCCAGGCCAGCAGCAGACCGGTCAGCATGGCAAGGAACGGTGCCAGAATGACCGAGGTCGGCACGTAATGCGCATCATGCAGCACGTGGTTTGTCTCGTGGTTGGTGTAGACAGAGGCACCGAAGAACTCCTCGACATGATCGCCGAAGAAATCGCCATACCAGATCATACCGGCGAAAACCGAGCCAACGGCCAGAACCACCAGTGGAATGAGCATGGTGTTGGGGCTTTCATGGGCATGTTCGTGAGTGTGCTTGTCGCCTTTCTCAGGCCCATAGAAGGTCATGAAAATCAGGCGCCAGGAATAGAACGCGGTCATTGCGGCAGCGGCCACCAACAGGACGAAGGCAAACTGACCGACCGAGGAACCGGCGGCAAAGGTGCTTTCGATAATCGCGTCTTTTGACAGGAAACCGGCGAAACCAATTGGCGTGTGGCCAAGTTTGGCAATCACACTCGGAATACCGACACCGGTAATGGCCAGCGTGCCGATCATCATCGCCCAGAAGGTGACGGGTATTTTCTTTCTGAGGTTGCCGTAATTGCGCATATCCTGCTCGTGGTGCATCGCGGTGATAACCGAGCCTGCACCAAGGAACAGCATTGCCTTGAAGAATGCGTGCGTGAACAGATGGAACATCGCCACCTGATAAACGCCAACACCGGCGGCGGCGAACATATAGCCAAGCTGGCTCATGGTGGAATAGGCGATGACGCGCTTGATGTCATTCTGCACAAGGCCGATGGTGGCCGCGACAAAGGCCGTCAGCGCGCCGATAACGGTGACAAAAGCCAGCGTATCCGGGGCGTATTCAAAGAGGGGTGACATGCGGCAGACGAGGAAAACACCCGCCGTCACCATCGTTGCGGCGTGAATGAGGGCGGAAACCGGCGTCGGGCCCTCCATCGCGTCAGGCAGCCAGGTATGGAGGAACAACTGCGCCGATTTCCCCATCGCGCCAACGAACAGAAGGAAGGTCAGAAGCTCAATCGCCGTCACTTCCATGTAAAGGAAGTGCATCTTCACCTCGGCAAGGTGATGGCCCTGCGCAAATACGTCAGTAAACTGGATGCTGTCGACCATGAAGAACAGGCCGAAAATCCCCAGCGCAAAGCCGAAATCGCCAACCCGGTTGACGATAAACGCCTTGATCGCGGCGGCATTGGCACTTGGCTTGCGGTAATAAAACCCGATCAGCAAGTAGGAGGCGACGCCAACCCCTTCCCAGCCAAAGAACATCTGCAAAAGGTTGTCGCTTGTCACCAGCATCAGCATGGCGAAAGTAAAGAACGACAGATAGGCAAAGAAGCGCGGTTTGTAGCTTTCACCCTCTTTCCACTGCGGGTCTTTATCCATGTAGCCATGGGAATAAAGATGAACGAGGCTGGAAACCGTGGTCACCACCACCAGCATGATCGCGGTCAGCCGGTCCAGCCGGATCGCCCAGTCTGCCGAAAGCGAACCGCTTTCAACCCAGCGCATGATCGGGATCTGCTGCATCTGCCCGTCATTGGTCAGGAAGATGAACCAGCTGAGTGCTGCCGACAGGAACAAAAGCCCGGTCGCGGTGGTAATTGCCGCACGCTCGCCGACGAACTTGTGGCCGAAACCGGAAAAGATCGCGCCAACCAGAGGGGCAAAAAGGATGATGGTTTCCATTGTCGTCTTAACCCTTCATCACATTGACATCTTCAACCGCGATAGAGCCGCGGTTGCGGAAGAAACAAACCAGAATAGCCAGGCCAATGGCGGCCTCGGCAGCGGCGACCGTCAGAACAAACAGCGTAAACACCTGCCCGACCAGATCACCCAGAAAGGCAGAAAACGCCACGAGGTTGATATTGACCGCCAGGAGCATCAGCTCGATTGACATCAGAATGACGATGACATTCTTGCGGTTGAGGAAAATACCGAAAATGCCTGTGACAAACAGGAAGGCAGCGGTGGTGAGGTAGTGTTCAAGTCCGATCATTGGGTGACCTCTATTCCGTAATGCAGGCGGCAAGCACAAGCCCCCTGACCATTGTCTATCCAAGGGGCATTTACCTTAGGCACAGGCCGGTTATCATCCTTTGCCTTTGCAGTCATGATTTCCGACCATTTTGTGAATTCTGTCCTAGAATTCCGCAACTTAGCTCGAAGACGCATAGCTTGATCGGCATTCTCCCAATCAACTCTGATCGCCCGCCCGGTGTCACAGGAATAGATGGTAAGACTTGACCATGGATGGGGGGTTCCATCGATCATTTCGGTCCTGTCAACGGCGCTGAGAACTGCGTTACCTTCAGGCACCGGAGCCGCAAAGCTCGCGTCGATTCCGTGAACTTCACAGTTCTCTGCCACTTCGACCGACTGCACGTTTGCCGGGCCGCCAAGAGCGAGGCCAAACACGTTGGAGACAGATATTGCCAAGATAGGTAATGCCATCTTCACACCCCCCGCCCCGGTTTCACATCTTTCAGTGCCATCGCCTTGGCCAGATCAAAACACAGTCCCACCAACCCGCCTGTCATAAACAGAAAGGCTGCGATGGTCAGGATGTGTTCCAGGCCGATCATTGGGTGGCTCCCTGCATTTCTGTGTGAAACAGATCGCACGCACACTTCATCAATGGATTTTCAGCGCCAGCATGCACCCAAGAGTCAAAGTTTAGGGATGTCGCCAGCTTGCTGAAATTCTTCAGGCTTTTTTGAGAGGTGCCAACCAATCCCGATATCAATGACGCTTCGACTATTTCGGACGATTGCGCCTCCTCTTCTGAGGCAAAAACGGACTGCCGTAGTATCGACAACACGTGATCGTTTCGACAGTCATAAACCTCAATTGTTGCCTGGGCATCAAGAACCCGGTCAGCCGCAGATTGAGACGGGTTGAAACGCGTAACACCCTGATGAGCGAAGCTCTCACCTAAATCGCGTGCTGCATTTGCCTGGATCAAATTGCTGTCAATTGAGCAATCGTCATTCAGCGAGATTTCGTTGGACCCGGAACAATCCGTAAAGCCAACCAAGGAAAGCAAAGCAAGTATCATCGTTCTCATACCCCCCGCCCCGGTTTCACGTCTTTCGGTTCCATCGCCTTAGCCGGATCAAAACACAGCCGCACCAACCCGCCCGTCATAAACAGGAAGACGGCGGTGGTGAGGGTGTGTTCCAGGCCGATCATTGGGTGGCTCCTATGGAATCGGGGTAGAAGAGTTTGCAGCCGCAAGCGAGATCGATGTGGTTCTTTTTTCTCTTTGTGCGCCACACCGTGACAAAGTCGGTTTCAACCTCGAAGCCGTGTTTGCCCGCCAGTTTACTCAATCGTTCCAATTCAGAGCTCGGGCCAAGAGCAATTGGACCATGGGGCTTAATGAGCCACTTTATTTCAGTTTCGGGACCACCGCCGAAATCTACCGGATCAGTAGGATTAGGCACGCCACTAATTTTGATGGACCTAGCCAGCGTGCAGTCCGTAACGGTTAACTGCTCGTGCTTTCCACAAAAACTTGAAATGATGTGTATTTGAGTCACGCGACCGTTTCCAATATTTGTCACTGCACCTCCGCTGAGATACGAATAGTAGTTTTCTTCTGCTCGGTCGTAGCTACAGTCGTTAAGATATCGGATTCTTTTATCAATCCAAAAAAGAGGCTTTTCTGGCGGCGAGCAAGCCGCAGCCGTTTGCACCATTGCGAACATTGCAACGACGAACGACAAGATGACTTGAGATTGATTGACAAGTCTCACAACCCCTGCCCCGGCTTCACATCCTTCAGTTCCATCGCTTTCGCCGGATCACGATACATCTGGCCAAGAATATCCTGCCGCTTCACATCCGTCCGATGCCGCATGGTCAGCACAATCGCCCCGATCATGGCGACCAGCAGGATGAGGCCCGCGGCCTGGAAGAGATAGATATATTGCGTATAGATCAGCTGCCCCAGTGCGACGGTGTTTTCGGTGTCTTCAATCGAGGGCGTCACAGCCGCCCGCGCCGCCTGAGCACCTTCAGAAAACGTCCAGTGGCCAAAGACCAGCCCCAGTTCGACCAGCAGCACAACGCCGATCAGAAGGCCCATCGGCAGATATTGCGCCATCGAGCCGCGCAAGGTGGAAAAATCGACATCCAGCATCATGACAACGAACAGGAACAGCACCGCCACCGCGCCGACATAGACGATGACCAGAAGCATGGCGACAAACTCGGCCCCCAGCAGCACGAAAAGACCGGCTGAGGACAGAAAGGCCAGGATCAGCCACAAGACCGAGTGCACGGGGTTGCGCGCCACCACGACCAGAAAGCCCGATGACACCGTCACCAGTGCGAATAGGTAAAATGAAAGAACTGTTACTGTCATCAGTCTTTTCCGTTCTCTTCTGCGTTAAAAACCTCAAGCGCGGCACTCAGCGCCTGGGTTGTCACCGGCATACCGCCGAACATGGACATCTGCATGATGACCTCGGTTATTTCCTGTTTCTTTGCGCCTGCAACGCGCGCGCTTTCAATTGCCAGCTTCAGCTGCGGGGTTTGCAGGGCGACCTGCGACGTGAGGCCCGCAATGGTCACCAGAAAGCGCGATTTGGCATCAAGGCCGTTCTGGTTGATGGTGTTGCCAAAGGCCATTTCAAGGAAAGGCTGGCCAACGCCGGGCATCATCGCCTCAAACGCCTTGGGCGAGAACATTTCCGCACCGGGGGCGAATTTCTTGCCCATCTCAGCGGTCTGTTCCATCATTTCCTGAAACATTTTGGCGAAATCACTCATCTGTAGGGTGCGTCCAGTTCGAGGTTCTTGGCGATCTCGGCTTCCCAGCGCTCGCCGTTTTCCAAAAGCCGCGCCTTGTCATAAAACAGCTCTTCACGGGTTTCAGTGGCAAACTCGAAATTCGGCCCTTCGACGATGGCGTCAACCGGGCAGGCCTCCTGACAATATCCGCAATAGATGCATTTGGTCATGTCGATGTCATAGCGCGTGGTGCGGCGGCTACCGTCTTCACGTGGTTCCGCATCGATGGTGATCGCCTGCGCCGGGCAGATCGCCTCGCAGAGCTTGCAGGCAATGCAGCGTTCCTCGCCATTGGGGTAACGTCTGAGGGCATGTTCGCCACGGAAACGCGGGGAGAGCGGGCCTTTTTCATGCGGGTAGTTGAGCGTCGCCTTGGGGCGGAAGAAATATTTCAGCCCCAGTTTGAACCCACCAAGAAAATCCGCCAGCAGGAGGTATTTGGTCGCCCGTGTCCAGTCCATCTGTGTCATCAATCAGCCCCCCACGGCCCAGCGGGCATAGGCACCGCCGAACAATCCATATTGTGCCGCAAAGGCCACCACGACGACCCAGCCAAGGCTGACCGGCAGGAACACTTTCCAGCCCAGCCGCATCAGCTGGTCATAGCGGTAGCGCGGTGTGATCGCCTTCACCATCGAGAAGATGAAGAAGAAGAACGCCATCTTGCCAACCATCCACAAAACCCCATCCGGCAGGCCGGGGATCGGGCTGAGCCAGCCACCAAAGAACAACAGCGTGATCAGCGCGCACATCAGCACAACCGCCATCAACTCGCCGATCATATACAAAAGGAAAGGCGTTGAGCTGTATTCGACCTGATAGCCGGCGACCAATTCGCTTTCCGCTTCCGGCAGATCGAAAGGCGGGCGATTGGTTTCAGCCAGGGCTGAGATCAGGAACAGGAACACCATCGGGAAATGCGGCAGCCAGTACCAGTTGAGAAGTCCGTAATCTCCATCCTGTGCACGCACGATGTCAGTCAGGTTGAGCGAGCCGGTCGAAATCAGCACGCCGATGATAATGAACCCGATGGACACTTCATAGGATATCATCTGTGCCGCTGAACGCAGGGAACCAAGGAACGGGTATTTCGAGTTCGACGCCCAGCCACCCATGATAACGCCATAAACCTCAAGCGAGGAAATGGCGAAAATATAAAGAATGCCGACATTGAGGTTGGCAATCACCCAGCCATCGGCCCAGGGAATGACCGCCCAGCTGATCACCGCCAAAACGAATGCAATCATCGGGGCAAGGAAATAGACCACCTTGTCAGCCCCGGCAGGCACCACCACCTCTTTAACGATATATTTGATAAAATCGGCAAAGCTCTGCAAAAGACCAAAGACACCGACCACGTTTGGCCCTTTGCGCATCTGCACGGCTGCCCAGATCTTGCGGTCGGCATACATCAGAAAGGCGAGGCTGACCAAAAGCAGCACTGTCACCAACAGGCATTGCCCGAGGATAAACAGGAATATCCCGAAATTGTTTTCATAGAAGAATTCTATCATCTCATTTTCATCCTCAAACCGGCCCTCAGACCGTGGGTATTCCGTCGTCTTTGCAGTTGTCGACAACCACTTCGGCATCAAGCGTCATCAACCCCTGCGGCAGCGTGGCTGAGATGGTATAAACCGCATCTCCGCGCCAGATACCATCGCTTTCTTCCACCTGTGTGCGCACATGCCGCGCAAAACCATAACCGCGAATCAGCGCATATTGTGCAGCCGCACATTTCGCATAATCAGCAACGTCCGCCTTGGTGCGTGCACCGCGCATTTCAACCTGGAAACTGACGAGATCGTCTTCCAGAAGCCGGGTTTCGATGCTGAGGTAAACCGGCTCGAAATTCCCGGCGACTTCCGGACCCTGCCCAAGTGTCAGTTCACATCCCGACAGCCCGCCCAGAAGGGCAAGCGACAAGCCTGTGTTGATTGCGAGGGTCCGGATCATGCGCGGGTTACTCCGCCGCCATCGCCTGACCGCGCGCGGCTGCGCGGGCAGAAAGATCGGCCATCACCTCAGACGCACGGGCAATCGGGTTGGTCAGGTAGAAATCCGAAATCGCGTTGGTTATCTTGCCAGCTGCAAGCTTCAGGGGTTTCTCTGCCTGCCATTCGTTTTCAGGCACCTGGTCAATCGCCCCAAGATGCGGATAGGCCGCAACGATCGCGCTGCGCAGAGCCGCCAATGAGTCATATGGCAGCGTGGCATCAAGCTCAGCCGAAAGCGCGCGAATGATTGCCCAGTTTTCCTTGGCTTCGCCTGGGGCAAAACCTGCGCGCATGGCCAGCTGTGGACGCCCTTCGGTGTTGACGAAAAGGCCGTTTTCCTCGGTATAGGCAGCGCCCGGCAGGATGATGTCGGCGCGATGCGCACCCCGATCACCATGGCTGCCCTGATAAATCACCACCGGGCCTTCGGCGAGGTCGATCTCATCGGCACCCAGATTGTAGATCACGTCCGCGTGTTCCGTCGCCTTGGCCGTGCCACCCTCGGTGGCAAAGCCGATATCAAGCGCGCCAACCCGCGAAGCCGCAGTATGCAGCACCAGCAATCCACTGCCGGTATTTTCCGCGATCTGCATGGCCGCAGCCAGAACCGCAGTGCCATGCACCCCGATAAGAGCACCCTGCCCGACGATGACCAGCGAATTCTTGTCCTTGATCTCACCGGAGCCGCCTATGTCGACAACCGTTTGCAGTGCTTTCGTGTCATCGCCCATATGGGTGTAATCATAGGTCAGATCAGCGGCTTCGCCGACCAGTGCAACATCGGCCCCGGCCATCCAGGCTTTGCGGATACGGGCATTCAGAACCGGCGCCTCATCGCGCGGATTGGTGCCGATCAGCAGAATTCTTTCAGCCGTATCAATATCTTCGACAGAAGCGGTGCCGACATAGGCTGACCGGTTTCCAATCGGTAGGTTGGCATTGTCGACCCGGCATTCAGTGCTGCCACCCAGCCCGTCAACAAGCTCTTTCAACGCAAACATTGCCTCAACAGGGGCCAGATCGCCCGCCAATGCGGCAACTTTCTTGCCTTTCATCGCAGCTGCCGCCGCCGAGAGCGCCACATTCCAGCTCGCCGACTTCAGCTTGCCGTCAACGCGGATATAGGGCTGATCGAGCCGTTGGCGGCGCAGACCGTCCCAGATGAACCGGGATTTGTCGGAAATCCATTCCTCGTTCACGCCATCATGGTTGCGCGGCACGATCCGTTTGACTTCACGTCCCTTGGTATCGACGCGAATGTTGGACCCAAGCGCGTCCATCACATCGATGGTTTCGGTCTTTTTCAGCTCCCACGGGCGGGCAGTAAATGCATAAGGTTTGCTCGTCAGCGCGCCGACCGGGCAGAGATCGATGATATTGCCCTGCATGTTACTGTTAAGGGTTTGATTCAAATACGATGTAATTTCCGCATCTTCCCCGCGCCCGGTCTGACCCATCTGGTTGATCCCGGCAACTTCCGAGGTGAAGCGCACGCATCTTGTGCAGGAGATGCAGCGGGTCATGGTGGTCGAAACAAGCGGACCCAGATTGAGATCATCAACCGTGCGTTTGGCCTCGGTATGGCGCGACACATCGCGCCCATAGGCCATGGCCTGATCCTGCAAATCACACTCACCGCCCTGATCACAGATCGGGCAATCAAGCGGATGGTTGATCAGCATGAACTCCATCACCCCCTCGCGGGCCTTCTTGACCATGGGCGATTTGGTTTTGACCTCCGGCGGCTGGCCTTCTGGCCCCGGCCGCAAATCGCGCACCTGCATCGCGCAACTGGCCGCCGGTTTTGGCGGCCCACCGACAACCTCGACCAGGCACATGCGGCAATTTCCTGCAATGGTCAGGCGTTCGTGATAGCAGAACCGCGGCACTTCGACCCCCGCCAATTCGCAGGCCTGCAGCAAGGTCATTGCCGGGTCGACTTCAATTACAGTGCCATCAATGTTGATTTGTTTCAGGTCTGTCATTTTCTACTTGCTTTTCAAGAGTTTGCCGATCTGGCTTTTCTTTTTGATCTCCGCCACACCAAGGGCGCAATATCCGGTTCCGGCCTCGCGATCGATACCGTTTTCATCAAGATAGGCATAGGCCATCTGCCGCAACTTTTCCTGATTGTCCTTGTTGGCGCGGAATTCGTCGATTTCATCACTGCTGAAACCTTTGGATTTGGCGTATTTGAGCACGCCCAACACATAGACTGTCGCGGCAACCTTGCGCGCCTTGATCGTGTCACAGCGCTCGCGGATCTCGTTGGCAACGGCAGTGATGGTCATGCGGTGAAAAAGCTCGGGGTCTTCGGCCAGCGGTACGCGAGAATCTTCAGCACTGGCCAGAGCGCTGGATGCCGTCAGAGCGGTTGCCAGAACAGCGGCGAAGCGGCGGGCATATTTAGTGTTACTCATTAAGAAGTCTCCTTTTCCATTCGATGAATGGAATAGGCTGATGCGCCTGTTATGCAATAACGCCCTCTGTCAGACCTTGAATATCTGCGGAAATCAGCCATCAGTGGAAGTACCTCCAGAAAATGAAGCCACCGACGAAGATGCAAAGGAAGATACCGTAGAGCAGCAAAAGCACTTGAAAAGGGATTGCGCCTTTTCTGCGTTTTTGTGCCTGCTGTGCGGCGCTTTCAATTTCAACACTGCATCCTTCATCATGTGTTTCGTAATCACCTATTATTCTCTGACATCCCGGGCACCATTTCGACATATGCTCTTTCATGTCGAGCAGGTCATTCATTTTTTATGAGCCCCCGATCGCTAAACCAAAAAGTACGACCATCAACCCAAGCGCAAGGCCGCCCAACACGGTTTTCACCACCCAGGTTCGGCTTGGTATTTCAAACGGCTCTCCGCCCGAAAACTTTCGACCGCATTCCCGGCAATTGATATTCCCGCCCTTTAGGGTGTGATCTTTACCGCAATAGGGGCACTTCCCCCATTTAGGGTTGGATCAATACCTACACACATTCTCCTCTCACTCCGCCGCCACCGCACTCACACGGCCGCTTTTCTGCGCTCTGATCCTGTCCTCGATCTCATCCCGGAAATGCCGCACCAGCCCCTGTATGGGCCACGCCGCCGCGTCACCCAGCGCACATATCGTGTGGCCTTCGACTTGTTTGGTGACATCAAGCAGCATATCGATTTCCTCGATCTCCGCATCTCCGGTCACAAGCCGGTCCATCGCCCGCATCATCCAGCCGGTGCCTTCACGGCAGGGCGTGCATTGCCCGCAGCTTTCATGCTTGAAAAACTTGGTCAGCCGCCAGATCGCTTTGATCACATCGGTGTTCTGATCCATGACGATCATGCAACCCGTACCCATCGAGGATTGCTTTTCGCGCATCCCGTCAAAATCCATGATCGCGTCATCAAGCGCATCGCGCGGCAATACCGGGCAGGAGGCACCACCGGGAATGACCGCTTTCAGGTTTTCCCAGCCACCGCGCACGCCGCCGCCATGAGTTTCGATGATCTCGCGCACGTTCATCGACATGGATTCTTCAAACACGCAAGGATTGTTCACGTGGCCCGTCAGGGCAAAAAGCTTGGTGCCGACATTGTTCGGGCGCCCGAAGGAGGCAAACCAGTCGGGCCCGCGCCTGAGGATGGTCGGCACCACGGCGATGGATTCAACATTGTTGACCGTTGTCGGGCAGCCATAAAGCCCCGCCCCTGCCGGAAATGGCGGCTTCATGCGCGGCATGCCTTTCTTGCCTTCAAGGCTTTCCAGAAGGGCGGTTTCCTCGCCGCAGATATAGGCCCCTGCCCCGTGATGCAGGTAAAGGTCGAAATCCCAGCCGGATTTGGCGGCGTTCCTGCCCAGAAGACCAGCGTCATAGCATTCGTCAATGGCCGCCTGCAGCGCCTCGCGCTCGCGGATGAACTCGCCGCGAATATAGATATAACCGGTATTGGCCCCCATGCCCGCACCGGCAATCAGCGCGCCTTCGATCAGGGTGTGCGGATCATGGCGCATGATCTCGCGGTCCTTGCAGGTCGCCGGTTCGGATTCGTCAGCGTTGATCACCAGATAGCTGGGGCGGCCATCGCTTTCCTTGGGCATGAACGACCATTTGAGGCCGGTTGGGAAGCCCGCGCCACCGCGGCCGCGCAGGCCGGATGCCTTGACCTGTTCGACAATCCAGTCGCGCCCGTTCTTGATGAGCTTGTCGGTTCCGTCCCAATGGCCGCGCGCGCGGGCACCTGCCAGCGTGCGGGCGTGCATCCCGTAAAGGTTGGTAAAGATCCGATCCTGATCTTTCAGCATTTCTTAACCCTCGTTGTGCCGGCGCTTACGCCAGACCTGAAACAAAACCCACAGCGCCCAGACCAGCGCCGCCAATGTGGCCAGATCGGCCAGTATGGCATAGCGGACGGGCCACTCCATCTTCCCGCCCAGCCACGAGACCCCCATCCAGCCCACGATCGCCACAAGCATCACGATCGAGGCGATCCGTGCCTGATTGTCTGGCCGATCCTGAGCCATCAGCGGCCCCCTTGTCCTTTCGTGACGCCTTAGTAAACGTCACCATCTTCCACACGTTTGGAGAACTCGGTCTCTCCACCCAGCGCCAGTTTTCGCGCCTGGTCGATCCAGTTATCACGTGATGCCCGGCCTTTGAAACGCAACAGATTGTCGTCAACCCAGGCAAGCTCGTCACCGCTCCAGCCGGCGATCTGATCGAAATGCCAGACCCCCATTTCATTGAGCAGTTTTTCCAGTGCCGGGCCAACGCCCTTGATCATTTTCAAATCATCCGCCTGACCATCTCGCGGGCCGTCAAGCCCTGCCGGTTTACTGCCGTTTGCGGCATCCGATGGCGCAGGCGCGGGCGCTGGTTCCGGCGCAGGTGCCGGCTCGGGGGCCGCTGCAGGTTCCGCCGCTTTGGGCGCTGGTACCGGTTTGGGAGCAGGTGCAGCGGCAGGCTGGCTGGCCGCCTCGCCCGCGCAAAGAATGCGAACCAGAACGTATCCGGCAACAAAGAACACAACAACCGCCGCCACGAGCGACATGAAAAAGCCCCAGTCAAGCCAGCCACGTGCAAGCGCGAAGCCGAGGATGGCCAGGACCACCGCAACGATCCAGCTGATAGTCCGGCATGAATTTGTATCTGTGTTACTCATCTTGTCCTCCTTCAATTGGGTCTCTTTTTTGCACTCTTAACTGTCTCAACATCACGTCCTTGCGCCCTAGCCAGCCTTTCTTGACAGAGCGATTGCCTGTTTGCGCCAATCCCCCGACGGCGGGAGGTCCTTGGTTGCGGCTATATTTTCGTCAAGCCAGGCCAGCTCGCGCCGGTTCATCGTCACGAATTGGGCATAGTGGTAGATGCCTGCATCATGCAAAGCACGTTCCTCAACCTCACCGATCCCGTCGATCTTCTGCAAATCGTCCGGCGTGCCGTTTTCGGGGTTTTCCAGCCCCTTGGGGGGCAGCGGTTTAATCTCTGCCACCTTGGGAGCGCTTACCGCTGGTTTTTCTCCGGGCGCAACCGCCGCAGGTGTATTTTGCGCCGCCGCGGTTGGGGCGGGGCTGATAACGGCCAGATCAGGCGATTTCGGTTTGGTCGCCTTTGGCGCGGTCGATCTGGCATCAGCAGGTGCCTCTGCCTTCTTGCTCTTGGCCTCGCCAGTTTCCTTTTTGGCCGCTTCCACTTGGATAGGAGCAGTCGATTTTTTCGGCTCCGGCCGGGCTGGCGCGGGCATCGGATCAACAAGTTCCAGAGGTTTGCCCGCTGAGCTTTTCTCAGAGGGTGTCACCGGTCGGTCAGCTTTCGGAGTATCCGCAGGCTTCACCGTGTCAGAGGCCGGTTTATCAGCAATTTCTGCAGCTGCGGCCAGAACGCTTTCAGTCAGCTTATCGTCAAGTGCTTCGGCATCCGGGCCATCGAATGCCGGTTTGGATTTCACATGTGCAGGCTTCACGACATTTTTCGCCCCGGCGGCCTTTTCTTCATTCTGCAAGGCAGCTTTGGCGGAGGATTGAACAGCTTCCGCAACCGCTGGTTTTTGTGCAGCCGCTTCTGTTTTCAAAGCTTCGGCGCGCGCTGCTGCCTCTTCAACCCGGCGCGCGACGCGGCTGCGGCCTGAGCGGCAGAATATCCACCGCATTACCAGGCCTGTCAGCAGCATCGTCACGATGCCGATTACACCGGACTGGACGCGGTCCTGGCCATAATCATTGACCAGCATGAAGGCCAGATAGCCCCCCGCCGCAATAGCTATTAGCCAGCACAGGGTGCGGCAGGTGCCGCCTTGTTTTACCGGGGTTGTTTGGTCGGTCATGTCATCCTTCTTTCTCTGATGTCAGGGTTGTCGCTCAGACGTCCCCCTTCGCCACCTTTCTTGAGAATTCAGTTTCCCCACCATTTGCTAATATTTTGGCCTGCTCTACCCAATTATCCCGGCTGACCCGGCCCTTGAAGCGTAAAAGATTGTCATCCACCCAGGCGATTTCAGCAGCAGACCAGTTTGCGATCTGCTCAAAATGCCAGACACCCATCTTGTTGAGCAGTTTTTCCAGGGCCGGGCCGACGCCCTTGATTGCCTTGAGATTGTCAGCGCCCCCCTTGTTCGGCGCTGACAGCATCGCCGGTTTTTCACCCGCTTCCGCGGCTTTCACCGTCGGTTTTGCCGGTTTGGCTTTCGCAGGCTTGGCCTTGGCCGCCGCTTTGCTGCGCGGGCGCAAAATAGGCACTTCATCACCCTGAATGCGTTTGACCGTATCGCCGATTTCCAACGCCCGTTCGACCGAGGCATTGTGCTGCGCCCGTCCGCTTTCAAATTCCTTGAGTGTGTTCAGTCCGGCCAGCGGTTCTGCCGCATAACGCCCGTTTTGCGGGCCCGGCACGGGCACTTTGCCATCTGCAAGCTCGGCGAGAATTTCGCGGAAGCGTTCCGCACTCAGGTCTTCATAGAAATCCTTGCCGATCTGCACCATCGGCGCGTTGGTGCAGGCGCCAAGGCACTCAACCTCCTCCCAGGTGAACTTGCCATCTTCAGAAACCTCATGCGGATTTTCTGCAATCAGTTCACGGCAGATGCCGATCAGATCTTCCGCCCCGCAAATCATGCAGGTCGTCGTGCCACAGACCTGCACATGCGCTATCGAGCCTGTCGGCGTCAGTTGGAACATGAAGTAAAACGAGGCAACTTCCAGCGCGCGGATATAATCCATGCCCAGCATATCGGCAACGGTCTCAAGCGCCGGTTTGCTCAGCCAGCCTTCCTGTTCCTGAGCGCGCCACAAAAGAGGAATGATGGCGCTGGCCTGACGGCCTTGAGGGTATTTGGCGATCTGGGTGTCAGCCCATTTCAGGTTCGCATCAGTAAAGGCAAAGCTTTCGGGCTGTTCGGTGTGAAGACGGCGCAACATCAGCGGCAGTTCTCCGTTGTGAGGGTGAGTTTGTTGTCGGCAAGGCCTGCCTGGCCCGACGCGATGAGTTCTTTGACGAACCGCTTGGTTTCGTCTTTGCTTTCAAAGCCTTTGGCAGGCAAAACATCTTCTGCAAGGTCTTCGGTCATGGAGCAGCCTGCCTGTTCGATCACGGCGACAAACACCTTCTTGCGGGCCTCGGTATCATCTTCATCGACACCCAGCGCGTTGCATTCAGATTGCGCCAACACGACCCTGTTGCCTTTGAAATCTGCAAGGCCCTTGCCAATCCAGACTTTGATCATGTCCTCGGCCACTTCGATATCCAGACCAATTGCAGGCAATTGCGCCTCGGCCTCGGCTTCGCTCATGGAACAGCCGTTCCGGCGGATCATGAACATAAGCTCGGCCTCGACCTCACCAAAACTGTGTTCAATCGGCGTGTTGTCGCGGTTGCCGCCACAAAGCACGTCACCCAGTCGAAGCGTATCCCCGTTGAATGTGGCCTGATTGAGCTTTACCCAAACCTCAAGGATGTTTTCAGCCGTTTCCAGATCAATGCCATTGCCGGGCAAGATCGCCTCAGCCTGATCTTCTGTCATCGAGCAACCGTTCTCGCGCACCAGGCGCAGGAATTTGTCGCCAAGGTTCTCGCTATCCCCGTTGCCCGCAGCCGGGGTTTTGGGTTGGGATGAATGACAGATGTCACCCGTAAGACGCAAAATGCCTTTTTTGAAGGTTGCAGTTCCCTCGTCGATCATGGCTTCGACGATCGGCTCTGATTCATCCATGCTCATGCCGTATTCGGGCATGACAGCACGGCCTTCCTTTTCAGACATCTTGCAGCCGTGGTCTTCAGCGATCTGGATGAAC
Organism: uncultured Rhodobacter sp.; assembly: GCA_964567685.1. Lineage (GTDB taxonomy): Bacteria > Pseudomonadota > Alphaproteobacteria > Rhodobacterales > Rhodobacteraceae > UBA5972. The sequence goes on along the minus strand of CAZMNO010000008.1, from coordinate 54,455 downwards.
AGGGCGCGGGATTCATCCTCGGTCCGGGCTATGGCTTGGGCACTTAGGGAAAGCGCGATAATAACGGTGGTCAGGAAGGTTTTCACCGCGCGCACCCCCCGAATTTCGAAATGGCAACCCGAGCATCGGCGTGATCTTCGCAGACCTGCCCGGTCTCAAACAATTCCTTAAGGCTGGCCAGCACCATCCGCTGGCGAATGATCTTGAGGCTGCCATCCATCGGGCGCGACATGTCGTCAACCGTGGGAGCAACGCCATCCTGCTCCATCAGGCTAAAGAAGGCGGCTTTGGTCATTCGACAGTCATTGGCCGCGAAGCTTTGGTCGATATAAGCGCGGGCCTCGGCTTTATCAGCAATCAGGACGTTTGCAGCATCAACCGCGGCGGCAGCCAGCAGAAACGGAACAAGTGTACTTGCCAGCCGCATCATAACCCGCCTCTCTCATTAACAAGGGCCGCCCCGGCAACCAGAGTGACAATACCCGACGCGACACCGGCAGAAAGATGCTTGGCATAGGGATGACCGGCTTTTGTGTAGATCACGGCGTCATAGACGCTGTAAAACGCAAAAACCGCGAAGAGAAAGGCGATGACCGTGAGATCCTGATAAAGCGTCGCCCCCAGCGCCAGCAGGACAAATCCCGAATAGCGCCCGGCCATCACTTGCGGAAGGAATTCAAGCCGATGCGTCACCTGCGCCATGCCTTTGACCGGGTCCTTGAGGAAGGTCACGGCCAGAAGGCCGGTGACCAGTATTCCAAGTCCCGAAAGGATGATTGCAAGGGTCGCGAGGCTGATCACCTGTCAATCTCCCCGAACACCACGTCAAGCGAGCCGATGATGGCCGCGACATCGGCCAGTTGGTGTCCCCGGCTCAAATGATCCATCGCCTGCAGGTGCAGATAACCGGGCGCGCGGATCTTGGCCTTGTAAGGTTTGTTCGAGCCATCCGAAACCAGATAGACGCCGAACTCGCCTTTGGGTGCTTCTACGGCTGCATAAATCTCGCCCTCGGGTACGTGGAAACCCTCGGTATAAAGCTTGAAGTGATGGATTAGCGCCTCCATCGAGGTTTTCATGTCCCCCCGTGACGGCGGTGTCAGCTTGCCACGCGCCAGAACATCGCCCGTGGCTTCACCCAGTTTTTCAATCGCTTGCTGGATGATCTTCACGCTTTCGCGCATCTCAGCCATGCGGCAGAGGTAACGGTCATAGCAATCGCCCTTGGTGCCGACCGGAATTTTGAAATCAAACTCGTCATAGCATTCATAAGGCTGGGCACGGCGCAAATCCCACGCAATGCCGGACCCGCGCACCATCACCCCGGAAAAGCCCCAGTCCAGCGCCTCCTGCTCAGTCACGACGGCGATATCAACATTGCGCTGCTTGAAAATGCGGTTTTCCGTGAGCAAGCCATCGATATCATCCATGACGGCCGGAAATTCCATCGACCACTGCATGATGTCATCCAGCAGCTCATCGGGCAGATCCTGATGCACACCGCCGGGACGGAAATAATTGGCGTGAAGGCGCGCACCACAAGCACGCTCGTAAAACACCATCAGTTTTTCACGCTCTTCAAAGCCCCAGAGCGGTGGCGTCAGCGCCCCGACATCCATCGCCTGCGTGGTGATGTTGAGGAGATGGTTCAGAATACGGCCAATCTCGCTGTAAAGCACACGAATCAGGCTGCCGCGACGCGGTACCTCGGTGCCCGTCAGCCGCTCAATCGCCAGACACCAGGCATGTTCCTGATTCATCGGGGCGACATAATCGAGCCGGTCAAAATAGGGCAGGCTCTGCAAATACGTACGGCTTTCCATCAGTTTTTCGGTGCCGCGGTGCAACAGACCGATATGCGGATCAGCACGCTCGACAATCTCACCATCCAGTTCCAGTACCATCCGCAAAACACCATGCGCAGCCGGGTGTTGCGGGCCGAAATTGATGTTGAAATTGCGAATACGCTGTTCGCCGGTCAACGCGTCGTTGTTAGAACCGTCCATGTGTCAAACCTCGGCCTTGTTTGCGTTCCAGGCGCTCGGAACAGCGCCCTGGAAGAAATTTCTTACGAAATCATATTGCGGTTTAAGCTGATCAAGCGCGCGGCGGCGTTGATCAGGATCAATATCAACATCACTCCCCGGATGCGCTACTTGGCTGAACTGGCCCGACTTGTGCGAGATGTTCAGAAAATCAGCGATCCTGTTCACCGTCTCGTCGGTGAACATGGTTTCAAAGAACAGAAACAGGATGGAGTCGCGTGAAATCGATGCCGTCATGTTGGTCAGCGATTTCTCGTAATCCGTGCGTTTTTGCAGGCCCTGATGATCGCCATCCAGAAAAGCCTCCAAAATGTCCTTTGCATGATCTTCCAGCGAGCCGCCGAAACGCGCTGCCCGGCGCGCTGCCATGCGGGCATTGGACCACAGCCGCTCAAGCGGATCGCGCATGATGTAAATAAAGAGGGTTGTCGGTGCCAGCGACGCCATATCGCGGAAGGTTTCAGCCGACAGCATCGAGTAGGCAGGCGTGATTTCTCCGACAACGTGTTCTGTCGTGATACCGTTCTTAAGATAGCCCAGATAGCCGTTGTGATCGGCGACCCGCTTTTTATAAAATGCGTGCCATTCAAGCGTATCATTCAGTTCGGCTCTGATTCTGGCCTGATCATCGTATTCAGCTTTATCGTGGCGCTTCAGCAGCCGCAATTCACGCTCTTCCAACGCCTGCAACCGCCAACTGAAACTGCCGGTTTCAAGCGAAGAAAAATAATGCAGCTCTTTCTGCCGGCGCATATGACATTCAGGATGGCTTGACAAATACTTGTGCAGCCAGCTCGTGCCTGCCCGTGTCGCCCCTGTCCCGAACACCAATGTCACGTCGCTCATGCCCATGCCGCCGTCCCCGCCAGTGGGTTAAGAGCGAACCGCGGCCGCGCAACTGCGCAGCTCACAGACTTTGTTGAATGGCAAGCTGATTGAACTGCGGCCCCGTCAACCTTTTCCTGCGAAGCGCTGGGCCCTTGAGCCGTTTCACCGACGCCCTGCCACCAGCTTCGCGGCACCTCATTACCAAATTTTTCAGCAACAAATTTGTAAACATGCGCCAGTTTGCGCCGCATTTCATCGCGCCACTCCGCTGGCATATCCAGCGCGTCGCCTTTATGCACGAAACTTTCGTAATTCGCTTTTTTGAAGTCGATTCCAAGGAAATCTGTCAGTCGCCTTATCGAGTCATCCTGAAACAGATCCTCATAAAACAGATAAAGGATATTACTTGTCGGAACAGCATTTTCCAACTCGGTTATCGTGCGTTGGTAGTCAGATCGAACAAGGTAATTCGGATCGCTTGATTTGGCCTTAAGCATTTTGGCAAATTTCGAATTCTGCCCATCAAGCGGCAGTGCCTTGGCTTTTGCACGCATCCGAATTTGCGACCAAAGCCGGGCAACCGGATCGCGCATGATGAAAACGAACTTGGTGTTCGTGTGGCTATCGGCCATCTCGGCAAAGGCGGTTCTGTCGAGCACGGGATAAATCGGCGATATATCCCCGAAAACAAGCGCCTGATCGTTTCCGCCGCGGACAATGCCTTGATAGTCAGGCGCCTGAAAAAACGATTTGATCAGCGCCCGAGGCCACCCCCGCGCCATTCCCGCGCGCACCAGAATCGAGGCCAGAGCGACCTTTCTTCTTAGCCCTTGCAGGAAAGGCCGACCAACACCGGTCGTGAAGCGCCGGTGGAAATGGCTGTAGTAGTGATATTCTTTCAGCGGACCGGTGGTCACCTGAGGATGCGCGGCAAGATAGGCATGAAGCCAGGTCGTCCCGGCCTTCTGCGCGCCAATGCCATAAAACATCAGCTCGTCCCCTTTGGGCTGATCAATATTGCCGCGAACCGCCACTCTTTTCAGGTCTCCTTCTCGTCGCCGGGCAGGATATATTCAGCCCCCTCCCAGGGCGACATGAAGTCGAACTGACGGTACTCCTGAACCAGACTGACCGGCTCGTAGACCACGCGCTTTTCTTTTTCGTCATAGCGCACTTCGGTATAGCCCGTGGTCGGAAAATCCTTGCGCAAAGGATGGCCGCTAAAGCCGTAATCGGTCAGAATACGCCGAAGGTCCGGATGGCCTGCGAACATCAGCCCGTACATGTCGAAAACCTCGCGCTCAAACCAGTTGGCGCTGGGATGAACTCCGGTCAGCGAAGGCACCAGTTCCTGTGCCCGCAGCGAGAGTTTCAGGCGGATACGCTGGTTTCGATACATCGACAGAAAGTGGTAAACCACGTCAAAACGCCTATCGCGCGTCGGGTAGTCAACGGCAGTGATGTCAACCAGCGTTGAAAACTGGCAATTGCGGTCGGCTTTCAGAAACTCCACGAAGGATACCAGCGCGTTCAGCGTGACCTGAACCGTCAACTCGCCATTCACAACCTCGGTCGATACAATTGCATCTGCCTTTTTGCCTGTCAGCAACCCGGCCAGTTCTTCAAGAGCTTCGCTCATGTCAAATCCTTTTTATCGCGCAATCGTTCCGGTGCGGCGAATTTTTCGCTGCAATTGCAGGATGCCGTAAAGCAAGGCTTCAGCCGTCGGCGGGCAACCGGGAACGTAGATATCCACCGGAATAATCCGGTCACAGCCTCGCACCACGGAATAAGAGTAATGGTAATACCCGCCGCCATTGGCACAGGAGCCCATCGAGATGACATAGCGCGGTTCCGGCATCTGGTCGTAAACCTTGCGCAAAGCCGGAGCCATTTTATTGGTCAGTGTACCGGCCACAATCATCACGTCCGACTGGCGCGGGCTGGCGCGCGGGGCAAAACCGAAACGTTCTGCATCATAGCGCGGCATCGCCACATGCATCATCTCGACCGCGCAACAGGCCAGACCGAAAGTCATCCAGTGTAAGGAACCGGTGCGAGCCCAGTTGATGATGTCCTCTGACGAGGTCAGCAAAAACCCTTTGTCCTGCAAGTCACGGTTAAAGGCGGCAACAGCGACATCCTTATCAGCCTCTGCCTGATTGGCCGATGTACTCACGCCCATTCCAGCGCCCCTTTCTTCCATTCATATGCAAACCCGACCGTCAGGACGGCCAGAAACACCATCATCGACCAGAAACCAAGGGTGCCGACATGCTGAAAACTCGCGGCCCAGGGAAACAGAAAGGCAACTTCAAGGTCAAAAATGATGAACAGGATGGCCACCAGATAAAAGCGCACATCAAACTTCATTCGCGCATCATCAAAAGCATTGAACCCGCATTCGTAAGCACTGATTTTTTCGGCATCGGGGTGGCGCACCGCAACGATGAAAGCGGCGATGACCAGAACCAGTCCAAGCGCCACGGCGAGGGCAAGAAATATGAGGATCGGCAGGTATTCTCTTAACAGCTCGTCCACGGGGCCTCCTCAATGTTCTTTTGCGGCTATTATTCAGGGCCGAGCTTTACTCCTGCCACGACAGGAGGTCAACCGAACAGGGTTTTGCATGGGGTGGTTTTCGCCATTGTTTTTACTTCAGCTACGTCAACAGCGAACAAGGCAGCAAAAGCTGGCATACATTTGCATACAAATTACGGTGCGTGCAGGACGAAACCTGAAAAGGTGATTCTCCTGACCGCGATCAGTCTTTCACCCAATTCGCTTTGCGTTTTTCAAAAAATGCGGCAATCCCCTCGGCAGCTTCGTCGCCTTCCCACGTAGCAACAAGCCGCTCGATTGTAGCGTCGATAATCTCCGGTGTAATCGATGGGCCCAGCATCCGCGTCAGACGCTTTGATTCAGCAACTGCCCCAGGCGCTGCCGACAGATAGGGCGCGACTTCCGCCTCAATCGCGGCGTCAAGCGCCTCAGCCTCAACCACACGCGCCAGCAGGTTAAGCGAAACCGCCTCTTCTGCCCCGAACAGGCGCGCCGACATGAAGACCCGCCGCGCCTTGTCTTCCCCCATGCGCGCCAGCACATAAGGCGAAATGGTCGCCGGGATCAGCCCGAGTTTCACCTCAGTCAGTCCGAAACGCGCGTCAGGCACGCCAATGGCCACATCACAGACCGACATCATGCCGATACCACCGCCAAACGCATTGCCCTGCACCCGCCCGATCAGCGGCTTGGGCAAGGTGTTCAGCGCATATAGCGCCATTGCCAGTTTGCGCGCCTCAACCCGGCGTTCTTCGGCATTGGCCGCCATCTGGGCCTGCATCCATCTGAGATCGCCGCCTGCGCAAAAGCTCTTGCCCTCGGCGGCCAGCACCACGACCCGGACCGAAGAGTCCCCGCCCAGCGCTTCGGCAGCGGCGGCCAGTTCCTCGATCATCTGCCCGGACATGGCGTTATGCTTGTCCGCTCGCGCCAGCCAGAGCGTCGCCACGCCTCGCGCGTCTGTCTCAATTCTCAGGGTTTCGTACATCGGTTAAGGTCTCCTAAAACCTTGGGATCAGCCGCTTCTGAGGCTCTTTGCAAACTCAGCCGCCTCGACCAGTTTTTCCCGATCAAGCCCGGTTTCATAGCCCAGTGCCGAAACCCGGTCATGTACTGCCTCAGTGGCCACATTGCCAGCCGCCCCCGGCGCATAAGGACACCCGCCCAAACCGCCGACAGCCGCGTCAAACACCCTGAGTCCAAGCTCCAACGAAGCCTCGATATTCAGTAGTGCCCGCCCGGCCGTGTCATGATAATGCCCGGCAAGCCGCGCGGCCGGAAGCTCTTCCAAAACGGCATTCAGCATGGCGGCGATAGTCTCGGGCCGCCCCTGCCCGATGGTATCGCCCAAACTGATTTCATAACACCCGGCATCGCGCAGCTTTGCGGCCAGCCCGGCTACCTGCGCGGGATCGGTCGCGCCGTCAAACGGGCAGTCGGTGACACAGGAGATATACCCCCGGACCGGAATCTCATGGGCCTTTGCCGCCTTCACAACCGGCGCAAACCGCTCCAGACTTTCCGCAATCGAACAATTGATATTGGCGCGGGAAAACCCTTCGGAAGCCGAGGCGAAAATGGCGATCTCATCAGCTTTCGCATCCTGCGCGCCCTCAAACCCCCGCATATTCGGTGTGAGTGCGGCATAAGATATCCCCTCTGCCCGCCTGATCCCCGCAAGAACGCGCGCACCATCAGCCATCTGCGGAACCCATTTCGGAGACACGAACGACGCCACTTCGATGCGCCTGAAACCGGTTTCCGACAGCATGTCGACCAGCAGGATCTTATCCTCAGCGGCAATCAGCCGCGCCTCGTTCTGCAATCCGTCACGCGGACCGACCTCGAAAATCTCAACCACCTCAGACATCCGGCAACTCGTAAAATTCCTGATGATAAAGCCGCTCGGCACCCGTCGGTGGCAAAGCCCGCTGAAAGGCCGGACGTTCAAACAACCGCGCCTTGTAAGCGGCAAGATTGGCAAACTCATCAAGCCTGACGAAATGCGCCGCCCCGTAGATCGAATAGCCGATATTGGTATCGATGGCCGAGAACCCGCTGGCCAGCATATAATCCTGCCCATCCAGCGCCTCTTCCAGCACCTTAAGCGTGCGTCTGAGGCGGATGGTCTCATATTTCATCACGGTTGGTGACCGCATCACCGGGTCGCGCAAGACCACATGATGCTGGGTAAGATTGGCAAGATGCTGGCCGATGGTTTCGGCAAAATGCAGCCATTGCAGCCATTGCCAGCGTTCAGGATGCCCTGGCAGACGGCCAAGGCCCGTTTCCGGATAGGTTTCCACCAGATATTCAGTGATCGCACCGGTCTCAAAAATCACCTGATCACCGTCTTCCAATGACGGCACCCGGCCTGCGGGTGATAACTGGCGGTACTCTTCGTTATAGAGCGAACTGCGAAACGAATGGATGACCAGCTCAAACTCAAGCCCCATCTCATAAAGCAGCGCCAGAGACCGCGTTGAGCGGCTTTCCCAGCCGTGATGCAACCGTCGTTTCACCATACCGCCTCCCTGCCTTCTTTTTGGTGATAAATACTCAAATCCGGCACTGTCGGCAGGCACGGGGTTTTGAGTATTTGAGCCAAAAAGAAATGCATCAGTCCTCATCCTCCAACCGGATCAGAGCGACACCGGCCTCGACCTGTTCACCATCGCTGGTCAGAACCTCAGCAACCACACCGTCACGCGCGGCGGTGAGCGAATGTTCCATTTTCATCGCCTCGAGAATGGCCAGCCGGTCCCCGGCCGCAACGCTGTCGCCTGCTGTCACGAACACCGCCTTGACCAGTCCGGGCATCGGTGCCTCGATCAGGTTGCCACCACCGGCCAGCCCCGGGTCGCGATCAAGCGGATCATTCAGGGTGAAGTGAAAGCCGTGGCTGGCAAAGACACTGACATGATTGCCGTTTTTCGCGATGCGCATCCCTGCCGGGTGGTCGTTCAGCATCCATCCCCGCCGCTCCAGAGAGGCTTCGACGCATTCGCCATCGATCACAATCTTATGCCGTGACGCACCGAGATGATGGATGACAGCCTCAAAGCCTGCCCCCTCATAGTCAAGACTGACCGTTTGCGCGAGCGGATCCCACAGGCTGAAGCCGCTTTCCCATCCCTGACCTTCAAAAAGCCCGGTTGCCACCAGTGCAGCCATTGCCCTGATTTCGGTATTCGGGGTCGGTTCGGCGACCAGTTCATCAAGATCACGATCAATCAGCCCGGTATCGACATCACCCGACGCAAAACCCTGATGCCGCGTCAGAGCACCGAGAAAGGCAAGGTTGGTAACGCTTCCGGCAACCTCGGTATGCGCCAGCGCTGTCGTCATCTGGCGCAGTGCCACGCTGCGGGTCGGCCCGTGTACGATCAGCTTTGCGATCATCGGGTCATAAAAGGGTGAGATGGTGTCGCCTGCCCTGACACCGCTGTCAGCGCGCGCTTCAGGTGGAAATTTCAGATGGCTCAGCGTCCCGGTCGCGGGCAGAAACCCCTTTGGCACGTCTTCGGCATAAAGCCGCGCCTCAAAACTATGGCCGGTGATGCTGAGGTCATCTTGTGACTTTGGCAAAGCCTCGCCCGCCGCGACTCGCAATTGCCATTCCACCAGATCAATCCCGGTGATCGCCTCGGTCACCGGATGTTCGACCTGAAGGCGGGTGTTCATTTCCATGAACCAGAAGCGATCCGGCCTGAGCCCGTCGGAGGCGTCGACGATAAACTCGATCGTTCCCGCACCTTTATAGCCGATCGCCTCGGCCGCCCTGACTGCCGCTTCGCCCATTGCGGTGCGCATCTCTTCGGTCATGCCCGGTGCCGGAGCCTCTTCGATGACTTTCTGGTGGCGTCTTTGCAAAGAACAATCGCGTTCGAACAGATGCACGGCCTCCTTGCCATCGCCAAAGACCTGCACTTCGATATGGCGGGGTTTTTCAACGAATTTTTCAATCAGAACATTGTCGTTGCCAAATGCGGTGCGGGCTTCGGATTGGGCGGAACTGAGCGCTTCCATGAAATCACCCGGTCTGTCGACCTTGCGCATGCCCTTGCCACCGCCGCCGGCAACCGCCTTGATCAGCACCGGATAACCGATTGCATCAGCCGCACCGGAAAGATGCTCGGGATCCTGATTGTCACCGTGATACCCGGGCACCACCGGCACCCCGGCCTCCGTCATCAGTTTCTTGGCGGCATCTTTCAGCCCCATCGCCCGGATGGCACTGGCAGACGGGCCGATGAAGGTCAGACCTGCTGCTTCAACTTCCTCGACGAAGTCCGGGTTTTCACTCAGAAACCCGTAACAGGGATGGATCGCCGCGGCACCTGCCGCAAGCGCCGTCTGGATCATCAGATCACCCTTGAGATAGCTTTCAGCCGGTTGCGGCAGGCCGATATGGACCGCTTCATCGGCCAATTCAACATGTTTGGCGTTTTGATCAACATCGGAATAAACGGCGACGGTTTTAACACCCATCCGATGCGCGGTACTGATGACTCTACAGGCGATTTCACCACGATTGGCGATCAGGATTTTGTCAAACATCTGGGGACTCCTGAAGTTTTCCGGTGGCGATATGAGTATTTTCGCCAAGAAGAAGCTGGGAAACTGACATGGGTCTGATCACATCCTGAAGACGCCAAAGCGCGTTTCTTCGATCGGAGCGCAGAGGCTTGCGCTGAGGCTCAAGGCCAGTACATCGCGGCTTTTGCGTGGGTCGATGACGCCGTCATCCCAAAGCCTTGCCGAGGCATAAAGCGGGTGTGACTGCTCAGCAAACATTTCAAGTGTCGGGCGTTTGAATTCCGCCTCTTCCTCGGCTGACCAGCTTTCACCAGCACGCTCAATCGCGTCGCGTTTCACGGTTGCCAGCACCCCGGCGGCCTGCTCGCCACCCATGACCGAGATGCGGCTGTTGGGCCAGGTCCACAAGAACCGCGGGCTGTAGGCACGTCCGGCCATACCGTAGTTTCCGGCACCATTGGACCCCCCGATGATCATTGTGATCTTCGGCACTTTGGTCGAGGCAACGGCTGTGACCATTTTCGCCCCATGTCGCGCAATGCCTTCGTTTTCATACTTTCTGCCAACCATGAAGCCGGTGATATTCTGCATGAAAACCAAGGGGATACGCCGTTGTGAGCACAATTCAACAAAATGCGCGCCCTTTTGCGCGCTTTCCGAGAAGATCACCCCATTATTGCCGATGATCCCCACGGGCATGCCTTTGACATGGGCAAAACCGCAGACCAGGGTTTCGCCAAAGCGCGATTTGAACTCGTCAAAGCGCGAGCCGTCAACCATGCGGGCGATCACCTCGCGGATATCATATGGCGTGCGCAGATCGGCAGGCACTACGCCGAGGATTTCTTCAGGGTCGTAAAGCGGCTCTTCAATCGGTTGCAGATCGACCGTCGCCGGTTTCACCCGGTTAAGACCGGCCACTGCACGCCGCGCCAGCGCCAGCGCATGAGCGTCATCTTCGGCCAGGTAATCGGCAACGCCCGAGAGGCGGGTATGGACGTCACCCCCGCCAAGATCTTCCGAACTCACCACCTCACCGGTTGCGGCTTTGACCAGCGGTGGGCCAGCGAGAAAGATCGTGCCCTGTTCCTTGACGATGATCGTCACATCCGACATCGCCGGCACATAAGCCCCACCTGCGGTGCAGGAGCCCATGACCACGGCGATTTGCGGGATGCTTTTGGCTGACATGTTGGCCTGATTGTAGAATATCCGGCCAAAATGGTCGCGATCCGGGAAAACCTCGTTCTGGTTGGGCAGGTTGGCACCGCCGCTGTCGACGAGATAGATGCAGGGCAGGTGATTTTGTTCAGCAATTTCCTGCGCCCGCAGGTGCTTTTTGACGGTCATCGGGAAATAGGTGCCGCCCTTCACGGTGGCATCGTTGCAGATGACCATGACCTCAAGCCCGTGCACACGCCCGATCCCGGCAATCACCCCGGCCCCGGGTGCCGCACCATCATACAGACCATGCGCCGCTGTCGCGCCGATTTCCAGAAACGGGCTGGCAGGATCAAGGAGGTTGGAGACGCGCTCGCGCGGCAACATCTTGCCGCGAGCCAGATGGCGCTCGCGGGCCTTCGGCCCACCGCCGAGCGTGGCCTCTGATGCAGCCTCGCGTATCTCAGCCAGCGCATCCCGATGCGCTGCAACATTGGCCTTGAACTGATCCGAACCGGTAAGGGCAGATGATTGAAGCTGGCTCATATAATCCTCCGAACCGCCTTGAAGGCCGGTTTCAAAATTCCTGTCCCACGCGTTCCAGATAAAGCGTCTGCTCTGCTGTCAGGCGCATCAGACAACCAAGCGTGGCCGGACCACCACCCGTGCCCCCACCCCATTGCGAACGCTCGTAGTCACATGTGGCATCGCGCCAAGTAATCCAGGCGCGCTGCATGGCTTTCAGAGCCGGAGCTTTGGCCGGGATGCCGTTCTCACCGGCGCCAAACTCAGCGTCATCAGCCTTTTCACGCGCGCGCAAATCCCGGTAGCTGGAATTGAGCCGGTCATCCCACCAGGCCAACTCGCGATCAATGCAGCCGCCCATACCGACGGTGGAATAACCACCCTCGGTTTCTTCCATACAGGCATTGGCAGAAACGCCGATACAGGCGACACGCTCTGCGGGGGTTGTTGCGTCCTCAAGGCAGGAATGGGTGAGCATGGGGTTGAAGGTAAGTTCCTGCGCCAGGGCTTGTGCGGGAAATCCAATCACTAGACCGAACAAGAGTACTCGTATGTTTGATGTTGTCTTCATCGAGTGACCTCTATTTTCAGCCCCAAATCCAATTCAGCCCAAGCGCGATCCGCCGTCAGGACCGGTGCATCAAGGATCATAGCAACGGCAAGGCAGGCTCTGTCACCCAGCGACAATCCGAATTGACGGGTATATTTACGCAAATATCCAGCTTGAAAGGATGCCGCTTTGTCAAATGGAACGACGGAAAACCCAAGCGCGCTCAAAGCCTTTTCGGCCTCAGTTTCTGTGGCTCCCCGGTCAATCAACTTGCCCACGATCTCGGCGTGATTGACCGAGCTCATATTTGCTGCCGGTATCTCCTCAGCCACCCGTTCGCTTCCCGGTTCGCCCCAAAGCAAAGCCAGCACCGCTGAACTGTCCACCACATAGTTCATTCGCGCGCTGCTTCTGCACGTCGTTCCTGAATCAATTCCTCTGCAGCTGAGCCGTCACCCTTGTCGAATGAACGAACCAGTTCCTGTGCTTTGCGAAGACCCACGGTCGGTGACGTCAGGGTCAGTGCCCCCTGATCAATTTGCGCAAGAACCGATCCACTTTCATCAAGCTCCATCGCTCGGCGCATATCGGCAGGAATTACGACCCGTCCGTCCGGCCCGATGACCAGTCGAACTGGTGATACAGCAATTGACACTGTCGTCTGATCTGATTGGGCAGTTTTCCAGTGATGATACTGTGTAGACGCCGTGCTTTCCTTAATTCCCTCTTCCCTGGCTCTATTGATCAGTTCCCGGCGAAGCGCCAGCCGTCCTTTTTCGCGCGTTATCTCACTGCTGAGTTCCCAGATGCGCAATGTCACCCCGGATTTCGGCTGGCTTGCAGATGCGTAATTCATGGCGCTCTCCTAATTTAACTTAATACATACAATATGGCATATTTTATACATTATGTCAAGATACTACAAACTACCCCGTCACCCGCATCAGTTCCCGCCCACAAAGCATCCGGCGGATCTCGCTGGTGCCGGCCCCGATCTCCATCAGTTTGGCATCGCGCATGATACGGCTGAGCGGACTGTCGTTCAGGAAACCCGCGCCTCCCATCGCCTGCACACCCTGAATGGCCACCTGCATTCCCTGCTCGCTGGCATAGAGCACCAGAGCGGCTGCATCCTGGCGGGTGACCTCGCCGCGATCACAGGCCCCGGCGACCGCATAAAGATACGCACGCGACGAGTTCATCGCGGCGTAGATATCGGCGATTTTGCCCTGCATCAGCTGGAACTCCCCGATCGGTTTTCCGAACTGTTTGCGCTCGTGCATATAGGGCATGATGTGATCGAGAACCGCGTGCATGATGCCGACACCGATCCCCGAAAGTACGACGCGCTCGTAATCAAGCCCGGACATCAGCACGTTGACGCCCTTGCCTTCCTCGCCCAGCACGTTTTCAAACGGCACTTCGCAATCTTCAAAGATCAGTTCGGCGGTGTTCGAGCCGCGCATCCCCATCTTGTCAAAATGTGGGCTGGTGGAAAAACCTTTCATCGATTTTTCAACGATAAAAGCAGTCATACCACGCGCGCCTGCCTCCGGGTCGGTCTTGGCGTAAACCACCAGCGTGTCGGCATCCGGGCCGTTGGTGATCCAGTATTTGGTGCCGTTGAGATTGTAATATCCGTTGCGTTTCTCTGCCCTCAGCTTCATTGAAACGACATCCGAACCGGCCCCGGCCTCGGACATCGCCAAAGCGCCGACATGGTCACCGGAAATCAAACCTGGCAGATATTTGGTTTTCTGTTCGTGGCTACCGTTCAGCTTGATTTGATTGACGCAAAGGTTGGAATGCGCCCCATAGGAGAGTGACACGCTGGCCGAAGCGCGGGCAATTTCCTCGACCGCGACGGTATGCGCCAGATACCCCATGCCGACACCGCCATATTCCTCTTCGACAGTGATGCCCAGAAGACCAAGTTCACCCATCTCTTTCCACAGCTCAGCCGGAAAGACATTGGATTTGTCGATCTCTGCCGCCATCGGTGCAACCCGGTCCTGCGCCCAGCGATGGACCATCTCGCGCAGGGCTTCGACTTCCTCGCCACAGGCGAAATTCATGGAGGCGGTGAACATGGGCGGGCTCCGATTAATTGAACAAGTGTTCATTTAATAGCGCAGCCGACGGCGGATTGCAACAGAAAGTCCGGCCGTTCATTGAGATGGGCAATAACACTATCGACCATTCGGTATGACGTGCGCGGCCCCGCACATCATTGGCCGATTTTAGCAGCGAGTGAAAATATGCACCAAGCGCGGGATCAAGGGCGAAGCCCGCCGCGCATCGCCGACGCGCAGCCATGCGGCGGCGATTGGCTGAAGCGCGCGCAACGCTGAGAGGTTATTCGGATTTGGCGTGTATAAAATGCCAGTACACCAGTGTCGGATCGCCCCCGCGCGCGTCTGCAATGCGCGGCTCTGTGGCAAACTCGGCTGAATGCGACTGATTCAAAGAAGTATCAAAAGGTAAGCAAAACCGCCGTTGATCTCAGAGGAAACTTTCAGGTGGGCTTGCTGATTCACCCGCCCCGGCTGACTGCAGCAACCTCTTCACGAATGATCTCAGCAATCAAAGCGCAATCCTCTAGACTGAAGGTCAACGGCAGACGCATATCCATCAAACCATCAAGCACCTTGTCGGTTTGCGGCAATATCTGGTCTGGTGCATATTTCCAGCTTGTGTAGCGCGAGGTAAAGGCCGTCGGCTCTGCCCCGCCGAACCATTTCAGTTCAACCCCGCGTGCAGCGCAGCCCTTCATAACCTCCGCGATCTGATCCGGTTTCATCTCCGGCAACAGAAACTGGATCGAGGAGCCAACGAAATCTTCCCGCTCAGGCCGTTCGATCACCCGTAAACCCGGCAGATTGCGCAACCCGGTTTCCACTTCCCGATAGCGCGCATTCCATTTTGCGATCTGTGTCTCAAGAGCCTGCAATTGCGGGCGCAGAATTGCCGCACGCAGATTGTCCATCCGCCCCGAGCAATTGGGCGTTTCAAGCCGGATATCCTGAAACACCTCTTCGGGCGGGCCAGCCAGATGACGCCCGTAGAGCATGTAACTGCCCGACAACATGGTCGCCCGTGCCATCAGCTCGGCATCGTCGGAAATCATCAAGCCACCCTCGCCGGAATTCACATGCTTATAGGTCTGCGTCGAATAACAGGCGACGCGTCCGTGCCGCCCCGACAAGACCCCGTTCCAGCGCGCGCCCATCGTATGGGCGCAATCCTCGATCACCACGACATCAGAGGCCGAGCAAATCTCCATCAACCTTTCCATATCGCAGATATGGCCGCGCATATGGCTCAGCATCAGAAAACGGGCACCTGTCGTTTCGACCCGATCAGAAAGGTGATCAAGATCAATGACAAGATCCCGCGTGACCTCAACAAAAACCGGCACGCAGCCCGCACCGGCAATCGCACCGGGCACCGGGGCCAGAGTGAACGCGTTGGTCAGCACCCGCTCGCCCGGTTTCGCCCCCGCCGCCCTGAGGGCCGTTGCCAGAGCATATCCCCCCGAAGCAACCGCAAGGCAGTAACGCGCGCCCATCTCAGCTGCAAATTCCGCCTCCAGCAAGGCCGCCTCGGATGTTTCCCCGGCTTCGGTATTGTAGCGATGCAACCGCCCGCTTTGCATCACCCTGACGGCCGCTGCAATTGCATCTTCGGGAATGGGTTCCTGCTGGGTAAAATTCCCCGCAAATCGCGTGACCATCTGATTTCCCTTGCAACCACATTGCTCAATGTGTCCTGACCCTATTCAGGCACCCTTCGGCCATCAAGCCTTCCTTTGCGACAAATAGTGTCGGAAATTGCCTGCCCTTCCATCATTCTCCGCCTAAACTCGACGCTGAAACAGGGAGGCGTGACATGCCCAAAGACGGTGCCCAAAAGGATATTGTCGATTTCATCCACGATCTGAACTTTCAGGATATCCCCAAGGCAACCCAGGACATGGCCGAACTGTGCGTGCTCGATCTGATCGGTGTCGGTATCGGCGGCGCGACCAGTTCGCTTTCCGCCATCATCCGGGATCACGCAACGGAAATGTTCGCAGCCGGTTCGTCCACTGCGCGCCTGCTCTTTGACGGGCGCAGTGTCAGCCCTGCCGGGGCGGCACTGGCGGGTGGTATGACAATCGACGCGCTTGACGGCCATGACGGATATAACGAAGCCAAAGGCCATGTTGGCTGTGGTGTCTTCCCTGCAGATCTTGCCTTTGCCGAGGCAACAGGGCTTGAGGATGGGCAGGCTTTTCTCAGCGACATCACCCTTGGCTATGAACTTGGCAGCAGACTGGCGGTGGCCTTGCACGCAACCGTGCCGGATTACCACACTTCCGGGGCCTGGGTGGCGGTGGCGGTGGCCGCAATCGGTGCAAGGCGGCTTGGGCTTGGACGTGAAGCCACACGCCATGCTCTGGGTATTGCTGAGTATCACGGTCCCCGCAGCCAGATGATGCGCTGCATCGATCACCCGACCATGCTGAAAGACGGTTCAGGCTTTGGTGCCATGGCCGGGGTCTCGGCGTCCTATCTGGCGGCAAGCGGTTTTACCGGCGCGCCTGCAATCACTATGGAAGGGGCTGAGGCTGCGCCTTACTGGACCGATCTTGGCCAGCGCTGGCTCACCAGCGAGCAATATTTCAAACCCTACCCGGTCTGCCGCTGGGCGCAGGGGCCAATCGAGGCGGTTTTGTCGCTGAAACGTGCACATAATCTGACCTCGGAAATGGTGGAACGTATCGATATCCACACATTCCACGAATCCGTTCGACTGGCAGTAAAAGCCCCGAAAACCACGGAAGAAGCGCAGTATTCAACCTCTTACCCTTGCGCCGTTGCACTGGTGAAAGGTGACGTGGGGATCAATGAAGTCTCAGGCACCGCGCTGAATGATCCTGAAATCATGCGCCTTTCCAGGGGGTTGCAGATGTTTGAAGACGAGACCTGCAACGCCGCTTTTCCCGCCCAGCGATATGCCAAGGCGCAATTGCACATGAAGGATGGGCGCTTGCTGACTTCCGACATAATGAACCCGCGCTGGACAGCAGATGAACCACCGAGTTCTACTGAATTGCGCTCCAAATTTCACACTCTGGCCGATCCTTTGATCGGGATCGACAGAGCCGCGGGGATCGAGGCTGCAACGTCGGCTCTCAAATCAGGGGGCAGTGTGCAAACCCTGGCTGACCTTATTTGCAGATCAAACGATCATAAGACTGAAACGGCCTGAACAACGCGAAAAATGCTAAAGCCGGGCAAGAACATCTGACAGATTGTCATAGTGGTCCAGCAACCCTTCTGGTTCCATGGCTACAACGTCACGCCCTTTCGGACCGAACGTCACCAATACACAGGGCACATTCGCGGCACGCGCGGTTTTGCGGTCAGTCATCGTGTCGCCAATCAGAACAGAACTGTCCTGACTGCCACCAACCCGCCGGATCGTTTCCGTCAGATGAAGCGGATCCGGCTTTCGCACCGCCAGTGCATCTGCCCCCAGAACGGCCGCAAACCTGTCCTCAATCCCAAGACGTGTAAGCAGGATATCAGACAGTCCCTGAGGTTTATTGGTGCAGACACCAAGCCTGGCACCCGCCTTAAGCAATTCATCCAGAGCCCGCTCCACACCCTCGTAAAGTGTTGTAAACACGTCGATATTATCGCTGTATGACTCTAGCAGATAGGGGTATTCCGCATCGATATCAGCCTCAGTCCACTGCGCGTCCAGCCGCGAAAACCCCAGCCGCAGCATGGCCCGTCCACCCTCAAACGCGGTTTGCTGATCCTTTGTCGGATCAAGCAGCGCACCCAAACCCCGACGCTCAAAACAGGCATTTGCCGCTGCGATCAAATCACCGCTGGTATCGGCAAGCGTGCCATCCAGATCAAAAATCACGTTTCGCATGTTGCCCCGCTCTGCCTATAGTCGCCCGAACTGTGGCATTTTGTGTAACGATCGGAAAGCTTTGTTGATCATCTTTTGCTTTCCGCCGTGGCTCCGGCCCGCTAAAACAGGGCGCTGAGATTGAAAAAGGTAATTTAATGCCCATTGCGCTCATTATCCTTGCGGCCGGAAAAGGTACGCGGATGAAATCGGATTTGCCCAAGGTTCTGCACAAGCTGGCCGGGGCGCCTCTGCTGGCGCATGCGATCAGGGCCGCAAGCTCGGTTGAGGCTGAAAAGGTGGTCATCGTTGCCGGGCATGGTGCTGACGATGTCGGCAAGGCAGTTCAGACCTTTCAGCCTGACGCCGAGATTGTCGTTCAGGAAGAACAGCTTGGTACCGGGCATGCGGTCGATCAGGGGCGCGATGCACTGGCCGATTTTGCTGGCGATGTGATCGTCCTTTACGGCGATACGCCGTTCATTCAGCCTGAAACCCTGAGCGCAATGCGCGCAGCGCGCGCTGACGGCAATGCGGTTGTCGTTCTTGGCTTTAACGCCGGTGATCCTGCACGTTATGGCCGGCTGATCATGGACCAGGATGACCTATTGACCGCTATCGTCGAAGCCAAAGACGCAAACCCCGAACAAGCGGCTGTGACCTTGTGCAATTCCGGAGTGCTTTGTGCGGATCGCGCGGTCCTTTTTGATCTTGTGGCAAAAATCGACAACAACAACGCCAGTGGCGAATATTACCTCACCGATATCGTTGCCCTTGCCAATGAAGCCGGGCTGAGATGCGGGGTTGTCACTTGCGATGAAAGCGAAACCATGGGGGTTGATAGCCGCGTCGGGCTCGCCAGGGCAGAAGCTGCTTTTCAGGCCAGTGCGCGGGCTGCCGCCCTGGAAAACGGCGTCACCCTTTCCGCCCCTGAGACGGTCTATTTTGCCTATGATACGGTGATCGGCCGCGATGTCACCATTGGCCCGAATGTCGTCTTCGGGCCCGAGGTCACAGTTGAATCCGGGGCCGAAATTCGCGCTTTTTGCCATCTCGAGGGCTGTCATATCAGCCAGGGGGCCATCATCGGCCCGTTTGCCAGGCTGAGGCCGGGGGCCGAAATTGGCGATAATGCCCATGTCGGCAATTTCGTCGAAGTGAAAAACGCCATTCTGAGCGAAGGCGCAAAAGCCAACCACCTGTCCTATATCGGCGATGCGGAAATCGGCAAATCGGCAAATATCGGCGCCGGAACCATCACCTGCAACTATGACGGGGTGATGAAACATCAGACCAAAATCGGCGCGCGGGCTTTCATCGGCTCGAACACCGCTTTGGTGGCGCCCGTGCGCGTTGGCGATGACGCGCTGACCGGTTCGGGCTCGGTCATCACCAAAGATGTCCCTGACGGCGCATTGGCCACAGCACGCACCGAACAGAAGAACCGCGCCGGATTGGCGATCAAGCATATCGAGCGGCTTAAAGCGGCTAAAGCCAGAAAAAACAAGGATTAAACCATGTGCGGCATTGTCGGAATTCTGGGTAACCACGAGGCCTCTCCTATCATTCTGGAGGCTCTGAAACGACTGGAATATCGCGGTTATGACAGTGCCGGCGTTGCCACAGTCAACCACGGGGTCCTTGCACGTCGGCGCGCCATCGGCAAGCTGATCAACCTCTCAGACGAACTGGTGCACTACCCGCTTCCCGGCAAATCGGGCATCGGCCATACACGCTGGGCAACCCACGGGGCGCCCAACCTCGCCAACACCCATCCGCACCGCGCCGGGCGGGTTGCCGTGGTGCATAATGGCATTATCGAAAATTTCCGCGAATTGCGCCAGGAACTGGCCGAACAAGGTGTCGGCTATGAAACCGATACGGATACGGAAACCGTTGCGTTGCTGTTTGAACACCTGATGAGCCAGGGCCTCAGCCCGGAAAAAGCCGCCCCGGCAACACTGGCGCGTCTCGAAGGGGCGTTTGCATTATGTTTTCTGATCGAAGGCGAAGACGATCTGATGATCGCCGCTCGTAAAGGCTCGCCTTTGGCACTGGGCCATGGCGACGGCGAAATGTATGTCGGCTCTGACGCGCTGGCGCTGGCACCGATGACCAACAAGATCACCTATCTGGAAGAGGGCGACTGGGCACTGATCACCCGTAAGGGCGCTGAAATCTTTGACGGGCAGGGCCGCCGCGCCAATCGCGAAATGCGCGAAATTCAGCTGGAAAGCGTCGCCGTTGACAAAAGTGGCTACAAACATTTCATGGCCAAGGAAATCAACGAGCAACCGGCGGTTCTGTCGGACGCGATTTCCCACTACCTGCCCGACAGCGGCCAGTCGGTTGCACTGCGCGAGGGCGAGATTGATTTTTCGCAAATTGAATCCCTGACGATGGTCGCCTGCGGCACCGCCTATCTTGCCTGTCATATTGCCAAATACTGGTTTGAAAGCCTTGCCCGTTTGCCGGTCGAACTGGATGTGGCCTCGGAATTTCGCTATCGCGAACCGCCGCTGTCGCCAAATTCGCTCGCCTTGTTTGTCAGCCAGTCAGGCGAAACCGCCGACACGCTGGCGGCATTGCGCTATTGCCAGGAAAAGGTCGCCCGGATCGTATCGATCGTCAATGTCGCCGAAAGCTCGATCGCCCGGGAAAGCGATCTGGCCCTGCCCATTCTTGCCGGGCGCGAAATCGGCGTGGCTTCGACCAAAGCCTTTACCTGCCAGCTTGTAGCACTAGCCAGCCTGGCGCTGATGGCGGCGCGTCAGCGCGGGCATCTGACGAGTGAAGAAGAGGCGCGATATGTGTCTGAGCTTCAGGCCATCCCCACAGCGGTCAAATCAGCACTTGAGGCAGACAACAGAATTCGCTCGGTCGCCAGCAAGCTGGCCGAAGCGCGTGATATACTCTTTCTGGGCCGTGGTCCGATGTATCCTCTGGCGCTGGAAGGCGCATTAAAACTCAAGGAAGTCAGCTATATACACGCCGAAGGCTACGCCAGTGGCGAACTCAAGCACGGCCCCATTGCACTGGTTGACAAGAACGTTCCGGTGATCGTGATGGCACCGAAAGACACGCTTTTTGACAAGACGGTCTCCAATATGCAGGAGGTGATGGCGCGGGGCGGAAAGATCGTGCTGGTCACCAACAAGGATGGCGCGGCTGAGGCCTCCGACGGGGTCTGGCAGACCCTGATCATGCCGGATGTCATCGATTTTCTGGCCCCGATCGTCTATGCGATCCCGGCGCAATTGCTGGCCTATTACACTGCCGTCACCAAAGGCACGGATGTTGATCAGCCGCGCAATCTGGCAAAGTCTGTGACCGTGGAATGACCCTCAGCGACGCCCTTGCCGCGCTCAGGGCCGAGATTGTGCCGGGGCGGGCCGAGGGCGCGGCGGCCTATCACAAAGTGCCCAGGGTCTATCTGGGTGTCACCAATCCTGCGATTAACGACCTGACAAAGACCTGGCGGCGCACCCTTACCGTTGAGGCGCGTGTGGCACTGGCCGCGGAGCTCTGGGGTACGGACATTTTTGAGGCGCGACTGGCGGCGGCAAAACTGCTGACGCAGGCGCGAATCAGGCCCGATGACGGGGTCTGGTCGCTGATCAAAAGCTGGGTGTCTGATTTTGACAGCTGGGCCATCGCTGATCACGTCGCAATGGCCGGGCAGAAGCGTCTGGTCGCGGACCCTGCGCGCATCGAAGAGGTCCCTGAATGGACCATATCGGATCATTTATGGACCCGCCGCGCAGCCCTTGTGATGACGCTCCCCTGGACCAAGGATCGAAATCCGAAGGACGCGGATATCCAGATCCGCGAACGCATTCTTAGCTGGGCGGCAGGCTATGTTGATGACAGGGAATGGTTCATCCAGAAAGCCGTGGCGTGGTGGCTGCGCGATCTTTCCAAACGTGATCCGGCGAGGGTGCAGGCATTTCTGATGGAATACGGCGAGCGGATGAAGCCCTTTGCACGCAAGGAAGCGGCGATATATCTGCCGTGATTTCGCGGTCGTGAAAATCCTGCACAGCCCGCTTTCAGCCAATCAGTCGACAGGCAACAGGATTCGATCAGTGTCAACTCTGTCGCTCACCTGATTCCAAAAAACCGGAGTGGCGCCTCAGACACGCGGTATCATTGTCAGCCATTACCGGAATTGCAGGCAAACCACTTCCACCGGCCTTCGATCATCCCCACACTTACTCTCACCAACCAAACCACTGGTCCAACAGACCAGCAGACCAGCAGACTAACCTACTAGTCTGCCAGTCAACTAGTTTAGTAGTTCATTGTGGTTTTTCAAAAGCTTACCCAGAGAAATTTCAAGACATTGGGCTGAACCGCCAGTTCAGGAAGCCCCGCAAAATCAAAAGCAAAACGCTGTTATTTCGCAAATACGATCAGTTCCGGAAGTGCCGTCAGCGGAATTCCCAGCGCCCGCATAGCCGCAAGCGATATCTGGCTGCCCGCCGTCGCTTCGCCCTGTTTCGGGATCAGGGTCACGTTTACGCTGGTCCCGTCATCAGCCCAGACCACGCGGCCCTCCGTGACCGCGATCACCAGGGGTGTTTTCAGCCAGAACCCCTGATCGGCCACATCACCAAGCGAGGCAATCGTGCGGCCAAGCTCTTTTTCGCCGCCGCTTTCACTGCTCTCAAGTGCAGCCTCTTTTTCTTCTTCCGTCGTCGCGTCAAGCTCTTCCGGGTCAATTCCTTCCACAAACCCCTCACCAGCCGGTGCCGTGGTCTTGCGATATTGCGGGCGTACCGTGTTTTCGTCCGGCGTTTGCACGACAATGCAGTCTTCATCCTCAGGCAGGCATTCCTCCACCACCGGCAGATCGGGTTTTTTCTTGCGGGTAAAGAGCTTACCCTGACAACCAGCCAAAACCAACGCCAGGCTGAGTGCGACAATCATCGCCGGCACCAGCCGGCCCTGTTTACCGATCGCGTTCATACGCCCGATCTTAGAACAAGAATTCTACTCACGAAACCATTCTGTTGCCAATCTTTTTGCAGCCCCTGCACCTGCACCAATGTAAGGTACCTGTTTTGGCCTTCCCCTGCCCAATCAACGGCTTGCAGAGCGGCAAAAGCGATACTAGATAGTTGCCCATGTCACATCCCGGCCGCCTTATCGATCCGTTTCAGCGCGCAGTCACCTATCTGCGGGTTTCCGTGACGGATCGCTGTGATTTCCGCTGCGTTTACTGCATGTCGGAAGATATGAGTTTTTTGCCAAAGAAAAAGCTTCTGACCCTGGAAGAGCTTGATCGCCTGTGCTCGCTCTTTGTCTCGCAGGGCGTGCGCAAAATCAGGGTGACAGGGGGTGAACCGCTGGTGCGCCGTGGCATCATGGGCTTTTTTGAAAGCATGTCGCGCCATCTTGAAAGCGGTGCGCTTGATGAAATGACCGTCACGACCAATGGTTCGCAACTCAGAAACTATGCGCCTGACCTCTATCGTTTTGGCGTTCGACGGATCAATGTTTCGCTTGATACGCTTGATGGCAACAAATTCGCCGCCATCACCCGCTGGGGGCGGCTGCATCAGGTCATCGACGGGATTGATGCCGCACAGGAAGCCGGTCTTCGCGTCAAGATCAACATGGTGGCGGTGAAAGGCACAAATGACGACGAGCTTTTTGACATCGTTGAATGGTGCGCCTCGCGCGACATGGATCTGACCTTCATCGAGGTCATGCCGATGGGCGATATCGGCAATGAAGACCGGGTGGGGCAATACTGGTCGCTCGACGATCTGGCTGCCGAACTTGCGACCCGCTATACCCTGACGGATCTGGCCGAAACCACTGGTGGCCCGGCGCGCTATCGCAGGATCGAAGAAACCGGTCAGAAACTCGGCTTCATCACGCCGCTGTCGCATAATTTCTGTGAATCCTGCAACCGCGTGCGCCTGACCTGCACCGGGCAGCTATTCCAGTGTCTGGGGCAGGAAGGCGAATTTGATCTGCGTGCCATTTTGCGCCGTTACCCGGATGACGACAGTGCTGTGATCACAAAAATTCACGAGGCGATCACCCATAAACCCAAAGGGCATGATTTTGATTATTCGCGCCAGCAGGTTCAGGGCCAGATGACCCGCCATATGAGCCATACCGGCGGCTGAATCAAACCAAACGGTTTTATCGTTTATTTTAAACCTTTTGAGATGTTTTCTTAATGTCCTTGTGGGTTATTGACTGATCAATCAATATAAATCGTAGCCTCACACAAGATCATGTGGTTTGTGCAAAATCACCTACAAGGTACTGATTAACTGATTTGAATCCGCCCGCAGCATTTCAACCCGGTTCTGCGGGATGGATTTGATTTCCAGCCCGGTAAACACATGCAACGAGTTCAGATCGTCATCAACCACCGCATGGCCCGAAACCCAGCCCCCCATCAACAGATACGTGCGAAGAAGAGGTGGCATCTCTTTCATTGCAAGGCGAAAATCCGGATCGGGGAAATCCGGGTTCGCGGCAAACTCAACCACATCCGGTGCCTTGACCTCTGGGCGCAGGCAATCCGGGGCCAGGTGCTTTCTGCCCAGCAGCGCCAGCGAATTTTGGTGCGTTCCGGCATCCGTTCCTTCAAATGACGAGCACCCAAACAGCATCTCAACCCCGGTATCATCAACAAACCGGGTCAATGCCGCCCAGGCGATTCGCAGGATATCCGGATCATTGAGGTCAGGATTGATACAGAACCGCCCCACTTCTGCCATGGGCGCCGGAAACCGGCGCAAGGACGACAGATCGTAAAACTGGGCGGAATAAGTTTTGTCGATCTCCCTGCCATCCTTCAGCAGCAATAACCGGGTGCAGCACACCAGATCCCCGGTCAGGGCATCCTCGACAAGCAGATGCCGACAGAGCGAATCAAATCCGTCCTGATCAAGACCAACACCCCCTTCACCCCCACGAAAACAAGTATAGCGCAACCTTTGCGCCGCCATGATATCCTGATCCGTCCCGGCAAATCTGGCGGTGTATTTTCCCTTATATGCGCAGGTCTTCAAATTGCCCTCCCGGGCCTGAGCAGGTTTTCAAGCTTGGCTAACGAGATATAGTTAAGCATGATTGCGCCAAAGTGAACAATTCAACTGTCTCAATCTGAGGGTTCTGCTAAGAAATGTCTGCCAAAATCACCAAATCCGACGAAGACTGGCGCGCCCAGCTTTCTGATCTTGCCTACAAGGTGACCCGCAAGGGGGCAACCGAGCGCGCCCACAGCCACGATAATTTTGCCAAACGCCCAGGTATCTTTCACTGCATCTGCTGCGGTTCCGCATTGTTTGATGCCCATACAAAATTTGACTCAGGTACCGGCTGGCCGTCTTTTCATTCCCCTCTTTCCAAGGACGCAGTTGGTGAACAGGCCGATAACAAATGGTTCATGCGCCGCACCGAAGTTCACTGCAACACCTGTGCTGCGCATCTCGGCCACGTCTTTCCTGACGGGCCTGATCCCACGGGATTGCGCTATTGCATCAATGGCGTAGCGCTTGATTTCAAGCCGGAAGACTGATGTCACGCGCTTTTTCAAAGGTGCGACCCCTCAGCTTCCCAGGCTTGTCCGTCCGACATTGCGCAGCATCTGCTGAATAAAGGAAACACCTTTGATATTACTGCGCGTGACCCGCCGGCTCAAAACCACAACCTGCCCGTCTTCCAGTGTGAAGCGTTCGATATTTTCAACCAGCCCGCGCTTGTTGAACGTCACCGCGACCAGTTGCCGGTCAATCACCTCGGGCGCCTGATAGGTGTAGTGCCGCACCCGGCTTGAGACATAGAACCAGCCGCTTTCCGTCAGAACGCCGGTACTTGCCGGGCGGCCAATGCTTTCTTCAACCGAGGCTCGGTTATCAACACCGACGATCACCTCTTCAAGCTCGGTATCGGTCGGTGCATAGCCGTGATTGGTGAAAGACGCCGCACAGCCGATCAGTACGCCCAGCATCAAAGCCAGCAATCCCGACCGCCACTTAAGCCACCAAAACGCCATTTCACCCTCGCGCTTATTTGCACATAACCTACTTGTCGACTTATCGAACACATGCAAAACAAGCAAGAAAGTTGAGCCTTAATGGCAATTTAAATGGCAGGGGTTGCGTAAAAATGCCGAAAGAGACACAGAAAAAGGCGGAAGAAACGATCATGCAGAGCCTTGTGTTTGTACGCGACCTCAACCTCAACGGGGAAAATCCGTTCACCCTGACCCCTGATGCCGGTGCGCGCGCAGAAATCGCCGGAATGCTGGGGCTCCTGGCTCTGAAGAAACTCAGATTTGCCGGCAGCTTTTCCCCTTTGGGTAAAAGCGACTGGGCGCTGACGGCAAAGCTCGGGGCGACGGTGGTTCAGAGCTGCGTCATCACCAATGATCCGGTCACTACGCGTCTTGATACAGAGGTGCGCCGGACATTCATCAAAAACCAGCCCGATCAGCCCGAGCAGGCCGAGGTTGAGTTTGACGGCGACGATGAAAACGAGTCGCTGAAAAGCGAAATAGACCTCGCCGCACTGATGACCGAAGCCCTGGCGCTGGCGCTGCCCGACTATCCGCGCAGCCCCGGTGCAGTGCTTGAAGAATCAGTCTTCAGCCCGCCGGGCACAGCACCTTTGCGCGAAACCGACATAAAACCATTTGCTTCCCTGGCCAAACTCAGGGACAAATTGAAGGATTAGGGCAAAATCACCGGTCCCGGACATGAAAAAGGGCTTGCGAAACTTGGTTTTCCGTCTATTTTCGCGGCTTCCTTTCCAATCCGGGTTGGCGAGCTGTTGCGCTTTGGCGCGGCGTTCGGTATCGCCGGAGAGCAATTCGGGCGCAAGCCCCGCCAATTCCGAGGTTGTGACATGGCTGTCCCACAGAATAAAATCTCCAAATCGCGCCGCAATCAGCGCCGTTCGCATGATGCTCTGGTTGCCGACAATCCCAACGAATGCTCCAATTGCGGCGAGCTTAAGCGCCCGCACCACGTGTGCAGCGCCTGCGGGCATTACGATGACCGCGAGGTTGTGGCTCAGGTGGACGAGATCGATCTGGACGAAGACGCGGCATAAGCCATCCACAGCCATCCATCCGGGGGGCAGTGACGCATGACGGCGCAAGACCAAACTTCGCCCCCTCCTTCTTCCGGCGTTGTCATTTCAATTGATGCAATGGGCGGGGACCGCGGCCCCGAAGCCGTGGTCGGGGGCATGGCCAATGCCGCCCAGCAAAACCCCGATATCCGGTTCATCGTCCATGGCGACGAATCCCGCCTCAACAAACTGATCGCCAAGCGCAAGTCGCTGACCGAGATCTGTTCGGTCCGTCACACCGACAAAGCTGTCGGCATGGCGGAAAAACCCAGCCACGTCATGCGCAACGGCAAAGGCACCTCGATGTGGGGTGCCATTGATTCTGTCCGCGACCACGAAGCCACGGTTGCGGTGTCCTGTGGCAATACCGGTGCCTTGATGGCGGTCTCCATGGTGCGCCTGCGCAAAGCGGCGGGCGTCACCCGACCGGCAATCGCGATTTTCTGGCCATCGGACAATCCGCAAGGCTTCAATGTCATGCTTGATGTAGGGGCCGATGTGCGCGCCGACCCCAATGACCTTTTGCAATATGCCCTGATGGGGGCGTCTTATGCGCGCAACGGCCTGTCGCTGGCAACGCCCCGGATCGGGCTATTGAATGTCGGCACCGAGGAAACCAAAGGCCGGGCCGAGATGAAGGAAGCCAGCGAGCTGATTGCCGGTGCCGCCGCTGACAACGCATTTGATTTCGTTGGATTTGTCGAAGGCAGCGATATCCCTTCTGACCGGGTCGATGTTATCGTGACCGATGGCTTCACCGGCAACATCGCGCTCAAAACCGCCGAAGGCACTGCCTCTTTCGTGCGCGGTCTGCTTGATCAGGCTTTCAGGTATTCGCTGCTCTCCCGCATCGGCGCCCTTTTCGCCCTGACTTCGCTCAAACGCTTCAGCAAGCGGATCGATCCCAGGCGCAACAATGGTGGAGTATTTCTGGGTCTCAACGGCACGGTCGTCAAATCCCATGGCGACGCTGATGCTCTGGGTGTCGCGGCGGCGATCCGGCTGGCATTTCAGCTTGCCGAGATCGGATTTTCAGAAAAGCTGGCGCGACGGGTTGCATCCGGCTCGCCGGGGCGCGAAGATGGAACACTGGCCAATTCTGAGAAGTGATAACCGAAAATGAACCTGACCCGCGCAGTTGTTAAAGGTGTCGGCCATTATTTGCCGGAACGTGTTGTTCCCAATAGTGAATTTGAAAACTGGCTGGATACGAGCGACGAATGGATCACTTCGCGTTCAGGCATCAAGCGGCGCCATTTTGCTGCGGATGGCGAATTGACATCTGACCTGGCGATCAAAGCCGCAACTGCAGCACTGGAAGATTCTGATATGCCCGCGGGGCAGATTGACGCGATCGTTCTGGCCACCTCGACACCGGACCACACATTCCCCTCCACCGCTACCAAAGTACAGGCCGCGCTTGGCATGACGTCAGGCTTTGCCTTTGATGTTCAGGCGGTTTGCGCAGGGTTTGTCTTTGCTCTGGCCAATGCCAATGCGCTGATCCTTTCCGGGCAGGCCAAACGCGTGATCGTGATCGGGGCGGAAACCTTTTCGCGCATCATGGATTGGG
Source organism: uncultured Rhodobacter sp. (assembly GCA_964567685.1). Lineage (GTDB taxonomy): Bacteria > Pseudomonadota > Alphaproteobacteria > Rhodobacterales > Rhodobacteraceae > UBA5972. The sequence goes on along the minus strand of CAZMNO010000008.1, from coordinate 25,663 downwards.
AAGACCGCTCGACATGCGTGCTTTTCGGCGACGGCGCAGGGGCCCTGGTACTTGAGGCGACCGACCTGACCGGCAGCAGTGACGACCGGGGAATTCTGGCCACCGACCTGCATTCAGACGGCCGCTATCGTGATTTGCTTTATGTCGATGGCGGTGTCTCTTCAACCCAGACAACCGGCGTTCTGAAGATGGAGGGGCGCGAGATATTCAAGCACGCGGTGCAGAAACTCGCGCAAACCGCCCATGCAGCCCTTGCCAAAGCCGGGCTGGGCGGGGCCGATGTCGACTGGGTGGTGCCACATCAGGCCAATCTCAGGATCATCAAGTCAACGGCACAAAAAATGGGTGTGCCGATGTCACATGTTGTGGTCACGGTGCATGATCACGGCAACACCTCAGCCGCCTCGATTCCACTGGCAATGTCGGTCGGTTGTGCACAGGGGCAAATCAAGGAAGGCGACCTTTTGGTGGCCGAAGCAATCGGTGGTGGGTTGGCCTGGGGTGCGGTCGTTCTGCGCTGGTAAGCCCCGCCAAGGCGAATTATCGCCTGTTTCCAAGCCGTTGATATTGACTCCTAATTCGCTTTCTCTCTATCCTCGCTCCAATACTCTTGGGGGGATACTAAATGAGTAATAAAACATTAACCCGGATGGACCTCAGCGAGGCCGTATTTCGTGAGGTCGGATTATCAAGAAATGAGTCCGCGGATCTGGTGGAATCGGTGTTGCAGCATATGTCGGATTCACTGGCAAGCGGCGAGAACGTAAAGATTTCATCCTTTGGCACATTTGGTGTGCGCGACAAGACCGCACGGATCGGACGCAATCCGAAGACCGGCGAAGAGGTTCCCATTCATCCGCGCCGCGTGCTGACATTCCGTCCGTCGCATCTGATGAAAGAACGGGTTGCTGCCGGTAACAAAGGCTGAGGTGCCGGGCACCTCGCGGCCCGAATCGGAAATACGCTCTGATTCTGGCACCAGATAAAGAGCAGTAAGGTCGAAATGACAAAATCCCGCGACGCATTCAGAACAATCAGCGAAGTATCTGAATGGCTGGATATTCCTGCCCATGTTCTGCGGTTCTGGGAAAGCCGGTTCAGCCAGATCAAACCGGTAAAAAGGGCTGGTGGGCGGCGCTATTACCGGCCTAACGACATGCTGCTTATAGGTGGGCTCAGGCGGCTTTTGCATGATGACGGGATCACCATCAAAGGCGTTCAGAAAATCCTGCGCGAAAAAGGTGTGAAATACGTTTCCTCCCTGTGCCTGGAATTGCTTGACGATGAAGCCTTTGCACCAAAGGTGGAACCCCCGGCATCCGAAGAAACGCCGATCGAAGACATTCTTGTCGCCGATGAAAGCCCGGACAACGAGGAAACGGGTGAAAAGGCATCTGTTCTGGCTGAGGAAGAGCCGGTTCCTGCCGCAGCCAGCGCAGAAGAGCCGGAAGCCGACGATCCGGAAGACGCCGCAGCTGAAGATGACGGCGATAGCGAAAGCATCCCGGTGTTCAGACCTGCAGGCGATTCTCCACGCTTAGATCAGCCATTTCAGATACGCCAGGCCATTGATCCGCGGCCCAGAGAAACCCAAACCGGTGATCAGGCTCCGCGGGACGGGGCGGCTGAGGGCGCTGAAACCCGGTCCTCAGATACTCTCATTCTCGACCGCAGCGCAGATCCGCAGGCCGAACCGGAAAACACCTGGCCCGATGCCACCCCCCCAGCTCCTTCAGACGGCGCGGGCTTGCCCCGGCCCTCTGGCCAGGCCAGCGCACCTACGATTGCCACAAGCGGGATTCTCGCCGTCGATGAAATCGACAAAACCACCCAGGACGAAAGAATCGTCGCGCTTTACAATCGGTTGCAATCGCTGCGCGACCGGATGCGCGCCAGCATGAATGACGGCTGACGGGCACCTGTGACCACCGCTTTTCTTTCCCGCTTGCTCAGGCGTTGAAAACACGTATAACGGCCTGGTTCGGGCTATAGCGCAGTCTGGTAGCGCGTTCGTCTGGGGGACGAGAGGTCGCAGGTTCGAATCCTGCTAGCCCGACCAAAACGCCACGACAGGGCCACCCGCAAAGCGGCAGCCCACGGGACAAGGGGCAAGCCGATGACCAAACTTTGCTCCGGCGTTCTGCCTTCTCAGAACATAGCAGCGATGATCGCCTTGGGTGAAATCCGGGTCGCTCAGGACATCCCCGAAGGGCAAATTCAACCCGCGAGCCTCGATCTGCGCCTTGGCAACACCGCCTATCGCGTCCGCGCCAGCTTTCTGGCCGGGCATGGGCGCAGTGTGGCTGACCGGCTTGACGAGTTTGAGATGCACAAGGTCGACCTCAGCGACGGCGCCGTGCTGGAAAAAGGCTGCGTCTATGTTGTTCCGCTTATGGAATCACTGGCGCTGTCTTCCGAAACCAGCGCCGTTGCCAATGCCAAAAGCTCAACCGGGCGGCTCGATCTGCTGACAAGGCTGATCACCGATAACGGGGTCGAATTTGACCGCATCACCCCAGGCTATAACGGCCCGCTTTACGCCGAAATATGCCCGCGCTCCTTTTCCGTACTGGTGCGCCCGGGCATGCGCCTCAATCAGATCCGCTTTCGCAAAGGTCAGGCGGTATTGTCTGATGCAGAACTCACGCGCCTGCACGAAACCGAATCTCTGGTGTCCGGCCCTGCTCATATCGATCACGGTCTTGGTTTTTCGGTCGATCTCAAACCGCACGAGGGCAGCCTTGTCGGCTACCGCGCCAAACCTCATACCGGTGTCATCGATCTTGACCGGATCGGTGCCTATGACGCGCGCGAATACTGGGAAGAAGTGCGCACCGACACTGGCCAGATCATCCTTGATCCCGATGCATTTTACATCCTCGTCAGCCGTGAGGCGGTGCATATCCCGCCCGCCTATGCCGCCGAAATGGCCCCCTATCTGGCAATGGTCGGCGAGTTTCGCGTCCACTATGCAGGCTTTTTCGACCCCGGTTTCGGCCATGCCGCCGCCGGTGGCCACGGCTCGCGCGGCGTTCTGGAAGTCAGGTGCCACGAGGCGCCCTTTGCGCTGGAGCACGGGCAGATCGTCGGGCGGCTGGTTTACGAGCGGATGGCCGACCTTCCCGAGCTTCTTTACGGCATTGATCTGGGGTCTAACTATCAGGGTCAGGGGTTGAAATTATCGAAACATTTCAAACCCGTATGACCCAAATGCGCAGGATTTTCCGGCACAAAATACACGCAAACTTATCTACTCGAACATTTCTTCCTGACCTTCTTCACCCCAATCCTCTTCCTCATCACTATCGGGGCTTTCAATTCCCGGCATCGCACCCGGCGGCGGGCGATTATCCAGCAATCCGGCATCGCGCAATTCCTTGATCCCCGGCAGATCGCGCGGGCTTTCCAGGCCGAAATGATCCAGAAACCCAGGCGTCACAACGAAAGTCACCGGCCGCCCCGGCGTCATCCGCCGCCGACCCAGCTTGATCCAGTCAAGCTCCATCAAAAGGTCAACCGTGCCGCGCGATACAGACACGCCGCGAATTTCTTCGATCTCAGCTCGCGTTACCGGCTGATGATAGGCAATAATCGCCAGGGTTTCGATCGCCGCCCGTGACAACTTCCTTGTCTCAACCCTTTCCTTTTGCATCAAAAACCCAAGATCCGGTGCCGTGCGCATTGCCCAGGCATCGCCCAGCCTCATCACCCTGACCCCACGCCCCTCATAACGATTTTTCAGGTGCTGGATCGCCTCAGCCGCATCGCTGCCATGGGGCATTCTTTCCTCTATCGCCCGCAGCGACAGCGGCTCAGCAGAGGCAAACAGGATCGCTTCGACCATGCGCTCCTGTTCCCCCATCGGCGGGGCTTCAAACAGGCTTTCCGTCTGGGTCTTGGTGTCATGATCCATTCGGATCCCCTTTACGTCTCAGCTCGATCGGCGCAAAAATCGCGTCTTGTCGTAACTCGATCTGCCCGCGCTTTACCAGTTCCAGCGATGCCGCGAAGGTCGACGCGGTCGCCGAGCGGCGCAATTTCGGGTCCGCGATCCAGTCTTCCGGCAAAAACTGCATCAGATCGCCCCATTCCATGGCATGGCCTATCAGGGTTTTCATCCGCTCAAGGGCGGCTTCCATCGTCAGCACGGTATCGCGTTTCAGGCTCAAAGGCTCAAAATCATCGCGCGTGCGGATATGGGCATAGGCCTGCATCAGATCAAGCACGGTTGCCGTGTGATCAATACGCCTTGTCGCGGTGACGCTTTCCGGAATGCCACGGGCAAAAAATTCGCGCCCCAGCCGATCCCGCGCCATCAGACGGGCGGCTGAGCGGCGCATTGCCTCAAGACGTTCCAGCTGAAACGCCAGATGCGCGGCCAGTTCCTCGCCAGAGGGGCCTTCATCATTGGGATCAGGCGGCAGCAACAGGCGGGATTTGAGAAAGGCCATCCAGGCGGCCATCACCAGATAATCCGCCGCCAGTTCAATCCGCAGGCTTTTGGCATCCGAAACGAATTTGAGATATTGCTCGGCCAGTTGCAGAACCGAGATCTTCCTGAGATCGACCTTTTGCGTGCGCGACAGCATCAAAAGCAGATCAAGCGGCCCCTCATACCCGTCAACGTCAACGATCAGGGCCTCGGCCTTCAGCCGCGCCTCGACCTCGCTCCCGGTATTGGGGTTGGCAGAATCAAAATCAGCATCGCTCGTCATTGCCGCTCAGCATAGCAGGTCGGCAAGCTCCGCCAAGAGGGCCTGTTGATCACAGGCAAGGGGTTTTTTGCGCCAGGCCAGCGCGGCCTCCGCACGGGCCTGTGCAGCCTCACTCAAGCGACCGGATTCATCTGCCACGGCACCCATTTCCTCAATGTCACCACTGCAGTGAAGGATCAGGTCACACCCGGCATCAAGGGCTTTGCGACTGCGATCCGCAAGACTGCCGGTCAGGGCTGACATCGACAAATCATCAGTCATCAGCAACCCGTCAAAACCGATCTCTTCGCGGATCAGGCAGATCATACGCTCTGAATGCGTGGCGCAGGATTCAGGATCAATCACCGCATAGATCACATGCGCCGTCATCGCCATTGGCAGATCGTTCAACTGGTGAAAAGCGGCGAAATCGCTGGCCCAAAGAGTCTCCGGATCAACGTCGGTGCGCGGCAATTCCTCGTGGCTGTCCGCAACCGGGCGGCCATGTCCGGGAATATGTTTCAACACGGGAAGAACACCCCCCGCCAGCAGCCCATCCGCCACCGCACGCCCGGCAGCGACCACAGAACCGACATCGCGCCCATAGCAGCGATTGCGGATGATCGGGTGCACATCCTCTGTCGGAATATCGGCAACCGGGGCGCAGTTTGTATCAATCCCCAGCGCCTTCAATTCAGCCGCGATCAGTCGATAGCGGATCCACATCGACCGGGGGCCGTTTTCAGGCCCGACCTTTTCCATCTGATCAAGGGCCGGCAACCAGTCCAGCCAATGCGGCGGGCGCAATCTGGCTACGCGCCCCCCCTCCTGATCGATCAGCACAGGCGCATCGCGCCCAACGGCCTGCCGCAACTCGCTCGTCAGCGCCCGGATCTGGTCCGGGTTTTCAAGATTGCGGGCAAAAAGAATGAACCCCCAAGGGTCATTGTCGCGAAAGAACGCCTTTTCATCGTCTTTCAGAGCAATTCCTTCACAGCCAAAAATATAGGCCCCGTGAGCCGCCACTATCGCGCCGTCACCGGAATGCAGGGCGTACCACGCGCCAGCAGCGCCGAGCAAAGGCGGCGGGAATCGCTCAGGCTTTCAAAACCCACCATGCGCAGGCGATAAAAACTGCGCCCGCCACTTTCCGCCTCTTGAATCAAGCGCTTACGCGGGCCGATCAAATCGCCGTGACGGTCGATGATAATGTCCCATTCGGCGATTGCCGCGGTGCGATCATCAAAGGCGCCTAGCTGAACCATGCGCGTTCCGGTCAGCACTGTCGACGGATCAACATCAACGTCAACCGAAGCAGCCGTCAGCCCCGCAACATCAAGCGAGGCCACATCAACCCTCGCCTTTGGCCGTGGTGAGCTTTTCACCCCCGGCAGATGCGCCAGGGCATTAATCTCTTCCTTAGCCGCACCTTCGCTGACCGCTTCCAGCACCGCAGCCTCAATTGCCGCCTGCTCATCAATCGCACTGGTATTGGCGCTGACATCGGTCAGGTTCATCGGTTCCGGGCGCAGATCGGCAAGCGCCAGATCCTCATCAGACAGAATAATCGGCGGTGGCGCCAGCACCACCTGATCGGCAGGCGTGCCAACCGTACCATCTGACTGAACCGTATTCACAGCCAGCCCCTGATGCGCAGCAATCTCGCCACCGGGATCGTCAGGTTGCACCCTGAGCGGCCCTTCCAATGCACGTACAACTGGCACTTCGGTCACGTCGCGCATTGTGATCTGGTAGCCCCAGAAAACCAGCCCCACCACCAGGAAAACCGATACGATCGCGCCCAACCAATTGGTCAACGCGCCAAGAATTCCGGTGTGATAGCCCGGCGGATCCAAATCACGATACGATAAGAATGCCTGCTCCGACATCTTGCTGCCCCATACTCTTACGCCACATTTCGTGGGCGTGCCTGCCAAGACCACCAGATGTTGTTATTATTACGCTTTTATCAGCGCATTTCTTTCATCGGGGTCACGCCAAGAATACCAAGACCGGCTGAAATCACAACACAAACTGCTGATATCAGGGCCAATTTCCCTTGGGAGCGTTGCCAATTAGACTCTTGTAAGAACCTGAGCTCGGGGATTTCATTACCCCTGTTCCATAAGCTGTGAAGTTCCGAGGCCAGTTCATAAAGATAAAACGCCACACGGTGTGGCTCGTGATTGCGCGCCGCAAGCTCTAAAAGACGCGGCCATTCCCCCAGCTTTTTGACCAGCGCCATCTCAGACTCGTGGCTGATTTCGCTCAGGTCAGCATCTTGCAGATTTGTGGCATCAGTGTTGATCCCAACGGCCCCGGCCTTTGCCAGCACCGAACAGATCCGCGCATGGGCGTATTGCACATAGAATACCGGATTGTCGCGCGATTGCTCCAGAACTTTGTCGAAATCAAAATCCAGCGGCGCATCGTTTTTGCGCGTCAGCATGACAAACCGCGTAACATCGCGCCCCGCCCGCTCGACCACGTCGCGCAACAGCACATAGGTGCCCGCCCGTTTGGACATCTTGAAAGGCTCGCCATCCTTATAAAGCTTCACCAGCTGCGTCAGCTTGATATCAAGCGGCACCTTTCCTCCGGAAAGAGCGGAAACCGCCGCCTTCATGCGTTTGACATAACCCCCGTGATCAGCCCCGAAAACATCGATCAACTCGTCATAACCACGGCTGATCTTGTCATAGTGATAGGCAATGTCGGGGGCAAAATAAGTCCAGGCGCCATCAGATTTTCTGACCGGCCTGTCAACGTCATCGCCATGTTCTGTGGATTTGAACAGGGTCTGCTGGCGCGGCTCCCAATCCTCGGGCTTCTTACCCTTGGGCGGGTCAAGATATCCCTCGTAAATCAACCCCTTGGCATCCAGATCAGCCAGTGCCGCCTCGATCCGGCCAGTACCGTATAGCGACTTTTCGCTGTAAAACTTGTCCATTTTCACGCCAAGCGAGGCCAGATCAGAGCGGATCAGATCCATCATCGCGTCGGTCGAAAAGCCGCGCAGGTCTTCCAGCCAGTCAGCCTCGGGCTTGCCGACAAGCGCGTCGCCATATTTCTCTTTCACCGCCTCACCAACGGCGATCAGGTAATCGCCGGGATAGGTGCCATCAGCAAACTCAACCTCGCGCCCGCAGGCCTCAAGATATCTGAGGTAAACCGAGCGCGCCAGCACGTCGACCTGCGCCCCACCATCGTTTATGTAATATTCGCGCGTCACCTCGTAACCAGCGAAATCCAGAAGGCTGGCCAGCGCATCACCAAAAACCGCCCCCCGTGTATGGCCGACATGCAAGGGCCCGGTCGGGTTGGCGCTGACATATTCCACATTCACCCGGCACCCTGCCCCCATGTCAGAGCGGCCAAAATCACTGCCCTGGGCCAAAGCCGCCGGTATAATCGCCCGCCACGATGCCGCATCAAGCCGCAGGTTCAAAAACCCCGGCCCGGCCACATCCGCCGTCTCCACCCGGCCATCCGCCATCAGCTTGGCCGCCAGCGCCTCGGCAATATCGCGCGGCTTCATCTTCGCCGCCTTGGCCAGCACCATCGCCGCATTTGTCGCCATATCCCCATGCAACGGATCACGCGGCGGCTCCACCGCCACATTGGAAAAATCAAGCCCGTCCGGCAGCAGCCCATCGCCCTGAAGGGCGGCAAGCTGGTCAAGAACGAGGGTTCTGATATCGGCGAAAAGGTTCATGTTTCCATTCCTTTGAAGGCCCGCGTGGTTTAGCATGGCAATCGCGGGGGTCAATGTCAGAAGGCCTGAATTGAATTACAATTGGTTTCAACGAAAAGTTCTTGGGTTCAAAACTTCAAGCATACCCGGCAGCAATAACAGACGGGCGTGGTCCCGTGCATCGCTTTTTATCATTCTGGCAATTCTTCTAGAAACTATGCTTGCCAATTGGGGCTGGTCTGGTGGTGAAATATCATTTGTGCTTGCCGGATTCGCCCCAATTCTAGCTTTGGCGTTCTTTGCTGTTGTCGTTCTGTCTATTCCGTTTCTAACCTCGCAGAATTTTCAACCCGACCCAGTGCGACTGGCCTGGGACACCTTGATTTCCATTTTATTGAATATCACGTGCTTCTCTGTAACTTACCGCGCTTTGGGGATTGTCGGGCCAACCATAGTGGGAGAGAGCCCGCTGGATCACATCTATTTTTCAGCAGTTACGTTTTCCACACTCGGTTTCGGCGACTTCCAGCCTGCAGAAAACGCACGTCTGGTCGCAGCCGGTCAGGCAATTATCGGCAATCTGCATTTGGGAATTATCGTTGGAACAGCGTTTTTGGCGGTTCGTCCCTCACGCTCATGAAAAAATGCTGTAGGCCAGACCTGCAAACACAATAATAACAGCAACAACCATGAAATAGTTCATGGCTTTTTCAATTCGTTGATAGGTTCTAATGCTCAAAAACGCCTCTCTTTCGCCTTGTAATATAAGATTATTCCTTAAGAATTGCAAACCACTTCACCCCAACGCCATCGGATCAACCAGCTTCTTATGTTCATCCAGCGCAAACCGGTCGGTCATGCCGGCAATGTAATCCGCAATCACCAGTGCCCGCTTCTTCTCATCCCCGCTCATCGCCCATTTCTGCCAGCCATCGGGTAACATGCCGGGGTCTTCAAAGAACACCTCAAACATCTCTTTCACGATAATCGCCGCCTTCCTTCGCATCCGGCGCACTTTCCAGTGGCGGTACATATGGCGAAAAAAGAACGCCCGGATCACTTTAAGATCCCCCTCCATCTCGTCGGAAAACCTCACCAATTGCCGCCCGGCACCCCGAATGTCAGCGACCGTCCCGGGATTTGCCTCGCCAATCAACCGCCGGCTTTCCGTGATCACATCCTCAACCATCACCCCGAAAACCCGCCTCAGCGCCTCGTGCCGCCGCCGTATGAAATCAAGCTCGGGGTAAAGCTCATCCACCCGTGCATAGCACGCCCCGATGATCGGCAATTCACGGATCTGTTCCTCATTGAACAACCCGGCGCGCAGCCCGTCGTCAAGGTCGTGATTGTTATAGGCGACATCGTCGGAAATCGCCGCCACCTGCGCCTCGGCACTGGCAAAGCTATCAAGCTCCAGATCATGCTGACCGTTATATTCTGCCAGTGCCAGCGGCACCTCGCCTGTAACCGGTCCGTTGTGTTTGGCCAGCCCTTCCAGCGTCTCCCAGGTCAGGTTGAGCCCGTTGAACTGTGCATAGTGCCGCTCCAGCAAGGTCACGATCTTGATCGCCTGCGCATTGTGGTCAAAGCCACCAAAGGGGGCCATGCATTCACTCAGCGCGTCCTCGCCGGTATGTCCAAAAGGCGTATGCCCCAGATCATGTGCCAGCGCCACGGCCTCGGTCAGCTCTGAATTCAGCCCCAAAACGCTCGAGATCGTCCGCGCCACCTGCCCGACTTCGATCGAATGGGTCAGGCGGGTACGAAAATAATCGCCCTCATGCTCAACAAACACCTGAGTCTTGTGTTTCAGCCGCCGAAAAGCGCTGGAATGGATGATCCGGTCCCGATCACGCTGAAACGCCGTGCGATGCGCACTTTCCTCTTCCAAATACAGCCGCCCGCGCGAATGCGCCGGATCACAGGCATAGTCTGCCAGCATGATGTGCCCTAATCTTGTCCCCGCGCGTTGTCGCGCTTATATTGGCGCGTAGTGTAGAACAGAAAAAAGCCGCCGAACAGATGGACCTTTCCCTGCCACCCAAGGTAACCGACCGCGCATTTGCCCAGCTTGCGGCCATTAACAGCAACGAAGAATCAGCACAGGCCCTGCGCGTCGCTGTTGAAGGTGGCGGCTGTTCGGGGTTTCAGTACGAGATCAAGCTTGATGATCCCGCAGCAGACGATCTGGTCCTGGAAAAGGACGGGCAAAAGGTGCTGGTTGATTCGGTTTCCCTGCCATTCCTGCAAGGTGCCACGATCGATTTCTCCGAAGAACTGATCGGTGCCCGCTTTGTTGTGGACAACCCGAACGCCACCAGTTCCTGCGGCTGCGGTGTGAGCTTCTCGATGTAGAGGCAAGCGCTGATTTCTGCTTGACCTTCCCCCAACGGGAACTCCCAGAAAGGCCCCAAACCGACAACACCGGGGATCCTATGTCACTGAACCGAATTCTGACCGTCATCGTCTTGTTGCTGGCCGCAATCGCCGCCTATCTCTATTTTGACAAGTCGCCTGCCACGGTTGCTGAAGCCGAAACACCCTCCAAAGGCGATGCGAGGCCGATTGTCACCGTCAATGTTCCCACCCTGTCAGCCGCCGCGAAAATCGGTGAAACGGCCTTTAACGCCATTTGCGCCGCCTGCCACGGTGTCAACGCCGCCGGGAACGAGGGCAAAGGCCCGCCCCTGATCCACAAGATCTACGAGCCTTCGCATCACGGCGACATGTCCTTCTTCCTCGCCGTGCAAAATGGTGTGCGCGCCCATCACTGGCCCTTTGGGGATATGGCGCCGGTCACCGGCCTGACCGAGGGCGATGTGAAGAATATCATCATCTATATCCGTGAAGTTCAGCTTGCAAACGGCATAGATTGAGCGTCGTTCCCGGGCACAATCGTATGTACAGGTTCTGTACAGGTTCTGTACGGGTTGTGTATGCCGGTTTTCTGCGGATACTGGGCAACAGACCGGCCCGGAGTTCCACCAATGAAAATCGCCTCATTCAACATCAACGGCATCAAGGCGCGCCTTGACCGACTGCTGGAATGGTTGCCGGAATCCGAGGTCGATGTGGCACTCCTGCAGGAGATCAAATCGGTTGACGAAAACTTTCCCCGCGAACTCTTTGAAGACCTCGGATTTACCGTTGAAACCCACGGCCAGAAAAGCTTCAACGGGGTCGCCATCCTATCAAAACTGCCGCTGGAAGACGTAACCCGCGGCCTTCCTGGTGATGAGGCTGACGAACAGGCGCGCTGGATCGAAGCGACCGTTATGGGCGCAACTCCGGTCCGGGTCTGCGGTCTTTACCTGCCCAATGGCAACCCGGTGCCAGGGCCGAAATATGACTATAAAATCAACTGGATGGAGCGTCTGAAAGCCCGCGCCGAGACCCTGCTGGCAAGCGAAGAACCTTTCCTGATGGCAGGTGATTACAACATCATCCCGCAAGCCGAAGACGCCCATAACCCGGATAAATGGCGCGAGGATGCGCTCTTTCTGCCTGAAAGCCGAGCCGCCTATCAGCGCATTCTCAATCTCGGCTTCACCGATGCCTTCCGGGCGCGCGACGGGGCCCCGCTCAACTACACGTTTTGGGATTTTCAACGCGGTGCGTGGAACCGCAATGACGGCATTCGCATCGACCACTTCCTGCTCAGCCCGCAAGCGGCTGATCTGCTCAATGATTGCCAGATCGACCGCCACATGCGCGGCCGCGAACGCCCGTCAGATCACGTGCCGATCTGGGTCGATCTTGCCGCCTGACCTAAGCCTGCTTCCAGATCGGATTCGACCAGGCTTTCCGGCCCTTATCATCGATTAAAGTGATGCGAATCCAAGGGCTTGCCGTTTGCCGATTGAGCTTGAGGCGCGCCTCCGTCAACCCTTCCCCGATCTCAGCTTCGGTCGACGCACCCTGCCCTTGCAGGATGATCGCTGAAACCTCGCTGCACCTGACATGCACGTAATCCCGATCATATTCGATATCGACGAAATCTGGCCCGGTGGAGGCATAGCTTGCCCCGCTCTTCAGCGCCGCAAGCAAGGCTTCTGGCGTGTTCTCCTCAGCCTTGACCATGGTCCAGCCACCAAAGGCATCCAGATTTCCATGGGCGAAATGCGCATCATCCGTGGCAATGAAACTCACCTCTTTTCCGGCCCGCGCCAGCAGATCAGCCGAATGCAACCCGCGCCCGCGATCACATTCCACCTCGCAACCGTGGTTATAAACCTCAACCGCATGTGCTGTGCTGATCGAGCGCATGTCGTTCTCGCTCAGCCCCGACCATTCCGGGTGGGCGATGGCGACGAAGGCCCCGGCCTCGACTGCACGTGCCGCCACCTCAGGCCCGCTTTCCTGCCCCTCGATCGGGTGAAATTCCGGTGAGTTCGTCGGGGCAAAATCAAACGGCAGACCGATGGCCACAATATGCCAAAGCTCACCATTATCCATCGCCCCGGTATGAAGCTCCGCCCCGATCAGTGTGGTAAACGCATCATCCCGATAGGGCCGCGTATCCGTGATCGGATAATCAAACGGCCCGACAAAATGATCGGTCAGAGCCAGAAAATCATAGCCTTCGGCCTTGTAACGCCGACAGACCTCGGCAACCTCAAGCCGCCCATCGGAGAGCGTTGAGTGTGTGTGCAGATTGCCCCGGTAAAACCGCCCCGGATTGGAAAACGCGCTTGGCCGCATAAGATTCTCCGTTTTAACAGACTCGCGATCCGATAAATCTCGGTCTCAACTCCGGCAAATACAAGCACGATTTCCAAAAAACCTGCCCGCCAACATCATTGTTTGCCAAATACTCCCGCCGGAGGCTCCGAACATGTAAAAAACCACCCGGACCTGTCTTTAGGCCCCGCTCAGTCGCGAAATTTCCCGAAATCAGCTGGGCGCTTTTCCAAAAACGAAGAAATCCCCTCCGCCGCTTCCTCGCCACCTTGCGCCTGCGCCATCGCAACTGCCTCCAGATCAAGCTGCGTCGCCAGATCATTCCCGCGCGCTGCCCGCACAAGGCGTTTGGCCGCGGCCAGCGCCTTTGGCCCACGATTGTAAAGCCGCGCCGCAAGTTCCCCGGCAACCGCTTCGGCTTCGCCGGGCTCGGTCAGTCGGTTGACAGTCCCCATTGCTTCAAGTCGTTCAACCGGGATCCTGTCGCCAAACATCACGATCTCGTTCACCAGCTGCCGCGGTGCGAGTTCTGACAGAAAGGCGGTTGAGCCACCATCCGGCGTCAGCCCGACACGCAGATAGGACAGGGCGAAATAAGCGTCTCGTGCTGCCACCACCAGATCGCAAGCCAGCGCCAGGGGCGCACCGGCACCTGCTGCCCCGCCTTCGATGGCTGCAATCACCGGCTTTGGGCAATCGCGAATGGCCAGTATTGCCCCATGCAGGATGCCGATCGCCTCGATCCGCTTGGCAACATCCATTTCCCGGCGTTTGATCAGGATGTTGAGATCCCCGCCCGCCGAGAAAAAACCCCCGGCACCTGACAAAACAACAGCCGCAATCGAGGTATCGTCAGCGGCGTCTTTCAGAGCCTTAACCAGCGCCTCCAGGTATTCAAACCGCAATGCGTTGCGCCGTTCAGGATTGTTGTTGATGATCTTCAGAACCGGGCCATCCCGCTCGATTATCGCTGCTTCAGCCAATTTCTGCCTCCTCGCCCAGCCGGATATAGCGGCTGAGATGCTCGTCTTCATCACCAAGCTGGTGATCGATCATCACCAGCCGCTTGGCAAAATGCCCAAGGGGATATTCCCAGGTCATACCGATACCGCCATGCAGCTGAATAGCCTCCTCAGCCACCAGCGTACCGACACGGCCAATTGTGAACTTTGCAGCGGAAAGCCCTCGTTCGCGCGGCATACCGGGCTGATCGACAGCCGCCGCGGCATTGATCACCGCCGATTTCGCCCCTTCGATTTCCAAGAGCATTTCCGCCATGCGATGCTGGAGCGCCTGAAACCGGCCTATCGGCTGGCCGAATTGCTGCCGCGTGCGCAGAAATTCAATTGTCATATCCCGGATAGCCCCCATCAGACCCAAAGCCTCGGCCGACAGGCACAACAACGCGCGCCCGAGAACCGGTGTGAGCATCTTTTCCGCCTGCCCCACCTCGCCCAGCAGGGCCTCGTTCGGCAGAGTGACATCCCTGAGCAAGACCTCGGCCGCCTGCCCGCCATCTATTGTCGGATAGCTTTGCAGGCTCAGGCCTGGGCAGTCCGCGGGCATCAGGAACAGCGATAGGCCTTCGTCACCTTGTGCCGACACCACCAGACAATCAGCGCTTGCCGCATTGCGCACGACGGCTTTCTGACCGGACAGCGACCAGCCTCCGGCAGTTTTCATCGCAATCGTGCCAATCCCGCTGGCATCAAACCCATCACCTTCCTCAAAATGCGCCAGAACCCCCAGTTCGTCACCAGCGATAATCCGGGCAACCCGCTCTTCCTGTCCGCCGCATTCCATCAGGACGCCACCAAAAAGAACCGCGCTTTCCAGCAAGGGCTCTACCACCAGCCCTTTCCCGAGATGTTCGAATACCAGGCTAAGATCAAATCCGCTGCCGCCGAATCCACCGCAATCTTCCGGAAAAAGTGCAGCAATAACACCGAGTTCGGCCAGATCCTGCCACTTCTTGCGCGAAAACCCAAGCTCGCTTGCGCCTGCTTCAAGACGTGCCTCAAGCGGATAGTCCCGCAAGAGCCAGCGATCCAGCGTGTCGGCCAGCATTTGCCGGGTTTCTGTCGGTGTAAAATCCATCAGAGCCCCAGTATCATCTTGGTTATGATGTTTTTCTGTATCTCGTTGGACCCACCAAAAATCGAGATTTTGCGGTTGTTGAAATAGTTCTTGGCCACAGGTGCCGCATAGTCGGGGCCGGCTGACGGGCCGTTATATCCCGGCTCGAACGCGTCCGCTTGATAGGGTTGCGCATATGCCCCCAATGCGCGGCGCTTGAGGCTGTCGATCTCCTGCCGGATCTCGGTTCCCTTGATTTTGAGCATGGAGCTTTCAGGCCCCGGCGCACCACCTCCGGCAGCCGCTGAAACCACGCGCAGATTGGTGGTTTTCATATTCTCAAGCTCAATCTCAACCCGCGCCAGTCGCGCTGCAAACAATGGATCCTGCGACAATGACCTGCCCCCGCGCCTCTGATCCCGGGCAATCGCTTTCAGTTCCTTCAGAGCGACGTTGGAAAACCCGACCCCGGCGATATTGGTGCGCTCATAGGTCAGCAGATACTTGGCATAGGTCCAACCCCGATTTTCCTCGCCCACAAGGTTTTCGACCGGCACGCGGACATCGGTGAAAAAAACGTCATTGACCTCATGCGTGCCTTCCAGAAGATGGATCGGGCGCAGCTCGATGCCGGGGCTGCTCATATCAACCAGCAGAAAGGAAATGCCCGCTTGCGGTTTTCCCTCGCCTGACGTGCGCACAAGGCAGAACATCATGTTGGCGAACTGGGCCAGTGTCGTCCAGGTTTTCTGCCCGTTGAGGATATAGTGATCCCCATCGCGCTCGGCCTTCATTCTGAGGCTCGCCAGATCAGAGCCTGCACCGGGTTCGGAATAGCCTTGGCACCACCAGTCGGACCCGTCAAGAATGCGCGGCAGCCAGTGTTTTTTCTGGGCCTCTGATCCATATCTGATCAGAACTGGCCCCAGCATCGACAATCCAAACGGCACGACACGCGGGGCGTAGGCGGCACAGCATTCTTCTTCAAAAATATGCCGCTCAACCGGGCTCCAGCCGGTGCCGCCATATTCAATGGGCCAGTGGTTTGCCAGCCAGCCACGGGCATTGAGGGTGGCGTGCCAGCCCTCCATATCAGCCTTGTTCAAACGCTGGCCTCTGCGCACCTTTTCTGAAAGGTCAGGTGCTAGGCTCGATGCAAGCCAGTCCCGCACCTCGGCCTGAAAAGCCAGTTCTTCCGGTGAATAGGTCAGATCCACGGCAAAACCCCCGGTCTATTTGCCCTTGTTGACGTCATCAAAACAGCGGCCTGAGGCGACCAGCTCTTCCAGATATGGCGAGGCCTGCCAGTAATGCGCGTCTTCCTTGGCATAATCGCGAATGCGGCCAAGGATTACATCCAGCCCGACCATATCGGCATATTTCATCGGCCCGCCGCGCCAGCGCGGGAAGCCATAGCCATAAAGCAGGGTCACATCGATATCGAGCGGTCTGAGAGCAATGCCATCGGCCAGAATATTGCAGCCCTCGTTGATCATCGCGGCAAGATAGCGATTCTGAATTTCCTCAACCGTAAATTCGCGCGGCTTGATCTTCTTCTTGGCGCGCTCAGCGTCGATAATCGCCAGAACTTCCTTATCTTCAGTGCCAACCCGCGCGCCGCTTTCATAAAGATAGTACCCGCGTTGGGTTTTCTGCCCGAACCAGCCGTTTTCACAAATGCGATCGGCAATCTCGACATAGCGCTCTTTGGGATCGCGCGTCGGGGCTTTTCGCTTGCGGGTCGCCCAGCCGATATCACCACCCGCCAGATCGGCGACCTGATAGGGGCCCATCGGATAACCGAACTCCCGCAAGGCGACGTCAATCTCGTACGGGCTTGCCCCGTCCTCCATCATGTAATCTGCGGCCTTGCGATAGGTCGCCAGCATCCGGTTGCCGATAAACCCGTCGCAGACACCGGCGCGGACGGGGATTTTGCGCAGGCGTTTGGCTAGGGCAAAACCTGTGACCACGACGTCGTCAGACACTTTGGCGGGAACTACTATTTCAAGCAATTTCATAATGTTAGCGGGCGAAAAGAAATGCAGCCCGATCACGTCCTGTGGGTGCGAGATCGTTGCCGCAAGATCATCGATATTCAGGTAAGAAGTGTTGGTGGCCAGTATAGCCCCCGGCTTCATCGCCTGATCAAGCGCCGCAAAGACCGCTTTCTTGACCTCGATTTCCTCAAACACGGCCTCGATCACCAGATCAACGTCAGACAGCGCCGCATAGTCGATGGAGCCGCTGAACCGCTCCATGATAGCCGCTTTCTGCGCTGCACTGATCCGCCCCTTGGCAACGTTCCTGTCATAGGTCTTTTCGACATTGGCGCGCCCGCGGGCAAGGCTTTCCGCATCCCGTTCGATCATCACGACCGGCAGGCCCGCATCGAGCACAGCAACCGCGATTCCAGCCCCCATCGTACCGCCGCCGATCACCGCCAGACGCTCAAGCGGGCGTGGTTCGGCGCGCTTGGCCTCTGGTATCTTCGCGGTTTGCCGTTCGGCGAAAAAGGCATGAATCATGCCTTTGGACTGATCCGAGGCAAGGCACTCCATAAACGCCGCTCGTTCCTGTTTCATCCCTTCGGCAAAGGGGATTTTGGCCGCGGTTTCCACCAGATCAACGATCCGGAACGGGGAAAGCTGGCCTTTGGCTTTCGTTTCAAGTGCCTTGCGTCGCGTCGCGATTTCCGCTTCATAAGCCGCCATGTCGGCAAAGCCTTCGCGCCGCTCGCTTGCCGGTCGCCGCTCTGCCCCTTCTGCCAGCAACCGCCGGGTATAATCCGTCGCGGCAACGCGCAGATCACCTTGGGTCAACTCATCCAGCAGGCCGGATTCCCTGGCTTTGACCGCACTTATGGGCTTGCCCGTGAGCATCAGGTCAAGCGACGCGGCGGCCCCGGCAATGCGCGGGACGCGCTGGGTACCACTGGCCCCCGGCAGAATACCGAGATTGACCTCGGGCAGACCGACCCGCGCGGATTCAAGGGCAATGCGGTAATGTGCCGACAGGGCAATTTCAAATCCTCCGCCAAGAGCTGTGCCGTGAAGGGCAGCGATGACAGGTTTCGGGCAATCTTCGATCACCTGACAGACATCCGGCAACATGGGCGGCAGCGGTGGATTGCCAAATTCAGTGATGTCGGCACCGGCTGGAAAGGTGCGCCCTTCGGCGATGATGATCACCGCACGCACTTCAGGCTTTTTGCCTGCTGCCTGTATGCCCTTTGAAAGGCCTTCGCGCACCTTCTGGCCAAGAGCATTCACCGGGGGGTTGTTAATCGTGAGCGTTGCGATCTCGCCCTCAATATCAAGGGTTACGAATTCCGTCATATTTTCAGTCATAATCCATCCTCAATCATTCAGACCGCCGCCAACCCGCCATCTATCGAGAGGGTCTCGCCGGTCATAAAACTGTTTTCCTCAGAAGCGGCAAAAAGGATCGCCTGAACGACCTCGTCAGCCCGGGCGATCCGCCCCATCGGGATCGCCTTTGTCAGTGATTGGGTCATCGCCTCGCGCCCCTTGGGATCGCTGTCCAAGGCCTCCGTCAGCATCGCCGTATCGGCAAAAGACGGGCAGACCGCGTTCACCCGCACCCCCTTGCGCCCGTATTCGGCAGCAGCCGAGCGGGTGAGGCCAACGACCCCATGTTTGGCGGCAGAATAGATCGCCAGAAAGGGCGAGCCGACAAGCCCGGCGGCAGAGGCAACATTGACAATGGCCCCGCCACTCTGGCGCGTTTCAAACTGCCGGGCCATCACCGGTAGTTGGGCTTGCAGGGCCCAGAAAACGCCCATCAAATCAATGTCGATCACTGTGCGGGCGATTTCTGCGTCAGTATCGGGTATCCGCGTCATCGGCTGTACGATCCCGGCATTGTTGACGGCAATATCAAGCGCGCCGAATTCTGACAGTGCCAGTGCGACCAGATCATGGTGGTGTGTGCGGTCAGTGACATCCCCGGCCAGTGTTGCCACTCGGTCACCAAGGGGTTTTGCGATCGCATCAAGACCGCCTTGATCCCGATCCGCCAGTATCAGCGAAGCGCCAAGATCGGAAAATGCCTTGGCAGCCAAGCTGCCAAAGCCGCCCGCAGCGCCGGAAATCAGAACAACCTTGTCATCAAACCGCATCTGCATCCCCTTTAAAACAACGCATTAGCCATTGAGGCCAGCACCGGAATAGCCTGCGCCATCTCGCGTGCCCGTTCAGGATTTGAGGCATTGCCATCCTCGGCCCGCCGGACCACGCCTTGCAGGATGGCGGCCAGGCGGAAAAAGCTGAAGGCCAGGTAGAAATTCCAATTGTCGATATCCGGTATTTTCCTGCGCTCACAATAGGTTGCAACATATTCCGCCTCTTCCGGCAAACCAATCTCAACCCGATCAAGCCCCCCCAGCCCGCGCATGCCTGCATGGTAAGGCAAGCGCCATTGCATGCATTGATAGGCAAGGTCTGCCAGCGGGTGCCCAAGGGTCGACAACTCCCAGTCAAGCACGCCGATTACTTTGGGAGTATCAGGGGCGAAAATCATGTTGTCGAGGCGATAATCGCCATGCACCAGCGTCGCAGTTTCGTCATCTGGCATTTGCTCCAGAAGCCATGCCATCAACCGTTCCATTTCAGCGCTGGGTTCGCGTGCCGAGGCTTTGTATTGCTTGATCCAGCGATCGGTCTGGCGGGCAAAATAATTGCCGGGATAGCCAAAATCCGAAAGTCCGGCCTTCGCCACGTCCACCGAATGAAGCGCGGCCAAAGTTTCGTTCATCGCGTCATAAATCGGCCCGCGCGCATCCTTTTCCAGTTCCGGCAGGGTGGGATCCCAGAAAATCCGGCCGTCAAGGTGCTCCATGACAAAGAACATCCGCTTAAGCGGGTTATCCTCACCCGCAAGATGCAAGACGCGCGGCACCGGCACGGCACTATCTGCCAGCGCCTGCATGACCCGATACTCGCGATCCACCTGATGGGCGGATTTCAAAAGCTCGCCTTCGGGTTTGGCGCGCAACACGTATGACCCGGACCCGGCAAAAAGGCGATAGGTCGGGTTTGACTGGCCAGTTGCGAATTTCTCAACCGATTTGAGATCCTTGAAACCGGCGACATGCGCTTCAAGATAGGCGCCAAGGGCATCCTGATCCGCAATATTGCCACGATCGGTCATGCTGTCATTCTTCTTACTGATGCCACGTTAGCTCTTGATCACATACATGGACAATTGCTCGGCAATCAGCGCCGGAACCTCTTCGCCCTCAATCTCGACCTTGGCTTCATAGCGGCACAAATACCGGCCCGGGGATTTCTCGGTGACATCATCCAGCCTCACTTCGGTGCGAATCCTGGCACCCACCTTGACCGGGTTCAGGAACCTCATTTTGTCCATACCATAATTGAACACCATCGACCGGTTCTTGATATCCGGCAGCACACCCTGATTGAGATGGCTCAAAAGCGACAATGTCAGAAAGCCATGCGCGATGGTGCTGCCAAAAGGTGTTTCGGCGGCGGCGCGGTCCGGATCGACATGGATAAACTGGTAATCCTCGGTGACCTCGGCAAAGCGATTGATGCGATCCTGATCAATATGCATCCAGTTTGACCGGCCAAGAACCTGACCGGTCATTCCTTTGAGTTCTGCAATTGTCATTGAGTTTTTCATTACATGGCCGATCTGAACAGGTTGTCTGCGGTTTCAAGATGGATCCCGCCGTCAAGCGGCAAGACGGTGCCCGTAAGGTAGGAACCTCCCTGCCCACATAAAAACAGGGTAGCTGCCGCAATATCGTCAGCATTGCCACAGCGCCCCAGCGGCACATCGACCCCGACTTTTGCCGCAGCTTCATCCGTGCCAGTGGCAAATGCCGTCATTTTGGATCGAAACGGCCCCGGTGCGAAGGCGTTGACTGTGATCCGCTCCGCGGCCAGTTCCTTTCCCAAAATACGCGTCAGATGATGCACGGCGGCCTTGGAGGCGGAATAGGAATAAGCCCCGTCGCCCATAGCAGCGCTGCCCATGACCGAGCCGAGATTGATCACCCGCGCCGGATCGTCGTCTTTTGCCGCGGCTTTGAGTGCGCCAAGAAGACTCTGAGTCAGATGAAAAAGACCCGCCACGTTGACCGACATGACCTTTTGCCAGGCAGAATGGGGAAAACCCCCCAAAGGCGCGCCCCATGTAATGCCAGCGTTGTTGACAAGGATATCGAGGTGATCCGAGCGAGATAAAACTTCAGCCACAATCGCGGCAATATCGTCCTCACTGCTGACATCACCCTGAAATGCTTCAACATTTCCGGTATATCCCAGTGCATTGATCTCGTCCGCCGTTGCCGTTACCGCCTCGATCTTGCGCGAACAGATCAGAACGCGCGCGCCGCCCATTGCCAATGCCTCGGCAATCATGCGCCCTATACCGCTGCCACCACCGGTGACCAGTGCCAGTTTGCCGGAAACCGAAAATAAGCTTTCAAGATTCATCGCAAACCTCCGCAGAGCCCGCCATGAAATCGGGCAATTGACAACATACCGATCAGTATGTTTCTGTTTGCCACCGCTTGTAAAGACCAAAACAGGACGCCGCCCTTTTGACGGAACTGCAGCAAATCCAGAAGCCCACAAAAGCGCCACCTGAACAGGTGCTGGACGCCGCTGCGACCTGTTTCATGGAAAAAGGCTATGCCGGTACATCGCTTGACGATGTTGCGCGGCATATGGGGGCGACCAAGGGGCGGATCTATCATTATTTCGCCTCAAAATCGGCCCTGCTGCATGCCGTACGCAAACGCGCCATGGCGCTTAATTTCGCCGCGATCCGGCCCGCTTATGAAAGCGACCTGCGCCCGGTTGAAAAGTTTCGCGCCATGGCAATGGCGCACGCGGTCAATATGATGCGCGAACAGGCCTATCAGAAAGCGCTGTTTGATCGGATTCATCTGCATATTACCGGTGGACAGTTCGCGGTCGACGATGCCCAGCTTCAGGAATTCATGGCCGACAGGCGAGCTTTTGAAAATATGTTTCGCGATGTTCTGAACGCTGGACAGGCAGCTGGTGAGTTCCGCATCGAAACGATTTCCTTTGCTCTGCACACTGTGATCACAATGCTGAACTCGACCCTTTACTGGTACCGCCCTCGCGCCGGTGAGAGCGATGAAATCATCCGGGAAATCGCGGCCGAGCTGGTTGACATGGCCACCCGCGCCCTTGGCAATAACGACTTTAACTTTGAAGGATAAACCGCTGATGAACCTAGGTATAACGGATAAGGTGCGCCCCCTGCTGGCACAGGTTGCAGCCATGGTCAGAGACGAGATTGAACCTCTGGATGAAGAATTTCTTGCCGAGGTCTCAAAAGGCGATCGCTGGCAGCATACGGCGCGTCAGACCGAGATTCTGGAAAGCCTCAAGTCTAAGGCGCGGGCAGCAGGGCTGTGGAATTTCTGGCTGACGGATAGCGATCAGGGATTTGGTCTCAGCACCGTTGAATATGCCTATCTGGCCGAGGAAATGGGCAAAGCGCATCTTGGGGCCGAGGTTTTCAACTGCTCAGCACCCGATACCGGGAATATGGAAGTGCTCGAGCGTTATGGCAGCGAGGCCCAGAAAGAACGCTGGCTGACCCCGCTTCTGAATGGCGAGATCCGCTCGGCCTATCTGATGACCGAACCTGACGTTGCTTCAAGCGACGCCACGAACATCGCCATGTCCTGCGTGCGGGACGGCGATGAGTATGTGCTCAACGGGGATAAATGGTGGGCCTCGGGTGCGGGTGATCCGCGCTGTGCGATCTATATCGTCATGGTCGCCAGCCCCGACGAAAACCGCCATCGCCATGCCCAGCATTCGATGATTCTGGTGCCCGCAGGCACGAAGGGTGTCGAGGTCTTAAGGCCGATGCAGGTCTACGGCGAAGACGACGCGCCACATGGGCATATGCACATTCGCTTTACAGATGTGCGTGTACCGGCAGACAATCTGATCCTGGGCGAAGGCCGGGGCTTTGAAATTGCGCAGGGACGGCTTGGGCCGGGGCGCATTCACCATTGCATGCGCGCCATCGGTCAGGCGGAAAAGGCGCTTGAACTGATGTGCCGCCGGGGGCTAGCGCGCGAGGCGTTCGGCAAACCCGTTGTCAAGCTTGGCGGCAATTTCGATGTCATCGCCAATTGCCGGATGGAGATCGAGCAGGCCCGGCTACTATGTCTGAAAGCTGCCTGGATGATGGATCAGGGCGATGCGCGCGCCGCTGCCCCCTGGATCAGCCAGATCAAGGTCGTCGCCCCGCTGACAGCCCTGAAAGTGACCGATGAGGCGGTGCAGATGTTTGGTGCCGGTGGTATCTCGCAAGACACGCCGCTGGCGCGGCAATGGACACATCTGCGCACGCTCAGGCTGGCTGACGGGCCGGATGCGGTGCACCGGATGCAGGTCGCCCGGGCTGAACTGAAGCGCTATACGCAGCAGAGGGTCTGATGGCACTCCCGGCAAGGATGTGGGCCATGTGCCTGCGCGAATCAGGTTTTTCATCAGGTGGTGAAGCCAGCTATACGCTTGATAATGTTGATAAGTTTCTGGAGCTTGCCGAGGGTGATCTGCCAGAGCTGAAACCCGGGCAGGTCTTGATCAAGGTCCAGATGGCCAGCGTCAATCCCTCTGACGTCGTGTTCGTTCAGGGATTTTATGGCCAGCCCCGGATCAAAGGCGCCCCTGCCGGGTTTGAAGGCGTCGGCAAGGTGGTTGCGGGAAAGGGTCTCTATGCCAGTTGGCTGAAGGGCAGGCGCGTCTCTTTCGTGGCCGGACCGACGGGCTCGGGCTCCTGGGCGGAATATGCGGTTGCTGATGCTGCGACCGTCATCAAACTCAGACCGGATGTGAAAGCTGAAGATGCAGCAGCCCTGATCGTCAATCCGCTGACCGCAGCGGCCATGGTGGATATGGTGCCAAAGGGCGGTGCGTTCATCGCAACGGCTGCTGCCAGCCAATTGGGTAAGCTGATGGCCGGGCTTGCCGACGCCTCCGGGCGAAGGATGATCGCAGTTGCGCGGCGCGACGCACCACTGGCCAACCTGAAAGACCTTGGCGCGCGCCATGCTCTGAATGAAACCTCAGACAATTTTGCCGCCGATATCAAGGCAGCAATTGGTGCCGAGAAACCCACAATCCTGCTTGACGCGGTTGCCGGAACCATCTCGGCACGGATCTTCAACCATATGCCCAAAGACAGTCGCTGGGTGATTTACGGCAAACTGGCAACGGAAGCGCCGCAGATACTGGAGCCGGGCAAGCTGATTTTCATGCGCCAGCAAATTGAAGGGTTCTGGCTGGTGACCTGGCTGAGCCGCACACCGATTCTGAAGAAACTGGGAGCAATCAAAGCCGTGCAGGCGCGGTTTGCCAGCGGTGAATGGAAGACCGACATCACCGCACGTCTGGATTTAAAGAGCGCGATCAAAGACTTGCCTGGCGCCCTGGCGCGGCCGGACGGCAAGGTGATGATTGTAATGGATGGCTGATTTCAACCCAAAGGTTTGCGCGCCAGATCCTCTTCCAGTTGCCGCTCAAGATCGACCAGGTCCTGTGGCAAAGGCAGGCCCAGCGCATTAAGCTCTGCCAGTTTTTCACGCAGGCTTTCCTGAATTTCATGCGCGTCTTCGGGATTGTCGGTCATCTGCTCAAGCAAAAGGGCGATCCCGGCTTTCAGGCTTTCAAACGACATGATTCCCTCCTGGCTTGGCTATGATGCGGGTTTCAGCGGGCACACAGGCGGCAAAGCGGTGTGTAGGGAAGCAGATCAAGGCGCTCCTCTGAAATGACTTCACCACATTTGGCGCATTCCCCGTAAGAGCCGTCCTCGATGCGCTTAAGAGCCGCCTCGATCATCTGAATCTCTTTCAGCCCGACATTGCCGAGGCTTTCCAGCACCTCGTCACCCTCGCGTTCCGAAGCGCGGTCTTCATCATCGTGATTGGGCGTTTCGTCCAGCACGTCTTCGATGCCATGCAGCCGTTCGTTCAGCTCTGTCAACCGTGCCTCAAGCTGGGATTTTCTGGTTTTTATAGATGTCATTTCCTACCCCTGTAACTTCACGTCAGGCTATTCTAAGAAACCATTTTACCGACACCTTGACACAAGTCAAAAGCCACGCGGGTCTTGTGGGATGGTGTAGCGTTATCTGCGGGTTCTTGTGGCCCTACGACAGGCGCTGCGCGTTTTGGTGAACTCATGAAATTGACCTGAGCGAATTCCGGATCCTGATTCTCCTTTTGTTACACTTGTCCGGCTCGACCTGGAATTTTCAGAGAAATAACAACCATGGGTGACACCGACGCGCGGAGAACGGCCCAAATCCAATCTGGATTTTCAAACGACCAGCAGACCAGCAGACCAGCAGACCAGCAGACCAGCAGACTAATCTACTAGTCTGCCAGTCTGCCAGTCTGCCAGTCAACCAGTTTACTAGGGGCTGTTGACGTTCAGGATTCCCAAATCACCTAAATTCTGATTCAAGG
>CAZMNO010000007.1:0-92230 GCA_964567685.1 uncultured Rhodobacter sp. | reverse complement strand
GGTTGAATCAGAAATCAGCACAAATAGGAATCCTGAATCTCAACAGACCCTAGAACAAAAACGACTAGGTTTCTCTCCGAAATATTTCCAACTTCAAATGCCGCACGTTTTTTTCACCTCGCGGGATGCTGTGCCCGATAGTGGGTTCGATTTGTTCGAAATAACCGGTTGCGCAGTCTCCGATATTGGTGATTTCGGCGAGTTTCTGGTTTATGATGCTGATCGCGTCGAGCAGGTTTTCCTGGAAGCTATCGATTTTGAAAACTCAAAGTTTCGACGTGCTGACGGCTGGACAGTCGAATGTATTCGTGAACCAGAAATTCTGAGCATAGTAACGAGCGCAAAATTCATGGAATGAACTTCAAACGTACAGGGAGGATGACTATCCATTTGAAGTTTTCCTTGCCGAGAGGATCGTGATCAAGCGGACCTGGACACCGGAGTTCTTCTTTTTCGATGGTTATCCCTATATCAAAGCCGACATGAAGCTCCACGATTCCGGGCTGGTACCCAGTTCGAATATTTGTGAATTGATTTCTAACAAGTGCTGACTTCAGGCCCCGCAGACTTTGATTGATGAAACACCGGAGTTGCCATTTTGACCACAGCCCATATTCACACGCGTCAAACGTTTACTAGGCGCATTGCTGATATGCCAATAGTGAGTTGGTCGAAAATGGACCTGAGCGGAAATATCCTGGAAGAAATCGGAATTCGTCTCGACGGCACCCTAATCTTCAACTCAGCACAAGAGGAGGGCGCGGTTTCCCTTGGGATCAAACGCATCAATATTAATGACTTGGAAAGATCCACGGAAATGGGAGAGCGTAGAGTTTGTGAAGACATTGAATTTGAGGCCGTGCGAAACTTAGTAAGAAATACTGCAAAATCTTAGCTGAAGGAAACAAGCTTAAGACGAGTGGCGCACCTGCAAAGGCGGGATTCGAGTTCCCCGGAAACCCATCTCCTATTTCACCCGAAACATCACCTTCCTGATCGACCGAACTTCGCCCGTACGCCCGGCTGAAAGATCTTCAAGATACTCAAGCACAATGCGCGGCACCAGTCTGGCAAGCGCTTGCGCGCCACGCCCGCCCATCGTGCGGTGGGTGCCTCCCGAAATGATCGCCAGCCGTTTATCGCCCCCCGGCAACCCCTCAAAAGCCAACAGCCGCGTCTCGTAGCTTTCCTTGCCGCGCCGGTCTTTAGTGCCGGTGATCATCAGGACCGGTTTGCTGACGCTCCGCCACGCCCCTTCCGAAAACAAAGGCCCGATCCCTTGCGGGGAGAGCGCGATATAGGCGTCAAACCTGTCCTGCCCGAGTGCGCCGAATACCGGTACGGCGCCGGCCTCCATCATCACGGTCTGCGCCCCCAATGAATGCCCGGCCATCAAAGCGAATTGCGGGCGGCATCTGGCGGTAACGGCGTTCCAGACCGCGTCAAGATCCAGAAACCGTGCTTTGAACGAGGCCGGATCACTGGCCAGCCGGTGCAGGGTTTCGCGCTTGTTTTCGGCCTGCAGCACGATACGGCGCTGATCGGGGCCGCTTTCACGATGCCCCATGACAATCACCCGATAGCCCTCATCGGCCAGCGCATTGGCCAAAAGCGCCAGTGCTTTTTCGGTGCCGCCAAACCCGTGCGACAGGATCGCCAGCGGCGGGCAGGGGGCGGGCGAGCGGATGTATTCGCGGTAAGGCGTGGTCTTGCCATCGGCACGCGGAAAGCTCTGCGCCTGAGCCAGGCTGGCGGTGAACAGCAGAATTATCAGGAGCCGGATCATGGCTTAAGCATAGCAGGGAGAAACCTGCCTGTCTTGGCTACTGCAAATCCGCAAACGCATCCTGTAGGCGCGCAACCGCCTCGACCACCCGCGCCTTTTGCGTACCTATATTGAAGCGCAGGAACTGACCACCACCCGTGCCAAAGGAATTGCCGTGGTTGACGGCAATCCGGGCGGTTTTTTCGACCCTGCGGGTGAACTCCTCAGGTGCCATTCCGGTGCCGGAGAATTCGACCCAGGCCAGATAGGTCGCCTCCAGCTTCATCGATTTCAACCCCGGGATCGCATTCACCCCCTGATCGAAAACGCGGCGGTTTTCATCCAGATACCCCATCAGGGCATCAACCCATTCCGCCCCATCGGGCGAATAGGCGGCGGTGGTCATATGAAGCCCGAAGGAGTTGGGTGACAGGCCCAGCCCCATCAGCGTCGCAGCAAACTGTGCCCGCAATTCCGGGTCCGCAATGATCACGTTGCCGGTGTGGCTGCCGGCAATATTGAAAGTCTTGGTGGGGGCTGTCATCATCACCAGCCGGTCGCTGATTTCAGGCGCTGCCAGTGGCATGACGGTGTGTTTCTGCCCGGGATAAAGCAGATCGTGGTGGATCTCGTCAGACACCAGCAACAAATCATGGCGCACGCAGAAATCCGCCAGTTGGCGCAGTTCGGTGGGCTTCCAGACCTGCCCGCCGGGGTTTTGCGGGGAACAGAGGATGACCATTTTCTCGTGGCCTTTGAGGCGGCTCGCCGCGTTCTCAAAATCCATCTGATAGCGGCCATCAACCTCGGTCATCGGGCACTCAACCACCTCGCGCCCTGCCGCTTTGATCACCTTGGCAAAGGCGTGATAGACCGGCGTGAACAGGATGATCCCATCACCGGGATCGCTCCAGGTGTTGACGCACAGCGCCGTGCCGTTGACCAGCCCGTGGGTGGTGAATATGTGGTCCGGTTCCACCTCCCAGCCGTGGCGGGTTTTCATCCACCAGCAAATGGCGGCTTTATAGGCGGCATCATCGCCAAAATACCCATAAACCCCATGATCGTGCATCGCTTTCACCGCGTCTGAAACGGCCTCTGGCGGGTGAAAGTCCATATCGGCCACCCACATCGACAAGCCGTCATCGGGTGAAACGCCGTAAATCGGCTGCATCATATCCCACTTGGCGGAGTGGGTGTTGCGGCGGTCGATGATCTGGTCAAAGTTCATGTTGGTTTTTCCCGAATTTTCCCGGTGCAGGCTAATGGCTTTGCCGCGCCCTGCAACCGAAAAATGGGGAGGGAGGGAGCGCTTGCACCCGGGCCAAGGATTGCTTAAATCCGGCCTTATGAGTATCCGTTCCATCCTTATCCACCCCGACCCGCGCCTGAAAAAGGTCTGCACCCCTTTTGAAGCTGTCGACACCGCCGTCCGCAAGCTGGTGGATGACATGCTGGAAACCATGCATGATGCGCCGGGCATCGGTCTGGCAGCACCGCAGGTTGGCGTTTTGCAGCGGATGTTCGTGATGGATTGTGCGGGCAAGGAAGAGGATCCCGATCCGCTGGCGCTGATCAATCCGGTGGTCAGCTGGGCCTCCGAGGAGTTGAACACCTATGAAGAAGGGTGCCTGTCGATCCCCGATCAATATGAAGAAGTGACGCGCCCGGCCGAGGTCAGGGTGCAGTTTCTCGATCTTGACGGCAACATGCAGGAACGGCATTTCGACGGCCTCAGGGCCACCTGTGCACAGCATGAGATCGACCATCTCAATGGCAAGCTGTTCATCGACTATTTGTCCAAGATCAAACGTTCGATGATCACCAACCGGATGAAAAAGCTGAAAAAGGAAAGGGCGCGCGCCTGATGGCGTTGCGCCGCTTCATTCCCTGGCCTGACAATCGGTTGCGAACGGCGGCCAAGCCGGTGGGGAAGGTCACTGACGACACGAGAGCGCTTTGGGATGACCTGCTGGAAACCATGTATGCCATGCCGGGGGTCGGAATGGCGGCGCCGCAGATCGGGATTTTGCGGAGGGTTGCGGTGGTTGATTGCTCTGACAGTAAGGATCAGCCCTTGTGTATGGCCGACCCGGAGGTCTTGCATCTGAGCGAGAAATTCGCTGAGCATGATGAGGCCAGCCCCAACCTGCCGGGGGTTCACGCCAGGATCAAACGCCCGCGGGCCTTGACGGTGACGTATCTCGATCAGGCCGGGTTGCGCGTGCGCAAGGATTTCGTCGGTCTCTGGGCGGTGTCGGTACAACACCAGATCGATCATCTGAACGGGCGGATGTATTTTGACAATCTGAGTCCGGTCAAACGGCGGATGCTGCTGGCAAAGGCCCGGAAGATGAAAGCGCGGGAGGGGTAGAGACTTGAGACTGGAAACTGCCGCTCACGGGTTCTTGTGCCTTCAAAACAAACAGCAAAATAATCGATTGGCATCGAGCCGCGCATTGACGACGCGCGCGGGGGCGATGCAACACTGTTATGCTGGCACTTTATGCCGATCAAGCGCGTGCGACTTCAAAGCCTTGCGCCACCCTCAGCCAATCGCCGCCGCGTGGGTGCGCGTCGGCGATGCTCGGCGGGCTTCGCCCTTGGTTCCGCGCCCGGCGCTTGTATCGAATGGTGGTCCCAGGGCTGAATTCCACCGGTTTAAACAAAAACCTCAAGAAACCGCTGAATTGGCCCAAGATACTGGTGGCGGTGAGGGTGGCTTGCTTGGGGAATGGCGGAAAAGATCGCGCCCCCGCACGGGTTTGGGAGACTAGGAAGAATGCGCATCATCTTCATGGGAACCCCCGATTTTGCCGCTCCGGTTCTTGAAGCTCTGGTCACCGCAGGTCACGACATTGCCGCTGTTTACTCCCAGCCGCCGCGCCCCGCCGGTCGCGGCAAGAAAGAGCGCCCCTCACCGGTTCACGCCAAAGCGCTGGAACTGGGGCTGGACATACGCCACCCGGTCAATTTCAAATCCGCCGAAGATATCGCCGCGTTTGAAGCCCTCAACGCAGACGTTGCAGTGGTCGTTGCCTATGGCCTGATCCTGCCCCAACGCCTGCTTGACGCTCCGCTGCACGGATGCCTCAATATCCACGCATCGCTTTTGCCACGCTGGCGCGGGGCGGCGCCGATCAACCGGGCGATCATGGCTGGCGACAGCGAGACCGGTGTTGCGATCATGCAGATGGAGGCCGGGCTTGATACCGGCCCGGTGCTGCTCTGCAAGACGACGCCAATAAACGCTGAAGACACTGCGCAATCGCTGCATGACAGGCTTTCCGGCGTGGGGGCCGAGGCGATCATTGAAGCGTTGGCGCAACTGAACGATCTGACGCCAATGCCGCAATCCGAAAGCGGTGTGACCTATGCTGCCAAGATCGACAAGGTCGAAGCGCGGCTCGACTGGACCGCCCCGGCGATTGAGGTTGATCGCAAGATCCGTGGCCTTTCCCCCTTTCCCGGCGCCTGGTGTCTTTATAACGGCGAGCGGCTGAAACTGCTGGATTGCCGGCTGGCCGAAGGGGCTGGCGCGCCCGGTGAAATACTGGACGATGCCCTGACGATTGCCTGTGGCGACGGGGCGGTGCGGCTGGTCAGGCTTCAGCGCGCCGGCAAGGCGGCCATGGATCCCGAAATTTTTCTGCGCGGCCTTGACCTGCCTCCGGGGTCTTTCCTGACCTGATACCAACGGCCCGAAAACCGCCCCCTGAAACCTGCCACCAGTGCGGGGTAAAGGGCGCAGGCCCGCCGCGCATCGCCGGGCCGTTTCCCGGCACGGCGATTGGCTGCGGAAAGTGCAAACTATTGAGGTCGCACAGACTTAGCCGGGATAAAGTAGCAGTCACTGCCGCCGGTTCGCCGCACCACGGCCCGTCGATACGCGGCTCTGTGGTGACCGGGGGCAATACTGGCTGCGAGGTTAGGAACCACTGAAAACGGACAGGTCAATCTTTGAGGCCGTTGGCCTGACAGGCTGTCGCGCCCTCTTCAATTACCGGTGAGAAATCCCATATAGAGAAGAGTGTATAACTGATCCCGGAGGTCCAATGGGCATTCTCTATCTTCTGATTATCGGTGCGGCTGCGGGCTATATCGCCACGCGGATGATGGATCTTGATACCAGCGTGCCGGTAACGATTGCCATTGGTGTCCTCGGCGCCCTGATCGGGGGTTTGGTATTGGGTGCCCTGCTGGCGATCATGGGAATGGCCGCTGGCTTCATCGGTGCCGTTCTCGGGGCCTTGCTGCTGATCTGGGTCTACAAGACCTACATTCAGAAAGATCAATAGCTAGGCGGCGTCAAACACTTCGCGATCATAGCCAAGGCTGGCACCGACACCGGCTTGCCAGATGATGAACAGCGCTGCCATCGCAAGGCTTGAGTTCACATTCAGCAGGGATCCGGCAACGGCCCCGACAAGGATTGTGCGCAGGATCGGAACCACCGCTCGGAAACGCATGAACAGAAGGGCGAAACAGAGGGCAAGAATTGCTGCGCCCAGCGCGCCCGCCAAGGCTCCGACGATAAGCATATTGTCGATGCTGCCGGATATCTCGACCGCAAACCGATAGGCAAGCTGCCAGGATGCGCCGAAGAACACGATGACCAGCACCATCTTTGAGGCTGACAACGCGACCATTCGGTAAAGGTAATAGGCGACCACTGCGCCAAAGATCACCCCGAGGATGTGCATGAGCGGGTCAATGTCAAAATGGGATATCAGCCAGCTGACGACGCCCGTGACTGCGCCGCATATCCCAAGACCAATGGCTGGATGCATCTGATCAGAAATCGATTTTGACATGAAAACCTCGTTGCAATCAGCAGAAACTCGCCTTCAGTCTAGCACGGTTCCGCCTTTTTCGCATTCACTCAGTTTTTATCGCTGGCCTTGGTTTGAACGGTGCCATCCCCTCGCGTGCCAGTTCATCGGCGCGCTCGTTTTCGGGGTGTCCGGCATGGCCTTTCACCCATTCCCAGGTCACCTGATGGCGGGCCTGCGCTTCGTCAAGCCGTTGCCAGAGATCGACGTTCTTGACCGGTTTTTTACCGGCGGTTTTCCAGCCGTTCTTTTTCCAACCAAAAATCCAGCTGGTGACGCCGTTTTTGACATAGTTACTGTCGGTCACCACCGTCAGGGTTGAGGGTCTGTCCAGAGCCTCCAGTGCGGAAATGGCGGCCAGAAGTTCCATCCGGTTGTTGGTGGTTTCCGCCTCCCCGCCTTTGAGCAGCCGCTCCTTGAGCAATCTGCCATTGTCCCTGGCCTGAAGCACAGCACCCCAGCCTCC
Source organism: uncultured Rhodobacter sp. (assembly GCA_964567685.1). GTDB lineage: Bacteria > Pseudomonadota > Alphaproteobacteria > Rhodobacterales > Rhodobacteraceae > UBA5972. Next base: position 85,167 of record CAZMNO010000007.1, on the reverse strand, counting down.
GGGACCGGGATTGCCCGAACAGGCACCATCGGTATAGGCGGTCAGCTCAGGCATGGGCATGGAGGATGACGAAGGTTTCAACAATGCCCGCCAGCCCTTCACCGTCGCCCCGCTTTGTTTCTTTCACGCTCAGCCCTGCATCGGCCAGCAGCGAGATCAATTCATCCTCGCTGTAATAGGCATAGAAGCGGCCCAGCTGATCGCGCCCTTCGCCCTTGCCGAGTTTCATGCCCAAAAGCAGCGCACCGCCTGGTTTCAGCGCGTTATGAACGCGGGCCAGAAGATCAGGGAATTCTGCGCGCGGCGCATGCAGCAGGCTGAAATTGGCCCAGATCCCGTCATATTTATGTTTTGCGTCGAGTGCCTCGAACGGTTCCACCCGAACCTCGATGCCATACCGTTCCAGCGCCAGCGCGGCCATTGCTGCGGAAGCATCGCTCGCGTCTACACGCAGACCGGCCCCTTGCAGCGCCGCCGTCCAATGCCCCGGGCCGCAACCTAGATCAAGCGCCCGCCCGCCCTTCGGCAGGGCCAATACGAACCAGTCAAGATCGGCGGACTGGTCCACATCCTTGGTCTTGGCAAACCCGGCTGCATAACGATCAGCGGCAGCATCATAGGCTGACAGGGTTTCATCATCGGCACTCATGCAGGCACCCGCAGATTTCGCGGCAGTTTAAATTCAACATCCTCGGTTGCTGTCTCAACCACGCGCTCGGTTACGTTGAAACGCGCCCTGAACGCCTCAAGAACTTCGTTGATCAGGATCTCCGGCGCCGATGCACCGGCGGTGATGCCGATCGCGCTTGTGCCTTCAAGTGTGCGCCAGTCGATGTCGCTGGCACGCGGGATCAGCTGGGCATAGGCGCAGCCGGCTTTGCTGGCAACTTCGACCAGGCGGCGTGAGTTGGAAGAATTGGGCGAGCCGATGACCAGCAGCGCCTCGACCAGTGGCGCAACCGATTTCACGGCTTCCTGCCGGTTGGTGGTGGCATAACAGATATCTTCTTTATGCGGGCCCGTGATGCCGGGAAAACGTTCTTTTAGCGCCGCGATAATCTCAGCGGAATCATCAACCGACAATGTGGTTTGGGTGATATAGGCCAATTCGTCCGGGTTGCGTGGCTTCAGACTGGCCACGTCTGCCGACGTTTCCACCAGCAACACCTCGCCTTCTGGCAATTGTCCCATCGTGCCGATGGTTTCTGGGTGGCCGTCATGCCCGATCATCACCATTTGCAGACCGTTTGCGTGGTGACGTTGTGCTTCGATATGAACCTTGGAGACCAGCGGGCAAGTGGCATCGACATAGACCATATTGCGGCTTTCCGCCGTCGCCGGAACCGATTTTGGAACCCCGTGCGCGGAAAAGACCACCGGTCGGTCATCGGGGCACTCATCCAGCGTTTCCACAAAAACCGCCCCCTTGGCCCGCAGGCTGTCGACGACGTATTTGTTATGCACGATCTCGTGGCGCACATAGACCGGTGCGCCCCACTTCTCGATCGCCATTTCCACGATCCTTATTGCCCGGTCGACGCCCGCGCAAAAGCCGCGGGGAGCGGCGAGATAGAGCGTGAGGTCAGGATTTGACATCATAACAGGCTCGCGAAGTTAAAGCATCATCCCCGACATTGGTCATCGGGTTAGCCAGGCGGATCACCGATGCGTTATACGGGTCGCTTCGACACCTTCGCAACGAAAAAACTGTCAGGGAGTATTCCGTCAGGGAACTTGCGTGCCGCAGAGCTCACCCAGCAGTTCCAGCGCTTCATCTGCGCGTCGTGCGCTGAACTTCCTTTTTTTGCCGGCAGTATCGATCACGTAATAGGACCGGCTCCCTTTGCTCTTGGCGAGTTGCATCAACAATGCGTTGATTTTGCGAGCCTCCTTTACATTTGCCGGTTCAAAAAACTTTGCTTGATCTCCCGACTTGTTCTTCAGAACGAACGATTTTTCCCCGATAATGAGCTTAACCGAAGACCCGTTGGGCGGTTTAATTCCGTGATTGAATTCCGGAACAACGTAGCTGAGCTCTTTGGAGGTCGCGAGCAGAAAATACCTTTTTGACGAGCACGCCCCGTTGGCGCATTGAACCGCCTGACAGGAAAATGATCCGTTGGTCAAAGCGTGTCGCGCAGTGACCCAATCGCCTAGGAGTTTTTGAACTGCCGTGCGTGCAATAGCGCTGTCCGCCATCGCAAGTACGAGAATAACCTGAAGCGCGAAGAAAATTGGACGCATTGAAAACCTCATTTGAATCGAATGACTTTGCCGTCAATCAATGAGGTAGCAGACAGTCTTGTAGACTACCAGAGGTTTCCAGAAAAATGCATCTCCCGATCTGCGGGCGACCGGGAGAAAGCTTTAATAACATCGCAGGGGGCTTATTCCTCAGCGAATTCCACTTCGTCGGAACGCTGTGGCATATCTGGGCGCGGTGGGCGGCCGATCACGTCTTTCAGCTCTTCCAGCTCGATGAAATTGTCCGCCTGTCGGCGTAACTCGTCTGCGATCATGGGAGGTTGCGACCGGATGGTTGAGACCACCGAAACCCGCACGCCCTGGCGCTGCAGCGATTCCACCAAAGGCCGGTAATCGCCGTCGCCGGAAAAAATCACGATGTGATCGATATGCGGTGCCAGTTCCATCGCATCGACAGCCAGCTCGATATCCATGTTCCCTTTCACCTTGCGCCGGCCCATGGAGTCGGTGAACTCCTTTGCCGGTTTGGTGACCATGGTAAAGCCATTGTAATTCAGCCAGTCCACCAGCGGGCGGATCGGTGAATAATCGTCGTTTTCCAGAAGCGCCGTATAGTAAAACGCCCTGAGCAGTTTGCCGCGACGCATGAACTCGGTTCTCAGAAGTTTGTAGTCGATATCGAAACCCAGTGCCTTTGCGGCCGCGTAGAGGTTCGAACCGTCAATGAAGAGAGCAAGTCTCTCATCCCGGTAAAACATAATTATCTTCCCTTTTAAATATGTTCCAACAATGAGCGTGAGTGGTATTGCTTAAATGATCATTGATGAAACCAGTGGCTGTAAGATAGGTCAAATTTGAAATGCTGCAACAACAATTTAGATCACAAACCTGTACAAAAGGACTGGTTGCTTTGGGGGGGAATCAGCCCTCCATTCGTGGGAGTGTTGTTGACACAGTCAGAATCGCTCTGGGGTTGCTGGTTGGCGAATCAGTGGAGGTGACAGCACAAAGCCGGCTTTTTCAAACCCCCGCATATCCCCCGGGCTCCGGGCCTGATTTTGTGAACGCCGCTATTGAGTTTAACACGACGCTTTCGCCAGGTGGCTTGCTTGACAGATTACACGAAATAGAGCGCGAATTGGGGCGGACCCGCTCAAAACGATGGGAGGCGCGGGTGCTTGATCTTGATCTGCTGAGCTATGGCGATCTGGTGCTACCAGATGCACATACATTCCAGCGCTGGCTGGATTTGCCTGCAGATCAGCAGGCGTCTGTCGCCCCGGACGAGTTGATCCTGCCACATCCGCGAATGCACGAACGTGGCTTTGTTCTGGTGCCACTGATGGATATTGCGCCGGATTGGGTGCATCCCGTGCTTGGCCTAAAGGTGCGCCAGATGCAGGCAGCACTTGGGTCAAGTGAGACGGAGGGGATTGTTCCGCTGGACTGAATGCTTCATCCGAAGAAAAATACGACGCGCGGGAACAGGGGCGACGCCCGCCAACAATCGCTTCAAAATAGGTACAGAACATGCGTGCCGAAAATGCCCCTCTCAGGATGGGTTGGTCGGCTGCGGCAATACCGGGCGGCGTTCATGATAGATCACGACAAGTCCAGCGCTGATGATGATGGCGATACCAAATGCCGCCAGCCCGCCCGGCAGATCGCGAAAGACCATCCAGCCAAGAACCGTGGCAACGGGAATTTCCAGATATTGAACCGGTGCAAGGGTTGCTGATGGTGCAAAGCGCAGGCTCCAGGTCATCAGCAAATGCGCAAACGTGCCAAGAATGCCGACAACCACCAGAAGCGCTGCTTCGCTTCTTTCAGGTGTTACGAGCGTGAATGCGTTGATATCAAGCAATCCTCCGACCGGTAGCAGCAGTACCAGCATGGGCACCCCGAAAGCCCCGCTGAGGGCTTGCAGGGCAATGGGATCAGCCTCTTTGGCAATTTGACGCGTTACCAGCATGAAAAGCGCAAAGACAACAGCAACCACCAGGGGCAAGAGCGCCGGTGCGCCGACATTTGCAAAGCTTGGCTGGATGACCAAAAGGGTGCCGATAAACCCGACGACACAGGCGATCAGACGGCGAGGCCCTATCTCTTCGCCCAGCACGAATTTGCCAAGCAGCAGCATGATAAATGGCATGACAAAGGCAATGGCCAGTGCATCGGCAAGCGGCAGGAACCGTAACGAAGTGAACATCGCCCCGATCCCGACGATATGAAGAACCGTTCGCAACAGGGTCATGCGCAGGACGCGGCGCGGCATTTTCAGGCTGGCCCGGGCCCAGATCAAAACCGGCACCATCAAAAGCGCCTGCGCGCCAAATCGGGCCAGCAACAGTTCCAGCAGAGGTATCGTGCCCCCCAGGATCTTGGCCACGGCATCGCCGGTCGGGGCCAGGAAGCAAAACCCGACCATCAAAAGAACGCCAAGAAAGGGTCTGTCTGCTGCCATCGGGGAACTATAGAAACACCGGGTTTGGCAGGCAATCAAATCCTCCACTATCCGATGGGCAGTTTCCCGCGAAAGCGGGGATCGACCGTCGCGATTTGGCTTGAATTCCGCTCGGAATGCTCATAAATAGCGCATTCCCACCCCCGGTGTTGATCAAGTGGAGTGCCAGATGGCCCGTGTTACCGTTGAAGATTGCGTCGATAAAGTCCCGAACCGTTTTGAGCTGGTGATGCTGGCAGCACATCGCGCACGCGAGCTTTCCTCGGGTGTCGAGCTGACGATTGAGCGTGACAAGGATAAAAACCCTGTCTGCGCTCTCAGAGAGATCGCCGAGGAAACGCTGACGGCCGAGGGACTGCGCGAAAGCTACATTGAAAGCAACCAGACCCAGATCGAAGTCGACGAGCCGGAAGACGATTCCATGGCACTGTTGATGGGCGGGGCTGAAGAAGACAAGCCTGACGATGACCCGTCGGAAGAGAACCTGTTGCGCGCCCTTATGGAAGCCCAGGAAATGAAGTGAGGACAGGCACCGGGCAACCGGTGCTGCGCCCTCCCAAGGAGCGGCAGGAATGATCGATGTAGAAGATCTGGTCGATCTGGTCCGCAATTATCACCCAACCACGAATGCTGCGCTGATTCGCGATGCCTATGAGTATGGCCATGCCATGCATGCCGGGCAGGTGCGTTCGTCCGGCGAGCCCTATTTTTCGCATCCCGTGGAAGTTGCCGCCATTCTGACAGAGCAGCAGATGGATGATGCAACGGTCGTCACCGCGTTGCTGCATGACACGATCGAAGACACCAAATCCACCTATGGCGAAGTAAGCAAGCGCTTTGGCGAGGAAGTGGCGCAGTTGGTCGACGGGGTCACCAAGCTGACCAATCTGGAGCTGCATTCCAGTGAAACCCAGCAGGCCGAAAACTTTCGCAAATTGCTGATGGCGATGTCCAAGGATCTGCGGGTTCTTTTGGTGAAGCTGGCGGACCGGCTGCACAATATGCGCACGATCAAGCATATGAAGCTGGAAAAGCAGCAGCAAAAAGCCCGTGAAACCATGGACATCTTCGCCCCGCTGGCCGGGCGCATGGGGATGCAGTCGATGCGCGAGGAGCTGGAGGATCTCAGCTTTCACGTGCTCAACGCCGAAGGGCGCAATTCGATCATCCGCCGCTTTCTGACGCTGAGAAGCCAGACCGGCGATCTGATCCCGCAGATCACCAATGACATCCGCGAGGTGCTTGAAAGGCACGGAGTCGAGGCCGAGGTGATCGGGCGTGAAAAGAAGCCCTATTCGATCTGGCGCAAGATGCAGGAAAAGAAAGAGGGGTTTTCCCGTCTTTCCGATATTTACGGCTTTCGCATCATCACCAGCGATATCGGTGACTGTTACCGTGTGCTGGGGGCGATCCATCAACGCTGGGCGGCGGTACCGGGGCGGTTCAAGGATTATATCAGCCAGCCGAAAAGCAATGGCTACAGGTCGATTCACACCACCGTATCCGGGCGCGATGGCAAGCGGGTCGAGGTTCAGATCAGAACAAGGCAGATGCACGAGGTTGCCGAGGCCGGCGTGGCGGCGCACTGGTCTTACAAGGATGGGCAGCGGGTCGAAAACCCGTTTGCGGTTGATCCCTTCAAATGGCTGGCCGCGCTGACGGAACGGGTGGAACATTCCGAAGATCATGATGATTTCATGGAACATGTGAAGCTCGAGATGTTTTCAGATCAGGTGTTCTGTTTCACCCCGAAAGGCGATGTGATCAAACTGCCGCGCGGGGCAACGCCAATTGATTTTGCCTATGCGATTCATACGCGCATCGGATCGAACTGTGTCGGAGCCAAGGTCGATGGCATTCGCGTGCCCTTGTGGACGCGTGTGCGCAACGGTCAGTCGGTTGACATCATCACCGCCGAGGGCCAGCGCCCGCAATCAACCTGGATGGACATTGCCGTGACCGGGCGGGCGAAATCGGCCATTCGCCGGTCATTGCGTGAAGAACGCCGCGACGGATCGGTGCGTCTTGGGCGCGAGTTGGCGCGGGTGGCGTTCGAACATGTCGGCAAAAAGGTCAGCGACAAGGCCTTGACCACAGCAGCCAAGCAAATGGGCGTCACGGATTCCAATGACCTGCTGGCAATGCTCGGCAATGCCGAAATTTCAGGTTCTGCGGTGACTTCGGTACTTTACCCGGAACTTGAGCGCAGCAAGACCGATGAAACGGTCAAGGCGGCACGCGCGGTTGTCGGGCTGAGCATGGGCCAGACCGCCGATCCGGCAGCCTGCTGCAAACCTGTGCCGGGCGAACGCATTGTCGGCATCACCTTTCGCGGCAAAGGCGTGCAGTTTCACGCCATTGACTGCGAAGCCCTGACCGAGCTGGAAGACCAGCCGGATCGCTGGATCGATCTTCATTGGAGCGAAGGCAACCACCCGGCGACCAATGTCACCACGCTGGAAATCACCCTGGCCAATGATGCGGGGGCGCTTGGACGGATCTGTACCTTGATTGGTGAGCAGAACGCCAATATCTCAGATATGCACTTCACCGAAAGAAAGCCGGATTTCTACAAAATGCTCGTGGACATTCAGGTGCGGGACGTAGAGCATCTGCACAACGTTCTGACCGCTGTGGAAGCGGATTCGGACGTGGCACAGATCGCGCGGCACAGAAAGGCGCCGCAACTGGATTAAGAACAAAGGAAAGGCGTGACCGGCAGGTTTGGGGAGGCACCGGTCAAACAGGGTGGATGGTTTTCAAGAGGCGACATAAACTGTCCTGGCTGCGCTGGCTCGCCGAGGGGTTATATCCCAGATCCGGCTGGCGGCGCGCGACCAGCTATATCGGGCACCGTTTGCGCCGCTTGCCTGACACATCACAAAAAATCGCGCGAGGCGTCGGGGTCGGCGTCTATGTCAGCTTCACGCCGTTCTTCGGCCTCCATTTCTTTGTTGCAGCTCTTTTAGCGCTTCTGTTCAGGGGCAATATTCTGGCGGCCCTTTTGTCGACCTTCTTTGGCAATCCGCTGACCTTTCCATTCATCGCAACCGGCAGCCTGACGCTGGGCCACTGGCTGCTGGGCAGTTCCAGCGCGCCGGAAGAACACAAGTCGATCTTCCTGCTGTTTCGCAATGCCGCAGGTGATTTCTGGCAGAATTTCAAGGCGTTGTTCACAGCACAAAATGCCGACTGGTCAGATATGGCCGAGTTTTTCTGGGGTGTCTTCCTGCCGTACCTGACCGGCGGCACGATCCCCGGCATCATCTGCGGCATTGCAGCTTATTTCCTCAGTCAGCCGGTGATCTCGGCCTATCAGAAACGCCGCAAGGGCCGGTTGATGGCGCGCTGGAAAGAACGCCGGGCGAAGGCTGGCAAAAAGGCTGACGACGCGACCTGACTTGGTCTATCCTTGGCTTTGCAGCAGAATCAGTATCGGGATATATCGCCAGTGACCTCCAGTTTGACCGCCCCTTTGGGCCCGCTCCGCCTTGGCGTCAATATCGACCACGTGGCCACGGTAAGAAACGCCCGTGGCAGCGCCTATCCGGACCCGTTGCGTGCCGCATTATTGGCGGAAAAGGCGGGGGCTGACGGGATCACGGCGCATCTGCGTGAAGATCGCCGCCACATCGCGGATCGCGATATTGAAGAGCTGATGGAACATCTGACGGTGCCGCTTAACTTTGAAATGGCGGCGACCGAAGAGATGCAGAAAATCGCGCTCAGGCATGTGCCGCACGCGGTGTGCCTGGTGCCGGAGAAACGCGAAGAGCGCACAACCGAAGGCGGGCTTGAGGTGGCGCGCGAAGAAAACAAACTGGCGCATTATATCGCGCCTTTGCGCGATGCCGGGTGCCGCGTCTCGATTTTCATCGCCGCCGATCAGCGCCAGATCGAAGCTGCAGCACGGATCGGCGCGCCGGTGGTTGAGCTTCATACCGGGGCTTATTGCGATGCCTTTGCCGAGGGGCATGTGGAAGAGGGCAAAGCAGAGTTTGAAAAGCTGCGCGAAATGGCATCGTTTGCGCATTCGCTGGGGCTTGAGGTACATGCCGGTCACGGGCTGACCTATGATACGGTCAAACCGATTGCGGCCTTTCCCGAAGTGATGGAGCTTAATATCGGCCATTTCCTGATCGGGGAATCCATTTTTGTCGGGCTGGAGGCGGCGATGGGTGAAATGCGCCGGTTGATGGATGAGGCGCGTGGAAAAGGGGATGACGAATGAGAGTTGGACTGAAATCTGCAATCGCCGGAGCACTTGCGCTCTTGCTGACAAATGGCGCGGCCGCTCAATCGGTCAATGAATGCGACTGGGTGTCGTCGGCCCGCAATCTGGTGGAACCGTGGGAGGAAAACAGCAGAACATTCGCCAATGGCGCGATCAGGATCGCGCTTCTGGATACTGCTGAACCCGCCTGCTGCTCTTACCACCTTCTGGTCTTGTCGCCGCATCCTGAATGGGGGCAGGCCTGCCATGTCATTTCCGAACAGCCGGGGCAGGGATGGGTTGAGATAAAATTCAAGAAACAGAAGGCCAAATACGATCCGGCCAAGGGATTGCGGGTGAATATCCGTGTCGAATATTACGACCCGGACACCGGCGGGGCCGATCCTGACCTCGGGCATCGCGTCGGCATCCGGATCAATCAGGCCACCGGTGAAGTGACGCTGGAATGATCATCGAAGACTGGAATGCCGAATTCGAACTATTGTGGCGGCAACACCAATATGGCGGAGCACCGATCGGTAACGAACAAATCGGCCGAAATCGTGATCATTGGGTTAGATTTCACAGTCTACCTCAATCAAAAAGGTATCCCGAGTCTGTAGCGGAAGAAGGCCAAGTTTTTGAGCGATTTTCGGCCCTTGGAAATTCACTTTTTGACGCCGAATCCTTTGTTTTTTACGTGCACTGGTGGGCACATGGTTCCGAGAGTGATGAATCCGCCAATTGGATAGCCAGAAAAAAGCTCTGGAATGCAATCGAATGGAAGCAGCTACTGCTAAATACTGCGCACGACCAAGCATCATCATTTGGGGTTTTTGGCAAAATAACCGGCACATTCCTTTCAGTTTATGATGGAGGATTTGACGTCTTTTTTAGATCAGACGGCAAAAAACTGGCATTCGAAAATCAGTTTGCCTCGTGGTTTTCAACGCACACGCGGGGGCTATGAAGGAAAGAAAAATGATCCTAGGCATCGGAACTGATCTGGCAAACATCGAACGCATCGAGCGCACGCTTGAACGCTTTGGTGATCGCTTCCGCAACCGTGTGTTTACCGAGATTGAACAGAAAAAGGCCGAGCGTCGCCGCGATACCGCTGGCACCTATGCCAAGCGCTGGGCGGCGAAAGAGGCGTGCTCTAAAGCGCTGGGCACGGGCCTGCGCATGGGCATTGCCTGGAAGGACATGGCGGTGACCAACCTCAGAACCGGCCAGCCGCGGATGCATGTCACCGGCTGGGCCGCCGAGCGGCTGGCCGAAATGACGCCCGAGGGGATGGAGGCGCATATCCATGTGACGCTGACTGACGATCACCCCTGGGCGCAGGCATTTGTGCTGATCGAGGCTTTGCCGAAAGGCAGTAGCACTGCTTGACTTCACCCGGCTCAGTGGTCATGTAGCCCGGAGATTTTATTCAGGCAGGCGGACCTTATGGCGGACACGGAAAAAACGAGCGATGGTATTCTGGATTGGGTCAAGACCATCATCTATGCGCTGATTTTGGCCGGCCTTATCCGCACCATCTTTTACCAGCCGTTCTGGATCCCGTCAGGATCGATGAAAGACACGCTTCTGATCGGCGATTTCCTGTTTGTGAACAAGATGGCCTATGGTTATTCCAAACACTCCTGCCCGTTCTCGATGTGCCCGTTTTCTGGGCGCATTCTGGCGGGGGAACCTGAGCGCGGGGATGTGGTTGTATTCAAACATCCGGTCACCAAAGTCGATTTCATCAAACGCCTGATCGGCCTGCCTGGGGACCGGATTCAGATGAAAAACGGCGTGCTTCACATCAATGGTGAAGCGGTGAAACTGGAAGACGCCGGTGTGTTCGAAGAAATAAGGGAACCGCAAGGTCCAGTCGGCAATGTTCCCATATGCGAAAACGGGCCTGTCAGCTTTGGTGAAACCTGTCTGAAAACCCGCTATCGCGAGACCCTGCCAGGCGGGGTTGCGCACAATATTCTGAACGCTGTTGATGGCGGCAACGGCGACAACACGCCTGCCTTCATTGTGCCGGAAGGCCAGTACATGTTCATTGGCGACAATCGTGACAACAGTTCAGATGGTCGCTTCCGCCGACCGGACGGCGTTGGTTTCGTGCCGTTTGAAAACCTCGTTGGACGGGCGGACAGGGTGATGTTTTCGTCCGCTGGCAGATCGATCCTTTACTTCTGGACCTGGCGTTCTGATCGGTTCTTCAAGGCAATCGAGTGATAAGGCGGCTCAAGCGCAAAGATGGTATCACCCAACTGCAACAACAAAGGCACAGACAGGTTGTGAGCAGATGGGACCGTTAAAGGCACTCAGTTCGGGCGTCAGAGGATACGCCCGGTTTTCGGGTCGGGCTTCCAGATCGGAATATTGGTGGTTGGTGCTCTGGATTTTTGCTGTAGCTTTCAGTGCGGCGCTTACCGATTTATTGCTTTTTGGAGAAAACAAACCAGCCCTGTTCACCCCGCTGGTCACGCTTTTACTTATCTTACCAACACTTTCCGTCGGCGCTCGCCGATTACATGATATAGGGCGCTCTGGCTGGTGGCTTTTGTTGAACTATATTCCGGTATTCGGATTTCTCCTTCTGGTGTACCTATTTGTAAAGCGCAGTGAAAATGGTGAAAACAGGTATAACAGCACCCCGAAACCCCGTGCATTGACAGTGGCTCTTGCGGTTGTTCTTGCCCTGCCGCTCTTAACTTTACAGTTTGTCTATCGCCCATTTTGGGTCCCATCCGGGTCGATGAAACCGACGCTACTGGTGGGGGATTACATTCTTGTTAACAAGACGGCTTATGGCTTGTCCGATATAGCCTGTCCGGTCTCTTTGTGCGGAACGTCGAAGCGGTTTTTCGCGCGATCGCCTTTGCGCGGTGACGTCGTCACTTTTCTCCACCCGGTGACTGGCATCCATTTTATCAAACGTGTGATCGGGTTGCCGGGCGATAGAATTCAAATCACAGATGGACTGTTATTCATCAACGGCCAGCAAGTAGACTCAACGCCAGAAGGGGTATTTGAAGAACCGAATTTGCCACAGGGGCCAGTTGCTGCCAGCCCCCGTTGTCAACGTCCAACCGGGTTTGGGGCCGTTTGTATAAAGTCGCGTTCGCGCGAAACCCTGCCCGAGGATAAATCCTACTCTGTTCTGAACATCGTTGATGAAGGAATGCTGGACAATACGCGCGAGTATATTGTGCCTCCTGAGATGTATTTTGTAATGGGTGACAATCGGGACAATTCAGCAGATAGTCGAATCGATCGATCTACAGGCGGCATGGGTTTTATTCCGGTTGAAAATCTGCACGGGCGTCTGGATTTTCTGGTATTCTCTTCAACCGGGAGGTCTATTTGGACACCCTGGACCTGGCGTAGAACCCGGTACCTGGAGCGCATTGAATGAAGCTTTCCGCCGAACTCAAAGCCTTTTCAGCCCGGATCGGGTACGCCTTCAAGCGGTCTGAACTGCTGATCGAGGCGATGACGCATTCTTCGCTTTCCTCCGCAACAAGACCCGACAATCAAAGGCTGGAGTTTCTTGGTGACCGGGTTCTGGGGCTGGTGATTTCCGAAGCCCTGTTGAAGGCCGATCCGGATGCGCCGGAAGGCCAGCTGGCCCCGCGGTTCAATGCGTTGGTGCGCAAGGAAACCTGTGCCGAGATCGCCAATTCCGTGGCACTGGGGGATGGGCTGAAACTTGGCCGGTCAGAGATGATGTCAGGCGGGCGGCGCAAACAGGCGCTTTTGGGCGATGCGATGGAGGCGGTGATCGCCGCGGTCTATCTGGATGCCGGGTTCGAGGCGGCCCGTGCGCTTGTTCTCAGGCTTTGGGGCGAGCGGATCAGCAACGCGGAAACGGATGCGCGCGACCCCAAGACGGCGCTTCAGGAATGGGCGCAGGCGCGCGGGCAGCGCCCGCCGCTCTATGAGGAAACGGCGCGCAAAGGCCCGGATCACGCGCCGGTCTTTACCATCGTGGCGCGGTTGCAGTCGGGACAGGAAGCAAGGGCCGAAGCGCCCTCAAAACGCCAGGCGCAGCAAATGGCGGCCAGATTGCTGCTTGATCAGCTTGATGTAAGCGGGCCTTAGTCGGCGCACCAGATTCTACGTCGGCAAAGGCCGCGAGCCACCGTTTCAAAAAGAGCCACGCGTGGAATCAAGGCCGCAGGCCGCCGCGCATTGCCGACGCGCACCCTCGCGGCGGCGATTGGCTGAGGGAGGTGCGGCGCTGAGAGGTTGCACGCGCTTGATTGGCATAAAGTGGCAGATCACCGGTGTGGGATCGCCCCCGTGCGCGTCGGCAATGCGTGGCTCTGTGGCAAAGTGGTTAATGTCAGCGCCGGTGAAGTCCGACGATGATCCGGACGAGATTTTCAAAATTGAGTGACCCCTTGCCTGTTCATCGCGCGCCTGACGGGAGGTGACGAAGGCTCTGGCCAGCGGCGGATTAATCCTCTAAGCCCCGTCCATCAAGAACAAGAGGAATCTCATGAGCAATTCCGCCTGTGGCTTTGTCGCCCTGATCGGTGAACCCAATGCGGGCAAATCAACCCTGCTGAACCGGATGGTGGGGGCGAAGGTTTCGATTGTCACCCACAAGGTGCAGACCACACGCACGCGCATTCGTGGCGTTGCGATCGAGGGCGAGGCGCAACTTGTGTTTATCGACACGCCCGGCCTTTTCCGCCCGCGCCGCCGGCTTGACCGGGCGATGGTCAGTGCGGCCTGGTCGGGAGCCGCCGATGCCGATGTGGTGGTTTTGCTGATCGAGGCCCATCGCGGACTTACCGAGGGTGTTGCGGCGATTATCGAGACGCTGAAAGAGCGCCGGATCGAAGGGCAGGTCGTGGCGCTGGCGATCAACAAGATTGACCGGGTGAAAAGCGAGGCGCTGCTGGCGCTGACGACCGAATTGAACGCGTCTTACGATTTTGCTGCGACCTTCATGATATCAGCGGAGAAGGGGCATGGGGTTGATACGCTGAAAACCTGGCTGGCGGATCAGGTTCCCCCAGGGCCCTGGCATTATCCGGAAGATCAGATCGCCGATCTGCCCCTGCGCATGATCGCAGCTGAGATCACCCGTGAAAAGCTGACATTGCGGCTGCATCAGGAATTGCCCTATCAGCTGACGGTCGAGACGGAAAAATGGGAAGAGCGCAAGGACGGGTCGGTCAGGATCGACCAGCTGATCTACGTCACCCGCGAAGGCCATCGCGGCATTGCGCTTGGGCCGAAAGGGGAAACCATGAAGGCCATCGGCATTGCGGCGCGCGAGGAAATCTCGGCCTTTCTGGGCCGCAAGGTTCATTTGTTCACGCAGGTAAAAGTGCGCCCGGGCTGGCTGGAAGACGCAGAGCGCTACCGCGAGATGGGGCTTGATTTCAAGGACGGGAACTGACGCAAAATGACCCGGTTGACCTCGGAGTTCTGGGTTCAGGCCTATCTGGCGCGGCTGCGCCTTGCCGATATCCCCGCGTTTGTCACTGCCAAAGGGGATGCCACGGCAGGGGCGATCATGGTCAAGCTCAACACGCTTGACGGTCAGGCCGAGGTATATCAGCGCAGCTATGATACTGACGGGCAGCGCATCTGGGTGACGCTGGCGGCGGGGAAGGACGGTGAGGTTGAAGCCAGCATTGCCAGGCAACGTGGCTTTGACCCGGATATCTGGGTTATCGAGGTTGAAGACAAAGCCGGACGGCATCTGCTCGACGAGCCGGGGCTTTCCGACTAATCTTTCGGGATCATCGCAATAACATAACGGGGCAGGGGATGAATTGGCGGGATCAGGGTGCCCTTCTTTCGGTTCGCCGTCACGGGGAAACCTCTGCCATCATCGAAGTTTTTACCGAGAATCACGGGCGCCATGCGGGTGTCGTGCGCGGCGGTGCATCGCGCAAACAGGCGCCCGTTTTACAACCCGGCAGCCAGCTTGATGTCGAATGGCACGCAAGGCTGGACGAGCATATCGGTACATTTCGGGTGGAGCCATTATTGACGCGTGCTGCGCAAGTGATGGACAGTCGCGCCGCTCTGGCCGGATTGAATGCGATCTGCGGATTGCTGAAGTTTGCTTTGCCCGAGCGCGAGCCGCATCCACGGCTTTACGCGGCAACGCAGGACCTCCTGAATTCGCTGGCTGCACCCGACGATTTGCCGCGGGACTATCTCATGTGGGAATTGCTGCTGCTGGAGGATCTCGGCTTTGGCCTTGATCTTGCCACCTGCGCGGTAACCGGCATGTCGGAGAGTCTTGCGTTCGTGTCGCCCCGCACCGGGCGCGCGGTCAGCCGGGAAGCAGCTGGGGACTGGGCGGAAAAACTGCTGCCCTATCCTGACCTGACCTCGAAAAACGGAAGCATTGCCGGTTTGAAGACGACCGGGTATTTTCTGGAGCACTGGCTGGCGCATTCTTTGGGGGACCGTCCATTGCCTGATGCGCGCGGCCGTCTGGTCGCAATTCTGAGGAAAGCTGAAAAGGCGGGAGAGATATGAAAAGCTATGCCGAAATTCACGCCCTTGCTCTTGCGCGCAAAGGTTCCGAAGCGCTTGTGGCGCACATGCCTCAGCCACCTGAAACCCCCTTGGCAGAGTGGAGCGATGATCGGCTGCTTTCCGAGTTTTCAAAGCGGGTTTTTCAGGCGGGATTCAATTGGAAGGTCATAGAAAACAAATGGCCCGGATTTGAGGAAGCCTTTCACGGCTTTGATCTGGGCCGCAATGCGCTGATGTCGGATGAAGGCCTTGATCGCCATCTGAAAAATACCGCCATCGTGCGCCATGCCGCAAAGATCCTGTCGATCCGGGACAATGCCGTCTTTCTGTCCGATCTGGCGAAAGAGCACGGGTCGGCGGCGTCCTATATCGGCAACTGGCCAAGGGAGGATACCGTCGGTCTGTTCGCTCTGTTGAAAAGCAGAGGAGCAAGGCTGGGTGGCACGACCGGGCAATACGCCTTGCGGTTTGCCGGGTATGATAATTTCATCCTGTCAAAAAGCGTGGTGGCTGCCCTGAATGTCGCCGGGGTGATCAACGGGGCAGCGACCTCCAAATCGGCGCAGGCCAGGGTGCAGGCGGCGTTCAATGCCTGGCATCAGGAAAGCGGCGAAAGCTATGCCCGCATCAGCCGGGTGCTGGCTTTTTCGGTGCCTGACTAGGCTTTCTGCACCGGCTGGCGCAGAATTGTCTTCAGCTTTTCCGGCGCCACCTTGCGCGGATCGCTGAGGTAGATCTCGTGATGTAACCCGACCATTTTCAGCCCCTCTTCGGGGATGAAGCTGTGATGCATCCGGTCCAGAACCGGCCCCTCGTCGTCATAAGATCCAAGATGCAGGGTTTGCACGCAAAGCCCCTCGTCAAGGGTTTCAAAGCGCAGCTTTTCCATTGTTTCGCGCCGGGCGCGGGGATCTTTCTTCTTGCCCTGTTTTCTGATTGCCTCGGACCTGCCTTCTTCAATCGCGTCCTGATCCAGCCAGTCGGGCTGGCGGATCAGCATTGTCCATTTCCACTGGTCTTTTTGCCGGGTGATGAAGGTATCCATATCATCCGCCCACCAGAGCCCCTCCAAAGGGCCAACGACATAGTCGCGGTTTTGGAACTTCTTGGCGAGAAACTTGAGCTGATAGCTGAGGACATAAAGTGCAGCGACGCTTTCGGCGTAATCTGCGCCATAAGGGCCACCATCGCCGTCGATCATCAGGTAGGGCAGTTCAGGAATGGTGATCAGATCGAAACGGCCGGGTTTGCCAGAATAAAATGCTTTGTCCTGTTTCTTGAAATCGGTTTTGGCCATGGGGAAGTCCTGAATAAATGCGCTATGGCCATCATTCCACGGGTTTCGCTGGCTGACAACGTGGCGTTGTGTCGGAGTGAACCCGAAGCTTCCCCGGAACTGTACTGGCCAACAGGTTGGATGTTCGCGTCTCATAACCTACTGAAATAAAGCAATGAACTATTAATCCGGTTTATCGGTCTGCTAGTCGACCGGTCAACCAGTCGACCGGTCGACTGATCTGTCGGTCTACCGGTCTGACAATAGTCTGGTACGCCGGTCTGTCAGACAACTGGTTCGTCGGCTTTTCGGTCTTCCAAGCTGTCAAATCAATGGTGTTTTTACGCGACCCTGTCGCTGGCCGGGATCCAGGGCCGGTTTGGCGCAGAAGCCGCCATTTGAGAAGGCGCTCTAGCGCTGAGTAGGCGGGGAAACCAGCCATGCTTTGCGCCCGCGCGCACCGGCAATGCGCGGCCGGGTGCGAGACCGTCCAGTGGCGTCAGGTGCTGAATTGTTCGTTTGAAAGGGCCGCTGCAATAACGGATTTGCAGCCTGGAATTCTGATGGCTTTGAAATGGAAAGCAATCAACCCGTCCGCTTCCGTATAGCGCTAAACAACACCAATCAGCATCCGGGCCGTTGTGGACTGCCTCAATCCCCCAGCGCCAGCCCCTCGCGCCGTTTATCCGCTGCGCCGGTCAAACGGCCGTCTTTGATACTGATCACATGAAGGCCTGAATTCATGTTGCGGATCTTAATCTCATGACCCAGCTCAATCAGTTCTGGGGCCAGTGCCAAGGCGTCGGAACCCTCCTCAAGATCAGTGGCGCCGTTGCGGTTGACGACATGGCCCAGATCAACGGCCATTTGCGGGTCCAACTGCCAATCAAGCATGGCGATGAGCGATTGTGCGACATAGCCGATGATGCGCGACCCGCCGGGAGAGCCGGTCAGCAGGACCGGTCTGCCGTCTTTCAGAACGATCGTCGGCGCCATCGAGGACCGGGGCCGTTTGCCGCCCTCAACACGGTTCGCCACCGGTTTGCCATCGTGCCTCGGAACGCGCGAAAAATCGGTGAGCTCGTTGTTGAGCAAAAAACCCCCGGCCATCAGGCGCGAGCCGAAACCGGTTTCGATGGTCGTGGTCATGGAGATCATGTTGCCCATCCTGTCCACCACCACGAAATGCGAGGTGCCGGGGCGCTCTTCCGCAACGTCGGGCGCGTAGAGGCGTGTTTCCTCCCAGGGCGGCAGACCGGCCTCGGCCTTGGGCATGGCTTTTTCCGGGTCGATCATCTGCCCGCGCTCAGCCAGATAGGTTTCATTCAGCAATCCCTGCGGCATGTCGACGAAATCGCTGTCGGCCATGTAAAGCCCGCGATCGGCGAACGCCAGTTTTGAGGCTTCGGCGATCAGATGAAAGGCCTCGACCGAGGGGCCCAGTTTGGCGAGTTCAAAAGGCTCCAGCAGTTTCAGGATTTGCCCGACGGTCAGTCCGCCCGATGACGGCGGGCCCATGCCGCAGATGTCGTGTTCGCGGTAGGAAATGCAAACCGGGTCGCGCTCAATCACCCGATAGGCGATGAAATCCTCCACCGTCAGGATGCCGGTGTTCCGGTCGGTTCGGGTGGCTTTGATGATATCCCGTGCCAGTTGCCCGTGATAAAACGGGGCAGAGCCTTCGCGGGCCAAGAGACGCAGGGTGGCGGCAAATTCCGGGTTGGACAGGCGGCTTCCCTCGGCAAGGGGCGCGCCGGTCTCGTCAAAGAAATAGCGCCGCGTGGCGTCAAACCGATCAAGCCCGCTTTCGCGCGCCCGCGCGATGGAATGCGCCAGCCTGGGTGTAACCGGA
Organism: uncultured Rhodobacter sp.; assembly: GCA_964567685.1. Lineage (GTDB taxonomy): Bacteria > Pseudomonadota > Alphaproteobacteria > Rhodobacterales > Rhodobacteraceae > UBA5972. Next base: position 66,641 of record CAZMNO010000007.1, on the reverse strand, counting down.
AACCCCTTTTCAGCAAGGTCGATTGTTGGTGCAAGAAGATCAGCCCATGGCTGGGTGCCAAACTTCCGATGCAGCGTTTCAAGCAGCAGCAATGTGCCGGGAACGCCAACCGAGCGGCCACCGACCACCGCGTCAAACCATTTGACCGACTCGCCATCCGAACCGAGCCAATAGTCTTCACCGGCGGCAAGGGGCGCGGTTTCGCGCCCGTCCCAACTTGAAAGCGCCTGTTTCTCTGCATCCCAGTAAAGCGCAAACGCCCCGCCGCCGATGCCTGAGCTTTGCGGTTCCACAAGGTTGAGCATGATCTGAATCGCGACTGCGGCATCTGCTGCCGTGCCACCCTGTGCCAGAACTGCGCGACCGGCTTCTGTCGCTGCCGGGTGCGCGGCAACCACCATGAAATGCTCTGCCTGCACGGATTGACGCCGAGCAATGGCAGAGGTTTCTTCAGGTTGCTGAGCTTCCTGTGCCAATGCCGGAAGAGCCAGTGTAACAAAACTGCATAACCGCCAAAAGACGGCCCTTAGGATCCTGGTTCCGGCCCGTTTCAAGGTATACCACCTGACAGTCGGGGCATTTGGCGCCTTCACACAGCAACCAGAATCTGCCAGCCCATAACCAGAAGTGACAGAAATGCGACGGTAAAGATCAGCGTGCGCAGCATAAGAACGCCGATACCGGCGATCATCACAACTGCATGGGCGATGCGCGAATAAAAGAAGACCGCGGATGCCATGGCGGTTGTTTCATTGGCGGCACCGATCAGATGCGCGACGACGACAAAACCGGCGAAGGCACCGAATTGCTCGACCAGGTTCACATGCGCCCGGTTGGCCCGGCGCACCCAGGCCGGAAAGTCGCTCTGATTGCGCAATTCCCGGTAGTCAACCGATGTCAGCAAGCCAGTGGTCATGATCTGGCCGAGGATGTGGGGAATCCACATAAGCGTCAGCAAGATGGAACATAGGAACAGATACCAAAGATCAGGGGTCATTGGGCTTACCTTTCTGTTTGAATTCAGATTGATGCCGGGAAACCCGGCTTATGTGACCAAGACTACCAGCCGGACGTCTTGTTCGCGACATTCGATTGCATGGCTATTTGTGCGCCGCTGGCAAATTCACCCACCCTGGCGGCGAAGGTCTTGAAATAGTCCCGGGATTGGACAGTCGCCAGCGTATCCGGCGTATCCCAGCGCCCCCAGTGCACGCGCGACTTGCCGTCATCAGCCGTGGCCACCTGATAGGTGAACTTGCCCGCCACATCGGCATCGGCACTGACCGCCTCGATAAAAGCTGAGGTGGCGGCCTTCCACGCTTCTTCCGGGCCGTCATATTCGTAAGTGATGGTGATCGTGCGCATTCTGACCCTCCCTTGATTAACAGAATTGCTAAACAAGAGTGGGCATAGTTGGTGAAGGAGTCAAGTCAGGCACAGTCACCTTTAAGAGACCGTCGGAAAACCTGCCCGTGTTGGCAGGTCAGTTCCGCCCGCTCTCCAGCAACCGCCGTGCAATCACTTGCGCCTGAATCTCCGCAGCCCCCTCAAAAATATTGAGGATACGCGCGTCACACAGAACGCGGGAAATCGGGTATTCCAATGCAAAACCGTTACCACCGTGGATCTGCAAACCATTGTCAGCCGCCGCCCACGCCACGCGGGCGCCCAGTAGTTTGGCCATACCGGCCTCAAGGTCGCAGCGGCGGCCTTCGTCTTTTTCGCGCGCGGAGTGATAGGAAAGCTGACGCGCCACCATGATCTCGACCGCCATCATCGCCAGTTTTGAGGAAACGCGCGGAAAGTTGATGATGGCTTTGCCGAACTGCTTGCGGTCCTGCGCGTATTTCATGGCGATTTCCATGGCCGACTGGGCGACGCCGATAGCCCGCGCTGCGGTCTGGATACGGGCACTTTCAAAAGTTTGCATCAATTGCTTGAAACCCTGGCCCTCGACCCCGCCAAGCAGGTTCTCGCCTTTGACTTTGAAGCCGTCAAAGCCAAGCTCGTATTCCTTCATGCCGCGGTAACCAAGCACCTCGATCTCACCCCCCGTCATACCGTCAGTGGGGAAAGGATCGGCATCGGTTCCCGGGTTCTTTTCGGCCAGAAACATAGAGAGGCCCGAATAATTGTCGGTTGCCGGGTCGGTGCGCGCCAGTAAGGTCATCACATGGGTGCGGGCGGCATGGGTGATCCATGTTTTATTGCCGGTGACCGCGTAATCATCGCCCTCTTTCACAGCGCGGGTGCGCAAGCTTCCGAGGTCAGAGCCTGTATTGGGTTCGGTGAAAACCGCCGTTGGCAGGGTTTCGCCGCTTGAGATCTGCGGCAACCATTTCTGTTTCTGCTCTTCGGTGCCGCCGCAGAGGATCAGTTCGGCGGCGATTTCCGAGCGTGTGCCCAGTGAGCCGACGCCGATATAACCGCGGCTGAGTTCTTCAGAGATCACGCACATTGCCGCTTTGGGAAAGCCGAACCCGCCATATTCTTCCGGGATGGTCAGGCCGAAAACGCCGAGTTCCGACATTTCCTCAATGATCTCCATCGGGATCAGTTCGTCTTTCAGGTGCCATTCATGGGCGTGAGGTACGACCTTATCATCGGCGAAACGGCGAAACTGATCGCGCACCATTTCAAGTTCGTCGTCAAGCCCGGTGGCGCCAAAAGTGGCAACACCCGCGCGCTCCTGCATCAGGGTGCAAAGACGGGACCGCGCTGCTTCGCTGTTGCCGCTGGTGATCAAGGTATCGGTGGCGTCCGAGCGGTAATCGGCTGGGTTTAGGCCAAACTCCGAAAGACGGGCGATCTCGCCCTGGCTCATCGGAATGCCGCCCTGAAGCTGTGCCAGATATTCGCCAAAGGCGATTTGCAGGATCAGCGCTTCGATTTCGCCGAACTTATCCTCGTCATTCAGGGTGGCTGCCCAATGGTGCATCTGCCGCAATGCTTCGACATAGGTGGCAACCCAGGAAAACGCGTGCGCTGCAAACTGCTCGGCCGCAAGCGCTTTGCCGGAAACCCGGCCGTCGCTTTCAACGCGGGCGCGCAGGGCGGCGTTTGCATCTGCCAGAAGCTTTTCGTTTGACGGCAATGTAGCGGCGCAGAGGTCCAGAAGGCCGGCAAGGATCGGGGCTTGTGCTTCACTCATTTTTCTGTCCTGTCTTTAGTGGCCCGCTCTGGGAATCGGGGGGGTTCATTCACTCAGGCGGTCCTAGCCAATGCTGCATCGCAGCGCAACAAAAATGCGTAATTCAACCGAATGGCGAACGAAAATGACGCAGCGAATACCCATTCACACTCTGCCCGCGCCTGACGTTCGATGATCGGAATTCTGACCGATATGAGCGTAGTGCTGTTGCTGGCCTCGATGTTCGTGGCGGCATTTGGCGGGTTCGTGAAAGGTGTCGTCGGCTTCGCGCTGCCGATGATCGTAATTTCCGGCATCGGGTCGTTCATGCCTGCTGAAGTTGCGGTTGCCGCGTTGATCGTGCCGACGGTTGTGACCAATGTTCTGCAGGCATTTCGCACCGGTCTGGACAATGCCGTTGACAGTTTCAAACGGTTCTGGCGCTTCAACCTCGTTTTGTTTGCGATGATCCTGCTTTCCGCTCAGCTGGTGACAATCCTGCCGGAAAACGTGCTGTTCATCATCCTGGGTGGCCCGATTATTCTTTTTGCGATGTTGCCTCTGGCGGGATGGCAGCCGCGTGTTCGCGCCGGTTTTGAGCGGGTAACGGAGTTTTTCGTGGCCCTCACTGCCGGGTTCTTCGGCGGGCTAACGGGGGTTTGGGGGCCGCCGACCATTCTTTATCTGAACGCGCTTGATATTCCGAAAGCCGAGCATGTGCGTATTCAGGGTGTGATCTATCTGTTGGGATCAGTCCTTTTGTTTTCAGCGCATGTGAAATCAGGCGTGCTGACAGAGGAGACGCTGCCATATTCCATTTTGCTGGTGCCGGCGGCTTTGGTCGGTCAGGCAATCGGGCTCAGGATGCAGGACCGCCTGGATCAGGCGCTGTTCAAGCGCCTGACGCTGATCGTGCTGGTGATAGCCGGGCTTAACCTGCTCAGGCGCGGCCTGATGGGCTGAACGCTAGCTGACCCAGTTATCCGGGATAAACTTGTTGCTTCCCAGCGCCACCGCTTTGACATCTTCGTCGATATAGTCTTCGTACTGGGCAAAATTCTCAGCGAACATCTGCACCAGCCGGGAGGCATCACGGTCATAGGTTTCAGGGTTGTCCCAGGTGCGGCGAGGATTGAGAAGAACATTGGCCACTCCGTCGACATCCACCGGCACTTCAAAGCCGAAATTCTTGTCTTTGCGGTATTCGACATCATTGAGCGTGCCGTTCAGAGCCGCTGTCAGCAATGCCCGCGTTGCCCGGATCGGCATTCTGGAGCCAACACCATACGCGCCGCCGGTCCAACCGGTATTCACCAGCCAGCAGGTCGCGCCGGTTTTGGCGATCTTTTCGCGCAAAAGGTTGCCGTAAACCTCGGGGCGGCGCGGCATGAAAGGTGCGCCAAAGCAGGTTGAGAATGTCGGTTGGGGTTCGGTCACCCCCTGTTCGGTACCCGCAACTTTCGACGTGAAGCCCGACAGGAAATGATACATCGCCTGCGCCGGGGTCAGCCGCGCAATCGGAGGCAGAACGCCAAACGCGTCGCACGTTAGCATGATCACGTTTTTGGGCTGTCCGCCGAGTGAGGTTTTGCTGGCGTTTGAGATATATTCCAGCGGATAGGCGCAGCGCATATTCGCGGTCAGGCTGTCATCTTCGAAATCCAGCTTTTTGGTTTCTGAATCAAACATCATGTTTTCGATGATGGTGCCGAATTTCGTGGTGGTGGCGTAAATTTCAGGCTCGGCTTCGGCAGACAGGTTGATGGTTTTCGCATAGCACCCGCCTTCAAAGTTGAAGGTGCCGCGGTCCGACCAGCCATGTTCGTCATCACCGATCAACACGCGGTCGGGATCGGCCGACAGGGTTGTTTTGCCGGTGCCAGACAGACCAAAGAAAATGGCGGTGTCAGCCGGGCGGTCAACCGCATGATTGGCTGAACAGTGCATCGGCATGACGCCGCGTTCAGGCAGCAGATAGTTGAGAAGGGCAAAGACAGACTTCTTGTTTTCACCCGCATAGGCGGTGCCACCAATCAGGATCAGCTTTTTGTCGAAATTGAGCGCGATGACAGTTCCGGACCGGCAGCCATGCCTTTCGGGATCAGCCTCAAAGCTCGGGCAGTTGATGATTGAATATTCGGGAACAAAGCCGTCAAGCTCATCCCGGTCCAGGCGTCGCAGCAGGTGTCGGATGAAGAGGCTGTGCCAGGCCAGTTCGGTCACCACGCGCACATCCAATCGGTGTGCCGGATCGGCACCGCCATAGAGATCCTGAACGAAGTATTCGCGGCCCTTCATATGTTCACGCATGTCAGCCTCGAGCACGTCAAACGCACCCGCGTCCATCGGATGGTTGTTTTCCCACCAGATCGTATCTTCAACCGAGGGGGTGCGAACCACGAACCGGTCAGCCGGCGAGCGCCCGGTGTGCTTGCCGGTTTCCACAAGCAGGGCACCGCCCAAACCAAGTGTGCTTTCGCCGCGGTTCAGCGAGGCTTCGACAAGTGTGGGTTCGATGTAGTTGTAGTGGGTATCACCCAGACCGGTGACACCCATTTTATCAAGGGTTTGGTTGGGATTGACCCTTCCAGAAATCATAGTAATTGCTCCGTGGCTGGCGGGGTGCGACCAGTTTCTCCGCCAAAATCTGTTTCGTCATTCCAGACAACACGACCGAGGCCAGTTGGTCATGCGGGTTCCGCCAGGGCAGGAACGGCGCCTGTATACCATGAGATATCGAAAGAAACAGAGGCATCCGGTCTACAAAATAAACTAATCCGCGCCAATTCCGCGACAAATTAGTCATATATTATCCAAATGAACATTTGTTTCCAATTGTGAACACCGTGAATACGCAGTTAGCAGTTGATTCTGGGAGTCATTATGCGGAAAATGCCGGAAAAATAAGAACTGGGCAGTAAAAGGGGCAAGCGACATGTCAACGATCGCTTTGGTGGATGACGACAGGAACATCCTGACTTCGGTATCCATGACACTTGAAGCAGAGGGCTACGACGTCACAACCTATAATGACGGCCAGTCCGCTTTGGACAGTTTCAATCAGAAACTGCCGGACATAGCGGTGCTTGATATCAAGATGCCGCGTATGGACGGAATGGATCTGTTGCACCGCATCCGGCAGAAGTCGGATATGCCGGTGATCTTTCTGACCTCCAAGGATGACGAGATTGACGAGGTTCTGGGCCTCAGGATGGGGGCCGACGATTATGTGCGCAAACCGTTTTCACAGCGCCTTCTGGTAGAGCGCATCCGCGCCATTCTCAGGCGGCAGGAGGCGATTACCTCGGATGCCGGTGATGATCCGGCGGAAAGCAAGCTGATTGAGCGTGGTTCGCTGGTGATGGATCCCCTGCGCCATTCGGTTATGTGGAAAGGCGACAGTGTCAGCCTGACGGTGACAGAATTTCTGCTGCTGCAGGCATTGGCAACGCGACCGGGTTTTGTCAAAAGCCGCGACCAGCTGATGGATGTTGCTTATGACGATCAGGTCTATGTGGATGACCGCACGATTGACAGCCACATCAAACGCCTGCGCAAGAAAATGCGCTCGGTTGATTCTGAGTTCTCATCAATCGAAACGCTTTATGGAATAGGTTATCGGTATACCGAGGCATGAATGCAGTGTCGGAAATCGACGCGGATAAAGCCGAACCTGCCGGCAATGCAGAGATCATTCTTGGCGATGACTGGGATGAACGCGCCCGCGAAGACGAACCGACTGAGCCGCCCCCTGAACCGGGTCGCGGCTGGATCTTTCTGAACCGCTCACCGCTGGCACGCAAAATCATCACCTTTAACCTGCTGGCGCTGGTGGTGCTGGTCGGGGGCGTGCTTTACCTTGCACAGTTCCGCGAAGGGCTGGTTGAACAGCGCGAGCGCGGTCTGGTGACCGAGGCGCGACTGATCTCAAAAGTATTTGAGGCTGAATTACCGTCAGTCGGCCCTGTCGATCTGGCCGCAGGTGATGGCATTTCACCGACACGCATACTTGGCGATCTCGATCTGGCATCCGGAGTTGAGGTTTTTGTTTTTGACATTGAAGAAAGCGTCGTCGCAACCTCTGTCGGCCTGACCCGCAAGTTTGATTCAGCCGGAGAGGGGTCTACAACTGCCCCTTACGGAACATTCATGACCGATTTTCTGAATGCGATCTGGGAACGGGTGTCGAACCTCTTTGGCACGCAGGACGCCAATCCTGTTCTTGGCGCGCAGGAACTGGCGATGCAGGTGGTGCATTTCGGACTCAAAGGGCAGACCAGGGGCCATAATGTCAGTGACACAAGCGGCGATCTATTATTTGCGGTGGCCACACCGATCGGGCGCGATGGCGAGGTTCTCGGTGCTTTGGTTCTGACCACAGTATCCGGTGAAATTAATGAAATCGTGCGCCACGAGCGCGAGCAGGTTCTGCAGATGTTCGTTGTGGCAATTCTGGTTTCAATCGGCCTGTCGCTGGTTTTGGCAGGCACGATTGCCAACCCTTTGCGAGATCTGGCAATGGCGGCGGAGTTGGGCAAGACAAAAAATGCCCGCAAGATGAGCCCGAACCGGGTGCGTATCCCCGATATGACCGGACGGCCCGATGAAATCGGGCGATTATCCGGTGCGCTGCGTGGCATGATCGCGGCCCTTTATGACCGGATCGAAAGTAACGAACAGTTTGCCGCCGATGTGGCCCATGAAATCAAGAACCCGTTATCTTCGCTCAGGTCCGCAGTTGATACCTTGCGGGTTGCCAAGAACGATGTGCAACGGGGCAAGCTGTTGTCGGTGATTGAGCATGACGTGCGGCGGCTGGATCGGCTGGTTTCAGACATTTCCAACGCGTCGCGGCTGGACAGTGAACTGGTCAAGGAAGAGATGCAGGCCTTCGATCTGGTGGCCACCTTGCAGAACCTTGTGACCTATAATCAGCTGGAAGCGGAAGAAATCGGGGCTGAATTTATCGCCGATCTTCCCGATACACAGATCATCGTGCACGGTCTTGAGGCGCGGCTGGCGCAGGTCTTTGTCAACCTGCTGACAAATGCGCTGTCGTTCTGTCAGGATGGCGATGCGGTGCGGCTCTGGGCGCGTCAGCGCGAAGACCGGGTTCTGGTGGTGGTGGAAGATACCGGCCCCGGCATTCCCGAAGAGGCGCTGGGCAAGATATTCAGCCGTTTTTATTCAGAGCGGCCGCAGAACGATTTTGGCAATCACTCCGGGCTGGGCCTTGCCATTTCACGGCAGATTGTCGAAGCCCATGGCGGCGTGATCTGGGCGGAAAATATTCGCCCGACCGAGGCGGATGTAACTTCGGAACCTCTGGGGGCCCGCTTTGTGGTCGGTCTGCCGGTGTGACCGGTTCAGAGGCAAAAGAGATCATTCACGCCAGCTCTGTTTCAATCGCCGGGCGGGCTGTACTTATTACCGGTCGATCCGGCACCGGCAAATCGGCGCTGGCGCTTGATCTGATTTCGCGCGGGGCAGATCTTGTTGCCGATGACCGGACCCGCCTTGAGGCCATTGAGGGCGCTATCATTGCTTCGGTTCCCAAGGCACTTGCCGGTAAGATCGAAGCCCGCAATGTCGGCATCCTTGCCGCCCCGGCGACCGGACCACAGATCGTTGCCTTGATCGTCGACCTTGACAAATCCGAGCCAAACCGGCTGCCTGAGATGCAAAAGCGCACAGTCATGGGAGTGGAAATAGATTTGATTTGCGGCAAGGACCAATCCAATCTCGCCCCCGCGATTCATCTTTATCTGCGCGGCGGAAGGCGCAACTGAATGACGATCAAAGAGGCAAAAACTTCGCAGAATACATTCAAGGTCGTTCTGGTTACCGGACCTTCGGGGGCCGGACGCTCAACCACCATTCACGCGTTGGAGGATATGGGGTTTGAGGCGATTGACAACCTGCCCCTAACCATGCTGCCGCGCCTTCTTTCGGGCCCGCCGATGACCCGCCACCTGGCACTGGGTGTGGATGTGAGAAACCGGGATTTCAGTGCAGCCGGCCTGATAGAAGCTGTCAACATCATCGCTGGCGAAGCGATGTTTGACTGCACTCTTGTCTATCTTGACTGTGTCACCGATGTTCTGGTGCGCCGCTATTCCGAAACCCGCCGCCGCCACCCGCTAGCCCCGGATGAAACGCCTCTTGAAGGGATTACCCGCGAGCTTGATCTCTTGGGTACGTTGCGCAATCGCGCCGATATCCTGATCGATACATCGGAAATGACGCCGCACGATCTGCGGGCTGAAATGGGCACCTGGTTTGGCGGCGAAGATTCGCACAAGATGGCTGTTTCGGTTCAGTCTTTTTCGTACAAACGTGGCATACCACGGGGATTGGACATGGTTTTGGATTGCCGCTTTCTGCGTAATCCGCATTGGGATAAATCCCTGCGCAGCAGCGACGGGCGTGACGCAAAGGTCGTAGCTTTTGTCAAGCAGGATCCAAGGTTTGCCGACTTCTTTGAGCGTGCGACCGACCTGGTTGATTCCCTGCTGCCAGCCTATCGCGAAGAGGGAAAATCCTATTTCACCCTTGCCCTTGGGTGCACCGGAGGGCAACACCGTTCAGTCTATGTCGCTGAAGCAATGGCAAATGCCCTTGCACAGCGCGGCTGGCAGGTGTCTATTCGCCACCGGGAACTTGATCGGTTCGCTGATTGACCAGAACCCCTGGACCATCAGGCAAAAGGGTAAGAGACGTTTGATAGGAATTGTGATTGTCGCGCATGGTGGCCTGGCTCGAGAGTATCTGGCTGCGGTTGAGCATGTCGTGGGCGAGCAAACCGGTATCCGTTCAATAGCCATCGAAGCCGAGCATGATCGCGACGTCAAGAAACAGGAGATCGGGCGCGCGGCAGATGAGGTAGATCAGGGCGACGGTGTCGTTGTGGTCACCGATATGTTTGGCGGCTCACCCTCGAATCTGTCCATGCCTGCCTGTCAGGCGGCAGACCGAAAAATCCTTTACGGCGCAAATCTTCCCATGCTGATAAAACTGGCAAAATGCCGGCAAAAACCGGTGGAAGAAGCCGTTGGATGTGCGCTTGAAGCGGGCAGAAAATATATCGATTGCTGCGACGGTGGGGTTTGAAAGATGTTTATTGATCTGTGCTTGCCTATTACAAACGCCAAGGGTCTTCATGCCCGCGCCTCGGCAAAATTTGTCGAGACCGTAGAACGGTTTGACGCCGAGGCGGAAGTCACTAAGGATGGTATGACGGTTTCCGGTGACTCGATCATGGGCCTTTTGATGCTGGCAGCGTCCAACGGCACGGAAATCGCGGTTAAAACTGCGGGGGCTGAGGCGGAAGCCCTTGCGGAGGCCCTGAAAGAATTGGTAAAGAGCCGCTTCGGCGAAGAGGCCTGAAAAGGGTCGCGCCTGAAAAGGTGCTTATAGAGGACGACCTGAGTGCAAGACGAATTCGCCCCTCTGGACGACACGCCATATGACGGCCGGAACCTCTCTTATGCGGGAACGTTCACCAACCCGTTCAAGGCGCTGATTATCCGCATCATCGAGCTATTGACCGGCAAGCTGGTGCTGCTGAAGCTGGTGCGCAAATTCGAAGCTGCCGGGCAGGTTGAAAACACAGAATTCTGGCGCCGCGCGATTGATCTGCTGAAGATCGATCTGCAGACACCAAAAAGCCAGATCGCCAATATTCCCAAGGAAGGCCCGGTGGTCATCGTTGCCAATCACCCGCATGGGCTGGTTGACGGGATGATCCTGGCTGAACTGGTGGGGCAGGTGCGGCAGGATTTCAAAATCCTGACCCGCTCGTTGCTGACGAATGTGCCGATCATTCAGTATCACATGCTGCCTGTGGCGTTTCCGCACGAGCCGAATGCACTCAGAATGAATATCGAGATGCGCAAGCTGGCGATGGATCATCTCAATGACAATGGCGTCATTATCCTGTTTCCAGCAGGGCAGGTGGCCACCTCACCCGGCTGGTTAGGTGAGGCGGTAGAGGCGGAATGGCTGCCCTTTACCGCCAAGATGATCCTGAAAAGCAAAGCGCGAGTCGTGCCGATCTATTTTCCCGGGCAGAACAGCCGCTGGTTCCAGATGGCCAATCAGTTTTCGATCACGGTCCGGCAAGGGCTGCTGCTGCATGAAATAGCGCACGCAATGAACAAGCCGCAAAAGCCAGTGATCGGCAAGGCGATTGACCGGGATGAGATCGATCCCTGGCAGGCTGATCCGCGCGGGTTCATGGAGCATCTGCGTGAAACGGTGCTGAAGCTGAAATCTTGAACAGGATCGCCGGTCAGCGTGTCGGCACCGGAACATCGCCCCGATAATCGTAAAATCCGCGTCCGGTTTTTCGCCCGTACCAGCCAGCTTCGACATATTTGGTTAAAAGCGGGCAAGGGCGGTATTTTGTGTCGGCCAGACCCTCATGCAGGACGTTCATGATCGCAAGACAAGTATCGAGCCCGATAAAATCGGCAAGCTCCAGCGGGCCCATCGGGTGGTGTGCGCCAAGTTTCATCGAAGTATCGATGCCTCTGACTGATCCGATGCCCTCATAAAGTGTGTAAATTGCCTCGTTGATCATCGGCATCAGGATGCGGTTGACGATAAAGGCGGGAAAATCTTCGGCTGCGGTCGGGACTTTGCCGATCTTCAACACAACTTCATGCAGTTTCTGATAGGTCTCTTCGTCCGTGGCAATACCCCGGATCAGTTCGACCAGTTCCATCAGCGGCACCGGGTTCATGAAGTGAACGCCCATGAATTTTTCCGGGCGGTCGGTGCGGGACGCAAGGCGGGTGATTGATATTGACGAAGTGTTTGAGGCCAGGATGGTTTCAGGATTGAGATGCGGGATCAGGTCTTCAAAAATCGCCTGTTTGATGGCCTCACGTTCGGTCGCGGCTTCGATGATCAGATCACTGGCGCCAAGGTCGGTCAGGGTTGAGGTGGTGGTGATCTGTTTCAGACCCTGATCCATTGCCTCTTGCGTAACGGTGCCGCGGGCGACCTGGCGGGCCATGTTTTTTGTGATCGTTTCAATCGCCGCCACCAGCGCATCTTCGGAAATATCATTCAGATGCACGTCAAATCCTGCCAATGCGAACACATGGGCAATGCCGTTGCCCATTTGCCCTGCACCGACGATACCCACTTTGGAAATGCTCATGCCTGCTCCTTGACTGGCCAGTCGCTGGCCGGAAATTTGGCGCACTCTATGCTTCGTCCCTCACCGAAGGCAAGCCATATTCCGCTGCACAAAACCGGTCGAATTTTAGCTTTAGCACTTTGGCAAGACCTATGCGCCACGCTGGTTTCGGGTGAGTTGAAAATTAGGGTGGTGTCCCATGATGTATGACCGTATCAAACACGGTTCGCTGAATTATTGTCTTTACAGATATGGCAGATCGCAGAACTTGTTCAGAGGGCCGAGGCCGGATTTCAAGCGACCGCATTTCGTCTTTCTGGGCTCCAGCGAGACTTATGGTAAGTTCGTTGAAAGGCCGTTTACCCGCCTTCTGCAAAAACGGCTTGATATGCCGTGCGTGAATTTCGCCACGCTGAATGCCGGGGTGGAAATGTATCTGAAGGATCCCTCGATCCTGTTGGCCTGTGCTGGCGCGCGGGCGACCATTATCGGGGTCTCCGGTGCGCATAATCTGTCAAATCGGTTCTATTCAGTGCATCCACGGCGCAATGACCGGTTTATCCGTCCATCAAAAATGTTGCGCACGCTTTTCAGAGATGTTGATTTTGATAAGATACATTATACGCGTCATTTGCTTGAAACATTGGCGGGTGCCGATATTGCACGGTTTGGGATTGTTGTGGATGAACTCAAAGCCGCCTGGACAGCCCGGATGAAATCACTGCTTGAAATGATTGAGGGCAAGACGGTTCTGTTCTGGATGTCCGGGCACCCGCCGGGGGACGGCCCGGAAGAGGTGATCGATGGGCGTCTGGGCAGTGATCCGCTTTTTGTCGATCAGCGGATGGTTGATGAACTCAGCCCTTTGGTAACTCAGGTGGTGGAGTGTATTGCCTCACCCGAGATCATAGAAGCAGGCTCGGAAGGCATGGTTTTTGGCGAGGGGGAGGAAGTGGCGGCCAAGGTGCTGCCGGGGCCGGCTTTTCACTTTCTGGCCGCGGACAAGCTTGAGCCGGTTTTGCGCGGCATGGCATAAAAAAGGGCCTGCCAAGATGGCAAGCCCCTTTTGATTTGCATTGGGATCAGAGCGCGTCCGTCAGCGCCGGTACCGCGTCAAAGAGATCGGCAACAAGGCCGTAGTCAGCAACCTGGAAGATCGGAGCTTCTTCGTCCTTGTTGATCGCGACGATGACCTTGCTGTCTTTCATCCCGGCAAGGTGCTGAATCGCACCGGAAATGCCGCAGGCGATGTAAAGATCTGGAGCAACCACTTTACCGGTCTGTCCAACCTGCCAATCGTTTGGTGCATAGCCCGAGTCAACCGCAGCGCGCGAGGCCCCAACGGCGGCGCCCAGTTTGTCGGCCAGGGCTTCGATGATGGCAAAGCTTTCTTCCGAACCAACGCCACGACCGCCGGAAACGACGATTTTGGCCGAGGTGAGTTCAGGACGGTCGCTTTCGGCAACCTTGTCTTCAACCCATTCCGAAAGGCCCGGATTGGCAACTGCGGAGATGTTTTCAACAGAAGCTGAGCCACCTTCGCCAGCGGCATCGAAGGTTGAGGTGCGAATCGAGACCACTTTGGTTGCATCTGAGGATTTCACCGTCTGAATGGCGTTACCGGCATAGATCGGGCGTTCAAACGTATTGCCGTCAACGACGCCGGAAATGTCGGAGATGACCATCACATCCAGAAGGGCCGCAATGCGCGGCAGGACGTTTTTTGCATCGGTCGTTGCCGGGGCGACGATATGCTCGTAATCACCAGCAAGCGAGACAACCAGTGCCGCAGTCGGTTCGGCAAGGCGGTGGCCCAGCGAGGCATCCTCGGCACACAGCACTTTGGCGGCGCCATCGATTTTGGTTGCGGCTTCGGCTGCTGCCGAAGCATTTGCACCGGCGCAAAGCACGGTCACATCGCCCAACGCTTTGGCGGCAGTCATTGCCTTGGCAGTGGCGTCCATCGCCAGTTCGCCATCGGTGACTTCAGCTATAAGAAGAACAGCCATCAGATTACCCCCGCTTCGTCTTTGAGTTTCTGAACCAGTTCGGCCACGTCTGCGACGCGGATACCGGCGGCGCGTTCGGCCGGCTCAACCGTTGTGGTGATTTCAAGCCGTGGGCTGACATCGACGCCGTAATCGGCGGGTGTCTTGATATCGAGCGGCTTTTTCTTGGCCTTCATGATGTTGGGCAAAGAGGCATAGCGCGGCTCATTGAGGCGCAGATCGACCGTGATGATCGCCGGCATTTTTACCTTGATCGTCTGCAGACCGCCATCAACCTCGCGGGTTACCAGAGCGGAATCACCGTCAATATCGACCTCAGAAGCGAAAGTGCCCTGCGACCAGCCCAGAAGGGCCGACAGCATCTGGCCGGTTGCGTTCATGTCATTGTCAATCGCCTGTTTGCCACAAAGGACAATGCCCGGCGCTTCTTCATCGACAACGGCTTTCAGAAGCTTGGCAACCGCGAGCGGTTCGATATCGGTGTGCACATCATCTGCCGCTTCAATCAGGATCGCACGGTCAGCACCCATCGCCAGGGCTGTGCGCAGGGTTTCCTGGCTTTGCTTCACCCCGACTGAAACCGCGATGATCTCTTCGGCTTTGCCGGCTTCCTTCATCCGGATCGCCTCTTCCACGGCAATTTCGTCGAACGGATTCATCGACATTTTCACATTGGCGAGATCGACACCGCTGCCATCCGCTTTGACGCGGACTTTCACGTTATAGTCAATTACGCGCTTGACAGGCACCAGCACCTTCATTTCACGTCTCTCCTGACTTGGATGTTCCACATGCTGGAACAGTTAAAACGAATCGTCCCGCCCGATTTACTGAAAACCCCGGTAAACTGGTAGGTCTAAATCGACGTGGAAATCGGCTTTAACGTCGCGTTTATTGCACGCAAAGAACCTTTCACTCCTTTCTCTACTTATTTGGGGCGCTGGCTTGATCTGGCTCAGGCACAAAACCTTGCGCGCATGCTAAGCTTAGGCCGACGCCAATATCATTTGATGGAGGGGATAATGCAGAAGTTTTGTCAAAGCTGCGGAATGCCGATGAAAAAGGATCCCAAAGGTGGTGGAACTGAAGCAGATGGCAGCAAAAGTGATGCCTATTGTTCGCTGTGCTATGAGGATGGTGAATTCTTTAACCCGGAATTCACCGCGCGTGAGATGCAGGATTTCTGCATCGAGCAGATAAAGAAACAAGGTATGAGCCGCCCGCTGGCCTGGCTGTTTACCCGCGGTATTCCCAGGCTGGAGCGCTGGCAAAGCTGATCGAATTGTTCGAGCGCCAGGCTGCCTTTCACCTTGTTCTTGCGCGCCTCAGCGCCTAAGTCCGTTTCTATGAGAATTCGGCTGCCTTTTATTAAATCCGATCCGCTGGTTAATGTGGTTCGGCTTACGGGAACCATCGCCAGCGGCGGTCGGTTTGGTGCTGGTAATCTGAACGACGAAGGGGTGGCCGAGCCGATCGAGCGCGCCTTTAGTCGTGGTAAGCCGAAAGCGGTGGCGCTGGTGATCAATTCTCCCGGCGGTTCGCCGGTGCAATCATCGCTTATAGCGGCGCGGGTGCGACGGCTGGCCGACGAAAAAGAAATTCCGGTATATGCTTTTGTCGAGGATGTTGCGGCTTCTGGCGGTTACTGGCTAGCAAGCTGTGCTGACGAGATTTACGTGGACCAATCCTCAATTGTCGGTTCGATAGGGGTGATCTCGGCCTCTTTCGGGTTTAACCAGTTTCTGGAAAAGCAGGGAATTGAGCGGCGTGTCCATACGGCCGGCAAGGATAAATCCATGCTGGATCCGTTCAGGGCGGAACGACCGGCCGATGTGAAACGGCTCAAGGCGCTGCAAAAACAGATCCATGATGCGTTCATTCAGCAGGTGACTGCGCGGCGAGGCGACAAGCTGGCAACCAACGACGATTTGTTCACGGGCGAAATCTGGATTGGTGAAAAGGCGGTTGAGGTCGGGTTGGCTGACGGGATCGGTCATGTGGTGCCGAAAATGAAAGAGCTGTTTGGTGACAAGACCCGGTTTTCCGTGCATGGCAAAAAGAAATCCTTTTTGCGCCGGTTTAGCACCTCGATCACCAGCGACGCGCTGAACGCAGTTGAAGACAGGGCGCTCTGGGCGCAGTTCGGGCTTTAGGCATGGTTATAAAAATCGTCTTTCTGTTTCTGATCGGCATGGTCGTGCTGGCGATGTTCGGGCGGCTCCGCGCACCGAAAATCAAGAACCCGCTGAAGCGCAATAAAGTGACAGATGCAAAAAAATGCCCCCAATGCGGTAGCTATATTCTGGGCAAAGGCCCCTGCGCCTGTGAAAAGCAGGGGTAGGTTTTCCGGATGAGGGCAGGTTAACCCATGCATATCGTTTTTGCAGCGACGGGTCTTTTAATCCTGCTTCTGGCCGGTGATTCACTGGTGCGCGGCGCGGTCAATCTGGGCCTGCGGCTGGGAGTGCCGGCGCTGATCATCAGCCTGACGATCGTGGCCTTCGGCACCTCGGCCCCAGAACTGCTGATTGCGATCAAGGCAGCGCTGAGAGGTGCGCCGGGGCTTGCGATTGGCAATGTAGTTGGTTCGAACACTGCAAATATTCTGATGGTTCTCGGCATCCCGGCCCTGATCGCCGGTATAAACTCGTCAAAATGCGACAGCCGCAAGACCTATGGGTTCATGCTGGGCGCCACGGTGGTTTTCATCGCACTCTGCTTTCTTGGCCCCCTTGGGTTCTGGCACGGTGTGATCCTGTCGGCACTGATGGCGGCCATGCTGACCGAAAGTTTTCTGTCGGCACAGCGCCACCGGCGCAACAACAATTGCGAACCCATCGGCGAGCTTGAGGATATCGAAGAAGCCGACCCAGCTATGCCGGGGTGGAAAATCGCGCTTTATATTGTGCTCGGGTTGATTGGCTTGCCATTGGGCGCACAGCTACTGATCGACGGTTCGCTCGGCATTGCGCGCATCATGGGCGTAAGCGAAGCGGTTATCGGCCTGACACTGGTCGCCTTTGGCACCTCGCTGCCGGAACTGGCCACCACCATCATGGCAGCCTTGCGCAAACATGGCGATGTGGCGATTGGTAATGCCATCGGGTCGAACATGTTCAACCTTCTGGGGATCATGGGCATCACCAGCTTTTTTGGCCCCTTGGCCGTACCACAAGGGATATTAGAGTTTGACCTTTGGGTAATGCTGGCTTCAGCGCTGTTGATCGTGCCGTTTGTCTTTGGGCACCTGAATATCACACGCCTTTGGGGGGCGGTGCTGACGGTATTTTATGCGACCTATCTGGTCATTCTGCTGAGCTGATCTGGGAGCGGATAAATGAGTGCAGGTACAGCTTTGGTTACCGGAGGCGCGCGCCGATTGGGGCGGGCAATGGCGCTTGAACTGGCTGAAAGCGGCTATGATATTGCGCTTCATTACGTCGGGGCGGATGACGAGGCACGGGAGACGGCTGCGGAAATCGAAGCACTTGGGGCCAGGGTTGTGACGCTACAGGCGGATCTGCTGGATGAGGAACAATCTTCAGCGCTGGTAGGGAATGCAGCCAATGCACTGGGCAAACCGCTGACAGTGCTGATCAACAACGCATCGATCTTTGAGTATGACACGCTTGATACGGCCACCCGTGAAAGCTGGGACCGGCACGTGGAAAGCAATCTGCGCGCACCTTTTGTCCTGACACAGGCGTTCGCGCGGCAAGCCCCTCCGGTAGCGACCGATGCGAATGGCGAGCCTCTGGCAAGCGCTTGTGTGATCAACATGATCGATCAGCGGGTGCGTAAACTGACACCCGAATTCATGAGTTACACGATCGCCAAGATGGGGCTTTGGGCGTTCACTCAGACGGCTGCGCGGGCCCTCGCACCGCAAATCCGCATCAATGCCATTGGACCCGGACCGACCATGCAGGGTGCCCGGCAATCACCTGCGCATTTCGCAGCACAGCGAAAAAATACCGTTCTGGAACGGGGCAGTAGCCCGGAAGATATCGTTGCTGCGATGAGTTTTATTCTCAATTCACCGGCCCTGACTGGCCAGCTTTTGTGCATTGATGGTGGCCAACATCTGAGCTGGCGAACCCCCGATGTACTGGGGATTGAATAGAATGTTCCGGGCATGTTGCGG
Organism: uncultured Rhodobacter sp.; assembly: GCA_964567685.1. Taxonomy (GTDB): domain Bacteria; phylum Pseudomonadota; class Alphaproteobacteria; order Rhodobacterales; family Rhodobacteraceae; genus UBA5972. The sequence continues at coordinate 48,213 of CAZMNO010000007.1, read as the reverse complement.
TGAAGGGTGACGCTGTTTTTCCACCCGCAAGCCGAATTTGACCGAGCGATCACAATTTAGTTAATGAAATCAAGAATTTGGCCAAATACGTAAAAAATCGTGTTTATTATCAACGGCTTATAATTGTGCCTAAAAAATAGGCAAAGCGATGAAATCCCCTCTATCAAACAAGAAAACCCTGACTCGCTTGATTTTTCCTCAGACTTATCCACAGGATTCGTGGACAGGTTTTTCCTTGATATTGATGACTATTTGAAGAACAGCAACCGAGAATCACCTATAAGTGACCCGATGAGCCAGACCCACGACAACCCGGCCTATGAAGAAGAGGGACGCATCCTGAAAGAGGGCGCGCGACCTCTGGGTTATCGCTGCATCCAGTCCTATCTCAAAACGCTAGATAATTCGCCCGGTGTCTACAGAATGCTCGATGAGAAGGGGGCGGTGCTTTATGTCGGCAAAGCCCGCAACCTGAAAAAGCGGGTTTCGTCCTATGCCAAAGCCACGGGGCATTCGGCCCGGATCGGCCGGATGATTTCGGCCACGGCCTCAATGATGTTTCTGACCACAAAGACAGAGACCGAAGCATTGTTGCTGGAGCAAAATCTGATCAAGCAACTGAAGCCGCGCTATAATGTGCTACTGCGGGATGACAAAAGCTTCCCGAATATTCTGGTTTCGCGTGAACACGCCTTTCCGCAGATCAAGAAACATCGCGGCAAGCGCAGCGAGAAGGGGGAATATTACGGGCCTTTCGCCTCGGCGATGGCGGTGAACCGGACGCTCAATCAGCTGCAAAAGGTCTTTTTGCTCAGAAATTGCACGGATGCGATGTTTTCGACCCGCAGCCGACCCTGCCTGCTTTACCAGATTGCCCGCTGTGCTGCCCCCTGTGTCGGTCGGATTTCTGAAGCGGATTATGACGCATTGGTTGATGATGCGACCCGGTTTCTGTCGGGGCGATCGACGAATATTCAGGCTGATCTCGCGGAAAAGATGGAAAAGGCCAGTGCGGCGCTGGAATTTGAACGCGCCGCAGCCCTGCGCGACCGCATTCGCGCCCTCACGCAAGTTCAGTCAGCGCAAGGGATCAACCCGGCGGGTGTGACCGAGGCCGATATCGTTGCGGTGCATCAGGAGGGCGGGCAGGCCTGTGTGCAGGTGTTTTTCATTCGCGTCAATCAGAACTGGGGCAACCGCGCCTATTTCCCGCGCACCGGGTCGGGGGCGGAAACGGCAGAGCTTTTGGAGGCTTTTCTCGGGCAGTTCTATTCAAACCGACCGCCGCCAAGGATGATTCTGCTGTCACATGAGATCGAAAATTCCGATCTGATGCAGACAGCGCTCAGCGACAAGCTTGGCCGTAAGGTTGAATTGCTGGTTCCAAAGCGCGGCGAAAAGGCCGAGCTGATCGAAAACGCCTATCGCAACGCGCGTGAATCGCTGGGTCGGCGGCTGGCGGAAACTACGGCGCAGGCAAAACTGCTGGCCGGGCTGGCCGATGCGCTGGATCTGGATGCGCCGCCGGAAAGGATCGAGGTTTACGATAACTCGCATATTCAGGGCACCAATGCGGTTGGTGGCATGATCGTTGCGGGGCGCGAGGGGTATCTGAAATCGGCCTATCGGAAATTCAACATCAAGGATGAGACGCTGACGCCGGGGGATGATTTCGGCATGATGAAAGAGGTGCTGTCACGCCGTTTCAAACGCCTGTTGAAAGAGGACCCAGACCGGAAGAGCGATAACTGGCCTGATCTTCTGCTGATCGATGGTGGGGCCGGGCAGGTTTCTGCGGTTGCTGAGATCATGGCGGAGCTTGGCGTTAACGACGTTCCGTTTGTCGGGGTTGCCAAAGGGCTGGATCGGGATGCGGGCAAAGAGGAGTTTCACCGGACCGGGCAACGGCCGTTTGCGCTGGGGCATAACGACCCGGTGCTCTATTTCGTTCAGCGCCTGCGCGATGAGGCGCATCGCTTTGCCATTGGGGCCCATCGCGCCAAGCGCAGCAAGGCCGTGGGGGCGACACCGCTTGACGATGTGCCGGGCGTCGGGGCTGGGCGAAAACGTGCCTTGCTGGCGCATTTCGGGTCGGCCAAGGCGGTCAGTCGTGCCGGCCTTTCTGACCTCAAGTCGGTCGAGGGTATTTCCGACACACTGGCAGAAACTATACATGACTTCTTCCATGATCGCGGATGAAGGTTTAGATAAGATCAGCCTTGTAAGATACGGAACAATAGATGCGCTGGACCATTCCCAATACCCTGACCGTTCTGCGCCTGATCGCGGCACCTGCGCTTGTGGCTGTCTACGAGATTCTTCCGCGTCCCTGGGCCGACTGGGCGGCGCTTTTCCTGTTTTTGTCCGCGGCACTGACCGACTATTTTGATGGTGCTCTGGCGCGGCGCTGGAAGCAGGTCAGCAATTTTGGCAAGATGCTTGATCCGATTGCCGACAAGGCGATGACAATCGTGGCACTTGTGATGCTGGCAATTCTTTATCAGGGCGCCACACTTTTTGTCATTCCGGCGATGATCATCATCTTTCGCGAAATATTCATTTCCGGGCTGCGCGAGTTTCTGGGCAGCAAATCCGCTTCACTGCCGGTGACCCGCCTGGCGAAGTGGAAAACAATGGTGCAGATGGTCGCCGTCGTCGTACTGTTTGCACATCTGTTGTTCGAGCATTATTTTGCCGTCGTGTCCTTTGCCATGGAACGCGAGTTTCTTATCGGCGTTCTTGAAGGCGTGGAGGAAGATGTTTTCGGGCTGCGGTGGAAATATGGCGGGTATATCTATAGTTACAATGCGGGCATTGTCCTTTTGTGGCTGGCAGCGGGGCTGACCGCGCTGACCGGTGTGGATTACTATCGCAAATCACGCCCATATCTCAATGAAGACGAGGATTGATGATCGACATTCTCTATTTTGCCTGGGTACGTGAACGCATTGGCGTTCCCAAGGAGCAGCTTGCGACAACTGCGAAAACCGTGGCTGATCTGATTGAAGAACTGCGTGAGCGCGAGGAACGGTACGCCCTGGCGCTGAGTGACCTTGATGCGATAAGGGTGGCAGTGGATCAGACTCTGGTGGATTTTGATGCCCCGCTCAAGGATGCGCGCGAAGTGGCTTTCTTTCCGCCAATGACCGGGGGCTGATGTGAGCAATCGTGTTCAGGCCGAGGATTTTGACCTGGCTTTAGAGCTTGCCGGATTCGGGCAGGGCGCTGGGGCTGTGGTAACCTTCACCGGACTGGTGCGCGATACCCCCGAAAACAGTCTTCTTGAGATGCAGATAGAGCATTATCCGGCGATGACCGGCCCGGCGCTGAGTGCGGTTGAAACCACGGCACGTGAGCGCTGGGCGCTTTCAGATTGCCTGATCATCCATCGGTATGGGGCGCTGAAACCGGGTGAACGGATCATGATGGTGGCGACGGCTTCAGCGCATCGGAAAGATGCTTTTGAAGCGGCCGAGTTTTTGATGGATTACTTGAAATCCCGCGCCCCGTTCTGGAAGAAGGAAATCACCAAATCGGGTGAGAAATGGGTTGAAAGCAAGGTGGAAGACGAGGCATCGCTGGATCGCTGGTGAGGCTGGTCTGACGGGATCTTGCCGGAAAACTCAGGAATTTTCTTCGATATAGGCGCGCAGTTCGGCAACCTCGCGCCGCGCTTCGCCAAGGCCTTCCATCGCCGCGGCGAGTTCTGCCTCGGTTTGCACCTGCTGGCCCGCCAGCTCAGCCTCGCGTCCCTGCATATAAGCAATAGCCTCATCACGGGTTTCTTCGGCCTCGTGCAAAGCGCTTGCCATCTGGTCAAGCTCGGCGACGTTTGAGGTGGCAACCCGGTTGAAGCGGCTGAACAGCCAGTGCCCTGTCCAGCCCAGAAGGAACGCCAGAAATAGAATGATTGCGGTGACGATGACCAGTTCAGTCCTGCCCACTTGTTTCCTCCTTGGCGGATTCCTCCGGCGCGCTGTCTTCGCTTTCGCCGGTTTCGTCTGTCTCTTCGCTTGTATCTTCGGTGATCAGGCGAAATTCAATCCGCCGGTTGGCCTTGCGGCCCTCTTCGGTCTTGTTATCTGCCAGCGGCTCGCTTTCCCCATAGCCTTTGGCGCTGAGGAATGTCGTCAGAACCTCAAGGCTCAGGAGAGCGTCAAGCACAGCCTCGGCGCGGGCCTGGCTGAGAGTCAGGTTCATTTTCTCACGCCCGTGGCTGTCGGTATGACCGCCGATTTCCATCGGGACCTCGGAACAATCCGCCATGGCTTCTGCAATCTTTTCAACAACCTCCATCGCCTCGTCTTCAATTTTGGTGGAGGACGTTGCAAAGGAAATCTGTTGTACGGTCAAAATTTCGTTGATCCGCTCTACACATTCTTCGGGGCTTGGCAGCTGCTCCTGCTGGTTCAGCGCTTCGATATAGGAAACAGAAATCTGATAGCGCGATGAATCCCCCAGCTTCTCGGAAAAAATCTGGGTCACTTCGGTGCTGACTTCCGGCCGGTCAGCGACGCCGCGCAGTTCGAGCATCTCGGGCTGTACCAGCAATGATCCGTTGTGCAGTTTAGCCAGCGCTTCCAGCCCGGCCAGAACGCGCAAGGGCCACCCGTCGGGCAAGTTTGGATCTATTCGCGTGGTGTCGTGAACATGTTCACCGCCAAACTGCGCCTTGGCGAAATTGTTGATCGATATCTGAGCGCGTTGATCCCTGAGCCTGCCTCGCATCTGAACCAGCCCCTCGGGGCTTTTGGTTGCCAGAAACTCGGGTGCATCAGGCTCGCCTTCCTGTCCTTCCAGAACCGGTTTTGGGGGCAGCACCGCGTGGACCGAAAAAACATCCGGCAGGCCTTGCTCGAGATTGTAGACGATACGATCAAAATCGATCTGGTTGGTCCGGTCATGGGCGACAAGAGTGATGTCAGCGTCCGAGAATGTCAGACTGCCACCCCCGAGTTCATTGAGCGCCCGAATGGCGGTAACGGCGGCCTCCCCCCAGCGGGGTGAGGGCGCGCCAAGCCCGATTGCGCAGCGGCCGGTTCCTTTATCAAGACCGGCGATTTCAGCGGCATGCAGGATATTTGCCACCGACGCTTCATTGTCGGCAGAACAGCTGTCAAACCTTGTGCCCAGTTCATCTTTGATCAGGCGCAGGCTGAAAGGCGTGATAACAGGCCGAGGGGCGCTTATTTTCATGATCAGCGCCACTTTTTCGGGTCGGTTGCTTTCCAGCTTGGCTTCGATCGCGGCCTTTTCTTCCTGACTGTCCGTGATGGCGGTGATCACCACCTGCATGGGCGTGACCGAAATTTTTGACCGCGGCAGTGAGCGCAGGCTGTCCAGCGCAAAATCAACTGCCTCTTTCCAGCCGTCTGGCTCCTGAAAATCGGCGGTTTCAAGCATATCGGTGACCGTCGTTTCATCGTCGATATCGTCGATGGACTTCAGCACGAAATCGCGCCCGGTGCTTTCCGGGATCAGACCGATCATCGAAATCCCGTCGCCGTTGCGCAGCAATTCAAGCGAAAACTTTGGCGGCCCGAGGTCGTCCGGATCAACGATTTTGATCGCATCAACAACGCGTTCATTGTTGACCATGCGCTTGGTAACACCTAACGCCTTGAACCGGCTTGCCTCGTCAGGCGCCGCGCCTGAGACATGTACCCACAAACCGTCAGTGCGCACCGAGACCCAGTCGAGCTTTTCATCATTCAGGGCCTCACTGACTTCGCGGTCGGTAATCCGCTCGATCGTGTCGACCATCAGGCTGGCACCCAAAAACGCGCCAGCACCGGCAAGTGTCAGCACCAGTGCACCGATAAAAAGGGCCAGTCGCTTCATTTCAGTTGGAGGCTCCGTTGGCGTGCCGATGCTTTCTAACGCCTGGCATGGCTGCGTTCAATCAAACTATTGTCGCGATGGCGAAAAAGAGAACTGGAATGAACCCGGCATCACGGTTGGCGCGAAACAGTTTGAGGCAGCTGTCCGGATTGTCGATATCAAGGCGACGCAACTGCCAGACAAGATGCCAGCCAAAGGCCCAGGCACCAAGGAGCGCAAAGCCCATCGCCGGCAGGCTGGCATTTTTAACAAGGGCCAGAATGACCGCCAATGCCATCAGCGACACCGAGGCGACGAAAAACCCGCGCAACCACATCGGTGTCTGTTGGGCAAACAGCCGCGCCGTTGATTTGATGCCGATCAGGGCATCATCCTCGCGATCCTGATGGGCATAGATTGTGTCGTAAAACAGCGTCCAGCAAATCCCGGCCAGATAAAGCGCGACCGGCGGCCAGCCAAGCGATCCCGTATGCGCCGCCCATCCAAGCAGGGCCCCCCAGTTAAAGGCGAGGCCCAGAAAGACCTGTGGCCACCAGGTAAAACGTTTGGCAAAGGGGTAGATCACCACCGGAACCAGAGCCAGAATTCCAAGCTGGATCGCGGCGGAATTGAGCGTCAGCAGTATCAGGAACGCCAGCAAGGCCTGCACGATCATCCACAAAGTGACCTGCGTGACCGTGACCTGCCCCGATGGTAACGGACGCGAGCGGGTGCGAGCAACTTCGGCGTCAAACTTGCGATCTGTGATGTCATTCCATGTGCAACCCGCGCCCCTCATCAGAAAGGCGCCCATGCCACAGGCCAGAAAAATCCAGCCATCCTGCCAACCGGGCCCAGCCGGATCGGCGGCAACCGCAAGCCCCAGCCCCCACCAGCACGGGAGCAGCAACAGCCAGGTGCCGGCTGGCCGGTCGGCGCGCGACAGGCGCAGATAGGGGCGCGACCACCCTGGGCAGAAACGGTCTACCCAGTTCTTCGAGGTGGCGTCGGCTACCCGCCCGTCGTGATCGGGCTCTGGCGTTCGGGTGATGGTCGACATAGATAAGGGCCTATGGACAATAAACGGGCAAAAGTCAGGCTCTTTGTAGACGCACCTTTGGGGGCGGCGCAATCGGTTCCGCTTGAGCGGGATCAGGCGCATTACCTTTTTGCCGTGATGCGGCTGGCAGAGGGTGATTGCGTGGCGCTTTTTAACGGGCGTGATGGTGAGTGGCAGGCTGAGGTGGTGAAGGCGGGCAAACGCGGGGGTATCCTGCTGGCCCATGAACAGAGCAAACCGCTGGCCATCCCCCCTGATCTTTGGCTTTTGTTTGCGCCGATAAAAAAGGCGCGTACGGATTTTATTGTTGAAAAGGCCGCAGAGATGGGCGCCCGGCGGATTGTGCCCGTGGCCACGGATTTCACCAATTCCGAGCGGATCAGGCAGGACAGGTTACAGGCGCATGCCGTTGAGGCGGCAGAGCAATGCGGCGGAACTTTTGTGCCTGAGGTGGCACCTTTGCAGAAGCTTGACGCCGTATTGTCGGACTGGCCGGAAACAAGACAAATCCTGTTTTGCGACGAAACATTGGCCGGGGCCAGCGCTTCGCTGAAGGCGGCACCATGGGCCGAGGAATGGGCAATTCTGATCGGGCCTGAGGGCGGGTTTTCAGAGAAAGAAAAATCGCGACTGAACGGCCTGCCCAATGTCACCCCGATCAGCCTCGGGCCAAGAGTGCTGCGCGCTGATACGGCTGCGGTTGCGGCGCTGGCCCTGTGGCAATCCACACTGGGAGACTGGTGATGGGTCTCATTCGCCCGGAACTTACGCGCTGGCTTGCCCGCTGGGGTGAAAGCATCGGGGCAGGGGGGCTGGCGTTGCTGGGGCTGTGGTTATTGTGGCGCGGAATTCAGCGCTACAACTGGATGACCGAAGCCATCGGGCTGGTGTTTTTGGTGATCGGAGCCGCCATTTTCTGGGTCAGTTTCCAGCGCTCGCGTTTTTCCGGGCGGCAGGCTGGCCCCGGCCTTGTCGAAGTGACCGAAAGGCGCATCTCCTACCTGACCCCTGCCGGTGGTGCCTTTGTCGATCTTGAGGCAATGACGCGGCTGGAACTGCGCACGACCATTCAGTTCGGGCGGGTCTGGGTATTGAAACAGTCCGAAGGTCCGACATTGTTCATTCCGATCAGTGCGACCGGTTCGGAAAAGCTTTTTGATGCCTTTTCGGCCCTGCCGGGAATGGAAGCGGCAAAACTGATTGCCGCAGTTCACGCCAAAAGTGATCAAAGGGATGTGATCTGGCGCGGTCCACCGGGATTTCGTGCCTTGACTTGAGGCAGCGAAACAGACCCATTAGGTGCGACCAGATCAGGCATTCAGGTAAAACAGGATTCCCCCATGTCAATTCCACAATCCGGCGGCGGACCGATTGAATCTCACGACCAGCTTGCGGCTTATCTGGCTGACGGGTGCAAGCCAAAAGCGGATTGGCGCATTGGTACTGAGCACGAGAAGTTCGGCTACAACAAAGACACATTGCTGCCGCTGCCTTACGAAGGACCCTGTTCGATCAAAGCAATGCTGACCGGATTGCGTGATCGCTATGGCTGGGATGAGGTCACCGAGGCGGGCAATATTATCGGCCTGACCAAGGCCGGCGCCAATGTCAGCCTGGAACCGGGCGGGCAACTGGAGCTGTCCGGCGCGCCTTTGGAAACGATCCATCAGACCTGCGACGAAGTAAATGAGCACCTGAAAGAGGTAAAGGAGCTGGCCGATGAAATAGGTGCCGGCTTTATCGGCCTTGGCGCAGCGCCGGAATGGACGCATGAGCAGATGCCGATGATGCCCAAGGGGCGTTATCGGCTGATGACCCGGTATATGAATGAGGTCGGCACTCATGGCACGCAGATGATGTACCGGACTTGTACGGTGCAGGTGAACCTCGATTTCGCGTCCGAGGCGGATATGGTGCAGAAATTTCGCGTAGCGCTGGCGCTGCAACCGGTTGCCACAGCGCTCTTTGCCAATTCGCCATTTTTTGAAGGCAAGGTGAACGGCCATCAAAGCTGGCGCTCGCGGGTCTGGCGCGATCTGGATGCCGACCGCACGGGAACGCTGCCCTTTGTCTTTGAAGAGGGTATGGGCTTTGAGCGGTATGTTGACTATGCCCTTGATGTACCGATGTATTTTGTCTATCGCGACGGTGAATATATCGATGCTTTGGGCCAGTCCTTCCGTGATTTTATGAAAGGTGAGCTGCCCGCCCTGCCCGGTGAAACGCCAACCCTGTCCGACTGGGCCGATCACCTGACGACCATATTTCCTGAAGCACGGATCAAGAAATTCATGGAGATGCGTGGGGCTGACGGCGGCCCGTGGCGGCGGCTTTGTGCGCTGCCGGCGTTGTGGGTCGGACTGCTTTACGACCAGACGGCGCTTGATGCGGCCTGGGATATCTGCCGTGACTGGGATGCGGAAACGCGTGAGAACTGGCGGGTAATGGCCTCGGTCGGGGGGCTTCATTCCGAGGTTGGCGGGCAGCCGATGCGCGATCTGGCAGCCGAGGTGCTTGAGATTGCCGAAAGCGGGTTGAAGGCCCGCGCCATGCCCGGTGTAGGGGGCATGTTGCCGGACGAGACGCATTTTCTGAATGCTTTACAGGAGACCGTAGCCGACGGGCGGTCACCTGCGGATGAGTTGTTAGCCGCTTATAACGGTGACTGGGATTGTGACCTAAAGAGGATCTATGGCGATTTCAGCTACTGATCCTCAGATACGTACCGACTGGGCGCTTGTCTATGCGGCGATGTTCGCCGGTGTCACGATTGCCCTGCAGATGGGCAAAGCCGCGGCCACCCTGCCGCTTATCAGGGCTGAATTCGGGGCCGATCTGACCCTGCTGGCGACCTATGTTTCTCTGATTTCGATCATGGCGGCCAGTGTCGGTATTTTCTTTGGCACGGTAACGCGGCGGTTCGGTGCACGCCGCGCCGGGTTGTTGGGGCTGGGGCTGGTGATCATCGGCTCGGCCACCGGCGCTTCGGCGGTGGGGGTCAGCGCGCTGTTGATCAGCCGCGTGATCGAGGCGGTTGGATTTGCCCTGACTGTCACCGCAATGCCCGCCCTTATCCAGCCCGCAACCCGACCGCGCGACCGGATGGTGGCACTTGGGCTTTGGGCGGTTTGGCTTCCGGGCGGCGTGGCGCTGTCGATGGCGCTTTCCCACTTCTTTCTTGATGCGATCGGCTGGCGCGGCATGTTCCGCCTAACGGCATTGCTACCAGCACTGGCAGCGGTGATCCTGTGGGGAGTGACCCGCAACCGGGGCAATCCGGCCGCGGCTCTGGCACCTGCCCCGATCTTCAGGGTGTTTCGCCGGGATGTTCTGCTGACAACCGGGATATTCGTGGCCTTTTCCTCGTCCAACCTGATTGAAATGGCCTATTTGCCGACCTTTCTGGTCGATCAGTTCACCATGGTTGCAACCCGGGCTGCAGGTATCTCATTTGCCGGGGCAATTGCACTTATCGCGGCAAATATTCTGGGGGGCTGGTTGCTGCATCACGGTTTTGGCCTGCGCGGGCTCTATCTGATGTCTTTTGCTGGCATGATGATCACGGCTGTTGTTCTGTTTGCTCCGGAGTTTGGCCTGATACCCAGTATTGCTGCGTCAATTGTGTTTTCCTTCGCGGCCGGGGTGCTGGCCGCCACTGTCTGGGCATCAATCCCGCTTTTGGCACATGATCCATCAGAGGTGCCTGTGCTGTCGGGCCTCTTGTTTCAGGGGGCAGGGCTTGGGCAGCTTATTGGCCCGGTGCTGGCCGGGTTTGTCGTGGATAAAGGGGGCGACTGGTCGCTGTCGATTTGGGTTATTGCGGCGTTGATCAGCATTGGTGTGGTGCTGGTATTTGGATTGTCAAAAGAACTGACAACCAGCACTGGTAATGCCTGAACTGGCGATGTCGGTCGTTTCAGTCGCGGCGGACGCTAGGTATCGATGTTCTTGTATATGTTGACCCTTCGTCCAGGTCACCGGAATCGTCACCGTCGCTGCCACCCAACGGATCAGGTCCGTAATCATTTGATCCTGCGGTCCCAACGCTTGCATACCAGACGATCAGAATGATCCAGCCAACCAAGGGCACCAGCCAGAGCCACCACCACCAGCCCGATTTATCGATATCATGCAAACGCCGCACGGCAACCGAGATCGAGGGCAGCAGCATGACCAGCGAGAAAATCGAACTCAGAGGACCGATATCGTCAGTTGCCGCTTTCAGGAGGACTGAATCCAGCAAACCGACCACCAGACTGCCGACCATTGAAAACAGCGCAAACCACCAGAATTCAGAGCGCTGGGCGCGGCCCGAAAAGGTTGCATATTTCTGGAAACAGACGCGGATGGCCTGGTCGAATTCCATTTACTGCCCTCCGAGTTTTTTTGATGGTCGCGGTGACCCTAAACCGGGGTGAACCGGTCGGGCAACCCCGTTGATCCAGACATATTGGCTCAGGATTTGCCGATTTTTGACTCTCTGCCCGAGATGAGGCGCCCGATATTTTCCCCATGGCGCACCCAGATCAGAATAGCCAGCACAATGGCAAGTCCCGATGCTGCGGGCTGATCAAAGACAACAAGCCAGATCGGCGCGGCGGCGGCAGCAACAAGGGCTGCAAGCGACGAAAACCTGAACAGCACCGCAACCACCAGCCAGGTCATGCAGGCTGCAAGGCCAGCCCAGAAATTAACTGCCAGAAGCAGGCCGAGAAACGTCGCAACGCCTTTGCCGCCTTTGAACCTTAGCCAGACGGGAAACAAGTGGCCGAGAAACGCAAATAATCCGGCCAGTTGGGCAGCATCAGCGCCGATCCAGCGGGTCGCAAGGAGCACCGCCAAAGCCCCTTTGCCCGCATCAAACAGCAATGTCAGGAAGGCCGCCAGCTTGTTGCCGGTGCGCAGGACATTGGTCGCGCCGATATTGCCCGAACCGATATCGCGCAGGTTGCCCAGCCCCATCAGACGCGCCAGAACCATGCCAAAGGGCACCGATCCCAGAAGGTATGAGGCGAGGGCGACGAGAGTGAGAGTTGTCAGAGACGATTCAATGAGCGGGAACATCAGCGATCTGCCTCAAATACCTTTTCGCCACCGACATATGTCGCCAACACCCGCCCCTGCATTCGCGCACCGTCAAAAGGGGTGTTCTTGGATTTCGAGTTGAGACCGAACCGGTCGAGAACGAAAGGCGCATCGGGGTCAAACAGCACGAGATCAGCCGGTGCGCCCGTTGACAGCCGCCCCCCCGGCAGCCCCAGCCTTTGCGCCGGGTTGAGGGAAAGGGCACGGAACAGGCCCGGCAAACCCAGCGCCCCGGCATGGACCAGTCGCATGGCCGCTGGCAGCAGCGTTTCTAGTGCCACGGCACCGCTGGCGGCTTCTTCAAAGGGCAGGCGTTTGCTCTCCTCGTCCTGCGGGGTGTGCATGGAGGAGATGATATCGATCAGACCGCTGGCAACCGCCTCGACAGTGGCGACACGGTCAGTTTCTGCCCTGAGCGGAGGTTTGACCTTGAAGAAGGTGCGGTAATCGCCAACGTCAAGCTCGTTCAGCGTCAGGTGGTGAATGGACACTCCGGCGGTAACATCAAGCCCCGCCTCCTTGGCGCGTTTGAGCGCGGGCAGGGCCGCAGCGGTGGTGATTTGGTCGGCGTGATAGCGGGTATGGGTCATTTCAACCAGCGCCAGATCACGCTCCAGCCCCATGCGCTCGGCCATCGGCGAGACACCCGGCAAGCCCTGTTTGGTGGCAAACTTGCCGCTGGTCACTGCCGCCCCGTCACTCAGGCCCTTGTCCTGCACATGGCCGATCACAAGCGCATTAAGCGCCTCGGCATAGACCAGTGCACGCAAAAACACTTTTGGGTTCTCACACACACGGTCGCCATCGGAAAAGGCCACCGCACCTGCATCCTGCAAAAAGCCGATTTCGGTCATTTCGCGCCCATTGCGCCCTTTTGTCAGCGCCGCCATCGGGTGGATATGCACGCGGGTTTCCTCGCGCGCCCGGTTGAGAACGAAAGCCAGCGTTTCCGGCGTGTCGATAGATGGGATCGTGTCGGCGCGCATGACAATCGTGGTCACGCCCCCGGCAGCGGCGGCTTTGCCGGCGGAACGGAAGCTTTCCTTGTGCCGCTCGCCTGGTTCGCCAATTTTCACGCCGATATCGACAATGCCAGGGGCGAGGCATTTGCCTTGGCAATCAAGCTGTAGCTCGCCCTTTTTGGTGCGAAGCGAAGCGCCGATCTCGCTGATCACCCCGTCAGAGATACGCAGTGCGCCAAGTGTATCGGTACCGGCTTCAGGATCGATCAGGCGGGCGTTTGTCAGGAAGAGATCAGTCATGCCGCACTTTTCTGCACATCGCGGAATTTCTTATAAACCGCACGCCCGTCTTTGATGCGTTCAAACCCGACGGGCACGGTGCGCGTGCCGTTCTTGGTGCTTCGGGTTTCGGTTGCGAAAAAGATCGAGGCGGGATCACCATCCTGAAAATCAAGCGTCGTCGCGGCAGTAATCGGATAGGATTTCAGTTTCTTTCCAACCAGAGGCATATTGCTGGCAATAAAGGCGCGCTTGTTGGTGAGCGTGTACCAGCTGTTGCGGCGCTTGATGGCGTTCCAGTAGATCGCGCCGAAAGCCACGCTGAGACCGACGAAGAAATGGATCAGGCCGAACATCCAGAAGAATCCTCCCGCCATCGAGGCCGTAAGCATCCAGACAGCGGCGAACCCGGCAAAGAACAGCCCGAAGAGCAACGTCACGATATTGCCCGCACGCAAGACCACCTTGCCGCCCGGGCGGCCCTGCCAGACGATTTCCTCGTCTGTGTCCAGTATGCCTTCCCAGCCGGGGGTGGTCACATCCGCTCTCCCCTATTATCGCGCGATCTAAGGAAACAAGACTCACCCATAAGAGCTACCTTCACCGTACCCGGCAATATGAGGCTCGTACACATCAGCGAGAGTGTGAATTCCCAGTCTGATCCACAGGAAGTAAGCAGGCCACTGTTTTTCGTCTCCGATGTCGACTGGGCTCCAAGTGATCGAAATCTTTGTTTCGTCGCCGGGATATTCAAGTGTTGCAACTTGGTTCCCGAGTTTTGGGGGGATGATTGCACTAAAATTGCTCTTCGCGAATTCTCTACCCGTCATACTGGATGTGATTAGCTCAACGCCCAGTCTATTTTTTTGCTTTGATACTGTTCCAATAGGGCGGAAACCTAGACCGATTTTTTCTCCTAAAACCATGTAACCAAATCTGTCTTTGTTGGTCTTTGGTTCGGGTTCGCGATTTGTGAATTTGCAGGGTCCTAAGGGGTTTGAACTGAACTTGCGCCAAAAAGGCATGTAGATATCGTCATGAACGCTCATACCATCACTCCCTTATCTTCGGTCGCGCGCAGATTTCGTGCCAGCAGGTCCATTGCTGCCATGCGCACGGCGACGCCCATTTCCACCTGCTCCTGAATGACGGAACGGTTGATGTCGTCGGCCAGAGTTCCGTCGATTTCCACACCGCGGTTCATCGGGGCGGGGTGCATGACGATGGCGTCGTCCTTGGCGTGGCTCAGTTTTTCGAAATCAAGCCCGTAGCGGTGATAAAACTCGCGCTCTGACGGGATGAAGCCGCCATCCATCCGTTCCTTTTGCAACCGCAGCATCATCACCACGTCAACGTCTTTCAGCCCCTGGCGCATGTCGTCGTAAACCTCGACGCCGAAATCCCCGATGCCTGAGGGCATCAGTGTTTTCGGGCCAATAAGGCGGATGCGGTTTTCCATCTTGCCCAGAAGCATGATGTTGGAACGGGCAACGCGGGAGTGCGTGATGTCGCCGCAAATGGCGATATTGAGGCGGTGCAGCCGCCCTTTTGCGCGGCGGATGGTCAGGGCGTCAAGCAGGGCCTGCGTCGGATGTTCGTGGCGCCCGTCACCGGCATTGAGCACGGCGCAATTCACTTTGTCGGCCAGAAGATTAACCGCCCCGGCAGAGGGGTGGCGCACGACCAGAAGATCGGGGCGCATGGCGTTCAGCGTCAGCGCCGTGTCGATCAGACTTTCGCCCTTTTTGATCGAGCTGGTCTGCATCGCCATGTTCATCACATCCGCCCCCAGCCGTTTGCCGGCGAGTTCAAATGACGCCTGCGTGCGGGTGGAATTTTCAAAGAACATGTTGATCTGAGTCAGCCCGGTAAGCGCGTCCGCATGTTTGTTGGACTGGCGGTTGAGGCTGACATAGTGATCGGCCAGATCGAGAATGGACAGGATGTCGTCCTTTGACAAAGGCTCGATCCCTAACAGGTGCTTTGCGGCAAAGACCATTCATTCATCCGACTGCTATCGCCTGGGTTATAGGGGGCGGGGGTGCGGCAAACAAGGGATTTACGCCAGCAAGGGGCAGGCGTAGTTTCGCAGCGAAAGGAATCCCTGCTTCATGAGTGCGGAACTGGAGTTTGATCAGGCGCTTGACGCGCTTCGCTGGCAGATCGACCTTGGCGCAACCGAGGCGATTGGCGATGCGCCGGTGAACCGTTATGAGGTTAAGGCTGAGGCTTTGGCCGCTGCACCCAAACCCGCACCCAAACCATCCCCCCGACCTGCCGAACCTGACCCCGATAAGGGTGCAGAGGCCGTTAGCGTGGCGCAGGAAATGGCTGCCGGGGCCGCTGATCTGAACGCTTTGAAAACGGCATTGGCAGGCTTTGAACATTGCGAGTTGAAAAAAGGCGCGCGCAATCTGGTGTTTTCTGATGGCAACCCGGTGGCGCGGGTGATGATCGTTGGCGAGGCTCCGGGGCGGGACGAGGATATCGAAGGGTTTCCTTTTGTCGGGCGTGCCGGACAGCTTTTGGACAAGATGCTGGCGGCGATTGATCTGTCGCGCAAGGCAAGTGAGGCGGATCAGGCGGTTTACATCGCCAATGTCCTGCCCTGGCGTCCGCCGCAAAACCGCGATCCGCTGCCGGAAGAGATTGCCATGCTGAAACCGTTTTTGGAGCGGCATATCAAGCTGGCAGCACCTGATATTCTTGTGCCGATGGGAAATATTGCCTGTCAGGCTTTGCTGGGCCGTCGGGGTATCACCCGGCTGCGCGGCAACTGGACCGAGGTTTTCGGCCTGCCGGCCCTGCCGATGTTTCATCCGGCCTATCTGTTACGCAACCCCATTGCCAAGCGCGAGGCCTGGGCTGATCTCTTGAATTTGCGCGCAAGACTGAAAGGGTAATTTGATGTCAAAAATCGGCGAGGGGAACCCGTTCATCCCGCTCAACATCGCGGTACTGACCGTGTCAGACAGCCGCTCGCTTGCCGAGGATCGGTCGGGTCAGACGCTGGTTGACCGGATCGAGGGTGCCGGTCATGCGGTGGCGGATCGTCAGGTTTTGCGCGACGAGCGCAGCGAGATTGCGGCGCTGTTGATGGAGTGGTCGAAGAATCCGGGGATCGATGCGGTAATTTCGACCGGTGGTACCGGTCTGACGGGGCGTGATGTCACGGTCGAGGCGCATCGGGATGTCTATGAAAAAGAGATTGATGCGTTTTCAACCATGTTCACCATGATCTCCATGCAGAAAATCGGCACCTCGGCGGTGCAGTCCCGCGCCTGTGGTGGTGTGGTGAACGGGACTTATATGTTTGCCCTGCCGGGATCGACCGGGGCCTGCAAGGACGGATGGGACGATATTCTGGTGCATCAGTTCGATTACCGGCACCCGCCGTGCAATTTTGTGGAAATCATGCCACGGCTTGAAGAAAACAAGCGACGGAAATAGCCTCACAAATCGTTTAACTCCATAGAGTTGGACTTACCCACACGTGGTGATAGGCTTGCGCCCTGCCCAAGCGGCACCTTTTTCGGAGGTGGTGACTGTTGAAATTCATGCAACGCTCTTTGATGGGTCTGTTTTTGCTGGCGATCACGATTGGTCTGCTGGCCTTGGCGGCTGGATCGGTGCGCACGACGCTGGAAGAGCGCTGGGCCAGTGAAAGCAAGGCGCGTCCGGCGCGCGAGCGGGTTTTTGCGGTTAACGTGATCCTTGCAGAGATGGTGACGGCCAACCCGACAATCCGCGCCTTTGGCGAGGTTCGCAGTCGCCGCACGCTCGACCTGCGTGCACCGATCAGCGGCACGATCCTTGAAATGTCCGCAAGCTTTGTTGAAGGCGGGCAGGTAAGCGAAGGGGAATTGCTGATCCGGCTTGATCCGGCGGACGCGCAGACCGCACTTGATCTGGCTGAAACCGAGATGAACGAAGCCAAGGCTGAAGAAAGAGAAGCCAAGGCGGCGTTGTTATTGGCGGGCGATGAATTGCTGGCGGCACGAGATCAGGTGACGTTGCGAGAAGCAGCACTGGAACGCCAGCGAAACCTGCGCGAGCGGGGTGTGGGAACGGAAGCGGCGGTTGAGACGGCGGCCCTGGCGCAAGCCTCGGCCCGTCAGGCCGTGTTGGGCAAGCGGCAGGCGGAAGCCTCGGCCGCGGCGCGTGTCAACCGGGCGGCCACGGCGGCGGCACGGCAACAGATCCGGCTGGATGAGGCTGAGCGTCGGCTGGCAAATACGGAAATTTATGCGGAATTTGACGGCATTCTATCGACGGTCAGTGTGGTTCAGGGAGGGCTGGTCAGCACCAACGAAAAGATCGGGCGATTGATTGATCCGGGTGCACTGGAAGTATCTTTCCGCGTTTCCACCACGCAGTTCGCCCGTCTGATCGCGGCCAATCAGGGCGTGGCGAAGGGCGCGGTGACGGTCACGCTTGATATGTTCGGAGATAACGTGATTGCCCAAGGTACTATCGAGAGGGTCAGCGCCGAGGTTGGCGAAGGCCAGACCGGACGGCAGGTATTTGCGCAACTGCCCGGCGAAGGTGCAGCGCGGTTCAGGCCCGGCGATTTCGTCACCGTCGAGGTTTCAGAACCCCCGATTGAAAACACGGTAATTCTGCCTGCGGTTGCGGTTGACGCAGCGGGAAAGGTTCTGGTGCTTGGTGAAAATGATCGTCTGGTCGAGGTACAGTCCGAAGTTTTGCGCAAGCAGGGCGATCTGGTCATCCTGCGCGGGCGTGGTCTTGCCGGTCGAGAGGTGGTTGAGGCCCGCTCGCCATTTCTGGGGGAAGGGATCAGGGTGAAGCCGGTGCGCCGTGAAGGGGCCGATGCGGCAGAGCCAGCAGCGCCTGAAATGATCGAGTTGAGCGAGGAACGTCGCGCTGCTTTGCTGAACTTTATCCAAAACAACAAAAGAATTCCGGCAGACGCCAAGGAACGCATTATCACGCGGCTGAAACAGGACAAGGTTCCGGCAGCCATGATCGCCAGGATCGAAGCCCGGATGGGTGGCTGATATGGCAGCGCGGGGTGCATCGGCAAAACCGGCCACAGGCCTTTTGTCCTACTTCACCCGTCACCGGACAGCGGCCAACCTGATGCTGGTCGTGATGATTGTTCTGGGGGTCATTGCAGCCACCAAGATACGGTCGCAGTTTTTTCCTGACGTGGTTATCGAAAGGGTTGTCGTAACGGTTGTCTGGGAAGGCGCCGGTCCGGAGGATGTCGACAATGCGATTGTCCAGCTTCTGGAACCGTCGTTGCTGGTGGTTGAAGGGGTCAAGACCACGAATTCAACTTCTTACGAAGGCCGCGCCTCGATACGGTTGGAATTTGAGCCGGGCTATGACATGGCGCGCGCCGGCGAAGACGTGAAAGTCGCCGTTGACGGTGTGACGGGGCTGCCTGCCGAGGCCGAGGAGCCCACGGTAACCCGTGCCAACTGGCGTGACCGGGTGACCGATGTCGTGATCACCGGGCCGGTTTCCACCGATCAGCTTGCCCGATTTGCCGATGAGTTCGTCACCCTGCTCTTTCGGCAAGGTGTGACGCGCACCACGATCCGCGGTGTCAGCGCGCCTGAAACAACCGTCGAGGTGAGCGAGGCTGCCCTGATCCGGCATGATATCCGTCTCGCCCAGATCGCCGAGGCGGTTGGTGCGGAAGCTGAGGTTGATCCGGCAGGTGATGTTGCAGGCGGGTCGGCGCGGGTACGCACCGGTATTGCCAAGCGCAGTGCTGACGAGATCGGGGCGGTTGTTTTGCGCTCGAATGCGGATGGTTCCAAACTCTATGTCAGTGATCTGGCAGAGATCAAAGTCAGCGGTGTCACCCGCGAACGCAGCTATTTCGTCGGGGATGATCCGGCGATATCGATCCGGGTGGACCGGGCCGATCAGGGGGATGCGATCTCGTTGCAGGCCACGGTGACGGAGGTGGCTGCCGAGCTTGAGCGAACCTTGCCGGAAGGGGTCAAGGTCAGGCTTATCCGCACGCGGGCCGAGGCGATCAGTGATCGTCTGGATATCCTTCTGGACAATGGCGCGGTCGGGCTGGGGCTGGTGGTTTTGCTGTTGTTTTTGTTCCTGAACGCACGCACGGCCTTTTGGGTGGCTGCCGGTATTCCGGTGGCGATGTCGGCTGCAATTGCCCTGATGTATGTCTCGGGTCTGACGATCAACATGGTGTCGCTGTTTGCGCTGATCATCACGCTGGGCATTGTCGTTGACGATGCGATTGTGGTTGGTGAGCACGCCGATTTCCGCGCCCGGCGATTGGGTGAAAGCCCGGTTAATGCGGCAGAAAACGCGGCGCGGCGGATGGCGTCGCCGGTGATTTCGGCGACGATCACAACGGTGATCGCGTTTTTTGCCCTCACCGCGATAAGGGGGCGGTTCGGCTCGTTGATCGCCGATATTCCGTTTACCGTGATCGTGGTGTTGCTGGCCTCGCTGATGGAGTGTTTCCTGATCCTTCCGCACCACATGAGCCACGCACTTGAAGCGGCGAAAAAGCGCCATTGGTATGACTGGCCAAGCCACGTGTTCAACATCGGTTTTTCCTGGTTCCGTGACCATGTGTTCCGCCCGGCAATGGGTTGGGTCATCTGGCTGCGCTATCCGGTGCTGGCAGCGGTTGTTCTGGTGCTGGCGTCACAGGTTAATCTGTTCATCGCGGGTGATGTGACCTGGCGCTTTTTCAATGCGCCCGAGCGCGGTTCGATCACCGGGAATTTCGCCATGGTGCCGGGGGCAGATCGCCAGGACACCAAGGAAATGATGCGCGAATTACAGCGAGCCGCCAACGCGCTGGGCGAGAAATATGAGGCGGAGTTTGGTACCAACCCGGTCAATTTCGTGATGGCAGAACTGGGCGGAACTGCCGGGCGTGGCCTGTCAGGCGAGGCGACCAAGGAAAAAGATCTGTTGGGGGCGATTTCGATCGAGTTGATCGACGCGGATCTGCGCCCCTATTCCTCGTTTCAGTTTCTTGGCGAATTGCAGGACAGCGTCATCCGCCACCCTTTGCTGGAAACCCTCAGTTTCCGCGGCTGGCGCTCAGGACCGGGGGGCGATTCAATTGATGTGCAATTGTTCGGCGCCACTGCGCAGAAGCTGAAAGCTGCTTCTGAGGCTCTGAAAACGGCACTTGTACAGTTTCCCGAGGTTTCGTCGCTGGAAGACGATCTGGCCTATGACAAGGACGAACTGATCCTTGATCTGACCCCTCAGGGGCAGGCTCTGGGGTTTACCATTGATGCGCTTGGCCGCGAATTGCGGCAGCGCCTGAACGGCATAACAGCGGCGAGTTATCCTTTGGGTGTGCGTTCGGCCGATATCCGGGTGCAGTTGCCTGATGACGCGATGACAGCCGATTTTCTGGACCGAACCATGATGCGCACACCGGCAGGGGCTTATGTGCCGCTTGCCGATATCGTCACGGTCACGACCAAGGTCGGTTTCGCCTCGGTCCTCAGGGAAGATGGATTGCGGGTGTTGTCGGTCACGGGTGATGTATCCGAAGACGATCCACGCCGGGCGGAAGAGATCATGACGGTGTTGCGCAACGATATTCTGCCGGAAATTGAAAGCAGCTATGGAGTGGCCTGGCGCATGGCCGGATTGTCGGAGCAGGAAAACGAGTTTCTGGCGGATGCACAGCTGGGGTTCACACTGGCGCTGATCGGTATCTATCTGACGCTCGCCTGGATATTCTCAAGCTGGACGCGGCCAGCGGTTGTGATGGCGGTTATACCGTTTGGTCTGGTCGGCACGATCTATGGTCACAATGCCTGGGATATTCCCTTGTCGATGTTCACAGTTGTAGGCTTGATCGGGATGACCGGGATTATCATCAATGATTCCATTGTTTTGGTGGGCACAGTTGATGAATATGCAGAAGACCGCGATATCACGACGGCCATTCTGGACGGCGCGCGCGACAGGTTGAGGCCGGTGTTGCTGACCACTTTGACGACTGTTCTTGGGTTGATGCCGCTGTTGTTTGAAACCTCCCGTCAGGCGCAGTTTTTGAAACCGACGGTGATTACGCTTTGCTATGGGCTGGGGTTCGGGCTGGTGCTGGTCTTGCTGGTCGTGCCTTCACTTCTGGCGGTTCAGCGTGATATTGCGATCAGAATGCGGGGTTTTCGCAGGATGCTGACGGGGCGGCATGTGGTCTGGTCGCAGCGGTTGATCTTGCTTGCGGCGATGGCGCTGGGCGCGGTGGTTTTCGCTTTGAGTGTGGGGCATTATGCGCTTTACGGCGCATTGTCAGCGCCGATGGTTTATCTGGCGGGCGAGCTTGGAAATGCCGCACCGGCGCTGCTTGCACTGGCTGTTTTTGTGTTGGCAATGGCGGTGATTTGTCTGGGCGCAATTGCGGTTTCTGCAGTGGTTTTTCGGCAGATGTGGAGGGAATAGTCTGCGTCCCGCATCTGGCTTTAATAGCATCGATCCACTCGTATGACTTTTAGAGGGTCTTTGCTAATCGGCCGGATTCGGCCTCTGAGTGGATGATTGGCCATTTGGCAACGAGCCGCGCATTGCCGACGCGCGCGGAGGCGATCCGAACGTCTATGTTCCACCACTTTATACCAATCAAACGCGTGCGACCTCTCAGCCTTGCGCCTACTTCAGCCAATCGCCGCCGCGTGGGTGCGCGTCGGCGATGCGCGGCGGGCTTCGCCCTTGGCGTTTTTCTCAAATGAGTCGTCCGAAAGGACTGTCGGTATCAGGGCAGACTTCACCCATCAGGCGCACTCAACCCCGCGGGCATCCACCGAGTTCGACCACAGTTTCAGAACCGATGATGGAGACCCTGAGTTCGTCGGGATCAACGATGAATTGCCCGCCTGCATAGCTGATCAGCGAGGTTTCAGCCTTCAACCTGTCGCCACTGCGCTGGCTGGTAGCCGGGGCAATCCAGACGTCCTGCTGGCTGGATTCAAACACCACAACCTCAGGGTGGGTCGAGCGCAGGGGTAGTGTAAACTCTGCGTTCAGGCGGTAGCCGTCTTCTATCTCAGACAGCGCACAGCTGACAGACCTGAGGCCGGCGCTTTCGCCGGGGATAGCCCCTTCACTCATCGCCAGTTCAATCAGGAAGCGATCCTCATCGCTTTTTGGGGCAAGATTAGCAGTAACTTCCATACTTACCGGAATGCAAACATCGCGACATACACCTATTTCAACGCTGAGCGCGGCTGAGATATCCCCTTGATCGGCCTGGGGTGTGATCTCGATCGGCAGGACCAACTCGTTCTTATAGCCAATGATCTGCATCCCGTCGGCCCACAGGATGTCGGGGCGCGGCCAGTGGTAGGTGACGTTGCCAAGATTGGTTGATCCGGTCCAGTCAAAGCGCGGTGCGATCCCGGTTTCGCCACCGACCCGCCAGTAGGTCTTCCAACCCGGTGCAAGCGCGACTTTCAGCGCGGCCATATGGGTCCCGTTTTCAAGCCGCCAGCCTGCAGCGAGATCGACCTGAACGATGTCGTTCAGATCAGCCACGGATTCCTGCGCCAGCGACGTATTTGCAAGGAGCGGCGCAAGCAGAGCGGCCAGCACGGTTTGTTTGAGAGTCATGTTGCCCATATCGTTTTATTCATTACGCCAGCCTACAGGTTTTGGCTCATGCGGGGAAATCACAATCAGGCGACGGATTCTGCAACATCGTGATTGGTACTTGAAACGTGAACAGGACACGGTCATCTTAAGAGGATGAAAACACCTAAGAAAAGCAAGCACCTTGATGGCAAACTCCTGATAGCGATGCCGTCGATGGGGGATGCGCGGTTTGAGCGTTCGGTCATCTATATGTGCGCCCATTCCGAAGATGGCGCGATGGGTCTGATTGTCAACAAACCAGCCCCGGATTTGCGTTTCAGCGATTTGCTGGAGCAGCTTGACATGAAATCAGCGGGCGAGGCGCGGCAGATTCAGGTGCATTTTGGCGGCCCTGTGGAACATGGGCGTGGATTTGTTTTGCATTCGCGGGATTATGAAAGTGCAGAATCGACGCTTACGGTTGATGACAGTTTCGGCATGACCGCGACGCTTGATATCCTGGAAGACATTTCCAACGGTGATGGACCAAAGGATTGCCTGCTGGCGCTGGGCTATGCGGGGTGGGGACCGGGACAGCTTGAAAGCGAATTGCAGGCCAATGGCTGGCTGACCTGCGAGGCAAGCCATGATTTGGTGTTCAACGAAGGTGATGGCGATAAGTGGCAGGCGGCGTTGGCCTCGCTTGGGATATCGCCGAGCTTTCTTTCCGCTGCTGGCGGGACGGCCTGAGCCCTAGCTTTCACGTGGCGCCGCGGCGCGCTTCAAACGATCATTTATTGCGATTCCAAGCCCGTGATCGGGGATCGGGGCGACGTTGATCACCGCTTTTCCGGTTTCGCAGGCTTTTTCGTCGAGCCGGTGGAGGCAGGCAAAGAGATTGGCTGCCGCTTCATGAAGATCGCCATTCGGGGAAAGATTTGCATCGGCTTCCGGGCAGTCCGGGCCGAAGCCCAGCCACAAGCTGTCGCTTTGTGGTGCTGTGATGTTCTGCCGGAGCGGCACTGATGGCGCGTAGTGTGAGGTGAGCTGGCCCGGTGACACCGGCCTGTCAGGTGTTTCGCTGCGGGCAAGGTCAGTTCCCAGCATCGCCGCAAGAGCTTCGGCCGGCAGACCGCCGGGGCGGAGCAACAGGGGAGGTGTGTGGTTTGGATCGACGATTGTTGATTCAAGCCCAACCACACAATCGCCGCCATCGATGACGGCATCAATCCGGCCAGCAAGACCCGTTAACACATGCGACGCGCCTGTTGGGCTGATCTGCCCGGACGGGTTTGCCGAAGGGGCTGCTATGGCACCGCCAAAGGCGTTGAGAAGTTTTTGTGCCAGCGGGTTTTCTGGGATGCGGATGGCCACAGTTTCCAACCCAGCAGTCACCAGTGAGGAAAGCCCGGAGCCGTTCCTGGCCGGCAGAACCAGACTAAGTGGACCGGGCCAGAAGGCTTGTGCCAGACGTTCGGCAATGTCACTGAACGTCGCAAAGCGTCGGGCAGTATCCAGATCGGCGACATGGATGATCAAAGGGTTGAACGAAGGCCGCCCCTTAGCCGCGAAAATCCGGGCTACCGCAACTCCGTTTTCCGCATCCGCCCCCAGGCCGTAAACAGTCTCGGTGGGAAACGCGACGAGGCCACCGGCCCGCCAGATCGTCACCGCACGGGCGATCCCTGCTGCGTCGGGGCAAAGCGTTTCTGTGGTGGTCCGGTCCATTGTGTCGTAACGTTTCTGTTGTTATGGGCAGCACTCGAACTTTATGAAAGCGCCAGATCACGGCTGACATAACGGCTGGCGTGATCTGTTGCAAAGGTCTTTGGGTCTGGGAGAAGAAAAGATGCCCTATCGCGCGCCGGTTTCGGAACTGCAATTTCTGTTTGAACATGTGGTTGGTATGGGCCAGCTGGCCAAAACCGAGCGGTTTGAGGAAGTCAGCGGAGATCTGCAGGCTGCCATCCTTACCGAAGGCGCGCGCGTTGCAGAGGAGGTTCTGACTCCCTTGCAACGTAGTGGCGATCTGCATCCGGCCGTGCTGGAAAACGGTGTGGTGCGCACATCGCCGGGATTTGCCGATGGGTACAAGGCCATCGCCGAGGGCGGCTGGATCGGTATATCCGCCAATCCTGAATATGGTGGTATGGGCCTGCCGCAGACGCTGGCCGTAGCGGTCAACGAGATGATGAGCAGCGCCTGTCTGGCGCTGTGTCTGAACCCTTTGATGAGTCAGGGTCAGATCGAGGCACTGGAGCATCACGCATCGGATGAGCTGAAACAGCTCTACCTGCCGAAACTGATTTCCGGTGAGTGGTGCGGCACCATGAACCTGACCGAACCACAGGCCGGATCGGACGTTGGCGCGCTGAGTTCCAAGGCGGTTGCCAATGGTGACGGGACCTATTCGGTTACTGGCCAGAAGATATTCATCAGCTGGGGGGATAGTGATTTTGCTGGCAATATCTGCCACCTAGTGTTGGCGCGGTTGCCTGATGGAGTGCCGGGAACCAAGGGAATTTCGCTGTTTCTGGTGCCGAAATACCTGCCTGATGAAAACGGCGAACCGGGGGTTGCGAACACGCTGAAAGTTGTTTCGCTTGAGCATAAGCTGGGCATTCATGGCTCACCCACAGCCGTGATGGAATTTGATGGGGCCAACGGATGGCTGGTCGGGGCTGAACACGCCGGAATGAAAGCCATGTTCACGATGATGAACAACGCGCGTCTGGGTGTTGGCACGCAAGGTCTTTCCGTGGCTGAGGCGGCTTACCAACATGCTTTGGAATTCGCACAGGAGCGCAAACAGGGCAAAACTTTGGTTGCGGGTGGCAGCGGTACCATTCTCGATCATGCCGATGTGCGCCGGATGTTGATGTCGATGAAGGCCCAAACCTCGGCGGCGCGGGCGATTGTCTATGCGACGGCGGTTGCCATCGACATGGCTGAAGCAACCAGCGATGCGGACTGGGCGGCCAAAGCCGCGTTTCTGACACCGATCGCCAAGGCCTTTGGCACCGATACCGGCAACGAGGTGGCGCATCTTGGCGTGCAGGTGCATGGCGGCATGGGGTTCATCGAGGAAACCGGGGCCGCGCAATATTCGCGCGACGTCCGGGTGACAGCGATTTATGAGGGCACTAACGGTATTCAGGCGATGGACCTGGTTGGGCGCAAGCTGATGGATGGCGGCAAGGCTGCCTATGGCCTGTTGTCTGAAGTCAGCCAGACAATAGCGTTGGCCGAAGAAAAACTCCCCGATCTGGCGGCATTTCTTGGGGCTGGCGAACAGGGGCTTATCGCCACCACCAACTGGATGCTGGAACAGACCGACATCAATGACCGCTTTGCCGGGGCTGTGCCGTATCTCAGGGCTTTTGCACTGGTTCTGGGTGGGCATTATCTTCTCAAGGCCGCTCTGGCCGAAGGGTGCAGTGGCCCGCGCACGGAGCTTGCGCGATTCTTCATTCGACAGCAGATGATCCATTATGATGCGTTCTGCGCTCAGGCCCGTGAAGGCAAGCGCAGCCTTTACGCCTTTTCAGCCGAGGCTCTGGCGGGTTAGGGATTGGAAGGTGAAAAGATGGATGGTGGCATGACCCCGATCAGGTATCCCTATGAGTCCTTTCCGGACGAAGGTGAGGCGACCGAGATTGCCGAGGGTATTCTGTGGTTTCGTATGCCGCTTCCGCTGAAGCTTGACCATGTCAATATTTATGCGCTCAGGGAAACCGATGGCTGGACAGTGATCGACACCGGCTTTGCCTCCAAACGCAGCCGCGCGATCTGGCAAAAGATGATGGATGGCCCGCTGGCAGGACAGCCGATCCGTCGTGTCATTGCCACCCATCATCACCCGGATCACATCGGGCTGGCTGGCTGGTTGCAGACCGATTTTGGCGCTGAGCTCTGGACTACCCGCACAGCTTGGTTGTTTGCCCGTATGCTGACGCTCGATACGCATGAAGTGCAGAAAGAGGAAACCCTGCTGCATTACCGTGCCGGGGGTATGGAAGCCGAGATTTACCAGAAGCGGCTGAAGGAGCGCCCGTTTCTGTTTTCCGATATCGTTGCCCCGATGCCCTTGGGTTTCAGGCGCATTCAGGAAGGCGAAGTGATCAAAATGGGTGGTCGTACCTGGGATATCCGCATGGGCAATGGCCACGCGCCGGAACATGCTACGTTCTGGTGTCGCGAAGAACCGTTGCTGATTGCCGGTGATCAGATCCTGTCGTCCATTTCGCCCAATATCGGGGTTTATGCGACCGAGCCCGAGGCTGATCCGGTTGCCGAATGGCTGGAAGCGTGCGAGCGGCTGAAGCAGTATGCTCTGGATGATCATCTTGTTTTGCCCGGTCACAAGCTGCCCTTTTCCGGCCTGCCGGCCCGAATGCGCCAGCTGATCGATAATCATCATGGGGCGCTTGAAAGGTTGCAGGATTTCCTGTCTGAGCCGCGCACAGCGGCTGATTGCTTTGTCACCCTGTTCAAAAGACCGATAGGTGAGGGTGAATATGGCCTGGCACTGGTTGAATCCATGGCCCATCTCAATCATCTTTATCATCTGGGACTGGTTACGCGCTATCGTCGTGACGATGATGCCTGGATCTGGCAAAGGGCGTAGACCCGGAAAAGAGGGGCCTGATGGACGACGAGATTAAAACCACGGCCGAGGCTGTTGAAGGGGCGGTGCTGCCCGATGCCTGTGTGGCGCATAGTGATCCCGACGCACCCAAAACCCCTGAACAAATCCCTTTGCCAGCTGTCGTTGGGTCAGTTCCGCTGGACCAGAAATCTCCTGCGCAATGGGCCTATGAGCGGCTGGTTCTCTATATTCAGAATTTCGAAGAGCAGCTTGATAGCGATCACGAGGTCGGCATGGGGTTTGCTGGCGGCGATATCGGAATCATGCGCATTCAGGGGATCGGCTTTTTTGCCCCAGACATACTGACCTTTTACGGTTCGGACCTGTCAGGCGTAAAAACTCAGCTCGTGCAACATGTCAGTCAGCTGAATGTCATGCTGCGCGCTGCACCCAAGGAAAACGATGCAACCGAAGCCACCAGAATCGGCTTTCGTCTTGTGAATGCCCTGGAAAACAGCACCGCACAGGGCAGCTAAACCGTTGCCTCGGATGTGATTCTGCGGCATAGAGCCCTATAGTGTCTCCGGTTGCGGTAAGGTAGCACAGCAACTGGCACAAAAAGAACAAACGGGAGGATTGGCATGGCCGAACACAAGCACGGGTCGATGGATATCACGGAACAGGAAAAAACCTTTGCCGGGTTTGTCAAAGGTGTGGTCTGGACGATCGGTATCTGCATTGCGGCGCTGATTTTCTTGGCTATCTTTAACAGCTGACTGTTTCTGTCGGCGAAACGCTGCCCGAAATTTCGGCTGACTGCTTTCAAACATCTGCCTGAAACTTCACTTTTGCGTGGGTTATGCGCCCCATTCGCAACAGGTTGCCGTTTTGATCCGGCTCCGGCCTTGAGAATCTGTGTGAATCATGGCGGGATTGCAGCTTACCAAGCCATTTTTGCAAGTTGAACCTCGAGAATATCATGCTGCGCGTTTCCAAATTGTTACCCGTCATTCTTTTGATCACCCTGTCGGCTTGTGCAGAATCCGTCTGGGCCCCTGATGATGCGATTACGAAAGCGTCTTATACACATTCCGAACCACCTTCGATTTCGCTTGTTACGATTATCGGTAACAGCAGAGGCGAGGGTGGACATTCGGCAATATTGATCAACGCCCATGAACGGGTCGTGTTTGATCCGGCAGGAAACTGGTGGCACCGCATGGCCCCGGAGCGCAATGATTTCGTTTACGGGATGTCCCCGGAGATGCTGAAGATCTATTACAGTTTCCACGCGCGTAAAGCCTGGCATGTTGTCATTCAGGAAATAGAAGTGACGCCGGAAATTGCTGCTTTGGCCTATAACACTGCCAAGAATTACGGGGCGGTGCCGAAGGCTATATGCGCTAACAGCGTCTCTGCAATTCTAGGGAAAATTCCAGGATTTGAATCGGTGCCCCACAGCCCGTTCCCCAAAAAGGCGATGGAGGCTTTCGCCGCACTGCCAGGTGTGAAAACCGAGAAGATCTACGAATATGACTGACCCTTGGCAGAGTTGCCGGAGTCGGGAAATATGAAGGATATCCAATGATTCGCAAATTTGTCCTGACCCTCTGTTGCGTGGTTCTGAGCGGTTGCATCGCGCAGTTGCCTTGGGCACCTGACGAAAAAGTGCAACGTGCCGTCTATTCGCATAAAGGAACCAAATCGATCACCCTGATGACGGTGATTGCCAATGACAACAATTCAGCCGGGCATTCGGCCCTGCTGATCAACGCCTCACAACGGGTGATCTATGATCCTGCTGGCACATGGTACCACCACAGCGTGCCTGAGCGGGCCGATCTGCTTTACGGCATCACGCCGAAAATGCTGCAGTATTATCTGGATTATCATGCGCGCGAGCGCTTCCACGTGGTCATGCAAACCAAGGAAGTGCCCGCAGCCGTTGCTGAATCCATGCTCAGGATTGCCATTGAAAACGGGGCCTCAATGAGCGGCATGTGCGCGAATAATACTTCCCACATCATCAGCAGAACCCCCGGATTTGAGGGATTCCCGGTTGGAATGATGCCGAAAAAAGCCGTGAATGCGTTTGGTGCAATTCCTGGCGTTGTCACCAAGCGAATCTATCAGAGCGACAAAGGCAAAGACCTGAAGAGCTGAAAATGCGCTTGATCAGCGCATCATCGGAAACGAAAAACCCCCGGGGCAGGCCTCGGGGGTTCGCGTTTGGCGAGAGTCGATAGACCTTCGCCGGTTCGTCTGTCGAAAACCGCCTCAGAGCAGTCCTTCGCGCTGGGCTTTTTTGCGCGCCAGTTTACGCGCACGCCGCACCGCTTCGGCCTTTTCACGGGCTTTCTTGACGGAGGGTTTCTCGAAATGCTGCCGAAGCTTCATTTCGCGGAAAACGCCCTCACGCTGCAGTTTCTTTTTCAGGGCACGAAGCGCCTGATCGACATTATTGTCGCGAACCGATACCTGCATGTGGTGTCACCACCTTTCTAAGTTTAAAGTTGCAAGAATTGCAGGAAGTGGGCCTATAGCAAGGTGAACGGGGTTTGTCCACTCCTGCTGCCAAATCAAAGGAACGCCGCGTGAACGAAAAGAGGCGAAAAACCGAGGATGATCATTTGGCTGAAGCGCGGGCGCGCCTTTTAGAGGCTGCTTTGCCGCATGTGCCGTTTGATGGCTGGAGCGACACCTGTTTTAACGCCGCGCTCAGCGATTCGGGTGTTGACGAGGCGCTGGCCCGGCTGGCCCTGCCACGCGGGGCGCTTGATCTGGCGTTGGCTTACCATGACCGGGGCGATCAGGCGATGCTGAAGGCGCTCGGAGAGACCGATCTGACGACGCTCAGGTATAGTGATCGCGTTGCCCTGGCGGTGCGGTTGCGGCTTGAGGCAGACACGGACAGGGAAGCGGTGCGTCGCGGGCTGACCTTTTTTGCCGCCCCCGCGCATGCTGCAGAAGGCGCGGCGGCGATCTGGCGAACCAGCGATCTGATCTGGAAGGCGCTGGGCGATACATCAGAAGATCTGAACTGGTATTCCAAACGCGCTGTTCTGTCGGCGGTTTATTCCTCGACCTTGCTTTTCTGGCTTGGTGATGAAAGCGACGGACATCAGGCGACATGGGAGTTTCTGGCGCGGCGCATCGGCAATGTCGGGCAGTTTGAGAAATTCAAGGGGCAGGTGCGCAAGAGCCCGCTTTATGAAGGATTCATGCGCGGCCCGGGGAAGTTTCTTGATCGGATTCACGCCCCAAGACCCGGCGACAAGCAAAACTTGCCCGGATATGTATCACCAAAAGACTGAGAAGAGGGTCAGATCGATGGATTTGCCAGAAGACATGCGTGCTGTTGAGATTTCGGAACCGGGTGGACCGGAGGTTCTGAAAATGGGGTCGCAACCGGTGCCGGTACCGGGGGTTGGACAGATATTGATCAAGGTTGCGGCTGCCGGTGTGAACCGGCCTGATGCGCTGCAGCGCGCAGGGGCATACGCACCGCCGCCGGGTGCTTCTGATCTGCCGGGGCTTGAGGCGGCGGGGACGGTTACGGCCATCGGGCCTGGGGTGAGCCGCTGGCAAGTGGGTGATGACGTTTGCGCGCTGCTGCCTGGTGGTGGCTATGCGGAATACGCGGTGACGGATCAGGATCATGCGCTGGCGGTGCCTGCCGGGATGGATATGCTGCAGGCTGCGGCTTTGTGTGAAACCGTCTTTACCGTCTGGAGCAATGTTTTCATGCGCGGTGGTTTGCAGGCCGGTGAGAGCTTTCTGGTGCATGGCGGCTCGTCAGGGATCGGCACCATTGCTATCCAGCTGGCAGCGCATTTTGGCGCCCGGGTCTTTACCACTGCCGGGTCGGCGGAAAAATGTGAGAAATGCCGTGAACTGGGGGCGGAGATCGCCATCAATTACCGGGATGAGGAATATGTCGAGATTGTCAGATCGGCGACCGATGGGCGCGGCGTGGACCTGATCCTTGATATGGTTGGCGGGTCTTATATTCCGCGCAATATCAAGGCTTTGGCTTTGGAGGGCCGGTTGGTGATGATTGCGTTTCTGGGTGGGCCCAAGGTTGAGCTTAACTTTGCGCCGGTGATGACCAAACGCCTGACCGTGACCGGTTCGACCCTGAGACCGCAAAGCGATCTGGCCAAGGCACGGATTGCTGAGGAATTGCGGGCGAATGTGTGGCCGCTGTTTGATGCCGGGGTGATCGCGCCGGTGATGGACTCAACCTTTGATCTGGCTGATGCAGCCGAGGCACACAGGCGGTTGGAGAGTGCGGGGCATATCGGCAAGGTGGTGCTGAAGGTCACCTGACCGGGCGAAGAGAAAAACCGAGGCGTGAAAGTTGAACCGGGGGGCTCCCGCCACAAACGCGGGCTTTGCCCGGTTTGTGGCGGGCCTGGCCGGCGACGCCCGATGGGCGCGCCGGCTGCCTGCGGCGCGAGTATTTCAGAAACAATGATCTGCGGGGTTATTGCGCGGCCACGTCTTTCAGTTCCTTGGCTTCAGCCCAGGTGAGTTGCTCGCCCTGTTTGCGTTTCAAGAGAACCTCGCGGGCGCGGGCGTATTGGGCGTCTTGCCAGAAGATCAGACAGCCGTTGCAGCCTTTGCCACAGCAGCCTTCAGTGCCGATGCGGTTGGTTTTGAAACGCCGTTCATTGGTGTCCTGATCGATTGAGTCGGCCAGCGCGTCGCGGCGTTTTTCATAAGCCGCGTCGTTGCGCGCGCCTTTGTTTTCCAACCCCTGAACCAGCTTGTCAAAGCGCACGCGGTTCCATTGTTCCTCGGTCAGCGCACTTTCTTTTCTGAGAACGGAGAAGGCGGGGAAGCGGGCCTTGAGATCGTCAATATCTTCGTGATCAAACAGGGCGAAGGGGATGCGGATGGTGGTCTGGGTGCCGCCGTGAACGACAACTTTACGCTCACCGGTTTTGGCATCCTCGAATTCATACATCCGGAGCAGAACCGTCTCGCGGCTGATCGGCGAGATGAAATCAAGCACTTCTCCGGCGGCGAGTTTGTTTTTAACCTCGACCAGAAAGGCGTCTTCGGTCACTTCGGTCACGACACCTGCATATTCCCACTGGGCAAGCGAGGCCGTGTGCTCAAAATCATGGGCGTAATTGGTCAGCCGGCCATCGTGAAAGGCCAGCGTGTAGCCGCGATTGCCCACGGTTTGCAGCTCGGTCATGTATTTGCCGGGTTCCCAGCACTCGGGGTCGCGATACCAGTCATCAATGGCCATGCGATAGGCGCGGGCGACCACGGCGACGTAGTATTCCGATTTGCCGCGGCCTTCGACCTTGAGGCTGTCGATGCCGATCCTGAGGTATTCATCGAGCTTTGGCATGATGCAGAGGTCGCGCGAATTGAGGATGTAGGAACCGCGCCCGTCTTCCTCGATCGGCATCAGCTCGCCGGGGCGGCAGCCTTCTTCGAGCAGGAACTCGAACATATCGGCGTTATCTTCGTTGATATCGAGCGCCTGAACCGTGCCGTCCTTCATCCGCATCCGTACATTGTAATTCCAGCGGCAGGAATTGGCGCAGTTGCCCTGATTGGCCCCGCGCTCGGCCATGAAGTTGGAAAGCAGACAGCGACCCGAATAGGTCATGCACATGGCGCCGTGGATAAAGGCCTCGAGCTTGATATCAGGGCATTTTTCGCGGATTTCCGTCAGTTCGCTGAAGGAAACCTCGCGCGCCAGCACCACAAGCTCGGCCCCCTGGGCCTTCCAGAAATCGACCGAAAGGTAAGACGCGACATTGCTTTGGGTGGAGATATGCAGGGGCAGTTCCGGCGCATGGTCGCGCACATACTGAAAGACGCCGGGGTCAGCGATGATCAGACCGTCGGGTCTGACCTTGCGGATCGTCTCAAGATACTCGTCAAGCTTGGGCACGTCCTTGTTGTGGCTGAAGAGGTTCAGCGTGAGGTAGGCGCGTTTGCCATGGGCGTGGCAGAACTCGACCCCTTCGATCACATCGTCCAGCGAGAACTGCGATTTGGTTCTGAGGCTCATATCCGGCGTGCCGAGATAGACGGCATCGGCGCCATAGAGCACCGCCATCTTCAGTTTTCTGAGGTTGCCCGCAGGCATCAGGAGTTCGGAGCGCTTTTTGGTCATGTCCGTCACCGGGTTGCTGGATGGACGGGGTTTAGCGGATTTGGGGGGGGAGAGGCAAATAGGAAACTTAGTCACAGTCCCAACGCACAATCAGGCTCACTAGAAAACACATACCTTCAAAAAAGGGAATTCAACCCCATATTGAATGTATGTTGATAGGAAGTAGGTTACGATATTTATCATTTCTTCTTATAAAAGAACGGGTTATTTTGATCATATTGGTGGTCGGCCCAATTCTATTGTTTGGAAGCTTGTTTCTCTTTTTGGCTCCAAATGAGAGGTTGCTGCATCAGTCTTTTGTCGAGGTAACGGTGCAGAGTAGCTTTGCCAAAGAAAATGAAGCCTCGCGCACCATGTGGTTTTCACTTTCAACTGATACCGGAGAGACCTTTTATTTGCCTTCCAGATATCCGTACAGTTTAGGAATTACCGACCGCAAAGCCTGTGTGGAGCTTAGAGTTGGTGAAAAAACCGGGGAAGCCAGACCTAGATTAGTTCCTTTACACAAGTGTAGTGGATAGTCAGGTCGGCTGCTTTGAAGTCGATGTCGAGTGCGGACTGTTGAGTTTTAAATATTAAGTCTGATTGCGTTATCGGAACAACGGCCCATGATTGCTCTCGAACGTTGCTCTGACACATGATGTTGTTAGACTGGCGCAACACAAAACTAGCAGAAACAAGACATCACATGACCAACGTAACCGTTATTGGAACCGGATTTGCCGCCCTGACAGCCGTGCGAAAGCTGCGGGCGGCGGATAAGATGCTTGATATTACGGTTGTCGCGCCGGAGCCCAGTCTGATCTATCTGCCGAGCCTGATCTGGCTGCCCTCGGGCCAGCGCAGGCCTGAGGATATTGTCATCCCGCTGGAGCGGTTCTTTGACCGCAACTCGATCCAGTACATCAAGGGGGCGGCAGAAGGGCTGGCCGAAGGTGGTCGCTTGGTGAAGACGAGTGCGGGGGACGTGAAGAACAAGGGGTTGATTATCGGCACCGGCGGCAGGTTCATCAAGAAACTCAAAGGGATCGAACATGCGCTGACACCGTGTGAGGGTGTGGCCCCGGTGATGGAATTCAAGAAACGGCTGGAGGCTCTTGAGGGCGGCACGCTGGCTTTTGGCTTTGCCGGCAACCCGAACGAAGGCACTGCCATGCGTGGCGGGCCGATGTTTGAATTTCTGTTTGGAACCGATGAGTTGCTCAGGCAGCAAGGGCGGCGCGACAAGTTTGAGATCGTATTCTTCAACCCGGCCCCCAAACCGGGGATCAGGCTGGGGGAAAAGATCGTTCCCAGGCTATTGAAGCGGATGAAGGATCTGGGGATTTCGACCCATCTTGGCCACAAGATGGTGCGCTTTGACACTGATAAGGTGGTGACCGAGGGCGGTGAATTTGCCGCTGATATCATCATGTTCATGCCGGGAATGACCGGCAATCCGTGGTTCAACAACACCGATCTGCCACGTTCCCCCGGCGGGTTGATCACGGCGGATGCGCACTGCCGTGTACCGGGTTTTGCCTGCACCTATGTGGCGGGCGATGCGGGCAGTTTTCCAGGGCCCGACTGGATGCCGAAACAGGCACATATGGCGGATTTGCAGGCGGCTGCGGCGGTAAAGAACCTGTTGACCGAGCTTAAGGGCGGCTCGCCAAAGGAAACTTTTCGGGTCGAGCTGATGTGCGTCATTGATGACAACAAGACCGGCACGGTGGTGACCCGCACGCCCAAGCTCAATATCGTGCTGCCCCGTTCGGGGCTGGCGCATCGCTCCAAAGAGTGGTTTGAGAGGATGTATTTGCGGCATTACAGGTGAAGTGTGATCTAATCGCTGTCTTTCAGTAATGCATCGAAGTGCTCCATCACCATCTGCAACGCCTGCTGATGCGCTCTTTCGTCATAGTGATTGGTTTCAAACCAGAGGGGAGGGGGGCCGTCCCTGTCTCCTGTCTTTGAATAATTCGGGTTGTCAAAAAAATGCGTTGCCCCTTTTAAAACGTGGAGGGTGGTCAAGGCGCCGGTATTCGCCGACTGCTCGGAGAAAGCCTCGCAAGGTGCCAGCGACATGAGGTCATCATTGTCCCCTGCCAATATTAGCATGGGGGCGATGACGGCTCCGTCAGGTGGGCAAACGGGATAGATCGCTGCGGCGGCGGCAACTCTGAACCCTTCCGGTGCATTTCGGTATGTCGGGTTCAGGACCGTAAATAAATGCGACGCTCCCAGTGAAAAGCCCAAAAATCCGATCCGGGGTTTCTCTACGTATGGTAAGGGCGACAGGAACCGGTGCGCGCTGATGGCGTCATCGGGCATGTTCATTGCCGGTGTGTCCTGAAAATTGCTGCCGCCACGAGAGGCGAAACTGTCAACCAGCAGTGCAACAAAGCCCCTCTCGGCGAGCGACTTGCTCCAGTTGACATGCGACGCCTGCAAACCATCGCCGCTCAAAAGCACGATCACCGCCGGAAAGGGGCCATCGCCGCCCGGGTGAAACAACTGGCCCTTCAGGGTGATCCCCGGTGTCGGTTCAAGGGTGATGCCCTTGGCCTTTGCCTTTTTCAGCTTGAACTTTGATGGCTGAATTGGCGTTGCCTCAAAGGTCACCATGTCAGCGGTTTGCGCCAGCAGGGCAGAGCCCGGCAGGGACAACAGAAACATCATCGCGAACAGGCTTGATTTAAGTGCGTGCTTCATATCGCACCTCCAGACTGCGCCACTCTAGGCGGTTTATCCCGTGTGTGCATGGTTTAAGTCACTCCGGTGGTTTAAGGGGGCGATCAGAAGCCTGATTCACCGCAACACCCCCTTGACGGGGTGGCCTTGTCAGCCTAAAGAAGCGGCTCGAAATTCCGCTGTGCCGCATCGCGGCGCGCCTGCAAGATTTGATCCAAGGACCACTGATATGTCTCGCCGTTGTGAACTGACAGGTAAAGGCGTGATGGTTGGCAACAATGTCAGCCACGCCAATAACAAGACCAAACGCCGCTTTCTGCCGAACCTGAACGATGTGACGCTCGCCTCCGAAGCGCTGGGCCGTTCGTTCAAGTTTCGCGTATCCGCATCTGCTTTGCGCAGTGTTGATCACCGCGGTGGGCTGGATGCGTTTCTGGCACGGGCAAAAGACGCCGAGCTGTCTGATCGGGCGCTGAAGGTGAAGCGCGAGATTGCCAAGTCTCAAGCCGCCTGAGCCTGACACCTGTTGACGATTTATTGCAGCGGCCTTGCCCAACCGGCAGGGCCGCTTCATTTTGTCTTATGCCTATGGGCAAGCGGGGGTCTTAGATTGAGCCTATGTTGATCCCGCGTTTCTTCACAGCCGTTATTCTGTCGCTCGCTCTGGCGTTTGCCGGGATAAGCACGGGCACGGGCGGGTCGGCATCCGGCGGTTTGACCAGCCTGACGCTATGTACCGAAACCGGCCCTGAGGTTATCACGCTTAACAGCAGGGGCGAACCGGTCGAAGCAGAGCATATCTGCCTTGATTGCTGTTTGACCGCTGCTCTGACGCTTGAACAACCAGACAATCGCGCGACCGGTTTCAGGCTTGAAGGAATGGCGGTGATCTGGGGCAGCAGTTCGCAGCTTTACAGCGCCCCCATTCACAAACCCCATACAAGAGGCCCCCCGCTTATCACCTGATTTTTCACCAAGTAATCAATGTGATATATAATAGGGGACTCTAATGTCTGTTCACAAATCCACACTGCGCGGCCTGTTTCTGGGCGCTGTTTCGTCTGTCGTACTGGCCCTTCCGGCACTTGCTGGCGATATTCATGTCCACGATCCTTACGCGCGGTCCGGCAGTATGAATGCCAAATCCGGGGCGATCTTTCTGGAGCTGGTAAATGAGGGCGGTACTGCTGACAGGCTGATTGCAGCCAGCACTGATATTGCCATGAAAACCGAGTTGCACACCCATATCGAAGACGCCAATGGAGTGATGAAAATGCGCCAGATCGAGGGGGGGATCGACCTGCCTGCCGGGGGGATGCACTTGCTCAAGCGCGGTGGCGATCACATCATGCTGATGGGATTGACCGAAGCGCTTGTCGATGGCGAAACCATCACCGTCACGCTGAAATTCGAGGAGGCTGGTGACATGGTGATCGAGGTGCCCATTGATCAGAAGCGCAAGCCGATGAAGCACAAGCACGGCGATCACGACAGTTAAGCCGGCCAGCGGAGTTTAGCTGCTGAACTGCAAATGATAGAGGCTGGCGTAAAGCCCGCCTCTTTCCAAAAGCTCGGCATGGGTGCCTTCATCAACCACATGCCCCTTGTCCATCACGATAATCTTGTCGGCATGCAGGATGGTTGCCAGGCGATGGGCGATGACCAGCGTGGTGCGCCCCTCAGACAGGGCATCAAGTGCTTTTTGCACCGCTTTTTCAGACTTGGCATCCAGTGCCGAGGTCGGCTCGTCCAGCAAGAGGATCGGCGCGTCGCGCAATAGCGCGCGGGCGATTGCCACGCGCTGACGCTGACCACCTGACAGGTTTGATCCACGCGGTCCGGCAGGCGTATCAAATCCTTCCGGCAGTTTAGCCACAAAATCGCTGACAAAAGCCGCATCAGCCGCCTGATGCATCGCTTCGTCCCCGGCATCGGGGCGGCTGAGTACGATATTGTCGCGCAGGCTTTCGTCAAACAGCGCCGCATCCTGGGTGACAACGGAAAACAACCGGCGCAGGGCGCCGAGCTCCATCTGATCAATGTCAACACCGCCGACCGTGACCTGCCCTGACGACGGTTCGACCAAACGCGCAAGCACACTGAAAACGGTACTTTTGCCCGCTCCAGAGGCACCGACCAGCGCCGTGGTCTGGCCAGCTTTGGCGGTCAGGCTCAGCCCGTCAAGCACCGGCAGATCGCCATAGGCGAAACTGACATCACTCAGAACCACATCGCCGCGACCGATGTCTTTGGACAGCGAAACCGGGCTGACCGGGCTTAGAATGCTGGGGCGCTCCTGAAAAATCGCATAGAGCCGTTCCATGCTGGCCTGTGCGGCCTGCCAGCGCCCGGACGTGTTGCCAAGGCTCCTGAGCGGCTGGAACAAAAGCGCCATGGCGGTGAAAAAGCTCATGAATTCGCCGATGGTTTTCTGCCCGTCGATAATCTGAAAGCCGCCATAGGTCAGCACGCCAAGAAATCCGAGCCCGGCAACCATATCCATCATAGCCGGCACCCCGGCCTGCCCGGCTTCAGATTTTATCTGGGCGCGCACATAGGTGCCGATGGTCTGGGCAAAGCGCTTGTCCTGCTGGTCTTCAAGATTGTTGAGCTTGATCGGATTGATGCCGTGAAAAATCTCATCCAGCCGGGTCGAGATCAGAGCGGCTGCTTCACGCGCATGGCGGGTTGCCCTGAGAATGAGCCGCTGCAGATAGTTCACAGGGATCACAAAGACCGGAACGCCAGCAATTGCCACCAAGGTCCACACCCAGTCGATTGAGACCGCAACAGCCAGAAGCGTGATCAGCGAAACGGTATCACGCCCAAGCGATGTGAAAACCGCTGTCCAGGCGACCTGAATTGACAGCGTATCGCCACGCACCCGCTCGATCAGCGCCCCCGGCGCGTTATCCTGAAAAAATACGCTGTCGAGCCGCATCATGTGACGCACGATGTCGCTTTGCATGGCGGTTGTCGCCCATTGCCCAACCGCTGACATGATCACGCGCTGGCCAAAACCGCTGAGCGCCCGGGCAACGAAAATCCCCAACGCCAGCGCTCCGACCCAGAAAACGGCAGATTTTTGGCCGGCGACAAAAACCTCGTCAAACATCGGCCCGACGATATAGCTCAGCATGCCGAGCATGGCGCCTTCAATGCTCATCAGAACGGATGCTGCAATGATCCACCAGAGATGTTTGCGAAAATAGTCACGCCACAACCACCGCGGCAGGCTCAACCTCTTGGAATCAGGCGCTTTATCTGAGAGTTGACCCATCGGTTAACCAGTCTTCCCGCCACTGCGCCATGCTTTGAAACCAGCAGTTATTTCACTTGGTTCATACACGTTCAGCATCCAGTCGCGAAATCCGATAGGGGAAACCTCATTGGTCTTGCGGTATTTTTCAAGGCAATAGTGAAAAATGCCCTTTTTTGACGCCTTGATGTGCAGATAGCGAAAGCTGAGCTGGCGTGCGGCGATTTCGACGGGCTGTTTTTCGATCAGGAGCAAATAAAGGGCCGAGGCAAAACCCGCCCGGTCGGCACCGGATTTGCAGTGCATGACAAAGGGTTTTTCCAATGTCCTGAAATGGGTTTCCAGCTCAAGAATGGTTTCCCGGCTGGGCAGGCTGGCGGGTTTTAGGTGAATGCTGGACAGTGGCAGGCCAAGCTTTTCGCAGGCTTCGCTTTCAAAAAGGTAATGGCTGTAGGGGCTGGCACCGCGCAGGTTCAGAACCGATTTGATGCCACGCTTTTTGTAGGCTTCCAGCCGCTTCGGTGATGGTTGGTTCGAGCGGAAAACCCCCTTGGCTACCGGATAAAAATTCGTCCACAGAATGCGCAGAATCGCGTGATCGGTCAGCAGGAAATGCCAGCGGCTGCTCCGCCGCGCCGCCCTGGTAGAGATATCCGTGCCAAAGGAGCGTCGCCAGGTCCGCTCGTGCTGTTTTAAGGATGTGAGCAGTCTGGAAAGCATATGCGTCTTTTCTCACGCCTCTGATTGCTGGCGCTGGTCGGGTGATCCGGCTGGCTCTAGCTCATTCACCGGGGTGAGACAAGCTTCTGCCATGTGGTGTTGCAAAACAGGCTGGATTTTCCGGCATCAATCGCCAAAGGTAACGGCGAGGCCGCGATAGCGTAAGCGCCCGAGGCCATTACCGTATCAGTCAGGACGAAGATCAATGACATTGCGCCACGGTCGATCCTATCGTGCCATCCCCGGCCCATCGGTTGTGCCTGACCGTGTTCTATCCGCCATGCACCGCGCCAGTCCCAATATCTATCAGGGACCGCTGCTTGATATGGTCGACACGATCTACCCGGATTTGCGCGCGGCGGCGCGAACCAAAGAGGATGTGGCCATATTCATCGGCAACGGGCACGCGATGTGGGAAGCGTCGCTGGCCAATGTGCTGAGCCGCGGTGACAGGGTTCTGGCGCTGGCAACCGGAACATTCGGGCTTGGCTGGAGTGAGGCGGCGATTGGGCTTGGCGCAAAGGTAGATTTCTTGGATTTCGGCAAGCGCGGCGGGATTGATCCGGATAGGGTGGCTGAGGTGCTGAAGACGGATAAGACGCATGAAATCAAGGCGGTACTGGCGGTTCACACGGACACCGCGACCACAATCCGCAGCGATATACCGGCGCTGAGGGCCTGTCTGGATGCCACAGCGCATCCGGCCCTACTGATGGTGGATTGCATCGCCTCGCTGGGGTGTGACCAGTATGAAATGGACCATTGGGGGGTCGATGTCACCATTGCGGCCAGTCAGAAAGGGCTGATGTCGCCACCGGGGCTTGGCTTTATCTGGTTTGGGGAAAGGGCCCGCGTTGCCCATAAGAAGGCCGACATGGTTACGCCTTACTGGAATTGGACGTTGCGCACACGGGAACCTGAGTTTTACCGCAAATTTGACGGCACCGCGCCGGTCCAGCAGCTTTATGGTCTGCGCGAGGCGCTGGATATGTTGATCAAGGAAGAGGGGCTGGAGGCCGCCTGGTCGCGCCACGAAAAGCTTGCACAAGCCGTCTGGGCCGCCTTTGAGGCCTGGGGCACCGAGGGGCCGGTTGAATTGAATGTCGCCGATCCGGCGCTGAGATCGCATGCAGTTTCGTCTGTCAGGCTCGGTGCGCCTGACGGAGCGAACCTGCGCAGCTGGACCGAGGAAAAAACCGGTGTCACGCTGGGGATTGGTCTTGGGATGAGCACGGAGGATGATCCCAATGGTGACGGATTTTTCCGGCTCGCCCATATGGGACACGTAAATGCGCATATGGTGCTGGGCGCACTTGGTGTCATCGAGGCCGGGCTGATCGCGCTTGATATCCCGCATGGGGCAGGGGGGATGCGGGCAGCGGCCGCTTGTGTGGCCACTGCCTGACGGGTCGAGAGGACTTATTCCTCGTCGTCATCCTCGTCTTCGCTGCTTTTGGGCAGGTTGAAGAGGCTTTCAGCATCGACCAGCGTACTTTCCTCTTCCGCACTTTCTTCACCGCCGAGCGAGAAGGTTTCAAGCCCTGACATCGATGCCGGGATCTTGGGCTCGGCTTCGGTACTCAGCGATTGTTCGGTTGAGACGAGCTTCATGCGCTCTTCTTCCGTCATGACCTCGCCCTCTTTGGCTTTCTTGGCGGCGGCTTTGCGCACCGCTTCATCAAGTTCACCCTGCTTGCACATGCCCAGAGCCACCGGATCGACCGGCTGAATGTTGTTCATGTTCCAGTGCGTACGTTCGCGAATCGACTGGATCGTCGGTTTGGTGGTGCCAACGAGCTTGGAAATCTGGCTGTCCGCCAGTTCGGGGTGGAATTTCACCAGCCAGGCGATGGCGCTGGGACGATCCTGTCGCTTGGAGAGCGGCGTATAGCGCGGCCCCTTGCGCTTAAGCTCGCCTTCAGCAGCGGGATTGTACTTCAGTTTGAGTTTGATCGCCGGGTCTTTTTCTGCCGCCTCGATCAGTTCAGCATCCAACTGAGTGTTGGCAATCGGATCGAATCCCTTGATCCCAATGGCAACTTCACCATCGGCGATGCCGTTCACCTCCAACTCGTGCAGGCCGCAGAAATCAGCGATCTGCTTGAAGGTCAGCGTGGTGTTGTCAACCAGCCAGACGGCTGTTGCTTTGGCCATGATAGGCAGCGCCATGAGATGTCCTTTCGACTAATCACATCTCCCCTGTTCGGTGAAACCTGTCTGCGGATTTCCGCGCATCTCAGTTTTCGGAGGGGAATTGAGGGTGTATATAGATCGGATTCGGGGGATTTAAAAGGGGGTTTTCATGCTGCGCGTGACGGCGATGCTCCTGTTGATTCTATTGACGATCAGCCATGCCGTCGCTGGCTCCAAACGGGCCGGTGAATTTGATTATTATGTGCTGGCACTATCCTGGTCACCGAGCTGGTGTACGTTGACGGGCGATGCCAAAGGGGCGGATCAATGCGATGCCAAGCATGATTACGGGTTCACGCTGCACGGGCTGTGGCCACAATATGAGCGCGGCTGGCCATCGTTTTGCGCAACCAACCAGCGTTCTCCGAGCCGCCAGATGACAGCAGGAATGGTTGACATCATGGGCTCAGACGGGCTGGCCTGGCATCAATGGGACAAGCATGGC
Source organism: uncultured Rhodobacter sp. (assembly GCA_964567685.1). GTDB lineage: Bacteria > Pseudomonadota > Alphaproteobacteria > Rhodobacterales > Rhodobacteraceae > UBA5972. Next base: position 5,438 of record CAZMNO010000007.1, on the reverse strand, counting down.
CGCTGTTCGGGACTGCCGGCAGAGGAATACTATACGGTCGCGCGGCAGGCTTTCACCAGCATCAAGCGCCCGGACGTCTTTCGCAAATTGCTGAAGCCAATGACACTTCCGGCTAGCGTTGTTGAAGCGGCGTTTCTGGAAGAAAACCCAGCGCTCAATGACACGATGGTCACGATCACCTGCAAACGCGGCCATTTCCAGGAAGTGCGCATTTGCCTGACGCGGGAACTTGAGCCACGGGAATGCGGCGCGGATGTACAGCGCGATTGTGATCAACGGGTGGTGCTGCCGCCGGTCAGGTAACTTCGTTTAGTCGTTATTCAGGGCCTCAAGCACCGCTCGGGCGGCGGATTCCGGGCTTCTTCGCCCGGCAGCGACTTCGGCGCGCATCGCTTCGCGCAGGCTGCGTATATTCTCATTTTGCTCAAGCCGGGCAAGTGCGCCCTGACGCACCTCTTCTTCAAACCAGGTCGTCGCTTGTGCGGCCCGCGCCTGACCCCAGACACCGCTTTCACGACGCCACTCGGCAAGCTCTTCTATCGCCGCCCAGGCCTCATCCAGCCCGTCACTGGTGGTTGCCGAGACCGGCATGGCCTTGGGAAACCCCTGCGGGTCGCGCTTGCGTTTGCGCAAGAGACCCAGAGCACCGGCGTAATCGGCGACTGTGCGAATGGCGGTAGATTTGAGCGCGCCATCGGCCTTGTTCACCAGTATCAGATCGGCGATTTCCATGATGCCGCGCTTGACCCCCTGCAACTCGTCACCCCCCGCCGGAGCCAGAAGCAGAAGAAAGATATCGGACATGTCCGCGACCATGGTTTCCGACTGACCGACGCCGACGGTTTCAATCAGGATCACGTCATATCCGGCCGCTTCGCAGAGGCCAATAGCCTCGCGCGTACGCCGCGCCACCCCGCCAAGGGCGGTCTGGCTGGGTGAGGGGCGGATGAAAGCCTGCGGCTGGCGCGACAATTGCTCCATCCGGGTCTTGTCGCCCAGTATCGAGCCACCTGAGCGGGCCGAGGACGGGTCAACGGCCAGAACTGCGACTTTCAGCCCCTTATTGATCAGCATCATGCCAAAAGCCTCGGTAAAGGTCGATTTGCCCACCCCAGGCGTGCCAGAAAGCCCGATTCTGAGCGCCTGTTTTTGCGGGCTCTGGCGCAGTTCGTCCATCAGGGTGAGCGTCTGAGCGCGATGATCCGGGCGCGTGCTTTCCACCAATGTGATCGCACGGGCAAGGGCGCGGCGCTGGCCGCTTAGTATGCCTTTGGCAAGATCGCTGTTTTTGCTCACGGGTCTTGTCTTTTTTGTCTGTTTCCCTCGGGATGCTTGTGCCTGCAAACATGTCGGCTTGTCTAGGGTGTGGGCGTAATCACTTCGTTGATATTTCTGGCGCACGTGGGTTTGGCATCGCCATAATCATTGAAAGCCGTCGCCAAAACGGCGACCCGATATGCCTGCGTCATGGCGCGCTTTTGGCAATTGGCTGTTTTTCCGTCAGAATGGACGAGAATCAAGACGTGTAACGATTTTGGCGGTCCAGGCATTCATGGCGGGTGAAATCCATCCGAATGCCATGACCCGGGAGGGATGAGATATGGGCAACTCGGTTAAGACCCGGACACAGGGTATTTCGGATGATTGGCTGAGTGCTGACGGCGACTACACCACGAAACTGCGGGGCGATCTTGACGAGACGCAGATCGAGAGCGCGCTGAAATATCTGGCAGTGCTTGATACACCGGACGGTGATGATTTGTGCGCGCCGCATGTGCTTGTCGAAAGTCCCTCGGGTCAAATTGGGTTTATCGGGCAAGGTGATTCCGTATTTTGCCTTGAGTCAGAGACTGAGGTGTCGCCACAAGCTGGAGCTGCTTTTGCTGTTGGGCGGATTGGATTGGCTGATTTGGCAGAACCTGATGTGATTACCGCGCCGCCACCGCCAGCGACCGCACCACCGCCACCATCAAGGCGAGCCAAACCAAAAGCGCGAAAATCCGGGCAGCAGCCAGCAAAACCCGATCCGCGCGATGCCAAGCCTAGCCGCGTGGCTGGAATACTCGGAACCGCTGTCGGAACGGCACTGTCCGGAGGTGTCGCCAGTGGTGTGGAGGCCGGGATCGGAGAGGCATTTTCACGCGACGATGCTTCGGACAAAACCGGCCAGCCGGAGCGTGCCGTCGGACGGGTGCGCAAACGGCTTACCTGGCGCCAATATGTTTCCTTTCTCTTTGGTGGCGGGTTCATTGTTGGTGGCCTTGTCTGCGTTGCAGGTGCAATATCCGTCGCTGATCGCGGCGGGTCTTCGGAAGACATCGCATTTGCGGCGATACTTGCAGGCGCCTTCACTTTGATCGGTGTGATCTGGATTTTCGCTTCTCTGCGCGCAGCGCCAAGATTTGATCAGAAAGGCAACCGGGTTGATGCCTCTGGCAACGTTCTTCTTGGTATCGGGATGGCGCATGCCATGAACATGGCCGATGATTGGAGCGACGATTTCAGTGACGGGGGATTTGACTAAGGATGCCCCGCAGCGCAATCGGACAGATTTGAAAGGGAGACAGATGAGTGAGTTAAGCGCATTGGAGCGGGATATTCTGACGGTTTTCCGGGTTACTGGCTTTTTTGGCAAAACCCCCAAGAAGAATGTTTCCCGCAGATATGATGGCGTCTGGAGAGGCCTTCAGGCAAATAACGCGGATGTGCACTTTGACGATATTGCGCCGGGGTTAACCAGCCTTGCTGACAAGGGTCTTTTGAGGCTTGATGACGGAACCGCCTATCTGACCGATGAAGGTTATGAGATGGTTTGTCGTTTCTGACCTGCTAAACGGGTGCTGTCCGATCTTCCTATTCTATAAAATCCACTCGTGTCACAACTCCTGCCGATAGAATCTGCTTTGCCTGAACTGCTGGCGGTCCTGTCTGCAGGCGGCCAGGCCGTTTTGCAGGCACCTCCGGGGGCTGGGAAGACGACGCGCGTTCCACTTGCGCTTCTGGAAACCGGGTTCATCAAGGGGCGGATCCTGATACTTGAGCCGCGTCGGCTGGCAGCGCGGGCGGCTGCCGAGAGGATGGCTGAATTGCTGGGTGAGCGTGTCGGGCAGAGCGTGGGGTATCGGATCAGGGGAGAAAACAAGACCAGCGGTGAAACGCGGATTGAGGTTGTCACCGAGGGGATTCTGACCCGCATGATCCAGTCTGGCGCCGAACTGCCCGGTGTCGGGGCTGTGATATTCGACGAGTTTCACGAACGCTCGCTTCAGGCCGATCTGGGGCTGGCACTGACGCTGGAACTGCGCGAGGCGCTGCGCTGCGATCTGGTGCTGCTGGTTATGTCGGCCACTTTGGATGCCGGACCGGTGGCGGAGCTCATGGGCGGGGCGCCGGTCATTACGTCAGAAGGGCAGAGTTTTGAGGTTGAGACCCGCTGGCTTGATCGCCCTCTGACCAGCGCTGAGCGCAAAGGCAAGGGGTTTGAGGCCGCGGTGGCTGATCTGGTGGAAGAAGCCCTCAGCGAAACCGAAGGCGGGGTATTGGTGTTTCTGCCCGGTGAGCGGGAGATCAGGCGGGTTGAGGGGCTGCTGCGGAAACGCCTGCGCGGTGATATTTCAATTCACATGCTGTTTGGGGCCCTTGAGTTCAAAGCCCAGCGCGCGGCGATAGCGCCGGAGCGGGCAGGACGAAAGATTGTGCTGGCGACATCCATCGCCGAAACCTCGCTGACGATCGAGGATATCCGGGTGGTGGTTGATGGCGGAAGGGCGCGGCGGGCGCGCTTTGATCCGGGTGCCGGCATGTCGCGACTGGTGACAGAGCGTGTGACCAAAGCCGAAGCGACCCAGCGCCGCGGTCGCGCCGGGCGCGTCGCACCGGGTGTTTGCTATCGTTTGTGGAGCCGGGGCGAGGAGGGGGGGCTGGCCGCTTTTCCGCCAGCGGAAATCGAGGCGGCTGATCTGGCACCGCTGGTGCTTGAAACCGCGCTTTGGGGTGCGCGAGATCCCGCCGAGTTGCCGTTTCTGAGCACACCCGGCGAGGGTGCGCTTGCAGGCGCAAGTCGGCTGTTGCTCAGCCTTGGAGTGCTAGATGACAAGGGGGCGATCACCCGGCACGGAAGGAAAATGGCCCCTTTGCCCTTGCACCCACGACTGGCTCACATGGTGCTGAAGGGTGGCAAACAGGCGCCGGAACTGGCGGCTTTGATTTCAGAGAGAGATATCATAAGCGGCGAGCAATCGCGGCCACCTGCAGATTTTGAACTGCGGCTGAAAGCACTGGCTAACCCAAAAGGCTTTGAGGCGCAATACCCCCACAGCGTTAACCGGGCGGCTCTGACCCGCGTGAAGGCAGAGGTCAGGAGGTTGAGGTCGATGGTGGGGCAAAGGCACGAACTTGGTGTGGGCGCGACACTGGCGCTGGCATACCCCGACCGGATCGGGCTGCGCCGGAACGGCCCGGCACCGCGCTATGTTCTGTCTGGCGGCAAGGGGGCTTTTCTGGACGATGGCGAAGCGCTTGGGGAAAGCCGGATGATCGTTGCCTGTGATCTTGACGGTGACAGGAAAGAAGCGCGGATCAGACTGGCGGCAGCACTGGACGAGGCGGAGACGCGCGTGCTTTTTGCCGATCAGATCGAGCCGCGGGAGATTTGCGAATGGTCGCAGCGCGAACGCGCGGTTCTGGCATTGAAGCAGGAGCGCTTTGGCGCGCTGGTTCTGCAACAGGAGGTCTGGCGGAACTGCCCGGAAACGCTGATTGCGCGCGCAATGTGTGACGGGTTGCGATTGCTGGGGTTTGAGGCGCTTGAACTTGACCAGGCCGCGCGTCTGCTGATTGCGCGGGTTGAGTGGTTGCGCGCGCGCGGCGCATTGATGCCGGACTTTTCTGCTGGCGGATTGATGGATGGGCTTGAGGACTGGCTTGGGCCGTTCCTGGGGTCGTGCCGCAATCTGCGCGACCTCGGCAAGATCGATCTTCGCACGGCATTGGTGCAGCATCTGGGATGGGATCGCGCGCACGACCTCGACCGGCTGGCACCTGCTGCGATCACCGCGCCGACGGGTACCAGGCTGGCGGTGGATTATGCAACCGACCAGCCCCGGATATCGGTGCGCCTGCAAGAGATGTTCGGGCTTTCCGAGCACCCGACGATTGGCCCCGAACGCACGCCGTTGCTGATCGAGCTGTTGTCGCCTGCCAGGCGTCCGGTTCAGACAACGGCAGATTTGCCGGGGTTCTGGCAGACATCATATGCCGATGTCAGAAAGGATATGCGCGGGCGCTATCCGAAACATCCCTGGCCGGAAGATCCGGCAGTGGCGGTGGCGACGCGGCGGGTGAAGCCGCGTAAGGGGTGAGTGGGCGTGGCGCAGGACATGAGTAATTGTAAAATAATAAGGTGTAGTGGTTCAGATGTGATCTGACAGTTGGCCGTT
>CAZMNO010000006.1:99035-110519 GCA_964567685.1 uncultured Rhodobacter sp. | reverse complement strand
ACCCTCCAAAAATCAGAGCTTATAATGATACGTATTATAGTTCCAGGTGACTAGGGAAATCACTCACAATATGATAATTTGCAACCCAAGTGTAACCCATTACGCCTAAGCGTGGTCGAATAAATCACCTAACCTATTGAATTATATGGTGCCCCCACACGGACTCGAACCGCGGACCTACTGATTACAAATCAGTTGCTCTACCAGCTGAGCTATAGGGGCACTGGGGCGTCGTTTAGCCTTGGAACTGGCTGTTTGGCAAGAGGATTCTTGGCACGGATGTTTTCCCCGATATCAGCGGTTCATCGCGATGTTCGCGCCAGCATCAGGACAGCTACAAAACCAACCAGCATGACAATGATTGCGGCAGGGGCGGCCTGTCCGAGATTCTCAAGCGAGGCTTGCTCATAGACCCTTGTGGCCAATGTGTTGAAATTGAACGGGCGCAGCAAAAGTGTTGCCGGCAGTTCCTTTACACTGTCGACAAATACCAAAAGCAGCGCCGTGGCAACCGAGCCTCGGATCAAGGGCAGATGCACGCGTTTGAGCGTACCAAAAGCGGTTTGGCCGAGCGAGCGTGCCGCTGGTGGCAGCGAGGGTGAGATCCGCCCCATTGCTGCATCGGCAGCCCCCTGTGCAATGGCAAAGAAGCGCACGAAATAGGCAAGGATGATGGCAAAAGCCGATCCTGTCAGCACCAGGCCCGGGTCATATCCGGTGAGGTTCTCAATTAGATCCGCGATCCGGTGGTCCGCCGCTGCGAGCGGAATGATCAGCCCGATCCCCAGAACTGCACCAGGTGCGGCATAGCCAATGGTGGTGGCCGGCAGGATATAACGTGGCATCTGCCGCCCGCTAAGACGCACGCCGTAAACCAGAAAGATGCCGCCGAACACGGTCAGCAATGCGGCCAGTCCGGCGACCCAGATGGTATTGCCAAGGGCAGAATAAAGCCCGGGATCAGACCAGATTTCAGCGTTATCAAGCGCATGCCAGCCAATCACCACCGCTGGCAGCAGGAAACCCGTGGCAAAGGGCACGACGCAAAGACCAACCGCCAGAAGGGCCGGTAGCCTTTTGAGGCGCCGGGCTTCAATCGGGGCCTGTCTGACCGTGGTGCGGAAAAAACGGATTTTGCGCCGGTTGATCTTTTCAATCGCCACGAGGATAAAGACCAGCCCCAGGATGACCAGCGCGATCTGTGCAGCCCCACCGGCGTTCGAGCTTTCTAGCCAGACCGAGAAAATACCTGTTGTCAGCGTCTGAACGGCGAAGAACTCAACAGTGCCAAAATCGCTGGCGGTTTCCATCATCACGATGGCCACTCCGGCAGCAATGGCCGGGCGCGCCAGTGGCAGGCCGACCCTGAGAAAACTGCTCCAGGGGCCGCAACCAAGCGCGCGTGACACTTCGAGAACCCCGGCCGACTGATCGCGAAATGCGGTGCGCGCCAGCAAATAGACATAAGGATAAAGCGCTGCTGACAAAACAATCACCGCGCTGGTGCGCGAGCGGATTTCGGGAAACGCGTAGTCCCGCGCCGAGGTCCAGCCAAAAAGGCCGCGCAAACCGGTTTGCACCGGGCCGGCATATTCCAGAAAATCGACCAGTGCATAGGCACCGATATAGGCCGGAATCGCCAAGGGGAGCAAAAGCGCCCATTGCAAAACCCCATGCATGGGGAAACGGTACATAACCACCAGCCAGGCCGCCCCCGTGCCGACCATTGCCGTCAGAACGCCCGTTGCCAGCATCAGCAAAAGCGTATTGATCAGATAGCGCGGCAAGGTGGTTGCGATAAGATGTGGCCAGATATTGTCTACCGGGTGCAGTGCGATCCAGATCACCGAAGCAATCGGCAGGAGCACCAACACCGCGATCAACAGCGCCCCGGCGGACCACGGATCAGGCCCGGCAAAGGATGTTTTCTGCCTGATTTTGTTCATTTTCCCGGTCATTAAACCCGGCCTTAACCGAAAGCGGTTTCCCTGTCCAGAAAAGGCGGTATACTTGCCGCACAGGCACCCAAGAAACAAAAAAGCAGAACCCGCATAACCCATGCAAATCGTATTTCATATTGGCGCGCATTGCACCGATGACGGTCAGCTGCTCAAATGTCTGAACCGAAACAGGCGTGCCCTTGCTCAGGAAGGCATCATCATCGGGCAGCCGGGACGTTTCCGGCCGATTTTTCGGGAAACCATATCGGTTCTGGATGGCGGCCCTGCAAATGCCGAAGTGCAGGAGATCATGCTTGATTCTATCATGCGCGAGGATGACCCCCAGCGCATCATCTTTTCCAACGATGTATTTTTGTGCGGCGTGCAGAAAGCCATTGATCAGGACGCGCTTTACCCGGAAGCGGGTGAGAAATGCCTGAAACTCTTTAACCTTTTTCATGATCAGGAGGTAGAATTTGCGCTGGCGATCCGTAATCCGGCGACCTTCCTGCCGGCGTGTTTTGCCAAAACCGGAGCCGCGGATTTTGAGGCTTATATCGCACAGGTCGACCCTTTGACCCTGCGCTGGTCCGCGGTGATTGAGCGGATCACCAGCGCCCTGCCGGGTGTGCCCCTGAAAATCTGGAGCAATGAGGACACGCCGTTCATCTGGTATGAACTCATTCGCGAAATTGCCGATCACAGCAGCACGATGGAGCTGATCGGGCTTGACGATTTTCTGTCCAGTATCATGCTGCCAGAAGGCCTTGAACGGATGGAGGCCTATTTGCAGTCGCACCCGCCCGCGAACGAGATTCAGCGCCGCCGCATTCTCAGCGCTTTTTTGGATAAGTTCGAGGTCGAGGACACGTCGCTTGACGTCGAAGCCCCTGGCTGGACGCGCGATTATGTGGACACGCTGACAGATCTCTATGAGGAAGATCTGTTTGCCATCGAGCGGATGCAGGGCGTTCAGTTTATTTCGCCGTGAGACGGCATTGGTTTTGGGCCGCATTTGGCCCGGGATTGACATCGGCCATTCTGGCACAGAGCCGCGCATTGCCGACGCGCACAGGGGCGATCTGACAGGAGTGTTCTGCCACTTTATGCCAATTCAGCGGGGGCGACTTCTCAGCCTTGCTCCTACCTCAGCCAATTTCATCGCTTTCCGAATAGGGCATCCGAATAAGCCTTTGGCATCACATGCCCAGCGCTTCCTTGTAAAGCTCAAGCACTGCCTCTTCTTCTGACAAATCCTGCGGATCGCGCTTTCTGAGGCCGACCAGTTTGCGCAGAACCTTGGTGTCGTAGCCACGTGACTTGGCCTCGGCCATCACCTCTTTTTGATGATCCGCAATATCCTTTTTCTCAGCTTCCAGCCGCTCAAACCGCTCCACGAAAGAGCGCAGTTCATCGGCGGCAACACGGTAAGTGGATTGGCTTTGGTCGTCGTCCATCTTCAAGGTTCCTTTAGGCAATCAAGCCCCTGTCCTAGCGCCCTCACCTGTCCCCTTCAAGGCCCCGCTTGCACTGTGCGTCGGATTTCTTTAGGGCGGGCGCAAAGGAAAGGTGCGTTGCATGGAAATTCTGGTTTATATCGGCTCGTTCGTTGCTCTTTTGGGTCTGGCCGGATTGATCTATTGCATCCTTCTGGCAGCAAAAGCCAAAAGCGCCGGACTGAGCGATGAAGACATGAAAGCGCGGTTGCAGAAGGTCGTGGCACTCAATATGGGCGCGCTTTTTCTATCGGCACTCGGCCTGATGATGGTGGTGATTGGGGTGATGCTTTAGTCGTCTGAGCCTTACTGTACCGCCATTGACTACCGGTAAATGAATGAGTTCTTTGCGGGATGTCTTGGCGCGACAATTGGGAAAATTGAATTCATGGTATGGTCGAATTCGCTGAAGAACCGCGAACAGACATTAGACTTGAGTTCAGGCGCTTATACTCCAATCAGCATAGGCAAATAACCACTCGTCCAATTCCTCATAAACTTCAGCTACATAAGAGTTTTCATGAAACTCCCCAGCCAAAATAGCGCCCTCAGAATCAATAAGATGGAAGTGTTTTTTTCTTCCTTCTGATTTTGAGGTTGCGAAGATACAGCCAAGTTCCGGAGCATATTCCGGCCGACCATAGGTCTGGATGGTTTCGATATTATACGGAATATTCTGGATATTGTGAAAGTCGGATCTGTCCAGTTGAACCACCAGACCATAAATGGTGAATTTTGACATTCCAAAATCCAACCCGTTGAAATTACGGTATAGTTCTCTGACAGTTGGTTCATGCGCCCCTCGGGAAATAGCAATGATCAGGTCGATTTCATGATCGGGCAATCCGTTATTGACCTTGATGCTATAAGCGAGTGGTGCAATTTCAGGGCGATGATCCGCCAAATAGCCGCTTTCTGTTCTAACAAGATCGGGTCGTTCAAATAGCTTCAGCTTTTCAATCAATTTTTCGCGGAGTGATTTCATTTATTTGAATCTTTCTTGTCACAGTTTCAATTTTATCTATTCCCCCCTGATCCTGTTGCGTAAAGTCTCACTCTCCAGCGTATCCGGGTGCCCTGCCCCGAAAACCCGCAACCTGATTTTGTAGGCGCGCGCCACCAGCCGTTCTGCCTCGGCCGCCTGCCCTGAGCGATAGAGGAAATCGCCGTAATCATGCAGGCTGCGCGCCGTTGCATAGTGATCTTCGCCCAGCGCCTCTTCGCGGGCCTTCAGGGCACGGCGGTAGTAGGGCCCTGCAACCTCATCATCGTCCATCCCGTCAAGCACCAATGCCAGATTATGAAGCCCGGTTGCAGTATCCGGATGATCCAGCCCCAATATCGCCTCAGAAACCTGCACCGCCTTCACCGCCAGAGGTTCTGCAGCCCTGAACTCCCCTTTCAGGCGCAGCATCCGCGACAAGTTGTGAAGGCTGTTTGAAGTATCAAGATTATCCGGCCCCAGTTCTTGCTGACGGATCGCCAGCGCCTGTCGGAACAGGGTTTCTGCCTCGTCATGGCGGGCCAGAGCCGTCAATGCGGTTGCCAGATTGTTAAGGCTCACCGCCAGATCAAGCTTGTCACCCTCAGGATCAGCTTCATTGATCGCCTGCGCGCGGCGCAGCACCTCTTCGGCTTCCTCAAACTGGTGCAAAATCACCAGAAGCAGCCCCAGATTGCCCAGCTTGACCGCGACGCGCCAGTCACCGGGATCCAACGTCAGTTCGGCAATTTCCAGCGACCGGCGATAATGTGGCAGCGCATCGTGAAACCGGCTTTGCAGGTTCAGGATCACCGCCAGATTGTTTTCACTGGTGCCGGTCAGGGCATCATCCGGGCCAAGAACCTTTATCCTGATATCCAGAGCGCGTTGAAAATAGGGTATTGCTGTCGTGTAACTTCCCATTTGCTGCAGCAGGAACCCCATATTGTTATTGGCTTGCGCCGTGTCATTGTCGTCAGGGCCAAATGCGCTTTCTGCGAGTTCCAGTGCCGCACGTGCCTTCACCAACGACCCTTCGATATCGCCGTCATTATATAACGCAACCATTTCCCGATTGATCGCCCGCCAGGCTTCGCGATCCTCTTCCATCGAGGCCAGCACGATCATATCATTGCTTTGCGGCACGGCCTGCGGCTGCAATGGGGCAGCAGTTGCGGTGCCAAATATCATGAGCCCAACAATCGCGGCGCCGGACAGACAGATTCCTGTTTTCATATTATCCCCTGAATTCATTGACTTCTCACAAGAACTTCATCTCCACTTCGGATAGTTTATCAATTCTTTGACGCTCTTGCGAAGAAATATGCTAAGTTTTGTCAAACTTGAAAGGAAAGGAAGATGCGCAAAACCTACCCACCGACGAAGGACCGGCGCGATATCGGCCGGGTCGAGTTTCCGATTGAAAAGGTGCTTGAAGCGCGCGAGTTGCATTCCTGCTGCATTGCGGTCGAAGCCGCACTTGAGGCCGATGCCACCCAACCCTCGCCGCGTGAAACTTTCGCGTCCGGCTGGAAATTCTGGCAACGCTAAGGTCAGCCTACGCCGGTTTTCGCTGCACCGTCACGAACCACACCCCGATGATCACGATGATGCCCCCCAGCAATTCGTGCGCTGTCAGCCGTTCGCCCAGCATGAGGGCACCACCGGCAATTGACGACACAGGCAGCAACAGTAAAAACGGGCCGACCTGGCTGACCGGGTATTTGCCCAGCATGTGATACCAGATGGTATAGCCAAGTGCCGTCATCACCAGCGCCAGATAAAGCACAACCCCCCAGCCGATCAGCCCGGTGTTGCGAATAACCTCGATCTGGTTGTCTTCAAAGAGGTATGAAGCAAGGAAAAGCTGAGGTGCGGCGAAGGCTGCGACCCAGGCAATCAGGGTAAAGCCGCCAACGGCACCATCAAGTTTCTGTTTGATCATGATCTGCCCGATGGCCCAGGTCATCGCACCCCCCATGACCAGCCCCACCGAAAACAGATCCTGCCTCAGATGCGGCTGCCCGGCGATCAACAGGATGCCCAGAAAGGCAAAGGCAACCCCGGCAACGCGTCGCCAACCCAGATGGTCCTTCAGAAAGAGACTGGCCAGCAGCGCCATGAACGGAAATTCAAGCTGAACGACGATAATCGCGGTTGAGGCATTGATGCCGGTCAGCCCGGTGAAGGTCAGCGAATACTGAATTGTCGCGCTGACCAGCGAAATCCAGAAAATCGCCCGCATATACCCCCAGGGCGGACTGGTAAACCAGATCAGCACCAGAGCCACCAGCGAAAAGCGGAACCCCATCAGCAATATCGGCGGAAACTCGGCAAAAACAAACGCCACCTTGGCCAGCGTAAACCCCAGCCCCCAGATAACGGGAACCGAGATCGCCAAAAGGATATCAAGGGGTTTCAGGAGTTTGCCTGTTGCGTGACGGCCATCGTCACTGAATGAATGGTCTTTTGGATAAGCCTGAGATTTGCAGGGTTTGAAAACCGGTGATCGGCCCCTTTGATCAGAGTCAGGCGAATATCGCCACCCGTGACATGGTCGAGAATTCGCAAGGCGACCGAAACATCGACATCTTCATCCGCCGTCCCTTGCAGGAAACGCACCGGAAACGGCAAATCAAGCGGCGTGCGCAACACAAGCTGGTTGCGACCGTCCTCGATCAGGCGTCTGGTGATGATGTAGGGCTCGTCGGAATAGTCCGACGGCAGCTCAACCTGCCCCACCTCAGCCAGTGCCCGTTTCTGCGCCGCATCAAATCCAGGCCACATATCGTCTTCGGTGAAATCAGGCGCTGCGGCAATCCCGACCAGCCCGGCCACCCGCTCGGGCATGGCGCGCGCCAGCAATAGCGCGATCCAGCCGCCCATCGAAGACCCGACCAATATCTGCTTTCCCGTGGTCAGCGCACTGACCGCAGCCATCGCGTCCTCGGCCCAGTCGCCAATGCAACCGTCAAGAAAATCCTCAGACGACTGGCCATGCCCGGAATAGTCAAAGCGCAGAAACGCCCGCCCGGTCCGTTCAGCCCATTCCTGCAGGTAAATTGCCTTGGTGCCGGTCATGTCAGATTTGAATCCGCCCAGAAACACCACTCCCGGCCCCTGCCCTTTGGTCTGGTGATAGGCAATGCGACGACCCGAAGGGGTTTCTAGGTAGTCAGGTGTCATGGTGTTCTTTCTGCGTATCTCATGCGTTCTGGCGAAATCTATGCCCTACCGCCCCATTCCAGCCAAGCCCTTTCCTCAGGCGATAGCATTTGGGAAATCCGGGCATCATAGGCCGCCAGATCGTCCGGGGTCAGCTTCCCCTCCCATTTGTTCGACGAGGCACTGCTGAAGAACTCCTTGTCGTTTTGCCAGAACCCCTGCCCTGCAGACGGGGTGAAACGGTAGGCATTGGTGCGCATACTATCGAAGGTCGCGGCTTCCACCAGTTTGGCCATCAATTCCGGCGGGTGTGATATGCCGACATATCCCGAAATTTGCGCCACCGCCTCCGCAAGGTCCACCAACATGTCTTTGTAATGAAGCCGCAGAATGTTCTCCCGTGGCTCTCGAACCAGTGTTTGGCGATAGTGGTTAATAATGGAATCCAAGCTCACTGCGTCGGAATGCTCGCCCTCCAGAAAAATGCGGAAACCTTCGGACAGGTCATCCGGAAAATACTTATCCATAACATCTAGGTTCATGTTTTTATTATGTTTTCGCATCGAAAAATGGACGTCTATCGGGTGCCGGTAAACGGTTATGTACCGAAGGTCAGGCCAGACCGGAATTCCGTCCAATGGAGTATGTGTCTTCACTTGCCTGCGATGATCCTGTGCGGCAAGCCGGTCCATCACTTCGCCTATTTCACGCACAGTGATGTCAATCCACGGTGATTTAATCGCGGTATCGGCGTTCACCAAAGGATCGCCAGAAATTAGCAAAGCCAGAATGCCTTGAGTCCAGGTCGTCCCGGATTTCGGCGGGGTACAAACGACGACGTCGTCGATCCTTGGCTGAAATGCGTTCCAGCGTTTCGGGTCCGACAGTTCACCAACATAATCCCGGCTGGCCGGTTCCGGTTCTCTCAACATATTTTCCCCCTTGGCACAAACTATCCGGGAAACTTACGCCGTTTCCCGGCACAGGATAAAGTTTTGTCTGAATACGGCTTCACTCTACCCGAAAGGGCACGCCAGCCGTACCTCCCTCGCGCAGGTCGCGCGGGTCTTCCCAAGTTTCAGGATCGGTGATCAGGCGCGCCAGCGCCTCGGCCCCGGCTTCCAGCATCTTTTCGCCTTTGTCGGGATTTGAGTTTTCCGGCACACCGGCCAGCCCGTTTGCCGTCACATGGGCAAACGGCCGCCAGCGATAAGAGCCTTTTCCCGCTTCAAGAAACCGTTTGCCCTCCATCGGGCTGGCAAGGTTCGCAAGGTCGCTTGCATCCACCAGATCAGGCTCGCAAACCATCATCATCGAGGTTTCCCCTTCTCCGGCATGCATGATGTTGGGCTGATCTTCCAGATATTGCGACAGGTCTTTCCCGGCTTCGGTGACATAGGTGGTGGACACCAGAACCGCCTCAAATTGCGGCGTCAGCTCATCAAGGATCGCCTGCAGAGCAATGATATTGCCGCCATGGCTGTTGGAAATCAGGATATCGCGAAACCCATGCCGCACAATCGCCTCGATCAGGTCACGAATGACGGCGCGAAAGGTTGAGTGCGACAGGGTCAGCGTGCCACCAAAAGGCATATGATGCTCGCTGAGCCCGGACCAGACCACCGGCGTCACCACAGTCGGGCGCTTGGCATAGGCTTTGCGCGCCGCACGATGAGCGATTTCCTGACCTAGCCTGGTATCGGTCATCACCGGCAGATGCGGCCCGTGCTGCTCGATCGACGCCACCGGCAGGATCACCACCGCGTTCTGATCCGCTAAAACCCGCAGCTCATGCGCTTTCAAGCGCGCCCAGTCCACTTCGGCCATTATGTCCTCCTTTTACATCAATCGCCATAGTGCACAGGCATCGAACATTGACAAGCAATCAAAGCCCGTTCAGAACGCCCTCTCATAACCGCAACCGGGCGTTTCGTAGGCGCCAAACCGATGGAGCAGAGCCGACATGGCCGATATTTCCCTGACCCTTCCCGATGGCAACAAACGCAGCTACGCAAGCGGCGTTACTGGCATGGATGTTGCTGCCGATATCTCCAAATCGCTTTCCAAAGCCGCCATATCCTGCTCGATCAACGGCAAGCACAGCGACCTCAGCCAGCCGATCACTGCTGACAGCGATTTCGCCATTCACACGATGAAAGACGACGCACAGGCGCTTGAGCTCATCCGCCATGACGCCGCCCATATCATGGCGCGCGCCGTGCAGGAGATCTGGCCGGATGTCAAAGTCACTATCGGGCCGGTGATCGATAACGGGTTTTACTATGATTTTGACCGGGAGGAGCCGTTTTCCTCGGAAGACCTCGGCATGATCGAAAAGAAAATGCGCGAGATCATCAACAAGCGCGAACCGGTCACAACCGAATTGTGGGAGCGTGAGCGGGCACTCAAGTTCTATGAAGCCAATAATGAGCCCTACAAGGTCGAACTGGTCGGCATGATCCCGGAAGGCGAGCAGATCCGAATGTACTGGCACGGCCACTGGCAGGATTTGTGCCGGGGTCCGCATCTGGTTCATACAGGCCAGGTGCCTGCCGATGCGTTCAAGCTGACCTCGGTTGCCGGGGCCTATTGGCGTGGTGACAGCAAAAACAAGATGCTGCAGCGGATTTATGGGGTGGCGTTCAAGAACAAGAACGACCTCAAGGCGCATCTGCATATGCTGGAAGAGGCGGAGAAACGCGACCACCGCAAGCTGGGGCGCGAGATGGATCTTTTCCACATGCAGGAAGAGGCCCCGGGCATGATCTTCTGGCACCCAAACGGCTGGACACTTTACCGGGTTCTGCAGGATTACATGCGCCGCCGCCAGATCGCCGACGGGTATTTTGAGATCAACACGCCCGAGGTGGTCGACCGCAAGCTCTGGGAAGCCTCAGGCCATTGGGACAAATACCGCGAAAACATGTTCATCACCGAAATCGATGAAGAACATGCCAATGAAAAGCGCACCAATGCGTTAAAACCGATGAACTGCCCCTGTCATGTGCAGGTCTATAATCAGGGTCTGAAATCCTATCGTGATCTGCCACTCAGGCTGGCAGAATTCGGCTCGTGCCACCGCTATGAAAGCTCAGGTTCGATGCACGGGCTGATGCGGGTGCGCGGCTTCACCCAGGATGACGCGCATATTTTCTGCACTCGGGATCAGATCGCTGCGGAAACCAAGAAATTCATCGAGTTGCTCACGCGGGTCTACAAAGACCTTGGTTTTGACCATTTTGAGATCAAGTTTTCTACCCGCCCCGAAGTGCGCGCAGGCTCAGATGAAGTCTGGGATCAGGCTGAAGTGGCGCTTGAAAGCGCCATCAAGGCACTGGACCTGCCTTACGAGGTCGACCCCGGCGAAGGCGCGTTTTACGGGCCCAAGCTTGATTTCAAGCTGACCGATGCAATCGGTCGCGAATGGCAGCTTGGCACGTTTCAGGCCGATTTCGTGCTGCCCGAACGGCTGGAGGCCGAATATGTCGGCGAAGACGGGGCCAAGCACACGCCTGTGATGCTGCACCGCGCGACGCTTGGTTCGTTTGAGCGTTTCCTTGGTGTTCTGATCGAAAACTACGCCGGGCGCTTCCCGCTGTGGCTGGCACCGCGGCAGATCGTGGTTGCCTCGATCGTTTCGGATGCCGACGATTATGTGAACCAAGTCGTTGAGGGGCTGAAAGCCGCTGGTCTGAGGGCCGAGTCAGATACGCGCAATGAAAAGATCAACTACAAGGTGCGCGAGCATTCGGTGGGCAAAGTGCCGGTCATTCTGGCCATCGGCATGAAAGAGGTCGAGGAGCGCACAGTTTCGATGCGCCGCCTTGGCGACAAGGGCTCAAAAGTGCTTGGTTTTGAAGAGGTGGTGCAGCTTCTTGCCGCAGAAGCCTTGCCGCCGGAT
>CAZMNO010000006.1:228-98935 GCA_964567685.1 uncultured Rhodobacter sp. | reverse complement strand
GCTTGGTTTTGAAGAGGTGGTGCAGCTTCTTGCCGCAGAAGCCTTGCCGCCGGATCTGCGGACAAACGCCTGACAAACAAGAAAGGGCCGCAAAACTTGCGACCCTTTCGTTTTACTCAGAGTTTGAAACTCACTCCGCAGGAGTATGGCACTCCATGCAGATCGCCCGGGCCGGAGGTGAGGCCAGCGGGCCACCTTTTGCCGGAACGAAGGTCTCTGTTTCGCCTGCCGCAGCCTCGGCCGCGACGCGGGCGGCTTTCGCCTCTTCCACATGCTTGGCCTCTTCGGCAGCTTTGGCAGCGGCCTCCTCTGCAGCTTTGGCAGCCGCGGCGGCGGCTTCTTCAGCGGCTTTCGCTGCGGCTTCTGCTTCTGCGTTTGCCTCTTCTTCGGCAGCCTTGGCAGCAGCTTCCTCGGCCGCTTTGGCAGCAGCCGCAGCCTCTTCAGCGGCTTTCGCAGCAGCTTCCTCAGCCGCCTTAGCAGCGGCAGCGGCAGCTTCCTCCGCAGCCTTTGCAGCAGCAGCTTCTTCTGCAGCCTTCGCAGCAGCGGCCTCTTCGGCGGCCTTCGCAGCCGCTGCCGCTTCTTCAGCGGCTTTGGCAGCGGCAGCTTCCTCAGCAGCCTTAGCTGCAGCAGCAGCTTCTTCCGCCGCTTTCGCAGCCGCCGCCTCTTCCGCGGCCTTAGCTTCTGCAGCGGCCTTTTCAGCGGCTTCAATCCGCGCCGCCTCTTTTGCCTGTTCATTTGAATAATAGGCGTATCCGCCGATAACAATCGCAGCTATGATCAGCAGCCAGGTTACCCGTTTCATTGTTTTTCCTTTCAGGCAGCACACCTGCGTGAGCAGGTCCAATACATCTCACTCCTTCTTGCGGGCAAATGCACACTGTATACAAGGAAAAACTGTGCCAATTGGGCGCAATCGCCGCACCAGAGCAAAAACAAATGGAAATCGGCCCCCTGAACGCATCAATGTCTTGACGCGGCGGCGAATGTTATCCACTTGCAAACCGTAGCTTGCACCCAAGGCGCAGCCAGAATAGCTTGGCACGAATTCAATTCAACAACACAAGGACTCGAAACCAATAGCCCGCAGACCCCACAACGCCCCCCCGACGCGCGACACTGGACCGCGCGTGAACGAACGCATCAACGACACTGAAATCCGACTGATCGGCGCCGAAGGCGAAAATGTCGGCGTCACAACCCCCGCACATGGCATGCAACTGGCCGAAGAGGCCGGGCTTGATCTGGTCGAGATATCGCCCAACGCCAAGCCGCCCGTCTGCAAGGTGATGGATTTCGGCAAGTTCAAATACGAACAGCAAAAACGTGAATCCGAAGCGCGGAAAAAGCAAAAGACCATCGAGGTCAAGGAGATCAAGTTCCGCCCCAATACCGATACGCATGACTACGAAGTCAAAATGCGCAACGTGGTCAAGTTTCTGGAAAACGGCGACAAGGTGAAGGTCACCATGCGTTTTCGTGGGCGTGAAATGGCGCACCAGAATCTGGGGCTGGAGCTTTTGCAGCGGGTCGCTGCCGATGTCGAGGAACTGGGCAAGGTCGAGAACATGCCCAAGCTTGAAGGTCGCCAGATGGTCATGATGATCGGGCCGGCCAAGTAAAGGTGGCAGCAAAGCCAACCACCGGGCATACCGCAAGGTTCCGACCGGGATCGGTTCTGACAACATCCGACGGGCGCATGTCTTCCGCCGTTTTTGAAAAGAATTACCAGCCCGTCATCGACGGGCTGTCGTCATTTCTGGATGGTTCAACCGGCAACGCGCTTGAGATCGGCTCGGGCACAGGCCAGCACATTCTGGCCTTTGCCCGTGCCTTTCCCTCCCTCACATGGACACCCTCGGATTACGATCAGGTTCATCTGAAAAGCATTGACGCCTGGCGTCGCTTTGCGCAGGCAGATACGAGGCAGGCGATTTATCTTGATGCCGCATCCGACTGGGCGAAGCGGCCGGAGGTCTCAGCGCTCAGCCCGCTGAAACTGATCCTCAGCATGAACGTCATCCACATCTCTCCATTCACGGTCACCGAGGGCTTGATTAACGGCGCTGCGCGAACCCTTGATAAAGGGGGTTTCCTCGCTTTTTACGGCCCGTTCCGCGAAGAAGGGGAACACACAGGCGACGGCAACGCACGGTTTGATAAAGCATTGCGGGCAGATAACCCGGAATGGGGCGTGCGCGACACCGGTGAAATCACCGACCTTGGCAAAACCAGCGGCCTGACCTTCTCGGCCCTCCTGAAAATGCCCGCCAACAACCGCATCCTGGTTCTGAAAAAGGCCTGACGGCGACTTCATCGTTTCAGAAATACTCAAATCCGACTCAGTTCAAGCCTGTCAGCGCCCCGCGACCTCGCGCTGCCCCTGCAGCCATTTCCAGAAATCCACATAGTCAAAACCCAGCGAAATCAGGTTGATGACCAGCAAAGCCCAGAAAAAAGCAACCGCCTCGCCCGCTATTCCCTTTGACAGGGTCACCGCCAGTATCATCACCAGCGGCGTCCACAAAAGAAGATGCGGCAGCGCCATAAGGCGCGACAACCCGCGCTCATAAAGCATTATCCCGCCATTGAGCCAAAGCGCTCCATTGGCCAAAACCGCAATTGTCACACCGTTTGGCGCATCAAGAAACAGAAGACTGGCCACATTGACCGGCACCAGTACAAGCGCCACCCAGACCTGCACCCACAGCGGCATTGCCCGAAACGAGTGCAAGATATCGCCGATCATGCCGCCTTCTCCTCTGGCCTCACGAAGGTTCAGCTTAACAGACCGGTCCTTCCATCGCACATAAATTCCGACCAGACATTGCCCTTCCCTCATCTGGCGCGTAACGTCAGCGACATGAGCAATACAACAGGCAGACGCTGGCATGATATGGGCGGACAGGATGCCGGTGAAATCGTGCCCGACGACCATGACTTCCAGCTATGGGAAAAGCGTGTTGACGCGCTGATGGTGATTACCTCAGACAAAGGCTATTTCACCGTTGACGGGCTGCGCCGGGTGCTCGAAGACATGGGCGAAGAAGCTTACGAAACAATGTCTTACTACGAACGCTGGGTGGTGAGCATCAATCAGAACCTGATTGAATCCGGGGCTTATTCGCTGGCGGAACTCGGCGAGAAAATGGACGAGGTGAAAGCCCGCGGCACCACTTATGGCGAATGTGCCATCAACGAATTATCAAACCCCTGCACCGGAGATGAGGATGCCTGAGCGTGTCCGCGTCAGCCCGATGATGCCCCCCGGTCATGTCCGCACACCGGCCTATCTGCGCGGCAAAACAGGCGAGATCGAACGCACTCTCGGCCCCTTTGGCAATCCCGAGCAACTGGCCTACCGGCAAAAGGCAGACAAACTGCCGCTCCACCGCGTGCGCTTCACCATGGCCGAGATCTGGGGTGATGAGGTGGAAAACCCCAACGATACCATTGATGCCGAGATCTTTGAGCATTGGCTGACCAAGGTAGAGGATTAGCGATGCCGCATGACCACGACGATCACAGCCATGATGTTCCCCACAGCCACACCGGCATGTCGCCCTCTGGCCATCCTTACCGCCAAGATCAGGACAAGCCGCTAACCTATTGGCAGAACATGGAAATCGCCATGCGGGAACTGCTGATCGAAAAGGGCATCACCACCGAACTTGAGGTGATGCACATGATCGACCGGATGGACAGCCGCTCGCCTGCCGACGGGGCGAAACTGGTGGCGCGGGCGTGGGTTGATCCGGCCTTTCATAACCGCCTGATGGCGGATGCCTCTGCAGCCAGCCGCGAGATGGGCTTTGACATTGATGCCCTGAAACTGATCGCGGTGAAAAACACCGAAGACGTTCACAATGTCATCGTCTGCACCTTATGTTCCTGCTATCCGCGCAATCTTCTGGGCTTTCCGCCGGACTGGTACAAACAGCGCGCCTATCGCAGCCGCGTGGTGAAAACCCCGCGCGCCGTATTGCAGGAATTTGGTCTTGAGCTGCCGGAATCCGTCACCGTCCGCGTGCATGACAGCACCGCCGATATGCGCTACATCGTCATTCCCGCCCGCCCCGAAGGCACCGAAGGCTGGGATGAAGAGGCGCTTGCCGCCCTCATCAGCCGCGATTCGATGATCGGGGTTGCGCGCGCGACCGCGCCTGAATGAACGCATTTCAGCGCCTCAGCCCGACGGTTCAGGGCATCATACTGATGATGACGACACTCTTTTTCTTTTCCCTGATGGATGCCGTCGCCAAGGGGCTGGCCCAGCGTTATGACGTTTTTCAGGTGGTCTGGGCGCGTTATACCAGCCAGACGCTGGTGGCGACGCTGATCCTGCTGCCGCGCCTCAGATCGGTTCTGCGCACCCGCTATCTGGGTTTGCAGCTGGTGCGCTCGGCATTTCTGTTTGCCGCCACGCTTTCCTTTTTCTTTGGCATTTCGCTCATCGGTCTGGCCGAGGCCAGTGCCATCCTTTTGATCAATCCCATACTGATTAGTGTCGGGGCCTTTCTGATCCTGGGCGAAGCCTTTGGTCTCAGGCGCGCATTGGGTGTCGTGGTTGGGCTGACCGGTGCCCTGATCATCATCCGCCCCGGCGGTGCGGTCTACTCGCCAGCCGCGCTATTGCCCGCATTGGGGGCTGTATTTTACGCCGGTTACGCTCTCTCGACCCGGTTTCTGGGGCGCGAAGAAAGTGTCTGGACCAGTTTTCTCTATACCGCCCTCATTGGCACGATTGTCGCCTGTCTGGTCGTTCCCGCCTTCTGGACCCAGCCAAGCCTCGCGGACTGGGGGCTGATGCTGCTGTTGGGCCTTTTGGGTGGCATTGGGCAATTATGCCTGATCCGCGCTTTTACCATCGCCGAAGCGGCGGCAATTGCCCCGTTTGCCTATGTCGGCATCGTCTTTGCGGTGATCTGGGGCATGCTGTTTTTCGCGGAATTCCCGGATTTCTGGGTCTGGGTCGGCGCGCTTGTGATCATCTCGGCCGGGGTCTATGTCTGGCATCGCGAATATCTTCAGTCAAAGCAAGCAGATAACCGGCATGGCAGCGCGTAGATTTGAAACCGGAGGGGTGCTGAACTTCCTGATCGACCTGCCTGTGCGCGGGTTTTTCGCTCTGATGTCGCTTCTACCATACAGGGCCAGCCTGTCCCTGGCCGGTTGGATCAGCGCCCGCCTGCTGGCGCCGCTATTTGGCGCGAACCGGCGCATCAGGAAAAACCTGCGCCTCGTCTGGCCGGATATGGGTGAGGCTGACATGCGCCGCCTGTGCCGTGAAGTCAGCGATAATTCTGCAAGGCTGATGCTGGAAAGCTTCCGCGTTACCGGTTTCCTGCGCCATGCAGCGCGGGCCGAGATGACCGGCCCCGGCAAGCCCGCCCTTCTGAAAGCCTTACAGGAAGACAAACCGGTCATTCTTGTGTCGGGACATTTCGGCAATTATCAGGCGATCCGGGTGAAGCTGGCCGAGCTTGGCCACACCACGGCAGCGATCTACCGCCCGATGAACAACGCGTTTACAAACCGGCGCTATATCAACAACATGAACCGGATTGCGCAGCCGAACTATCCGCGTGGGGTTGCCGGAACCAAGGGCCTGCTTGGTCATCTCAGAAAAGGTGGCATAATCGCTTTGCTCAACGATCAGGCGGCTGGCGAAGGCGCTGATCTGACATTTTTTGGTCAGCCAGCCCTGACCATGACTTCGGCGGCAGAGTTTTCGCTCAAATACCAGGCGCAGCTTTTTCCCTATTACGGCATTCGCCAGAAAAACGGCGTTGATTTTGCGGTTGAGGTGCACGCACCGATCCCCGCAAGCGATGCTGAAACCATGACGCAGGGATTAAACGACTCGCTGGAAACCATGGTACGTGCTTATCCCGGCCAGTGGTTCTGGATTCACCGTCGCTGGAAACCTCGCAAATAGCGACATGTGGGTCTGGCTTTTCGTCGTTTCCTGACACGCGCGGGCCTCGTCAGCTTGCATGAATGGATGAAGGAATTGCGAGAGTTGGGAGAGAGCAATGAAGACTTCAGCACAAGTGACAGTGATCGGCGGCGGGGTCGTCGGCGCTTCGGTTCTTTACCATCTGACAAAGCTCGGGTGGTCCGATGTTATGCTCATCGAGCGCTCTGAACTGACTTCAGGCTCAACATGGCATGCAGCGGGTGGGTTTCACACGCTTAACGGCGACACCAACATGGCCGCCCTTCAGGGCTATACGATCCGGCTTTATAAAGAGCTTGAGGCGATCACCGGTATGTCCTGTGGCCTGCACCATGTCGGTGGCGTCACCCTTGCCGATACGCCCGAGCGGCTGGATATGCTGAAAGCCGAACGCGCCAAACACCGCTTCATGGGGCTGGAAACCGAGCTGGTGACGCCTGAAGAGATCAGGAAACTGGCTCCCGTAACAAATACAGACGGCATTATGGGCGGTCTCTACGACCCGCTTGACGGCCATCTGGATCCTTCCGGCACCACCCACGCCTATGCCAAAGCCGCGCGCATGGCCGGGGCTGAGATCGTGCTCAGAAACCCGGTGAAAGAGACCAACCAGCGTGCTGACGGTACATGGGATGTGGTCACCGAACTTGGCACCATTCATGCCGAACATGTAGTCAATGCTGGCGGCCTCTGGGCGCGTGAGGTCGGAGCGATGGCCGGGATCTATCTGCCGCTGCATCCGATGGAGCATCAGTATATCGTTACCGAAGACATTCCGATGATCTTTGAAACCGGGTCTGAGCATCCGCATGTGATGGATCCCGGCGGCGAAAGCTATCTCAGGCAAGAGGGCAAGGGGCTGTGCATCGGGTTTTACGAACAACCCTGCCGCCCATGGGCTGTCGACGGCACCCCCTGGGATTTCGGCCATGAGCTGCTGCCCGACAATCTGGACAAGATCGAAGACTCCATTGCATTTGCCTACAAACGCTATCCGATCCTTGAAACCGCAGGTGTAAAAAACGTCATTCACGGCCCCTTCACCTTTGCGCCTGACGGCAATCCACTGGTCGGCCCGGTACCGGGCATGCGCAACTACTGGTCAGCCTGCGGCGTGATGGCAGGCTTTTCGCAGGGCGGCGGTGTCGGCCTGATGCTGGCGCAATGGATGATCGAAGGCGAAACCGAACGCGACACAATTGCCATGGATGTGGCACGATTTGGTGACTGGGTCACACCGGGCTATACCCGCCCCAAGGTGATCGAAAATTATCAACGCCGCTTTTCCGTCAACTACCCGAACGAGGAACTGCCGGCTTGCCGGCCGTTCAAGACCACACCCGCCTATGACATCTGGGACAAGCAGAATGCCGTCTTCGGCGCGCAATTCGGCATGGAAGCGGTGAATTACTTCGCCCTTGAGGGCGAGGATCGCTTTGAGACCCCCTCATTCCGCCGTTCCAACGCCTGGGAAGCAACAAGGCAAGAGGTTCTGGCGGTGCGCGGCGGTGTCGGCATCAACGAGGTGCATAATTTCGGCAAATACCGCGTAACCGGCGAAGGCGCGCGCGCCTGGCTTGACCGGATCATGGCCGGACGCGTGCCGAAAGAAGGGCGCATCAGCCTGACCCCGATGCTCAGCCCCAAGGGCAAGCTTATCGGCGACTTCACCATCTCCTGCCTTGGCGAGGAAGAGTTTCGCCTGACTGCCAGCTATGGCGCGCAGGCCTTTCACATGCGCTGGTTCCTGCAGAACCTGCCGGAGAGAGGTGTTGAGATCGAAAATTGCTCGGATACGTTTATCGGTTTTCAGATCGCCGGACCAAAGGCGCGGGAGTTGCTTTCGCGGGTGACGCGGGCGGATGTTTCAGAAGGGGCGTTCCGCTTCATGGATGTCAAAAAGTTGACCGTGGATATGTGCAACTGTGTCGTTCAACGTGTCAGCTATACCGGCGATCTCGGCTATGAGATTTTTTCCGACTCCGCCAGCCAGCGTGCACTCTATTTGGCCCTGAGCGAAGCCGGGGCCGATCTGGGCCTCAGACCCTTTGGCATGCGTGCGATGATGAGCCTGAGACTCGATCGGTTCTTTGGCTCCTGGGGGCGCGAATTCAGCCCGGACTATACGCCCTGTGAAACCGGAATGGACCGGTTTATCAGCTGGAACAAGGAAAGCGACTGGATCGGCAAGGCCCCGGCAATGAAGGAAAAGGCCGAAGGGGCGGCGCGCAGGCTCTGTGTGTTTGAGGTCGAAGCCGATGACGCAGATGTCGTGGCTTACGAGCCGATCTGGCTGGAGGGCAAGGTCGTCGGCTTCTGCACATCCGGGGGATATTCACATTACGCCGACAAATCCATTGCCATGGGATTTGTGCCTGCCGACAGGGCTGAGGACGGGCTTGAAGTGGAGATTGAAATATTGGGCGAGATGCGGGCGGCTAGGCTGATTACGAAGCCCTTGTTTGATCCATAGAACATCTAACACGCCACAGAGGCCAGTGCCCGACCGCGGGTGGGCGCTGTTACCGTGGTGTAGGGCAGTTCATGCCAGGAACACCTTTCGCGTTTTTGTTGGCCACAAAGGCTGCAAAAGCGCCCGCCCATGGGGGCGGTCTTTCGCGCATTGCATTACAATTCGCTGTCGACAGGGTTCTGCAAGCAAAACCCGAGAGACTGGCGCTGGCCAGGCGGCGCGAG
This sequence comes from uncultured Rhodobacter sp., assembly GCA_964567685.1. Classification (GTDB taxonomy): domain Bacteria; phylum Pseudomonadota; class Alphaproteobacteria; order Rhodobacterales; family Rhodobacteraceae; genus UBA5972. Next base: position 90,282 of record CAZMNO010000006.1, on the reverse strand, counting down.
CGCCTTGATTCCCGGCCGAGTTATATCGGCAAAAGACACTTATGTTCATTTGATAGGCCTACTCGTCCAGAAGACCAGATTGGTTCTTATTTACTTTAAGCTTGAAATATTTAAGTCATGATATAAAATTACCCCGTTCAGCAACCGAACAAACGGGGGAATCAGATGAAAATCGCATGTCTTGGAGGTGGTCCAGCCGGCCTCTATTTCGCCATCAGCATGAAGCTGAGAGATCCCGGCCACGAAGTCACGGTGATCGAGCGCAACAAGGCCGATGATACATTCGGCTGGGGTGTCGTGCTTTCCGATGATGCTCTTGAAAACATGCAGGAAAACGACCCCGTCAGCACCGAGGCGATCCAAGGCAGCTTTGCCTATTGGGACGACATCGCCCTTTTTCACAAAGGCCGCCACATGGTGTCAGGCGGGCATGGGTTCGCCGGGATCGGGCGCAAAGCCATGCTGATCATTCTTCAGGAACGTGCCCGCGAGCTTGGCGTCGATCTGCGCTTTGAGACTCAGTTCAATTCGGCGCGTGACTTCAAGGATGACTATGATCTGGTGGTCGCAACCGACGGCATCAACTCCCTCATCCGGACGGAATTTGAGGACAGTTTCAAACCCGATATCGACCAGCGAGATTGCAAATTCATCTGGCTGGGTACGCATCAGAATTTCAACGACGCCTTCACCTTCATCTTTGAGGAAACCGAGCATGGCTGGATGTGGATCCACGCCTATCAGTTTGACGAGAGCACCGCGACAGTGATTGTCGAATGCACGCAGGAAACCTGGGACAAAGCCGGTTTTGAGCATTTGAGCAAGGAAGACACGATTGAGCGCTGCCGCTCCATCTTCGCTGCGCATCTCGGCGGGCACAAGCTGATCTCCAACGCCGACCATCTGCGCGGCTCTGCGGTTTGGATGAATTTCCCGCGGGTGATCTGCGAGAAATGGCATCATGAGAATATCGTGCTGATGGGCGATGCCGCTGCCACCGGGCATTTTTCCATCGGTTCAGGTTCTCGCCTTGCCTTTGACAGTGCGATTTCGTTGGCGAATTATCTGCATTCCGAAAACTCGATGCAGGCTGCATTTGAGCGCTATCAGGAGGAACGGCGGCTTGAAGTTCTGCGTTTGCAATCCGCTGCACGCAATTCGCTTGAGTGGTTTGAAGAGGTCGAGCGCTATCTTGATCTCGACCCGATCCAGCTCAATTACTCACTTCTGACCCGCTCGCAGCGGATCAGCCACGAAAACCTGCGCCTGCGCGATCCGAAATGGCTGGAAACTGCGGAGCGTTGGTTTAACAAGAGCGCTGGCATAAACTCAGACCGAAGCCCGATGTTCGCCCCCTTCACTTTACGCGGCATGACGCTGAAGAACCGCGTCGTGGTCTCGCCAATGGCGCAATATAAGGCCGTGGATGGCTGCCCAACCGACTGGCATCTGGTGCATTACGGCGAACGCGCCAAGGGCGGGGCCGGACTGGTTTATAGCGAAATGACCTGCGTTGCGCCCGAGGGGCGGATCACGCCCGGATGCCCGGGCTTCTATGCGCCAGAGCACGAAACAGCCTGGAAGCGCATCGTCGAATTCGTCCATTCCGAAACCACGGCAAAGATGTGCGCACAGATCGGCCATGCCGGGCGCAAAGGCTCGACCCAGCTTGGCTGGGAAGAAGGCGATGCGCCGCTCAAGCAAGGGAACTGGCCGCTTCTGTCTGCCTCCGACATTCCCTGGAGCGGGCAAAACCAGACACCAAAGCCGATGGATCGCGCCGATATGGACCTTGTGCGCGACCAGTTCGTCGCCGCCGCCCAGATGGCTGATCGCGCCGGGTTTGACATGGCTGAGCTTCACGCGGCCCATGGTTACCTGCTTTCCTCGTTCATCACCCCGGTTTCCAACAACCGAACTGATGAATATGGCGGTAGTCTGGAAAACCGCCTGCGCTATCCGTTGGAGGTATTTCGTGCGGTGCGTGCAGTCTGGCCTGAGGAAAAGCCTCTATCGGTGCGAATTTCGGCCAATGACTGGGTCGGCGAGGATGGGGTCACTCCCGAGGAAGCCGTTGAAATCGCCCGCGCTTTTGCCGATGCCGGTGTTGACATAATTGATGTTTCAGCCGGTCAGACAACACCGGAGGCCGATCCGGTCTATGGGCGCATGTTCCAGACCCCGTTTTCCGATCGCATCCGCAATAAAGCCGGGCTGAAAACCATGGCCGTGGGCAATATTTACGAACCTGATCACGCCAATTCCATTCTGATGGCAGGCCGGGCTGATCTTGTGGCACTGGCGCGCCCGCATCTGGCTGATCCGTACTGGACATTGCATGCGGCCGCTGAATTGGGGGATGAGGGCGAAAAATGGCCTGATCCCTATCTTTCCGGGCGCGATCAGCTTTATCGTCTGAAGGAACGCGAAAGGGAGATCAGGGTATGAGTGTCCACAAAGGCCGACACGCGCTTGTCACCGGCGGCGGTACCGGTATTGGCGAGGCCATCGCTTTGGCTTTGGCGGATGCGGGGGCCTTGGTAACCATTACCGGGCGGAACATCGAAGCCCTTGAAAAAACTGCTGAAAAGGCCTCTGGCCTGTTCCCACTCGTGATGGATGTCAGCGCGGAATCCAGTGTCGTTGAGGGCACCAGCACAGCGATCAGCGCGCGCGGGCCTGTGGATATTCTGATTGCCAATGCAGGCATCGCCGAAACTTCGCCAATTGCCAAAACACCGCTTGAATTCTGGCGCAAGGTGATAACGACCAATCTTGATGGTGTCTTTCTCAATTGCCGTGAAGTCCTGCCGGGTATGCAGGAAAAAGGCTGGGGGCGGATCATCACCATATCGTCCATCGCCGGATTGCGGGGCCTGAGATATGGCGGGGCCTACAGCGCCAGCAAACACGGGGTGATCGGCCTGACACGGGTGATCAGCGAAGAATATATCGGCACCGGCATCACTGCCAATGCCATTTGCCCGGGCTATGTGCGCACCCCCATCGTGACGCGCAATACCGAAAAGATCATGGCGCGCTCGGGCCTGTCGCGTGAAGAGGCCGAGGCCTCGATGACCAGCCAGAACCGGCACAAAAAGCTGGTCGAGGTCGAGGAAGTTGCCGCCGCTGCCATGTGGCTCTGCGGCCCCGGTTCAGATTCTGTAAACGGCCAGACCATAGAAATCTCGGGAGGTCAGGTATGATCGCCGAAAACGCCCCTGATCCTGATCAGAGCGACTCAAAGCTCAGGCTGCGTCTCTGGCTGACGCTCCTGAAATCGACCCGGCATCTGGAAAACGACCTGCGCAACCGCTTGCGACAGGAGTTTAACACCACCCTGCCCCGTTTTGATGTGATGGCGACTTTGCAGAAATCCGGCGGCGGGCTGAAAATGTCGCAACTGTCTTCGCAACTCATGGTCTCAAACGGCAATGTCACCGGCATTGTTGACAGGCTGGTGGCTGATGGTCTGGTTGTGCGGGTCTCGATCAAGGATGACCGGCGGGCCACTCTCGTTCAACTGACACCAAAGGGCGAAGATGTGTTCAGCGAACTGGCTGAAACCCATGAGGGTTGGGTTTCCGACCTGTTGGCCGATCTCGGTGATGCTGAGATCGAGGCTGCAATGACAATGCTTTCCAGGATAAGGAACTGACATTATGGGCAACATGGCAGGACTGAAACCGACCCATTTCAAATGGCAGATGCAGGGTGATGTGGCCATTATCCGCCTCGACCGCCCTGAGCGGAAAAATCCTTTGAGCTTTGACAGTTACGCCGAGCTGCGCGACACGTTTCGCGATCTGGTCTACGCCGATGACGTCAATGCGGTTGTGATTGCGCCCAATGGCAGCAATTTCTGCTCGGGCGGGGATATGCATGACATCATCGGCCCCCTGGTTCAGATGGACATGAAGGATTTGCTGCGTTTCACCCGCATGACCGGCGATCTGGTCAAGGCCATGCTGAATTGCGGCAAGCCGGTGATTTCGGCGGTTGACGGTGTGGCTGTCGGGGCCGGAGCTATTATTGCGATGGCGTCCGATCTGCGACTGGCAACGCCCGAGGCCAAATGTGCCTTTCTTTTCAACCGTGTCGGGCTGGCCGGCTGTGATATGGGCGCCTGTGCCATCCTTCCCCGGATCATCGGTCAGGGACGGGCAGCGGAACTCCTCTATCTCGGGCGGGCGATGACGGCTGAGGAAGGGCGCGACTGGGGGTTTTACAATGCCCTCCATCCGGCAGAGGAGCTTGAAGCGGCGGCGCTGAAACTGGCGCAGAAGATTGCCGCTGGTCCGGTCTTTGCCAATGGCATCACCAAGACCCAACTGAGCCATGAATGGAACATGACACCCGATCAGGCGATCGAGGCTGAGGCACAGGCGCAGGCGATCTGTATGCAGACCGAGGATTTCACCCGCGCCTACAACGCTTTTGTCGCCAAGGAAAAACCGGTGTTTGAGGGGAACTGAGCCATGCCCGACACAAGTTTCCTCAACTGGCCGTTTTTTGAAGACCGGCACCGGGCGCTGGCGGCATCGCTGGAAAGCTGGTGTGAGGGCCATTTGCCTGTGGACCACACGGACACCGACAGCGCGTGCCAATCGTTGGTAGCAGCGCTGGGTCAGGCGGGATTTCTTCATCATTCAGGTGCAATGGATGGCGAAACACTGGATGTCCGCGCGCTTTGCCTTATTCGAGAAACACTGGCACGCCACGACGGGCTGGCGGATTTTTCCTTTGCCATGCAAGGGCTTGGGATGGGGGCGGTCAGTCTGTTTGGCTCACCGGATCAGCAGGCCTGGCTGGAAAAAACCCGTTCCGGCACGGCCCTTTCGGCCTTTGCCCTTACCGAACCGGCCAGCGGCAGCGATGTGGCCAATATCGCCACATCGGCCGAACATTCGGGCAATGAATATGTGATAAACGGTGAAAAAACCTGGATTTCAAACGGCGGCATTGCCGATGTCTACGTGGTCTTTGCCCGCACCGGCGAAGCGCCGGGGGCCGGGGGATTATCGGCCTTTCTTGTGCCCGCCGACACGCAAGGTCTCAGGATCGCGGAGCGGCTGGACACCATTGCACCCCATCCGCTGGCGCGGCTGGAATTCAAGGACATGCGCCTGCCCGCCAGCGCCATGATCGGCGAGAGCGGACAGGGATTTCGCATTGCCATGTCGGTTCTGGACGTGTTCCGCTCGACCGTAGGTGCGGCTGCGCTTGGTTTCGCCCGCCGCGCACTTGACGAAACCCTGAAACGCGCCAGCGAACGACAGTTATTTGGTGCGCCACTGGCGGACTTGCAGATGGTTCAGGGGCATATCGCCGATATGGCCCTTGATATCGACGCTGCGGCTCTGCTTGTCTACCGCGCCGCTTGGACCAAGGATATGGGGGCATCAAGAATCAGCCGCGAGGCCGCGATGGCCAAGCTATACGCAACCGACAAGGCACAGGAAGTCATTGATAAAGCGGTGCAAATTCATGGCGGCGATGGCGTGCGCAAAGGCGCGACCGTCGAGCGCCTCTATCGCGAAATTCGCGCCCTGCGCATTTATGAAGGCGCTTCGGATGTGCAGAAAATCATTATCGCACGACAGACACTGGGAGGGATGTGATGCTGCTCGGTCCAACTGCTCACGAGGATAGTTTTGCCCGTGACAACCTGCTGCCTGCCGATCAGCAGCCCGATTTCCTGCTCGAGGATTTTCCCTACCCCGAATACCTTAATGTCGGTGTCGCCCTCACCGATGCGATGGTCGACAAGGGTTTTGGCGATCACACGGCGCTGATCGGGAATGGCCGCCAGCGCACCTATAAGGAACTGGCCGACTGGACCAACCGGCTCGCCCATGCGCTGGTCGAGGATTATGGCGTGCGCCCGGGCAACCGGGTGCTGATCCGAAGTGCCAACAACCCGGCAATGGTTGCCTGCTGGCTGGCAGCAACCAAGGCGGGGGCCGTTGTGGTCAACACCATGCCGCTCTTGCGCACGAGCGAGTTGAGCAAAATCGTCGACATCGCCGAAGTCAAATTCGCGCTTTGTGACAGCCGCATGATGGACGAGATCGTTGCCTGCGGAAAAACTTCCAAATACCTGAAAACAATCGTTTCTTTTGATGGCACTGCCAATCACGATGCAGAACTTGACCGGATCGCCCTGTCAAAACCGGTCAGGTTTGACGCTGTGCGTACCGGGCGCGATGATGTCGCTTTGCTTGGTTTCACATCGGGCACTACGGGCACACCGAAAGCCACCATGCATTTTCATCGCGACCTACTCATTATCGCTGACGGCTACGCCTCCGAGGTGCTGAATGTCACACCCGAGGACGTGTTTGTCGGCTCGCCCCCCCTCGCCTTCACCTTCGGACTGGGCGGACTGGCGGTGTTTCCGTTGCGCTTCGGGGCAACGGCGACGCTTCTGGAAACGGCCACGCCCGCCAATATGATCGAGATCATTGAAACCTATCACGCGACCATCTGTTTCACCGCGCCCACGGCCTATCGTGAAATGCTGCGGGCGATGGATGAGGGCGCTGATCTTTCGTCGCTGCGCTGTGCGGTTTCCGCTGGCGAAACCCTGCCTGCCCCAGTTTACGAGGAATGGTTGAGGAAAACCGGCAAACCCATGCTTGACGGCATCGGGGCCACCGAAATGCTGCATATCTTCATCACCAACCGGTTTGAGGATTCCCGCGCCGCTTCAACCGGCAGACCGGTCACCGGGTATGAAGCGAAAATCGTTGATGAGGCGATGAATGAACTGCCCGATGGTGAGCCCGGCAAGCTGGCGGTGCGCGGGCCGACCGGATGCCGGTATCTCAATGACACACGCCAGCGCGACTATGTCATGGATGGCTGGAACATCACCGGGGATACATTCATGCGCGACAGCGACGGGTTTTATCATTTCGCCGCACGAAACGACGATATCATCGTCACTGCCGGGTACAATATCGCCGGTCCGGAGGTTGAAGCCGCACTTCTGAGCCATGAATTCGTGGTTGAATGCGGTGTCATTGGTGCTCCGGACGAGGCGCGGGGTCAGATCGTTCAGGCGCATGTGGTTGTGGAAGACGGCGTTGCGCGCGATGCCGCAACGGTCAAAATCCTGCAGGATCACGTGAAAGCAGTGATCGCGCCTTACAAATACCCGCGCTCAGTTGTTTTTATTGACGCGCTGCCGAAAACCCAAACCGGAAAAGTTCAGCGTTTCCGCTTAAGAAAAGCCCCGTAAATCCATGGATATCTTCGAAAAAACCAAATCAAAGTTCTATCTGCCCGATGGCATGATTTATCTTGACGGCAACTCCCTTGGCCCTTTGCCACTCGCCGCATGTGATCATGTTTCAAAGATGATGCAAAATGAATGGGGCGAGCGGCTGATCACCGGCTGGAACAAGGCCGGGTGGATGGCACTTTCAACCGAGGTTGGGGATCGTATCGGCCGTCTGATTGGGGCGGAACCCGGCCATGTGGTCATGGGCGACACCCTTTCGATCAAGGTCTATCAGGCGCTGGCCTCGGCACTGGAGCTTAATCCTGATCGCAAGGTTGTCCTGTCCGACAACGGTAATTTCCCGTCCGATCTCTATATGGCGCAGGGGCTTTTGAAATCGCTCGGTGGCGGGCATGAACTTCGGGTCGTAAGTCCCGAAGATGTTTCGGAGAGTATCACTGATGACGTCGCTGTCCTGATGCTGACAGAGGTTGATTATCGCACAGGGCGCAAACACGATATGAAAGCGCTGACTGAAAAAGCCCATGCACAAGGCGTGATCACAGTCTGGGATCTGGCCCATTCCGCCGGGGCAATCCCGGTCGATCTGAGCGGCGCAGGGGCCGATTTCGCGGTGGGGTGCAGTTACAAATACCTCAACGGCGGCCCGGGCGCGCCGGCCTTTATATATGTTGCCCCACGCCACAGCGAAACCGTGCGCCCGGCGCTATCCGGCTGGCTCGGGCATGAGGCGCCTTTTGCCTTTGATCTGGATTATCGAGCTGGTCCCGGTATCGAACGCATGCGCGTCGGCACCCCGCCGGTGATCGCCCTGCGGGCCCTCGAAACGGCGCTTGATATCTGGGATATGGTGGATATGGAGGCAGTCCGCGCCCGCTCAATTGCGCTTTGCGACCTCTTCATCGCCGAGGTCGAGGCCCGCTGCCCTGCCCTCACGCTGGCCAGCCCGCGCAACGGTGCTGATCGCGGCTCGCAGGTCTCGTTCCGCTTTGAGGAAGGATTTGCCGCCATGCAGGCCCTGATTGCCCGCGGCGTCATAGGCGATTTTCGCGCACCCGACATCATGCGATTTGGCTTCACGCCACTTTATATCGGCAAAGACGACGTGATGGCGGCGGTCGATGTGATCGAGGCGGTTATTGCCGATGATCTGTGGGATCGTCCGGAATACAAAATCAAGGGGCGTGTCACATGAGCTATGACCCTGCCAAGGACGGCGCGCAAATGTCGTTTGACGGGCGCATGAGCTATGGCGACTATCTGAAAATCGACCAGATCCTCAGCGCCCAGTCGCTGCGCACCGATGCGCATGATGAAATGCTATTCATCATCCAGCATCAGACCGCCGAACTTTGGATGAAACTGGCAATTCACGAGATTTCAGCGGCGCGCGAGGCGATCCGATCCGACCGGTTGCAACCCGCCTTCAAGATGCTGACCCGCGTTGCCCGCATTTTTGAACAGCTGAATGCCGCCTGGGATGTTCTGCGCACGATGACACCCAGCGAATATACCCGCTTTCGTGATGAACTCGGGCAATCCTCGGGTTTTCAGTCGCACCAATACCGCCTGATCGAATATGTGCTGGGCAACCGCAATCAGGCGATGCTGCGCCCTCACGCGCACCGGCCCGAGATTCATGCACTGTTGGCCGATGAACTTACCCGCCCCAGTCTTTATGATGAGGCGCTGCGCCTCCTTCACCGACAGGGGATTCATCTGCCTGATGCCCTGCTGAAACGCGATGTCGCACAAACCCATCAGCCTGATACCCATGTGATTGCCGCCTGGAAAACCGTCTATCAAGCGCCGGAAACCCATTGGGCTCTTTATGAACTTGCCGAGAAACTGGTTGATTTTGAAGATTATTTTCGCCGTTGGCGCTTTAATCACGTCACTACGGTCGAACGCGTGATCGGTTTCAAACGTGGCAGCGGCGGCACCAGTGGCGTGGCCTATCTGCGCCGGATGCTGGCAATCGAACTTTTTCCCGAGCTTTGGCATGTCAGGACGGAATTATGAGCTGGCAGACAAGTCGCATGGTCGAATTTCAACACTGCGACCCGGCGGGGATCGTGTTTTACCCGCGCTATTTTGAAATCATCAATTCAGTAATCGAAGAGTTCTTCCGCACCCATGTCGATTACAGTTTTGGGCCAATGCATATGGTTGACCGGAGGGGCGTGCCGACCTTGAAAATCTCGGTTGAATTTCAAAACCCAAGCAGGCTTGAGGATGATCTGGATATCACTCTTGACGTCCTGCGGATTGGATCCAGCAGTCTTGACCTGAGGATCATCTGCGCACATTCACAAGAACCCCGATTTATTGCCCATTCCACATTGGTGCGGATGGATCTTGACAGCGGCAAGTCCGATCCCTGGCCGGACGCTGTAAGGGCCAGGCTGAACACGGATTGAGAGGCTACTAATGGCAACCACTACCCCACATCACCCGCTTCATCCCAAAAGCTGGAAAGCACCGCAGGGTTACGCGAATGGTATGATGGCCGAAGGAAAACTGATCTTTCTGGGGGGGCAAATCGGCTGGAACGGTCAGCAAGTCTTTGAAACCAGTGATTTTGTCGGCCAGGTTGATCAGACCCTGCAAAACATCGTCGCTATCCTGGCCGAAGCTGGCGCCGACCCTGAACATTTGGTGCGACTGACCTGGTACATTACCGACAAGCAGGAATATCTGGCGCATCTGCGCGATCTCGGCAAGGTCTACCGCACGCAGATGGGGCGAAACTACCCGGCAATGGCGATGGTCGAAGTCAAATCGCTGATGGAAGACGAAGCAAAGGTCGAGATTGAAGCAACCGCCGTTTTACCAAGGTAGCGCGTCAGCAGATCAACCGGCTGCGGCGTCTTCTGCCTGACTGGCCACCCCTTCAGCGCGGTCCGCAATTTTTGAAAACGCGCTCATCACCGCATCAGGAATCACCGGCACCTCGACCTGTACTTCAATCTGATCCGGTTTGCTTGCAGGCGCCCCTGTCCCGGCCTCAAGTTCGGCCACTCGGGCTTCTGCCGCACGCAACTCTTCCTCCAGCCCGGCGTTTTTATCGGCCAGCATCAGACCCGCCATCAAAAGCATCCGCGTTTCAGGCACACGCCCCAAAGCATCCGCCAGCGACTGCGCCTCGTTGTCCAGAAGACTCGCCGCTGATTGCAGAAAGTGCTGCTCGCCATCCTGACAGGCAACCTGAAAAATCCGACCGCCGATTTGAATTTCAACCTCAGGCATTGATCTGACCCTCCACCAGCGGTTTCAGTTCTTCAAGGATGGTATCCATCTCATCGACATCCGCAGCGCGTGTGGATTTGAGCGCCTCAAGCTCGGCCTTCATTGCCTGATCTATGGCAGTGGGGTCGGCCAGCATTTCTGTATTGCGCGCCCTGAGAATACCAATGGACTCGCGCAATTGCGCCGCTGCACTTTTCAGACGCTGAAACTGAATATCCTGGTTTTCGATCCGCGCGTTCAGCCGGTCAATCTTGCTTTCCAGTGCAGCCGCACCATTTCGCTTGCTGGCGTGATCCGCTTCGGTCGCTTTCAGGCTGGCTTCGGCTGCCAGCCGCGCTTCGTCGGCATCCGAGCGCCGGGCTTCAGCAACCTGCGCTGCCTCTTCGGCGCGCTCAAGTGCTGCTTTGGCACTGGCGCAGGCATCATCGGCTTCCCGGCACGCATTTTCAGCAGTAGTTTTGGCTTCCTCAGCAGATGCGCATCGCTCTTCAAGTGCGCTCACTTGGGTTTTGAGCGTTTCAATTTCGTCGCGCTCCGCCCTGAGATCGGTGCGCTCCACCGACAGGGCCGCCTCAAGCTCTTCGATCACCGCCTGATCGCGCTCACGCGCCTGTTTGTCTGCCTCGTCCTGACTGCCCGAGTCACTCAATATGCGCGAAACCTTATCAAGCGCAGAATAGATCCGGGCCTGATATTGTTCGATTTTGTCTAAGTTTTCATTGTCTGATGTCATCAATGTCGAATCGCCTCATTTTCTCGAAATTCATAATACCCAATGTTCTGCAAAATTGCTTCCCCCGAAATATGAGATGGTTACGCAAAACACCCCACGGGGAACATGCAACCGCAACGCCTGCCATGCCACGGCAAAATAGACGTCGAAGCGACTGGCTAATTACGCTATCAACACAGCACCTCCGACCAAAAGGGATATTATGGATAACAAGACGGCCCTGTTTCTAGCTCTGGTGATTATCGCGATATTTGTCACGGACTGGTTGTTTCTGGGCTGGGACCTGCATCTGGAAATCGCCCGAAGAACCATGCAGCTGATTGAATGGCTGGCTTTCTGGCGCTGATCGGTTTCAGTGCCACGGCCGGAAATTACCAAAAGGTTCGGAAAGGGGATTCACAACAGAGCTTGTTTATGCCATTCTGGCCTCAGGTTGCCGCATAAGAGCAACCGTCAATAGCGAAGCAGCCATGGATAAGAAGAGAAAGAATCTGGCGGTCAGTGCGGTGGCAGTCTTTGCCACTACGTTTTCCCTTGCCGCATATTTCACTTTCGCAGCTGTCCAGGGGGAGTTCGGCCTCTTTCGCCGAATTCAGGTCAAAGCGCAGGAAACTGAGCTTGCCCGGCAACTCGCTTTGCTCAATTACCGTGTCGCTGTCTTGGAAAACAAGACTCGCCGATTGTCGGATCACTATCTTGATCTTGATCTTCTTGACGAACAGGCCAGAAAGGTGCTGGGTCTGGTTCGGGGCGATGAAATTGTGATCCGCTGATCCTCCAAATTCTCAGACAAACAGTTGACACAATCCCCGCAAGGGGATTTTTTTTGCAATATAAATTCGGATGGTATATGAAGTAGTTTAGTATTAAACTATCTTTCCCACAGGTAGGATGACCAGAGCCATGGCTGCACGCAAAACCACCAAAAAACCAAATACTTCCAAGGATGAACTGCTCGGTTTCTATCGCCAGATGCTGTTGATCCGGCGATTCGAAGAAAAGGCCGGTCAGCTTTACGGGATGGGCCTGATCGGGGGGTTCTGTCACCTCTATATCGGTCAGGAAGCCGTCGTCGTCGGGCTTGAGGCGACGTCTAAAGAAGGCGATCAGCGCATCACCTCGTACCGCGATCACGGCCATATGCTGGCCTGTGGCATGGACCCGAACGGCGTGATGGCCGAGCTGACGGGCCGTATCGGCGGCTATTCCAAAGGCAAAGGCGGCAGCATGCACATGTTCTCCGCCGAAAAGAACTTTTACGGTGGCCACGGCATCGTCGGCGCCCAGGTGCCACTTGGCGCCGGTCTTGGATTTGCCAACTGGTATCGCGGCAATGATAATGTCAGTTATGCCTATTTCGGCGACGGCTCCGCCAATCAGGGCCAGGTCTATGAGACCTTCAATATGGCCAGCCTCTGGGGCCTGCCAGTGGTTTTTGTCATCGAAAACAACCAATACGCCATGGGCACGGCGATGAAGCGTTCAACCTCAACGCCTGATATCTACACTCGCGGGCAGGCCTTCGGCATCCCCGGCGAGGCGGTTGACGGCATGGATGTGCTGGCGGTCAAGGAGGCCGGTCAGAAGGCTGTCGCCCACTGCCGCGCCGGCAAGGGCCCCTACATTCTGGAAATGAAAACCTATCGCTATCGCGGCCACTCCATGTCCGATCCCGCGAAATACCGCACACGCGAAGAAGTGCAGAAAGTGCGCGAGGAGAAAGACCCGATCGATCACGTCCGCGATCTTCTGACCGGCGGCAAACACGCGTCTGAGGATGATCTCAAAGCGATTGACAAGGAAATCAAGGCTGTGGTGAACGAAAGTGCCAAATTCGCTCAGGAAAGCCCTGAACCCGACCTCTCTGAACTGTGGACAGATGTCTACGCCGAGGTGTCCTGATGCCCCATTTCGAAATTCATGTAGCGGATGTCGAAAAGGCAAATACCTTTTACTCCGGGTTGTTTGGCTGGACCTTTTCGCTGATGCCGGGTGCGGAAGAGATGGAATACCATCTGGCTGAAGGGCGCGATATCGGCACCGGCAAGGGCTGCACGGTCGGCATTCTGCGCAGATCCGACCAGGCTCACGAGGCTGGCAGCGCCGTGCGCGGCGGCACCATGACATTCGAGGTTGATGATTGCGATGCGACCTATGAATGGGCGCTGGCCAATGGCGGGGCCGAAGCCCTGCCGCCAATGGATTACGAAGGCATCGGACGCTGCGCCTATGTCGAAGACGGACAAGGAAATATCGTAGGGATGATCGCGCCCGCGACAGGAGACAGATGAAATGCCAATAAATATTCTGATGCCGGCGCTTTCACCGACGATGGAAGAAGGCACATTGGCCAAATGGCTGGTGAAAGAAGGTGACGAGGTGAATTCCGGCGATATCATTGCCGAGATCGAAACCGACAAGGCCACAATGGAATTCGAAGCCGTCGATGACGGCGTCATCGGGCAAATCCTCGTCGCCGAAGGCAGCGAAGAGGTGAAGGTGAACACGCCGATAGCCGTGCTGCTGGAAGACGGTGAAGACGCCTCCGCCGCCCCGGCAAGCGAAAGCACCCCTGCCCCGGTTGAAGCGCCAGCCGAGCCCGCCCCCGTTGCCGCCGCAAATGCCGCTCCTGAAGACACCCGCCCACCGATGGAAGAAATTCCCGAAGGCACGGTTTTCAAATCCCAGACCGTGCGCGAAGCCCTGCGCGATGCCATGTCAGAGGAAATGCGCACAACCGAAGAGGTTTACCTGATGGGCGAAGAGGTCGCCCAGTATCAGGGGGCCTATAAAATCTCCCAGGGGATGCTCGATGAGTTCGGACCAAAACGGGTGATCGACACGCCGATCACCGAACACGGTTTTACCGGCATCGCCGTTGGTTCCGCCTATGCCGGTCTCAGGCCGATTGTTGAGTTCATGACCTTCAATTTCGCCATGCAGGCCATTGACCACATTATCAATTCAGCCGCCAAGACCCTTTACATGTCAGGCGGCCAGATGAACTGCCCGATCGTCTTTCGCGGTGCCAACGGCGCGGCCTCGCGGGTTGCTGCCCAGCACAGCCACGATTATGCCACCTGGTACGCGCAGGTGCCGGGCCTCAAGGTTGTGCAACCCTACTCAGCAGCCGACGCCAAGGGCCTGCTCAAATCGGCCATCCGCGATCCCAATCCGGTGGTTTTTCTGGAAAACGAAATTCTTTACGGTCGCGCCTTCGACGTTCCCGATCTGGATGATTTCACCGTGCCCCTTGGTCGCGCCCGCATCTGGCGGCAAGGCAGTGACGTCACCATCGTCTCGTTCGGTATCGGCATGCAATACGCACTTGAAGCGGCAGATGAACTTGCCAAGGAAGGCATCGAGGCCGAGGTGATCGACCTCCGTACACTCCGTCCTATCGACTATGAAACCATCCTGACAAGCGTGCGCAAAACCAACCGCTGCGTTACCGTCGAAGAAGGGTTTCCGGTCTGCTCCATCGGCAATCACCTCAGCGCCACTATCATGACCGAAGCGTTTGATTATCTCGACGCACCGGTGATCAACTGCGCCGGCAAAGACGTTCCCATGCCCTATGCCGCCAACCTCGAAAAACATGCGCTCGTGACCACCAGAGAGGTCATAAACGCAGTAAAGGCGGTCACCTACAAATGAGTAGATTGTCTCTTTCGTTTTTGTGCACGCTATTTTTGCATGGGTTCCTTTCACCGGCACTAGCAAATTGCACTGATAAGCCGTTTTTTACTGCCACGCGGGGCGAAACCTGGAATGACGATCTGGTTGTTCGAATACAGACTCACTGTCTTCCAACCCCAGAGTTGACCGGGGTCGTACTTGCGGATTTTGCGCAACATTTCGCGAATGCACTTGTAATTGCGGATAAGGCGAAGAATCGCGAAGAAGCTCTCAAACTAATGCTCGATTTGTTTGTAAGAGAAATAACCAACCCCACGCAAGAGTGGTAAACTTTCAAGGGAAACGCGATATGCCCATCCAAGTTCTCATGCCCGCCCTCTCCCCCACGATGGAAGAAGGCACGCTCGCCAAATGGCTGGTCAATGAAGGCGACAGCGTTGCCTCCGGCGACCTTCTGGCCGAGATCGAAACCGACAAGGCGACCATGGAATTCGAAGCGGTCGACGAGGGCACAGTCGGCAAAATCCTGATCGCCGAAGGCAGTGAAGGCGTCAAGGTCAACAGCCCGATTGCGGTTTTGCTGGAAGACGGTGAATCGGCCGATGATATCGCTGCAACCCCTACCGCTGTCCCGGCCCCCGAGCCGGGACCGCTTGCAACAATCACTCCGCCGGAAGCTCCGGCCCCCACACCCAGCGATCCCGCATCAGGTGCGGGACGTGCAACGGATAACGGACGCGTCTTTGCCTCTCCCCTCGCCCGCCGCATTGCTGCCGATAAAGGCCTTGATCTCGCGCAGATCAAAGGCTCCGGTCCCAAAGGGCGCATCATCAAGGTCGACGTGACCGAAGCCAAGACCCCGGCAGCCGCACCCGCCCCGGCACCTGCTCCAGCCACACTTGTTGCAGCCCCAGCACCTGCCGCCACCTCCCCGGGTGCCGAAGCGATCAAAGCGCTTTACGCTGACCGGGCGTATGAAGAAATCAGCCTCAACGGCATGCGCAAAACCATCGCCGCCCGACTCACTGAAGCCAAATCCACCATCCCGCATTTCTACCTGCGTCGCGACATTCAGCTTGATGCCCTCCTGAAACTGCGCAGCCAGCTCAACAAGGGTCTGGAAAACCGCGGTGTCAAACTCAGCGTCAACGATTTCATCATCAAAGCGTCGGCCCTCGCCCTGCAGGACGTGCCCGATTGCAACGCCGTCTGGGCCGGTGACCGCATCCTGAAACTGGAACCCTCAGACGTTGCCGTCGCCGTTGCCATCGAAGGCGGTCTGTTCACCCCGGTCCTGCGCGATAGCCACAGCAAAACACTATCAACGCTTTCGGTCGAAATGAAAGATCTCGCCACCCGTGCGCGCGACAAGAAACTCGCCCCGCACGAATACCAGGGCGGCAGCTTTGCCATCTCCAATCTCGGCATGTTCGGCATCAGCAATTTTGACGCGGTCATAAACCCGCCTCACGGCTCGATCCTGGCCGTAGGCGCAGGCGAGAAAAAACCGGTCGTCGGCCCGGAAGGTGACCTGACGGTCGCCACCGTCATGTCGGTCACTTTGTCGGTTGACCACCGCGTCATCGACGGCGCACTGGGCGCGCAGTTCCTGACAGCGGTGAAGACCTATCTCGAAAACCCGATATCAATGCTGGCCTGACCGCCACATCATTGTTTCAAAAATACTCTCGCCGAAGGCGATCCCGGACCAAAAACCGGGATCAGCCTTCTTTCTCGATCAGCTGATCCATCGTCACCGAGGGTTGCGCACAGCCCGCCTCGCCGACAATTCTGGCAGGCACACCGGCAACTGTCTTGCACGGTGGAATATCCATCAATACCACGGAACCGGCAGCAATACGTGTGCAATAGCCGATAGTAATATTACCCAGAACCTTCGCCCCGGCCCCAATCAAAACCCCGTTTTCAATCTTCGGATGCCGATCCCCATCCGCTTTCCCGGTGCCGCCCAGCGTCACCGAATGCAGCATGGACACATTGTCCCCGACCACGGCCGTTTCCCCGATCACAATCGAATGGGCGTGATCAATCATGATCCCCTGCCCGATCCTCGCACCCGGATGAATGTCGATGCCATAAACTTCCGAAACCCGCATCTGGATGAAATAAGCCAGTTCCTTGCGATCATGCCGCCACAGCCAGTTGGCCACACGATAAGCCGCAACCCCCTGAAACCCTTTGAAAAACAGCAACGGCTGAATAAACCTGTGGCAAGCCGGGTCGCGTTCATAAACCGCAACGATATCCGCCCGTGCCGATTGCCCAAGCCCCGGATCACTCTGATATGCCTGATCAACGATTTCGCGCAGGATCTGGTCCGTCATCTCGCCCGATGCCAGCTTCAGCGACATCCGATAGGAAAGCGACCTTTCCAGACTGTCATGGTGCAGGATACCCGAATGCACCAGCCCGCCCAGGATCAGCTCGCGCTCGACGATCTCGTGTGCTTCGCTGCGAATTCGATCCCAGACCGGGTCAAACCCTGCAACCTTTGCTTGCTGTTCAGCCATAACTCTCCCCTGAGGTCTGCCTTTATCTAAACCAGATAGGCGTTTATTGTCACCTTTAAAGAGAAAAAAGGCAAAAAACGGATATGGATGAAAAACGTCTCCAACATTTCCGTGAGCAACTTACGAACCGCCTGGCCGAATTAAGGAAATCCGAATCCGACACAGTGACCGATAGGGCCACAGTGATGCTCGATCAGCAAAGCGTCGGCAGGCTCTCGCGTATGGATGCACTCCAGCAACAAGCCATGGCGAACGCCCTTCATCAGCGCCGCCAGCAGGAAACGCAAAGGCTGCGCGCAGCGCTGCAAAGGATGAAAGAGGGGGAATTCGGCTATTGCCAGGACTGCGGTGATGACATCAGCCTGGGCAGGCTGGAATTTGACCCGACCGTCCCCTGTTGCATCAACTGCGCCCGCGAGCGGGGCCAGCACGAAAGCGTAATATCGCCTCAAATACCGCAATCAGGCAGGCACAATAATCCGGCTGATCAAGAAACGGCTCACGGCATAACGGCACCTTGCGCGCCGCGCCTTCCAGACTGCCATCCCCCCAGAACGGATGGAGCTTCCGCCGGCGACGACGATAGATATCCGCCTGATCCGCGCGTATCAGAAGCTGCGCGATCAACCCAGCCCGCTCGCATTCCGGTGCCGCAAGCAACGCCCGCGCCGCTGTCACCGCATCTCCATGCAGAACCGGAAGCATCACACCGCCCAGGGCACCTCTATGCGCATCCCGTGAATCGTCAAGCGCACGGCTCCACCGGAAAAATCGCCGCCCTCAGCCGTCAACCGCAGCGCTGTTCCGCCCCAGTAGGCCTGCGGGCTGCCCGTAAACCCCCGCGCCCAGGAGTTTTTCGCCAATCCCAGCCCGCTGCCATAGCGATTATCAGACCCCGCAACCCCCAAACGCCAGCCGGTGGTCCCGCTGCCGGTAATTGCGGTTTTCACGCGCCCACTGACGCCAAAAACCAGCGTTGAATCCGCAATCACCACCGACGTATCATTGCTGGCCCCGGCCGTGATCGCATGATCAAACTCCTCAAGATAATGCACCGTCGCAGCCCCGCCTGCCGAAACGGCAGCCGCCCCCAGCCGCCAGTCCTGACCATCAAACAAGGCTTCACAATCCTCATCCTCAACCCAGGCCCGCCAGCCCAGGCGCGGCGTCATGAACACCCAGCCACCATTGGAATAAACCGCGATCTCCCCGTCATGCCCGTCCCAGTCATTGACCGGAGTTGCCGGAATTCCGTAGGCCGCGCCATCAACCTCACCGGTTGGCGGCACCGTCTCGCTGACCGACACCAGTTGCAGCTCTGCCACCGCATCAAGCCGCGCCAGCGACTCGTTCACCGTCACATGTTTCTGCGCCTGTGCCGCCTGCAACAGTGGCAGGTTTAACTGATTTGTCTCACTCATCTAGCTCGATCCTTGCATAAAGCCCTGCGCCGAAACGCTCTGAAATCTGTGCCACTTCAACGGCGTACCCGCCGGTAACCCCATCGCTTGCCTTCATGGCCGCGGTATAAGTCCAGCCTGCGGTGCCAAGGTCGACCTCGCGCACCATTGCCGCACCGTCAAACACCCGCAACCGATAGGCTTCATAAGCCTCGCCCAGCGGCACCTCGGTGCCCTGCCAACCATCCCCGTCAATACGCGTGCGCCTGATCCAGCTGAAACTGCGGTCGCCACTTGCTGTCAGTACCCCGCGCAAATGGCATGGCGCATAGGGCCGCAACCCGATACCGGCAAACGCACGTATCTCATGAGCAAATGAAGCATCCCCGGGATCCCTTTGCGCCGGACCGATCCGGTAGTGCCGCGCCAGATCGCGCGCCGATCTCGCCAGCCTGAACTGTTTTGGTGCCCGGTTCATCAGAACCGCAATACTGCCGACGGGCCATTCCGAAGGCATCACCGCCTCGGTTCCGGCCTGTCCGCGCAACAGCCTCGTCAACTCGTATTCATCATCTCCAACAAGATTGGCCTCGGCAAACTGCAAAACCTCCCAGACATCGTCGGTTCCGCTGCCAATCGCCAGCACATTCTTGCCGTTGAGCACCTTACGGTCGCTTACAGAAGACAGCGTTCCACCAAATACCTTAAGCCGAACCCCAGGCCCGTTATCCCAGCGAGCCGGCGCAGCCGCAGGCAAAACCGTCTTCGTCACCCCGATCACTGCTGATCGCCGGATCAACCGGTTAAGCTCATACCCCTCATCTTCATCCGAAGAATAAAGCGCAACCGACCCCGGCCAAGGCGTCGCCGTCACCGCCAGATACGGCACATGCGGCTTTTCCTCGCCGCTCAAAAGCGGCAGATCAAGAAATACCGGAAACACAGGAGCAGGTGGGATGAAGTCCTGAGTGACTCCCGCGTTGACTCCATCATCCTGCGGCACATAGATCGCCGGTTCTACCCGAACCGCCTCAATCTTTCGCGCACCGACATCCTCAACCCGGTCAATCCGGTATAGACCCACGCCCTTGGCATTGGGCAGCTCAACTACGTCACCAGCTCCAAGCCCCATTTCCGAGGGCGGCAGCGCCAGAGCCATCGTTTCGCGCGCAACCCGGGCCTCCGCCAGCCAGCGCTCGGCACAGGCCTGCGCTTCGCCTGACGTCATCACAATCGGCACTTCGCTCTTGCTGACGCTGCGCGCGGCTTCATCGGCAAAAACCGCCTCAGCCGCGCCCACCTCATAACTGCCGTCTGCTCGGATATACGAAACCCTTACCTGCCCGGCGGTTTCCGCTTCGGGCTGACGTATGGCATCAACCGATCCGGGCTCCTCACCCGTCCAAACCAGCCGATCCGGCACAAGTGCTGCCACCGCTTTCGCATCGCGCCTGGTAAATCGCAGCACGCCGTCCTGCTCAATCGCCTCAACCGCAAAGCTCATCATCAGAGGCTGTAAAGCACTTCTTGCTGATCCGGTATCACGAACCAGATAGCCCCGGACACTGCCATAAAGCTGGCTGGTATCCAGTTTCGTAACACCACTTTTTTCACAGGTCTCGCGGATCACATCCGCCAGATTCTGCGACCCCAGCCGGCCATTCAGCCAATGACCGCGGGCATAGTTGACCCCGTCACTCCACAGCTCAAGATTGGCAGGAAACGCTGGCCAGGGGAGCGCATCCCAGGCCCAGACATGGGCGTGATCCATATCGACCATCGGCGCATCATAGACATCGGAAACGGGGTTGTTGTCGCTGTCCGACCAATAACCGATCATCGCCTGCAAGTATTGCGCCTGAATAAGATCGTCTCGTATGCCGCTGGAAAAATACGGTTTTTGTGATTCCGATGATTTCTCATCCAAAAACGCATTCGGCTGGTTCGTCGCCTTGTCAATCGCCGCACAGCCGTATTCCGTGAACCATATCGGCTTGCTTTCCGGCACCCATCCGGTCGGCGTGCTTTGCCGCACACCAGCCAAACGATCGTAATGCGTCTCTGACCACCAGTTCAGGATATCCTTGTAGCGAAACACCCAGTCCTCGCCATAGGCCAGGTCCTCAATCGGTGTTCGGATCTGATGCGTCCGCGCAATATCGCTGGCGTAATACCAGTCAAAGCCCTCACCGCCTGCAATATTGCCTTTCAGATAATCCAGCCCATAGATAGCCCCATGCCCGGCATCCAGATGCCCCTCCTCATCGCGCCAGTCTGACAGCGGCATATAATAGTCGATGCCGATAAAATCGATATTTGCATCCGACCACAAAGCATCCAGATGAAACAACACATCGCCACTACCGTCATCCGGCCGATAGCCGAAATACTCCGACCAATCAGCCGCATAACCGATTCTGGCACCCGGCCCGAGGATCGCGCGCACATCCGCCGCCAGCGCCACCAACGCCTCAACCGCAGGGAATGCCCCACCAGCCCCCCGGATCTGTGTCAGGCTACGCATTTCCGAACCAATGCAAAAGGATTCGACCCCTCCTGCCAACGCGCAGAGATGGGCATAATGCAAGATAAACCGCCGATAAGACCATTCTGCAGGCCCGCTATAGGTCACGGTATTGCCGGACGCAGTAAAATCTCCCACCGCCGCAAGCCCAAAGAAATCCGCCACCTCATCCTCAGCCAAGGAGCTCTCATCGGGCGATCCCACCCGCCCGGGAGCGGCTGACAAGGTAATCCGTCCGCGCCAAGGCAATTCCGGCTGGTCAGTGCCCCCGTTCCAGGGGTCGGTCAATCCGTTCGCCGCCGCCACATCCATCAGAATGAACGGATAGAACATAACCTCCTGTCCACCATCCTGAATGGCAGCTATTGCCTCAATCACCGATGCATCGGTCTGCGTGCCACCATAGACCGGTCGACCGTCGACCTGCCCCACAGTCGCAGCCGAGGCCCGGTCAACGCCAGAAACCGACCAGGCCATGCCAACCCCGTCAAATTCCGTCTGCTCGACCTTCGGCATCAGTTGGCAGGATCCGCAGCGCAGATCATCGCCAAACCACGACACCACCAGCGAGACGGATTTGCAGCCCGTCAGCTCCTCGCGCATATCTTCAAGCGAGGTATCAAGATCGGACTTGCCACTTGGTGAATTGATATTTGCCGACCGGTTCTCGCCCGGCCCATAATCAAAATGAACTGGAGTCGTTGCCAAGGTGTATTCACCGGTCCCCGGGATCAGCGCCACACCCTTGATCGTCTCCGCCGGATCACTGCTGCCGCCTTTAGGTTGAGCACGGCGAAATACCTCAAAACTGAACTGCGGCAACCGATTGCCAAACCGCGCAAGATCAAGGTCTTCAAACACCACGTAAGCGGTTCCTCGAAATGCCGGCGCCAGCCCGGAACCCTCGACCGCTTCAATTTTCGCGTCAGGCAACTGCTTCTCGTCATCCGGATAGAACCTGAGATTGAAATCATCCCTGGCAACCTCAATGCCATCGGCCCAGATGCGACCGATCCGCGTCACCTCACCTTCGCCCAATGCCAAAGCCAAAGACACAGAATAGCTGTATTCACTTTCTTTTGACCCGCCGCCGCCTATCCCCTTGCCACCGCCACCTTCCGAGACAATCTCTTCGCGAAAGCGCGACGCCCAGATGACCTGACCTCCGACCCTGATCCGCCCGAAAGACCGTGCCACGCCATCGCCTTCGCTGGCGCCGTTGATGTGAAACCGGTCGATCTTGCCGGTCGGCACCACCTCGGATCCCTGCCCCAGAATCCTCTGATCGATCAATTGGCCCAGCGTTGCGCCAACCGCGCGACCGATAACAGCCGAAGACAGGCCCAGAACCGAACCGCCGATCGCGCCGCCGATTGAGGCGCCGATCGCTGAAAGTACAAGTGTGGCCATCAGACCCCCCCTTCGCTTGATGATTGAGGAAACGCAAATCGCGCAACGATCCGCCGAGCCCAGGGTGCAGACAGCGGGCTTTCAACCACGCCGTGCCGGGAATAGGCATGAATGAAGCACGCCCCTGCCCCGGTTTTTGATTGAATGCCCAGATGTTTGGCTACCGCACGCGGATGCATCCGAAACAACAGAACATCACCCAACTCGGCCTTATCAAAGCCTTTAGGCTGAAGATGCCGGATCGCAGCGGCCCATAATGCTTCATTTCCCGCGGGTTCAGACCAGTCCGGCGTATAAGCCGGAACCGCCTCGGGCTCGCATCCATAGATCTCACGCCAGATACCGCGCAATAGACCAAGGCAATCAGCCCCACCGCCTTTGACAGATGCCTGATGGCGATAAGCCGTGCCAATCCAACCCCGCGCCGCGGCAACAACCCCATCCGCGCTCACATCCGGCTCCCACCATCATTAACGCCGGAAGACACCGGATAGGACATCGCCCAATCCTCGCCCGGAATATGAGGAAAGCCTCTGAAATTCAGGTAGTTGTTGAATTTCAGCCGACACGTATCAACCCGCTTGTCACAGCCAGTCTCAAGACGCACAAGATCGCCCTCAGCCAGGTCAACCGGGATTTCCTCCCACAATTCAATCAGGCGCGACCCGTTCTTGAAGCGGTCTGATTTTATGATCGAAAACAAGCCCTCAGCAGCACCGCTCAGCACTCTGAGCACGCCTTTTTCAAACCAGCGCTCTTCAAAATCAACGAGATCAGCAAACTGAAACTGTCCGCGTGAAGGCATCATTTCTGCCGCCACTTCAGTGAAGTAACCAGCGCTCAACACATCAATTCCACAGGATTTGTCACCCAGAACTGCGCTGCAATTCCTGTGATAAGCCCGCCCCTGCGGCTGGTTCAGCGCCTCGCCAAGCCCTCTGAGCTCGGCCTCAAACACCCCACCACTTCGCCTGATTTCCCCAAGCGTGCCACGAAACTGCCTGATCCGCTGGCTGACCTGCTGCCAGTTCACCAGATAGGCCACAACCTCGGCCCCGTCATAGCGCCCGGCTCGAATATCCACCTCTTCTAGCCCAAAATCACTCAGCGCCCCAACCGCCTGGCTGTTGTCAACGCTCAGCCCGGTTGTCTGATGCACAGCCGCAGCATCAAGCCCGGTGCTGGCGCGAAAGGTGACGTTCGAAAACACTAGATTGCGATCATGATCGGTAAATCCCATCACCGCCCCATCGCGCCTTGTCAGCCGCCAGCAACGACAAAGTGTCGTTGCCCCCGTGGCAAGATGCAGGGCCAGGACTTCCGGCAATTCACGCATCAGACCCGCACCTCAACCACCGGCACGGTGGGAATTTCCCCGGCGGAAAAACTGGCCAGCGACATTTCAATGCGATCTGCATCAAAACGCACAGGCACATCAAATTCAAACCCCGCGGTGATCTCAACACCCTCATCCGGGGCATCAACGAAGCTGAGTATCCCCGCCTCCGCATCAAGATCAAAATGCACGGTTTCCACCAGCGGATTTCCCGCCACAGAAGCCAGCACGGTCCCCGCAACCGGCTTGCTGATCACGCGTGTATAGTCTGAACTGCCCGACAAATAGGTTTTGGTCAGCTGAAACTCAGTGGTTTCCCCGTCACCGAAGCCAATCCGCTGATCATCGTTTGCCGGGGTCTTGGAGGGAGCACAGGATTTGTAATCAGTCCAGTCTTTCCAGCGAAACCCGTAAAGCTGCCCATGACGCGCCTCAAAAAACGAGATTAGCAGCTCGATATCATCCAGTGATCGCATTCCGACCCCGGCATCATAGCGCCGGCGCGAATCCGCCCAGGGGCTGTTACGTTCCTCAAACCCGTTGGCCAGTGCGACAATTTCCGTGCGCCGCTCAGGCCCGCCAACCGAGCCAAAGCTCAAATTTGCCGGAAACCGTATTTCGTGAAAATTCATTGACTTACCCCCTAATTATTGCGCGATGCCCGTGCGATGGCCCGGCTCATCTGCGCCGCGATTTGCGTGCGCGAGCGTCGGAAACCCTCAGCATCCGGTGTTGCGATATTCATCGTCACTGAAACCGAGTTTCCGCCGCCAGGACCGCGCACCCCCAACTTGCCATCAGCGCCCCGCGCCAATGGCATGATCGCCTCAGGCCCCGCCTCGCCCATCAGGCCTATGCCACCTCGCATCGGAAAGGACGTGGCACTTGAAATCACACCACCTCGGGCAAAGGGTGTCACCCGCCCGGCCGAGAACGAAGCTCCATCCTTAAATGGCAACACCCCGCCAAGGAGGCTTTCAAACCCATTCACCAGCACCCCGGCCAACGTGTTCTGCACCGGCTTGAACGCCATGCTGAAAACCGCGCCCATCATGCTGCGGCCGAGATCGCGCAGAACATCCGACAGCGCAGCCCCATCAAAGACCAGCCCGTCAAACGCCTGGCGCAACCCCCAGCCAATCGACCGTGTCAGGCCCGAGACCTGCCGCCCGGTCGATACCATGGTTGCCTCCATCGACCTGAGCTCGCTCTGAAATGCTGCCGAAACCGCCTGCGCAGACCCAATCGTCGCATTCAAATCGTCAATCTGCGCCTCAAGCGTCTCAAGATCCGCTTCCAAATCCGCCATGACCTCTCCTTATTTATCCACCTGATCGGGAAACCGCGCACTTAGCTCGGCCAGACCGTCGCGCGTCAGCCCTTTCGCGCCACCACCCTCCAGCCCAAGCATCAGCAAAAGCTCTATCGGCGTAAGGCACCAGAACTCATCCGGTTTCAGCCTCAACCCCTGCAATCCGGCGCGCATCAGCGCCGGCCAGTCAAACCGGCTCATTGTCCAGGGAAAACGTAACCGCCAGCAGCCGCGCCGCGATGCGTGCAGCACCAACTGGCCCACCCTCGATCACTGCGCTTTCCAAATCTGGAACGTCACCTGATGCGCCGCCTCTGAGCCCCGCCTGCAGCAGGGCCAGCAAATCATGCGTGGTGAAATTACCGCCTTCAAACCGCTCGACAAGTGCCAGCAAAGATCCTGCCCCAAGCGCCTCTTCAAGCTCAGCCAGTACCCCCAGGGTCAGCCGCAAAACACGCGCCTGCCCATCAACGACCAGCGAAACCTCGCCCCGATATGCGTTCACCATCAGATCGCGGTGAATGTCAGCGCCCCGGCCGAGGCCAGCGACAATTCATATGAGGCCTCACCATCATGCGACCCGGCATATTCGATCGAACTGATCTGGAACGGCCCTTCGACAATGCCGAAATCCGGGATCACCACCTGAAAATCAGGCACTTCTCCGTCAAAGAAAATCTGCCGCGCCCGCTCGTCAGTATCGTCATCGCGAAACACGCCTGAGCCGCTGATCGAAGCCGAGCGCACCCCGGCGCCCCCCAACAACTCGCGCCAACCGCCCGAGCTTTCCAGCGTCGTGACATCGACCGTCTCCGCATTGAACGTGATCCGCGACGCCCTGAGACCGGCAATTGTGGTAAAACTCCCCGACCCGGTAAGATCGAGCTTGATCAGCAAATCCTTGCCCTTCTGCGCAACCATATCATTTCCTTTTCAAATGTGTAACTTGATGAAATTTCTTATAATTCTCGTGGCGACCCACCCACCTCCGGCCTTAAAGGGCATCCAACCCGTGCCCGGCCCCGGTCCGGACCAACCCCAAAACCGCCATTTTTTCGCGTAACCTGAAATGCTTTAAACCAGAAAACTAGTTTGTCGGTTTACCAGTACACCGGCAGCCCAGCAGACCAGTCTACCGGCACATCAACCACCAGCCAGCTCAAACATCCTCCACCCGGGCCCGAAACCGCAAATCAATCCGCCGCCCGTCAGGCGCCGATCCGCGCCGTGCCCGTGCCCGCAGAAACCGCATTAGCACCAACCGCCCCCGCGCCAGTGTCAGGTCTGCATCAACCAGCACGTCGGAAACCGCCACCGCCACGTCCTTGGCTGCTGCAAAACCTGCCGCATCGGAAAAAACGCTGACCACCAAATCATGCTCTGCCCCATCAGCGGAACTGTCCGATCGCCCGCGCACATCCTCTTCGCCGATCACCACATAAGTCAGCGGCAGGCTGCCCGAAGGGGGCTCATCAAATACATCACTCCCGATCAGCGACTGAACCGTCGCATCCGCGGCAACCGCCCCATAAACCGCCGTTTGCAGTGACGGTGACACTGCATAACTCATGTCGATACCTCTTCCTTGGCAAAGCATTCCAGATAGAGCCCGTCAGGGTCGGAATCTGCAACCGCCTCAACCCGATAAACCCGGCTGCCATCAGCAAACCTTTGCCCCGGCCTGGGTCGTGACGGTGCCCCGACAGGCGCCGCCCGCACCAAAATCCGGTACCTCACCTGCGAGATTGTTGCCGCCGTTGCCATGCGCTCCCGCCCAGCACCGGCCCTGACATCGGCCCAGACCACACCCAGCACACTCCAGCTTTCCGTGAAACCACCCGCATTGTCCGGCTGGCGCGTCACCTCTTCCAGCACCAGCTTGCGGCTCAGATGAACCGGCCGCCTCACACGCCACCTCCAAGTACGCGCACCGAGCGATAGGTCTCAATCAGCGCCATCACGCCAAAGGGCATCAGATCATCCTGCCTGCCACCGACACTGCGGTTCTCGTAGAAATGTGCGGCCAGCAAAAACACTGCCTGTGCCAGATCAACCGGCAGATCCGGCCAGTTTGGCCCGTATCCGGCGCTAAACTCAATCTCCACAACGCCACCTGACGAAATAGCGGGCAGCCTCGAACCACTGGTGACAATCCTTGGCCGCTGGCTATCGCGTTCAAGCTTATAGTCACCCTGATCAACCACATATTCACCGCCCGCAGCGTCAACCAGTTTCACGGCACTGATCGCCGAAACAGGCGCCACCGGCAGGCCTTGCGAAACACCGTCACGCCAGGCCGTCAGCTGCCAGGAAAACTGCCGCGTAATCAGCGCTTTCCCAGTACGCGCCTCGATCGCTGCCAGGGAAGCACGCAAATAGGCTTCCAGCACCGCATTCTGCGATCCGTCATCGGCAAACCCGGTGCCAAGATGCAGATGTTCTGCGAATTCCGAAACCGGCAATACCCCGGAAGGCACCGTAGTCAGTTCCTCTAACACCATGTAATTTCTCCATGAATTCCCCGTCCGTCAGAATCTGGCAAGAGTCGCGCACGCGCCCGCATTGCTCGGACGGAGGGGGAGCAGCTAGACAACACGAACGCGCGCGCTCAGATCCCCCACCCCAAAGGAAAGGGGATCATCACATCAAACCTCAGGGATTGCCCCTCAGCTCAATGCGAATTTCAGCAGCTTGATTGCAGAGAAATCGCTGACATCGCCGCCAACGCGCTTGGTGGCGTAAAACAGCACATGCGGCTTGGCACTGAACGGATCGCGCAGAATGCGCAGATCAGGGCGCTCGGCCACGGTATAGCCGGCATTGAAATCACCAAAGGCAATTGCTGTCGTGCCCGAAGCTATATCCGGCATATCCTCGGCAATCAGCACCGGATACCCCATCAAACGCGCCGGCTCACCGGCCGCCAAACCGTCGGACCATAGGAAACGCCCATCGGCATCCTTCATCTTGCGCACCGCACCTGCGGTTTTCGAATTCATCACGAAAGTCGCATTGGCGCGATAGCGCGCGCCCAGCGCATAGACCAGATCAACAATCGCATCCGCCTGATCGGTGGCGTTGAAATCACCATCCGCTCCGGTGGCCACATAACCAATATTGCCCCAGCTCCAGCCGGCATCATCAACTGCGGTGTAATTCAGAAAACCGGTTGGTTTATCGACCCCATCGCCGGTGATGAATGCACCTCCTTCAGCGCGGGCAAACTTGTCGGCGATCCGTCCCGCCAGCCAGTCCTCGACATCGAAAGCACTGTCATCCAGCAAGCGCTGGCTGGCTTTGGGCAGGGCCGAAAGCTCATGTAGCGGGATCGAAATCCGCTCAACTTGCGGCGTTCCGGTCTCACTCGTTGCCGTGGTTTCATCCGCCCAACCGGCTCCGATATCGGTATGATCAACCAGAACGTCATAGGCCGTGGCCTCAACCGACACCACATTCGCAATCGAGCGGATCGACGATGCGTTGCGCAGAACCCCGGCAATTGTATCCGCTGTCATCGGATCCACCAGATAGCCACCATCTGCTGCGACGCTGGTCGACAGCGCCTTTTCCTCGATCTCCAGCCCACGCAGCCCGTCATCATCGCCCGAGCGCAGATAGGCCGCAAAAGCCTTTTTATGCGGGGCATCCATATCGGCCCCCTGGCTCAAAACGGGGCGTTGAAGTGTGGTCATATTCTTACGATCAATCATGGTCAAACGATCTTCCTGTTTTTGAATTCTCGACGTAATGTCGGCCTGAAAACTGTTGAAATCACTTAGAAACCCTGCCAGGGCGGTCTTCACTTCCATGGCCGGATTGGCACCTCGCGACGGGGCTCGG
This sequence comes from uncultured Rhodobacter sp., assembly GCA_964567685.1. Lineage (GTDB taxonomy): Bacteria > Pseudomonadota > Alphaproteobacteria > Rhodobacterales > Rhodobacteraceae > UBA5972. The sequence continues at coordinate 61,062 of CAZMNO010000006.1, read as the reverse complement.
CCCGCCGTTTTGGTTTCGGTCTTGCTCATCAAACTACCTCGAATTTCGATGAAAACTACGGCTGACGAAACTCCGTCAGCATGGTACGGGCTTCGGCAAATGCGTCCGCCATCTCTTGCACAAGTCGCGTCGCCTCGGCTTCAGCCTTGCCTTCTACCCGTGCCTCAGGAAGCATCGGAAATGTCACCAGCGACACCTCCCACAATTCCAGTTCATGCAAGAGCCGCTGGCCCTTGGCATTCTTTTCCGCGCGCTTGGTGCGATAACCGATCGACAAACCGTCAATCGCTCCCGCCAAGACCAGCGCTTTGGCTTCTGCGCCTTTCTGAACACTCTCCAGAAACCGTCCTTTGACATAAAGACCGGTCGCATCCTCGCGCACCTCATCCCATATGCCAATCGGCTGTGCCGGATCATGCTGCCACAGCATCTTCACGCCGCGCCCCGCAGTGGCAAGCGCCTTCAGCGAAGCCGCATAGGCCCCTTTCTCAACCACATCCCCGCTCTGATCGGATGCGCCGAAAACCGACGCATAGCCCGCAATCACCCCGTCCTCCTGCAACACCACCCCATCGTCCAGACGGCAAAACTTGGTTTCAAGCCGCCCTCTAAAGCCTTGATCTGACATTCTCTTTTCCTTCATTTCACAGACAATCCCATCAGCGCGAACACGCCTTGCGTCAGGATGAACCCGACCACCCCGTAAACCGCCAGCCACAGGCGCTTTTCCAGCCGCTCCAGCATGGTCTCAATGGTCTGAAGCCGCCGCTCAAGACCGGCCCAGCGCTCTTCGGTCACCCGCTCATTGGCCTCAATGCGCGCCGCTGCGGCATCAAACGGTTCATAAAGAAAGCGCGAACCGCTTTTCTTGTTGCGCTCACTCATCAGCAAGTTTCGGCAAACCCAAAATGGCACGCTTTTCAGCCGATGACAGGAACTCCGCCTCGCTCACCCGCCGCCATTGTGCTTCGCGCTCAACCGCCAGCGCTGGCACCCCATCAAGATCAGGCGAAAGCTGAACCCCCTCGCCGCTAAACCCCGCCAGCCAGCCCGAAACGCTTGCCAGCACCCTCATCGCCAGCGGCAGCACCGTCAGCCGATAAAACGCCCGGTTCGCCTCCTGATAATTGGCATAAGCCGCATCCCCGGGCAGCCCCAGCAGCATCGGCGGCACTCCAAAGGCCAGCGCCACTTCGCGCGCCGCACTCTCCTTGGTTTTCTGAAACTCCATGTCGCTGGGTGAAAAGCCCATCGGCCGCCAGTCCAGCCCGCCTTCCAGCATCATGGGCCGCCCCGCATTGGCCGCCCCCTGATGATAGCTCTCCATCTCATCCAGAAGCCGCGCATATTGATCCTGCCCCAGTTGCCCCTGGCCATCCGAGCCCTTATAGACAATCGCCCCCGAAGGCCGCGCCGCATTATCCAAAAGCGCCTTTGACCAGCGCGAGGCCGCATTATGCACATCCAGAGCCGCCGCCGCCGCCTGAATGGGGCTCAGCCCGTAGTGGTCATCCAACGGATGAAAGGACCTGATATGACAGATCGGCACCACATCCTTGGCCATGTCGAACCGGTGCTTTTTCGCCCCGACCTTATACTCATAAGCCACCGGCCAGCCATCACCCCCCGGCACCAGACGCATCCTGTCCGAGCGCAACACGTGCAGCTCAGCAGGCACGTCAGCTTCATCCACTACTGCCTCGATATAGCCATCCCCACTCAACAGGATCTGCCCATATAGGCTCTCCAGCAAATCCGCCCGCCCCTGCGCCGCGTTCGGTTGCGCCAACAGTGCCAATATCGGATGTTCCTCATAGCGCCGCTTTGCATCCTGCAACAGCAAAGGCAGCGCCGCCGCCGCCTCGGCAATCATCTTGACACAGCGAAAACCAACGGGGTTTCCCGCAAATCCCGAGCGCGTCAACGACACCGTATCGCGCGCAGACCAGGCAACGCGTCCGGCCCCGTGAAACGCGATTACCGGCCCGGTCGCCGAGGCTTTCACCTCCGGCACCTCAGCGCTGCCTCTCTGAAAGAGTTTGAATCCCATAAAATCCGCTCCAATAAAATAAAAGCCAACAAACTTCTTCTTTTCAAAATATCCCCGCCGGAGGCATCAGACCTCTCAGACAGTGCAGGATTTCAGGCCCTAAAGCCCCCTGAGCCGCGGCGCCCGAAACTTGGTCGCCGGCTCAATCAACAAATCCGTCATCGCCCAGACCAGCGCATCCACCCGGTCCGGGCTGCCACGCCCCTCAAATCCTCGCGCCGTCATCGCCGCCATCTGGTCTTCCAGCTGATCAAGCCCCTTCACATGACCAACGCGCGCCTGCTCATACAAAGCTGCCACCGGCTCTGCCCGCACCGCCTTGCCGCGCGTCGCCCGAACCCCGCGATAAGAAATCAACGGATCGTTCTGCCGGATAAGCGTCTCCACCAGATCACCCCCCTGATTGACCTCGGCCACAAGCCGATCCGCCCCGTATCGATGGCACGCCCTGATCGCCGCCTCAGCCCAGACCTGCGGCGTTGCGCTGCTCAGGCTCTCATCGGCCAACACATAGGCCTTCCAGACCTTCGGCGGGCCCGCAGTCACCGCCCCTGCGACAATGATCCCGCACTCGTCCGATCCCTTATGCCCGGTCACCGGCGGATCAACCGCCACCACGATCCGGCCCAGATCCGGCACCTGATCCACTTTCGCCGCATCAATCATCGCCCCGGTCCACAGCGCCCCGTCGCTTTCGCTCAAAAGCTCACCCTCAAGCTCCTGCCGTCCGATGCGCGTGCCGCCATATTTCGTCGTCACCTCTTCCAGAAACGAGGCCGCCAGATTGGCCCGGTTGGCCGAGGTCGGCGCACTCGTCATCACGGTCGAGTGCGCCCCCAATATCTCTTTCAGGACGTTTGTATTCTGCGGTGTCGTCGTCACCACCTGCTGCGGGCTCACGCCCAGCCGCAGCCCGAACTGCAACATATCCCAGGCCTCGCGCCCCTTTTTCCACTTGGCCAGTTCATCCACCCAGGCGGCATCAAATTGCGGCCCGCGCAAACTCTCCGGATCATGCGCTGAAAACACCTGCGCCACCGCCCCGTTCGGCCACATCAGCCGCTTGCGCCCGGCCTCCCATTTCGGCCGCCGGTCCGGCGGCACACAGCTCAGAATGCCGCTATCGCCAAAAACCATCACCTCGCGCACTTGATCGATGGTCTCACCCACCAGCGCCACCCGGCGCGCCTGCCCCTGATCAAGCGGCCGCGCCCCTTCAACCTGCGACCGTACCCACTCTGCCCCGGCGCGGGTTTTGCCCGCTCCACGCCCCCCCAGGATCACCCAGGTCTTCCAATCGCCGTCAGGCGGCAATTGATGCGGCATCGCCCAGAACTCAAAAAGATAGGGCAAGGCCAGAATGGCGTTTTCACTGAGCCCGCTCAGAAACGCCTCACGTTCGCTTAGCGGCAGCGAGGCAAGCAAGCCGGCGCCCGACCTCAGTTCGTGCGGCATCCAGGTCAATGGCATACCCTTCAACGATTCCAGCGCGCTGGCGCTCGCGTTTTTCAAGATCGGCCTCCCGTTCATTTGCGTTGAGCAAGGTTTTCCAATAGGTCTGCGTCGTCGCTGAAAACGCCCGCAATTCCTTGTCATCACACTGTGCTAGTCTTTTCAGCGCCTGATCCAGCGCTTCTGAAATATCGGCATATTGCCGACGAGCGTTCCGAAGCAATTCATCAGAACGCGACTCCCCAAGGGGTGGTTTTATTGTCATGTATTCAACAGCCTACTCATGCTCCGCACGAGACAAACGAAAAAAGCGACCCCCGATCATCGGATGTCGCTTGCCCATTTCTTCCAGCTTGAAACGAGTTATACTTTAGAGAGCACGTTAAGTCAAGAACTTTCTTTTAGGTTGTTACCGTGAAGCGTTCAGAAGCTGCCGATAACCCTTGAATTCAGCCGCCTGCTCAAGCTAAGAACGTGCGATTATTCCTCTTTTCGAGCCATATAAAAATGTCCGCACCGTCTTCACCCGAATTGCAAGAGCATCTCGATGAACTCATCGCCCTGTTTCAGGCAGGGCTCTTTCAAGCAGCTCTGGATACCGCTACCAACCTGACATCCAAATATCCAGACTCAGCAAAACTGCACAATGTAATCGGCGCCGCCCTCACCCAGATGGCAAGACTTGACGAAGCGGTTGCCGCCTTTCAAACTTCGCTGTCGCTTGATCCAGACTATGCCGGTGCGCATAACAATCTTGGCAATGCGCTGAAAGAACTCAACCTCCCAGCCGACGCGCTTGCCAGCTACCAAAAAGCCGCTGCGCTGGAACCGGATATGTTTGATGCACATTTCAATTCCGGCAATGTCACAGAGCAGATGGGACATCACAGAGCAGCTCTCAAACACTACGAATAGGCTTTGGAAATCACCCCGAACGCAGAATCTGCCCTGCTGAACCTGGCAAACGTGTACGGCTATCTCGGCAATCGCGAACAGGCAGCGCAAAACTACCGCAAGGTCTTGCGCACCAATCCGACGAACGGATTCATTCACAACAATCTCAGCGCCAATATCAAATATGAACCTGGTGATCCGCATATCGCGCAGATGCAGCAGTTACTCAGTGATCCCGGCCTAGCCGCCGATCAAAAACCGGGATTTGGATTTGCCTTGTCAAAGGCGTTTGATGATATCGGCGAAACCGATCAGTCCTATAGCGCACTCAGCCAGGCCAACCGGGATTTCCGGCACTTGAATCCGTACGATCTGGCCACTGACCGGCAAGTGTTCGGCGCAATCAGAAATGCCTATGATGACCTCGCAACCCGCTCCCCGTCACAAGAGGTTTCCGATACCGCCCAGCATATTCCCATTTTCGTTGTCGGAATGCCGCGCTCCGGCACGTCACTGGTCGAGCAAATCCTCGCCAGCCATTCCGAAGTCTACGGTGCCGGCGAACTTTATGCCCTCAGAGCTGCACTTGACCCCAGAACAAGCTCAACCCCTCAGGGTCCCGGCATGACCCACGCTCCGTCCCAGACCATGCGCGAAACCTACCTGCACGCACTGGCGCAATTGCAGGTCGAGGAAAAATATATCGTCGATAAAATGCCGCTGAATTTCCGCTGGACCGGTTTCATCCTCGACGCTTTTCCCGACGCGCACATTCTTCACATCAAACGCGACGCGATGGCCACCTGCTGGTCAAACTTCAAGCACTACTTTACCGATGGCGGGCTGTTCTTTGCCTTCGATCAGGCCGATCTCGGCGGATATTACAACTTGTATTCCGACCTGATGGACTATTGGCAGCAGAATCTGGGTGATCGTTTTCTGACCATCAATTACGAAGAGTTGACCGAACAACAGGAACCCGTCACACGGCAGATGCTCGAATTCTGCGGCCTTGACTGGCAGGATCAATGCCTGGATTTCTCCAACACGGATCGCATGGTGCGAAGCCTAAGCGCAGGTCAGGTCCGCCGGGGGCTTTATCAGGGCAGCTCCGAAGCCTGGCGCAAATACGAGACGTATCTCGGCCCGCTGAAGGCTGCTCTCAACCGCTGAACCTTTCGCAGCCTACCTTCAATCAACACTTGGTGCACCCGAAACAAAAGTCGCTTCGAAGCGACTTCTTAAGTGATTTCGAAATCACTTTTCAGATGGTGCCGGTCTTGCCGATGGTAATGGTCGTTACTCACCCTGCTCAGCACGTCGCTTCGCCTCAATTTTCCGCCATTCACGCACGTTTTTAATGTGCTGCCCGATGGTTTCGGCAAAGGCGTGCCCGCCCGTACCGTCAGCAACAAAGAACACGTAATTGGTCGAGGCCGGGTTCAGCGCAGCCTCGATTGCCGCCTTCCCCGGATTGGCGATCGGCGTCAGAGGCAAACCGTCAATTACATAGGTATTCCAGTCGGTTTTCTTGCGAAGCTCACTCTGTCGCAATCCGCGCCCAAGACTGCCCTTGCCCTTGGTGACACCATAAATCACGGTTGGGTCCGTCTGCAGCTTCATGCCGCGATTTAGCCGGTTGATGAAAACCGAAGAAACGATCTCGCGTTCCGAATTCACACCCGTCTCTTTTTCGATAATTGACGCCAGCGTCAGCGCATCATCGGGGGTTTCCAGCGGCAGCCCTTCGGCCCGCAGCTCCCAGGCCTCGGTGATGATCCGGTGCTGGGCCAGCGTCATCCTGCGGATCACCGCCGTGATCTTATCCCCCTTGGAGATCGAATAAGTATCCGGCGCAAGTGATCCTTCCGGCGGAACCTCACCAACCCAGTCGTCATCAAGCAGCGGCTCTTCCTTCAGCTTCTGGATAACCTGCCAGCTGGTCAGACCCTCAGCAATGGTCACCTGATAAGCCAGCGCCCGGCCTGATGTGACCAGATCTAGCACCTCTTCCATCGACGCATAGGCCGGGATTTTATATTCACCGAATTTCAGCCGCTGATCGTCTCCCGAATATCGCGCCGCAACCCGGAAGATCATCCCGGAGGAGATCAGCCCCTTGTCTTCCAGCCGTTCTGATACCGCCTTCAGCCGGTCACCGGCAGCAACTTCAAACACGACATCTTCATTAAACCGCCCGGGCTTTTCCATCTGGGCCGCACCCCAGGCAATTACGCCTCCGACCATCATCATGCCCAGAATCAACAGCGTCAGCGCGTTGGAAGCAATATGGCGTACCATCGATGCTCAGCCGTCCACTTTGCCGAATATGACCGACGCATTGGTGCCGCCAAAGCCAAAGGAATTGGAAAGCGCCACGTTAACCTCGCGCTTCACAGCCTTGTTCGGGGCAAGGTCCAACACAGGTTCACCGTCCACATTGTCCAGATTAAGCGTCGGCGGTGCCACCTGGTCACGAATAGCCAGGATCGCAAAGATCGCCTCAATCGCACCAGCAGCACCCAAAAGATGTCCGGTCGCGGATTTGGTCGATGACATGGTCACGCCCGAAGCCGCATCGCCCAACAGGCGCTCAACCGCGCCCAGTTCGATCGTATCCGCCATGGTCGAGGTGCCGTGTGCATTGATATAATCAAGCGCTGCCGGTTCCAGTCCGGCGCTTTTCAACGCTGCCTGCATCGCCCGGTAGGCACCATCTCCGTCTGCCGCAGGCGCGGTAATATGATACGCATCCCCGGACAGGCCATACCCCAGAACTTCGGCGTAAATATTTGCACCACGCGCTTTTGCGTGTTCATATTCTTCCAGCACCACAACACCGGCACCTTCACCCATCACGAACCCGTCACGATCAATGTCATAAGGGCGCGAGGCGCTTTTTGGGTCGTCTGATCGGGTCGTTGACAAAGCTTTACACGCATTAAACCCGGCAATGCCCAGCTCGCAAATCGGTGCCTCTGCCCCACCGGCAACCATCACATCCGCATCCCCGAACATAACCATTCGAGCTGCATCACCAATGGCATGTGCGCCAGTTGAACAGGCCGTCACAACCGCATGGTTCGGCCCTTTGAACCCATATCGAATGGACACCTGCCCGGAAATCAGATTGATCAGTGAACCCGGAATGAAAAACGGTGAAACCCGGCGCGGCCCGCGCTCTTTCAACAGGATTGACGTATCGGCAATCGCCGCCAACCCACCAATACCCGAACCGATCATCACGCCAGTGCGCAACCGATCCTCTTCGCCTTCAGGTTTCCAGTCCGCATCGCGCACCGCCTGCTCGGCCGCAGCGATGCCAAACAGAATGAAATCGTCAACCTTGCGCCGGTCTTTGGGCTCCATCCAGTCATCCGGGTTGAACGTGCCGTCAGACCCGTCCCCCATCGGCACTTCGCAGGCATAATCCGTCGCCAGATGCGAGGCATCGAAACGGCTGATCGTGCCCGCACCCGATTGCGCATCCAGCAGTCGCGACCAGCTTTCTTCAATACCGCAAGCCAAAGGGGAAACCATGCCCAGTCCGGTTACAACCACGCGCCGCATGAATTCTCCCCTAAAAAACGCTTCTCACTGGACCTGATACACAATCTTTCGGGGCCGGGGCAAGCCCTGCTCAATCCCTACCCGGCATGCTATTCGATTTTTGGCCGCAACCGCCAAATAACCGCCGATTCAGACCAAAAAACAGTCCTTAGATAAACTCGGCCACCGGTTCGGGCCTTGGCTGCGCCAGTTCCAGCGCCTCTTCCAGATCAACCGACCGGTTGAACAGCGCCCGGCTGACGATTGCTCCTGATATGTTGCCGACATATTTCAAGCGGGAAATGTCATCGGCCACCTTCACCAATCCACTGGCAATGACCGGTTGTTTGGCCACGCCAGCAAGGGCTGAAACCCGTCCAAGCGAGGCTTCGCCTTCAACCAGATCGCTGTCGATATCGGTAAACAGAATTCCGGCAAGTGGGGTTTGGGCAAAGGCTGTAACGAAATCCTCAGGCGCGATGGCGCTTTGGCTTTTCCAGCCATCGGTCATCACTTTGCCTTCCATTGCATCAATTGCAACCACCACCTGATCAGGATAACGATGCGCTGCCTGCTTAACGAAATCCGGGTTCAGCACCGCCGCCGTGCCGATCACCACGCGACCCGCACCCTTTTCAATCCAGCCATCCAGCATTTCCATCGTACGAACACCACCGGCCACCTGCACTGACAGGCCGGACTGGCGAATGATCTCGCAAGTAATCTCTTCATTGCTGCCCGTCCCGGCAACCGCATCAAAATCGGTCACCTGAATCCACTCAGCCCCAGCCGCGGCAAATTCCTTGGCTTTTTCCACCGGATCCACATGCCATATCTGCGGATGGTCCAGATCCCCGCGCGACAGGCTCACGCAGCGTCCATTCTGTAATTCAATCGTCGGGTAGATAATCATCGGAACTTCCTTCTAATGAAGACACCGCGCCTATGCGCCCAAAGCACCTGTTTCATTATCCCAGAAACGACACAACATCGCAAATTTTGGTCTTAGCGCACGGTTTGTTGTCGCAGGATCAAACCCATTGCATTGGCCAGAATCTGTGCCGCCGTCAGCGCCCCAAGTCCGTCAACATCACGCGCCGGAACGAATTCGACCAGATCAAAACCGGCAATTCTGGCTTTCGCCGCGATCCCCTGCAAAAGGCCAACCACCTGCCAATAGTCCATTCCGCCGGGTGTACGCATAATCACACCCGGCATAATTGCCGGATCCAGCGCGTCGCAATCAAAGGCCACCAGCACGTCTGAACCCGGGGCAACCAGATCAAGAACCGGATCGATCCCATAGCGATAGATATCCTGTCCGGAAACAAACTCGACCCCATAGTCTAGCGCCGCCATCCAGTCCTCCTGCCGGGCCGATCCAGCGCCCCGCTGGCCGACCTGAATAATCCGGCCGATATGCTCCATTTCCGAGGCCCGTCGCATAGTTGACGAAAGGCCCCTTCTCTCTCCTTCAACCTCGTCACGCCAGTCGATATGGGCATCGATCTGCACCAACGTGTACTGACCACGCCCGGCAAAAGCGTCAAACATGGGAATGGGAACGGAATCATCGCCCCCCAGCACCACAGGAACTGCCCCGGCATCAAGAATTTGGCCAATGCCCGCTGAAATCAGGGCGCGATTGCCTTTGCTGTCAGCCGGATCGACCGTAAGATCGCCACAATCAACCGCCATCGCCCCGTTAGCCGGGAAAAGAGGCGCGCCGAAATCAAAATTCATCGCCCCGTCTTTTGCAGGATAGGCCTCTACAGCCCGCCGGATAGCCGCCGGTGCCCCGGCACAATAGGTCCCGACGCTTTCATAGGGCGTTGCGCAGGGGATACCCAAAAGAGCGACACCGCCATTGATCTTGCCCAGATCAGAGCATTCCGGCAGACCGAGAAAACTTTCGCTGCCCTGGTTTCCGAACATCGCTCCGAGATCCGCCAAAATGCCCCCCATTCGTTAAACCCGGCAATTCGCTGCATTCAAGGATACGACAAAATGCCAGTGCCAATAACAAAAAAGGCGCCCCAAGGGACGCCTAATTCGAAAATCTCAGAAAGCTCAGCCGATCAAGAGGCCTCGGTGATGAATTTCACCGCATCGCCAAAGGACTGGATGGTTTCGGCTGCATCATCGGGAATCTCGATGCCGAATTCCTCTTCGAATGCCATCACCAGCTCAACCGTGTCCAGGCTGTCCGCGCCCAGATCGTCGATGAAGGAAGCCCCTTCGGTCACTTTGTCTTCGTCAACACTCAGGTGCTCGACAACAATTTTCTTCACGCGATCTGCGATGTCGCTCATTTTTTAAGTCCTCATAGTTGCGGGAACTGCTCCCGATTCACTGGCCTTACTGCCCCCACGGGCGGCACCCGATACCCGGCTTTCGGGGTCGGATGAAAGCCACTTGGCAATTCTGTGGGGCGCTATACCACATGTTTCGTCATAGGCAAATGGATTCTGCCGTGCCTTAGATCATGGCCATCCCGCCGTTAACATGCAAGGTCTGTCCGGTGACATAAGCCGCCTCGCCCGACGCCAGATAAACCACCGCAGCGGCGATTTCCTCGGCATCTCCCATACGACCAGCGGGAATTGCCCCCATGATCCCCTCTTTCTGCGCATCATTCAGCTTGTCGGTCATCGCAGTTGTGATGAATCCCGGTGCAACACAGTTGACCGTGATCCCGCGCGACGCCACTTCAGCCGCCAGCGATTTTGACAAGCCGACCATACCGGCCTTGGAGGCAGCATAGTTCGCCTGCCCGGGATTGCCGGTGGTGCCGACAACCGACGAGATATTGATGATCCGCCCCCAACGCGCCTTCATCATGCCGCGCAGGCTGCCCCGGCAAAGGCGCATGGTTGAGGTGAGGTTGATGTCCAGAACCCGTGACCAATCGTCATCCGACATCCGCATAAACAGGTTGTCCTTGGTGACCCCGGCGTTGTTGACCAGGATATCGACCGATCCCATCGCCTCGGCCGCTGCTTTGGGCAAACCGTCAACCGCCTCGGCATCAGAGAGATCGCAGGGCAGCACATGCACCCGCTCGCCCAACTCACTGGCGAGCGCTTCCAGTGGCTCAACCCGTGTTCCCGAAATGGCAACGGTCGCACCTCTGGCGTGAACGGCACGCGCTATGGCCCCGCCGATCCCCCCCGATGCACCGGTAATCAGCGCATTTTTTCCTGTAAGATCAAACATTTCTTTCTCCTACTTCAATTCAGCTACAGCCGCCGCTACCTCGTCAGGTGTGCCGACAGGTTTGGTTGCCACATCGCGATTGATCCGCCGGATCATCCCTGAAAGCGCTTTGCCAGCGCCGATTTCATAAATCGAGCTCACACCCTCACCGGCCATGAACTCCACGCTTTCGCGCCAGCGCACCGAACCGGTGACCTGCGCCACCAACAGCTCGCGCAAGCGGTTCGGGTCGTCCACCGCACCGGCCTCGACATTGGCAATCACCGGCACGACCGGGCGTTTAATCTCAACTTCTGCAAGTGCTGCTGCCATCACCTCGGCTGCCGGAGACATCAAGGCGCAGTGAAACGGGGCTGATACCGGCAACAGCACCGCCCGCTTGGCCCCGTGCGCCTTGGCAATATCCACCGCGCGCTCAACCGCTTCGCGATGGCCCGATACCACCACCTGGCCGGGGTCGTTATCATTCGCTGCCTGACAAACCTGCCCCTGAGCTGCCTCTTCAGCGACCTTTGCCGCCCCGGCAAAATCCAACCCCAGCAAAGCCGCCATAGCGCCAACACCGACAGGGACCGCCTCTTGCATGGCGCGGCCACGGGTTTTCAAAAGCCGCGCCGTATCAGCAAGGTCAAGCGCCCCGGCAGCGCAAAGCGCTGAATATTCGCCTAAGGAGTGTCCAGCAACGAACGAGGCAGCTTCAATGCCTACGCCCTCGGCGTTCAAAGCCTTCAGCGCCGCCAGCGACGTTGCCATAAGTGCGGGTTGGGCATTTTCTGTCAGGGTCAGTTCAGCAATCTCACCTTCCCAAATCAAGTCAGAGAGGTTCTGACCAAGCGCCTCGTCAACCTCGTGAAATACCGCCTTTGCCTCAGGATAGGCCTCGGCAAGGGCCTTGCCCATACCAATCGTCTGAGCACCCTGCCCAGGAAATACAAACGCTGATGTCATATTGCCCCCAAAAATCTGCGTCGCAGACCTCTAGCCGCCTGACGGCAATGCGTCCAGATGAAAAAAGGCAGGCGGTAGATGCGCCTGCCTTTTCCTGCTCGATTTTTCTTTTTGCTATGTAAACTTCAGATCCGCTTGCTGACCGCCTGTCAGGTAGCGGAAAGTGCCGAGAGTGCTCAAATCAATGCCGCCTCCGCCGCTGCCGCTGGCCGAGCCATCGTCGCTGTCATCGTCGTCACCACTGGCCGAGCCGTCATCGCTGTCATCGTCGTCACCGCTGGCCGAGCCCTTGCCACTGGCCGAGCCATCATCGCTGTCATCGTCGTCACCGCTGGCCGAGCCCTTGCCACTGGCCGAGCCGTCATCGCTGTCATCGTCGTCGCCGCTGGCTGAGCCCTTGCCGCTGGCCGAACCGTCATCGCTGTCATCGTCGTCGCCGCTGGCTGAGCCCTTGCCACTGGCCGAACCGTCATCGCTGTCATCGTCGTCACCGCTGGCTGAGCCCTTGCCACTGGCCGAGCCGTCATCGCTGTCATCGTCGTCACCGCTGGCTGAGCCCTTGCCGCTGGCAGAGCCGTCATCACTGTCGTCGTCGTCACCGCTGGCTGAGCCCTTGCCACTGGCCGAGCCGTCATCGTCGTCACTGCTGGCCGAGCCGTCATCGCTGGCGTCATCGTCATCGCTGCCAGAACCACCACCACCGGTTCCGCCAGTGCCGCCTCCTGATTCATTCGTCGCGCTTGAAGATATCCCCTGATATCCCGACAAAACGGCCTTACGATCATTGGCCAGAAATTCCGCGCCGTCCGAGAATGTACCGACCGCAAGAAGCGCGATCGCCACAACGCCACCCATGATGACAACTTCGTCGGTTGAAACAGCGCCAACTTCATCGCGAACGAATTTGTGAATCAACGCGTTTAAACGATTGCGCGCGGCATAGTTATGATCGGTCATGTCTTCCTCGCTTGCCCCTGGCCCGTTTTACGAAACGCAAGCGCGATCATTGCTTTAGATGGCAATTACGTTTCTTGAATTTGATCCCGGCAAAACGGCAAGACTATGGCAAGACAGGGGTTTTTCCGGTTCTTTTTATCAATTGCAGGGATGCGATAGCGGTCGAAATAAAGGGCTATCAGCCGCTTCAGGCGAAGCTGATATCACTTGCATGACCCCCTTTAAGATATTGATAATCATCAAAATTATCTATACTCACCAGACCGCCGCCACCTGATCCCTTGCTCGAGCCTTTGCTGCTACCTTTGCTCGACCCTTCGCTGCTGCCTTTGCTAGATCCATCACTGCTTCCACCGCTCGAGCCATCGCTGCTGCCCTTGCTAGATCCATCACTGCTTCCACCGCTCGAGCCATCGCTGCTGCCGTCGCTTGATCCACTACTGCCGTCGCCACTCGAGCCGTCACCGCTCGCGGTGGCTGACCCGCCTTCATCCTCGTCTTCGCTATCGTCGCCATCGCCACCGTCGTCGCCATCATCGCCGTCGTCGCCGTCGTCGCTATCGTCACCGTCGCTATCGTCGCCTTCCTCGTCTTCAGCCTCTTCTTCGTCCCCGGCTTCTTCGTCATCGCCAGCTTCGCCCGAATCATCGCCCTCGCCACCACCGCGACCGCCGCCAATATCGTCAAACCAATCGCTCGCGGTCGTCCGGACGATCGCGTCCATACCTTTCATCGAATTCGCAACGTCTTCCGAGAGATTCTCAACGCCACCGGACAGATTGGCAACAGTCGCAACGCCCAGCCCAACGGTCACACCCACAATGCCGACAACATCGACCGATACGCCGCCTTCTTCATCTTTTGTGAATTTAATCCAACCCATTTACTATTCTTTCCAATCTGACCCAAGAAACCAATCAGGTGCCTCTTTTGGGTGCAGCAAGGTGACTCGTACGCGCTAAACGTGCATCAGGATTTCGGCATTGTCTTGGCAACTCGCAGGTGTATTAAGGCAAAATCGGTTCTTTTTCGTGGTTTTCCCCCGCAATCCCCAGGCAGGGTCACACACGTTCGACAAGTTGATATGGGGCTTGCACCTGCCCATAGAGCCGCTATAACGCCCCATCTTCCGTAAACAGTTGAACGCGGATGCCTCTCGTATGCGGCCACGGAAGATTATAGGCCCGCATTTTGAAGCACGCTTGAAAAGGAAAACGAATATGGCGCTCTATGAGCACGTAATGATTGCGCGTCAGGATCTGTCAAACGCGCAGGCCGAAGGGCTGGTCGAACATTTCGGCGCGATCCTGGCTGACAATGGCGGCAAGATCGTCAACAGCGAATACTGGGGCCTGAAAACCATGGCCTACAAGATCAACAAGAACCGCAAAGGCCACTATGCCTTTCTGAAATCCGACGCACCGGCGCCGGCAGTTCAGGAAATGGAACGCCTGATGCGCCTGCATGACGATGTGATGCGGGTTCTGACCATCAAGGTCGACGCACATGAAGAAGGCCCCTCGGTGGTCATTCAAGCCAAAAACGCACGTGACGAGCGTGGCCCCCGCGGCCCCCGTCGCGATTGATCGGAAAAGGAAGCTAAACCATGGCAAACAAACCGTTTTTCCGCCGTCGCAAATCCTGCCCGTTCTCGGGCGATAACGCGCCGAAGATCGACTATAAAGACACGAAACTGCTGCAGCGCTATATCTCGGAGCGTGGCAAGATCGTGCCTTCGCGCATCACCGCCGTATCGGCCAAGAAGCAAAGGGAACTGTCCCGCGCAATCAAACGCGCCCGTTTCCTGGCACTTCTGCCCTACGCCGTGAAATAAGGAGACTGAAACATGGATGTCATCCTTCTTGAACGTGTCGCCAAGCTTGGTCAGATGGGAGACGTTGTCTCCGTCAAGCAAGGCTATGCCCGTAACTTTCTGCTGCCACAGGGCAAAGCCCTGCGCGCAACCAGCGGCAATGTCGCGCATTTTGAATCGCAAAAAGCCCAGCTTGAGGCGCAAAACTTGGAAGCCAAGGGCGAAGCTGAAGCCGTGGCGGCTAAACTCGACAGTCAACAGTTCATCGTGATTCGTTCTGCCTCTGACGCGGGATCGCTTTACGGGTCGGTCACCAACCGCGATGCCGCGGATGCCTCGACCGAGGGCGGCTTTACCGTGGACAAGAAGCAGATCGTTCTTGATCGCCCGATCAAGGAGCTTGGTTTGCACACCGTCACCGTGGTTCTGCACCCGGAAGTTACCTGCAAAATCGAGATCAACGTTGCCCGCTCCGAAGAAGAGGCCGCATTGCAGGCCTCCGGCAAATCCATCCAGCAGCTGGCCGCCGAGGCTGAAGCCGAGGCTGAATTTGAAATTGCCGAGCTGTTTGACGATATGGGTGCTGCAGCGATTGACGAACTGGGTGAAGACGACGCGTCACCGGTTGAAGTGGCTGAAAGCGACGCTTCGGACGAAGAGCAACCGGATGTTGGCGAAGACGAGAAATAACGTCCAACCAATTGGGTTAGAAACACAAAACCCCGCCCCGGCACAGACCGTGGCGGGGTTTTTTTGTGGCAGAACCGCTCAGCCCCCCTCATCACGGATTTGTTAAAAGGCTGTGTTCGCTCTCAGGGTTATAATGGCGTCGAACAGAGACATAACAGGGGGTCTGACTATGCGATACATACCGGGAATAGCGGCTGCACTGACATTGGTGCTGGCGCCTTCCGTCCTCACCGCTGCGGGTGGTGGCGGTGACCCGCCAACGCCGACGCAAACCACCAAGGAATGCAAGAACGGGCAGGTCTGGGACGAAGAGACCAAGGAATGCGTCGACCCGCAGGGGGCAGGGCTTGACGACGACACGCTTTATACCGCCGCCCGCGAGCTTGCCTATGACGGCCAGTTTGATCACGCGATCAGCATCTTGTATCTGGCGAAAAACCGCAACGATCCGCGCATTCTGAACTATCTCGGCTTTGCCCACCGCAAGGCCGGCCGCGTTGAGGTCGGTATGGGATATTACCGCGAAGCACTGAAACGTGATCCGGATTACATTCTGGCGCGTTCCTATATGGGGCAATCCCTTGTTTTGCAGGGAAAAATAGACGAGGCCAAATACCAGCTTGAAGAGATTCGCGCCCGTGGCGGGCGGGATACCTGGGCAGAGTTTGCCCTGGTCAAGGCGATTTACAATACCGGAACAAAAACTAAAAGCGACTACTGAGTCGGACGGCTGATTTTTGGCAAAGAGCCGCGCATCGCCGACGCGCGCGGGGGCGATGCGTTGCCAGTGTTTTGGCGCTTTATTCCTGCCAAACCCGAAAAACTTGTCAGTGTAGCGCCTGCCTCAGCCAATCGACGCCGCATGGGTGCGCGATCATGCTGAAAGCATGCCTACGGCATGACGATGCGCGGCGGGCTTCGCCCTTGACTCAGCGCTTGGCGCAGTATTTCAAGTGGTGGTTTCAGGGCATATGCGCGTGTTGTAAACAGATTGAAAAGGGTCAGCTGAGCGGTTGACAGCTATCTCTCCGCCGCAAACACCTCCTCCCCACCGCTTGCGGCTTATCAGGCCATTATCGCCACGGTTGGCCGAAAACCGAAGCAAA
Organism: uncultured Rhodobacter sp.; assembly: GCA_964567685.1. Classification (GTDB taxonomy): domain Bacteria; phylum Pseudomonadota; class Alphaproteobacteria; order Rhodobacterales; family Rhodobacteraceae; genus UBA5972. The sequence goes on along the minus strand of CAZMNO010000006.1, from coordinate 44,387 downwards.
ACGCCGCAAATCCAGCCAAAATTGATCTAAATCAAGGTTGCCTTGGGCAATTCCCATCTTTTTGCCTGAATGTGTTAACGTTGCTCGCCGCCTGTCCCATTGTTCTGCCACGGAACCCGAAAATGAACGACCAATCCGCATTGCGCGCCAGGAAAACCCCCGCCAATGGAATGACCAAACCGCTGACCGGCAATGAAGCCATCGCGCGCGGCGCATGGGAAGCCGGGGTCAGAGTGGCCGCGGCCTATCCCGGCACACCCTCGACCGAGATCATGGAGGCAATGGGCACCTACCCGCGCGAAGATTTGCACGCGCAATGGTCGACGAATGAAAAAACCGGGCTTGATGTCGCCATCGGTGCCTCGTTTTCCGGCGTGCGCGCCTTCACCTCGATGAAGCATGTCGGCCTTAACGTGGCTTCCGACGCGCTGATGTCGTTCAGCTATATCGGTGTTCACGGCGGGCTGGTCATTGCGATTTGCGATGATCCGGGCATCCACTCTTCGCAGAACGAGCAGGACAGCCGGATTTTCGCGGGCTTTGCCCATGTGCCGGTGCTGGAACCCAGCAACGGGCAGGAAGCGCTTGAATTCACCAAAATAGCCTTTGAACTGTCGGAGAAATTCGACACGCCGGTGATGGTGCGTGCGACCACCCGCCTTTCCCATACCAGAAGCCCGGTAACCGGTGGCGAGCGGCAGGATATCGAACCCAAAGGTGCAAATCCAAACCCGGCCAAGAACGTCATGATCCCGGCCCATGCGCGCGCGCGCCATCCCGAGGTTCTGAAACGCGAAACGCTGGTGACCGAGTATATGGAAACCAGCCCGCTCAACCGCATCGACCCGGGTGAGGGGCCGGTTGGGGTGATCACCGTCGGCATGTCCTATGGCTATGTCAAAGAATGCGTGCCCGATCTGCCGGTTCTGAAACTGGCGTCAAGCTATCCTCTGCCGGAAAAGCTGATCCGCGAATTCATGGCGAATTACGAGCGGGTTCTGGTGGTCGAAGAACTGGAACCGGTGATTGAGAACGCCATCAAGGTGATGGGGCTCAACGTCGAAGGCAAATCCCTGTTCCCGCGCACCGGCGAGTTTTCACCAGAAGTGGTGCGTGACGGGTTCGCCAAGGCCGGACTTGCCGCGCCGCGCAAACAGGGCCGCAGCTTTGAGTTTGCCGCCATGCCACGCCCGCCGGTTCTGTGCTCGGGCTGCCCGCACACCTCCTGCTACATGGCCCTGCGTGCTCTTGACGCCTATGTTTCCGGCGATATCGGCTGCTACACACTGGCGGCGGTTGAACCGCTGAAATCCATCGATACCTGCGTGTCGATGGGCTCGAGCATTGCAAATGCGGTCGGGGTTGCCAAAGCCGGCATTGAAACCCGCCCGATCGTTGCAACCATCGGCGATTCAACCTTCCTCCATTCCGGCATTCCGCCGCTCATTGACGCGGTTTACAATCAGGCCGATATCACGGTTTTCCTTCTGGACAACCACATCACCGCAATGACCGGTGGGCAGGATCATCCGGGCACCGGTGTGACGCTCAGAGGTGATGAAACCGCGAAGGTGGATTTTATTGAGCTGGTCAAGTCGCTCGGCGTTGAACATGTCGAGATGGCGGACAGTTACGATATGGGCCGCATGTACCAGCAATTGCGCGAAGCCATTGAATTCAAAGGCGTTTCCGTCGTTATTTCGAACCGCCCCTGTGTTCTGGACCCGGTCAAGATCAAAGGCCCTGCGATGGCGGTCGATCAGGATAACTGCATCGCGTGTCAGGCTTGTATGAACCTTGGCTGCCCGGCGATCACATGGAGCGAAGGCTATCACGAAGGCCGCCACAAGGTCGAGATCAACCCAGACAGCTGCATCGGCTGCTCGCTCTGTGCACAGATCTGCACCAGCGACAGTATCATACCGGCAGCGCCCCAACCCGCATAAAGGACTGAAAACGAAATGAGTGATCGTTCACAGCGACCCACCAATGTGCTGATCGTTGGTGTTGGGGGTCAGGGTGTTATCATGGTCTCCAAAGTGCTGGCGCAGCTCTGTCAGGATCATGGCTATCAGGTAAAGCAAAGTGAAGTGCATGGTATGGCCAAGCGCGGTGGCGGTGTTTTCAGCCATGTGCGGTTCGGCCCGACCGTCTGGTCCCCCACCATTCCCGAAGGCGAGGCAGATGTGGTTCTGGCGCTGGAATGGGCCGAGGGGCTGCGCTGGATCGATTTCCTGAGCCGCGACACCGGCACCTTCATCGCCGATTGCCAGCGTATCGTGCCACCCTTTGCCTGCCGCAATCGCGGCCGCGGGGCCGAAGCGCGCTATGCGGTGGAAACGCCCAGCGAGGTGATGCAGCAGGTCAGGGCAGGTTACGCCATCGACGCCACAGGCATGGCCGAGCGGCTGGGCAATCTGCGCGCTGCTAACACGGTTTTACTGGGGGCTTTGTCAACGGCGCTTGATTTTCCGCCTGAAGACTGGATCAATGTTCTCAGCGGCTTCGTGCCGCCGAAAACCATCGACATCAATATCGCCGCATTCCACGCAGGCCGCGAATGGGCATTGGCGGGCGAAAAACGCGTCGATGAAACTGCCGCGGGTCTGCACAAAAGCCATGATGTCATCGAACATGGTGAGGTCGTCACAACCGTCGAAATCACCGAGGAATGGTGCAAGGGCTGCGATATCTGCGTCAAACTTTGCCCCGAACGCTGCCTCAGGCTGAACGACCGTCTGGTGGCCGAACTGGCGCTGCCCGATCTTTGCACCGGCTGTCATCTGTGCGAATGGCTCTGCCCGGATTTCGCCATTTCAATCACCAATACACCCGCTCTGGAGGCTGCCCAGTAATGTCAACGGTTCTCAATATGCAGGGCAATCAGGCCTGCGCCCTTGGCGCCATTGAAGCGGGGTGCCGGTTTTATGCCGGATACCCGATCACGCCCTCCTCAGAAGTGGCGGAACAGATGGCGGCAAATCTGCCGAAAGTCGGCGGCACGTTCATTCAGATGGAAGACGAGATCGCTTCGATGGGGGCGGTCATCGGGGCTTCGATGGGTGGGGTCAAATCCATGACGGCCACCAGCGGGCCGGGATTTTCGCTGAAACAGGAAAACCTTGGCTATGCCTGTGGGGCCGAAATTCCCGTGGTCATCGTCAATGTCATGCGCGGCGGGCCGTCGACCGGGATGCCGACCAAACCCGCACAGGGCGATATCATGCAGGCGCGCTGGGGCACTCATGGGGATCACGCGATTATCGTGCTGGCCCCGGCCTCGGTATCGGAGGCCTATCACGAAACCATCCGCGCCTTTGATCTGTCAGAACGTCTGCGTGTTCCGGTGATTGTTCTGATAGACGAAGTTATCGGACATCTCGTTGAAACCGTTGATAAATCTCTGACGGGTGAGGCGCGTGAAACACGTAAATGGGCAACCGGTCCGGTCGAGGAGCACCTGCCCTATCAAGTGACTGACGATCTGGTGCCACCCATGGCCCGCCCCGGAGAAGGCTATCGCACCCACACAACAGGTCTGACCCACGCGGAAAACGGGTTTCCGACACAAAATCCGGAGCTGGCGACCCGGGCACAGATGCGATTGAGCGACAAGATGACCATGCACAGCGATCTGATTGACAGCTATCGCACCCTTCACGCCGAGGATGCCGACGTGCTGGTAGTCGGGATTGGCATTGCCGCGCGAGCTGCACAAAAGGCCGTCAAGGATCTGCGCAGTGAAGGTGTCAAAGCCGGGCTGTTCCGCCCGGTCACACTGTGGCCTTTCCCTGAAGAGGCGCTGCGCAAGGCGGTGGAAAATGCGGGTGTCAAATCGGTTCTGGTACCGGAAATGAACCAGGGTCAGCTGGTTCTGGAGGTTGAACGGGTGCTGGCCAACCGCGTGCCCGCGCATGGCCTCAACCGGATCGACGGCGAGGCCGTCACACCCGATGAAATCGCCACCTGGATCAGGGAGCACCTGTCATGAAGGATTTGAGCGTGCCCGCCGAGTTTGACATCAACGACTATATCCGACTGAGCCAGATGCCGCATTTCCTGTGCCCCGGCTGCGGGCACGGCATCGCTTTGCGCGCTTTGCTGTGGGCTGTGCATGATCTTGAGATCGAAAAGGACAATCTGGCGGTGGTGTCGGGCATTGGCTGCTCGGGCCGCCTCAGCGCCTATGTCGATGCCAACAGTTTTCACGTCACACATGGCCGGCCGCTGGCCTTTGCCACCGGGCTGGCGCTGGCGCGGCCCGATCTCAGAGTCGTGGTGATCACCGGGGATGGCGATTGTCTGGCCATTGGCGGCAACCACCTTATTCACGCCTGCAGGCGTAATCTGAACCTGACCTGCATGATGCTGAATAACGAGATTTACGGCATGACCGGCGGGCAGGTTTCCCCCACCACTACGGAGAACCGCTATACGACCACAACGCCCAGCGGCAATACCGAGCCGGTGTTTGACGCCTGCGCGCTGGCGCAAGGGGCAGGCGCGAGTTTTGTCGGTCGCGAGGTGACGATGCAGGTGATGGCGTTGAGGGATCTGTTGATCAAGGCGATTGACCATAACGGGTTTTCCTTTGTCGAAGTGATTTCCGATTGCACTGAGATTTACGGGCGCAAGAATGACCTTGGGGCCTCGCCTGAAATGATGCTCAGCCAGAAAAGCGCCATGCGCCCGGATGTCTATCGCAACACGGTCGATATACCCTTCCGCCCAAACTCGCTGGCAACTGGGATTTTGCACCACAATGAACGCCCTGAATACGGTGAGGCCTATCGCGCCAGTATCGCGGATCAACAAAAGAATACAAAGGGTTAAGCGATGAGCAATATCGAGATTCGCTTTAGCGGCAGCGGTGGCCAGGGCCTGATCACGGCGGCGCGCATTCTGGCAACCGCGCTCAGCGATCAGGGCCGGCATGTGGCACGCTCGCAAAGCTACGAGCCGGTGTCGCGCGGCGGGCTCAGCCGCTCGGATCTCGTGATCAGCGACGGCGAGGCGGATTTTCCGCTGAGCACCAACATCAACTATCTGCTGATCCTCGATGGGGCGGCCGCCAATGAATCCACCGAAATGCTTGACGATAATAGCAGCGTGCTGGTCGACAGTGAACTGGTGCCGGAGCCCCCCAAAGGCAAGTTTTCGGTGACCAGCCTGCCCTTCACCGAAACCGCGCGGCAACTTGGCAACAAGCGGGTCGCCAATATTGTCGCCCTCGGGGCGCTGACCGCCAAAAGCGGCATTTGCGACAGCGAGGTCGTTGAAACCGCGATCAACCGCGCCAGCCCGGAACGGTTCCTCCGTCTTAACCTCGAGGCGCTGGAAGCGGGGCGGCGGCTGGTTGCCGGGAACGCGGCTTAAAAGTCCGATTCAACGCGGGCAGAACGTCGCGTGCAGGTTCTCTATAACCGAGGTGACGCGCTCGTCCGCCAGGCTGTAATAGATCGTCCGCCCGTCGCGCCGGGATTTGACATAGCCTTCCATCCTGAGCCGCGCCAATTGCTGCGAGACGTTCGGCTGCTTGGTATCCAGGTTCTTTTCCAGCTCTGCCACGGAATGCTCGCGCTCAACAAGCTGGCACAGGATCATCAGGCGCGCCGTGTTTGACAACGATTTCATCAATGCCGCCGCCTCGCCTGCCATGGCGTGCATATCGGCTGACATCTGGTCTGATTCGGGTTCACCTGCCATAACAGCTCCGCTCTTAGCGCCTGATCGGGTCGAGGTCACTGTGACATAATCTTTTATACTTATCAATATTGATATATGTTATGCTCCTCCTATCTAGGCATCACACCAGATTGGAGAATAAGATGTCCCCCAAAGTGAAAGCTTTTTTTGACGAGCCGACAAACACGGTTTCCTACATCGTTACCGACCCGACGAGCAGTAAATGTGCGGTTATCGACTCCGTACTGGGGTTTGATCAGTCATCGGGGCGGACCGATACCGAATTTGCAGACCGGATCATCACCTACATCAGAGCGGAAGGCCTTGAAGTTCAATGGATTCTTGAAAGTCACGTTCACGCCGATCACCTGAGTGCCGCCCCCTATCTGCAGGAAAAGCTCGGCGGCAAAATTGGCATTGGCGCTCAGATCACGGTGGTCCAGGATACCTTTGGCAAGATATTCAACGAAGGCACCGGGTTTCAGCGCGATGGCTCTCAGTTTGATGGGCTGTTTGAGGATGGCGACAGTTTCCATATCGGCCAGATGCGCTGTGATGTTTTGCACACACCCGGGCATACACCGGCCTGTCTGACCTATGTGATCGAGGATGCGGCTTTTGTCGGTGACACCCTGTTCATGCCGGATTTCGGCACCGCACGAGCAGATTTTCCCGGTGGATCAGCCGGGGATCTCTATCAGTCGATCCAGAAAATCCTCACCCTGCCTGATGAAACGCGGATCTTTGTCGGCCATGATTACAAAGCCCCAGGGCGCGAAGATTATGCCTGGGAAACTACGGTTGGCGCACAGAAATCCGGCAATATCCACGTTGGCAAGGGCACAGGCAAAGCGGAATTTGTTGAGATCCGCGAAAAGCGCGACGCCACGCTTGCCATGCCCAAGCTGATTGTGCCATCGCTGCAAGTCAACATGCGTGCGGGGAACATGCCGGAACCGGAAGATAACGGCACCACCTATCTGAAGCTCCCGGTCAACGGGTTGTAATTGGGAAAGTCAAACAGATGAATGTAAAGGTCAGCCAGGTATCCGCCGATTACAGCACCGGAGGGCAAATCACCCTTTCAGACGTTGTAGACCTTGCCGAAGCCGGGTTCAAAACGCTGATCTGCAACCGGCCCGACAGTGAGGTTGAAACCGAATTGCATGCCCAGTTCATCGCCGCTGAGGCGCACAGGCTGGGGCTGGCATTTGTGCACAACCCCATTTCAATGACCGGCCTCAGTCGGGCAAACATCACCACTCAGGAAAAGGCCATGGCCGAAGCCGCGGGTCCGGTTTTCGCCTATTGCCGCTCCGGTCGCCGCTCAACTATTGCCTGGGCGTTGATGATGGCCGGGAAAATGCCGGCTGATGTGATTATGGCAGCCACGCATCACGCCGGGTATCAGCTCGATGCCCTTCTGCCCCAGATAGAAGCGCTGGAGAATATTCACAACAAAAAGCGGGCAGCAGAGCAAGCGGGTTAGAGCACATCTCACCCTATCAGCCCGGTAAAACCGGTTGGATACCTCTCTGTATCTTGTCATCCGATACGTTTTCCCGGACTGGCAATACGCAGAACGGGCTTTCAGTCAATTGACGAAAACACGAACAGTCCCCTTCACACTGGCACTGCCCAGATCGGTCTGAGTTGAAAACCAGCCGCGCAAGACCATTCCGGGGCGCATCGAGATGAATCTGCAACCGGTATCTTGCCTGTCAAAATGCCATTGGTCCATGTCGAACCCCTTCCCACCACCAGCAGTCTCAAAACTCGCAAGGTGCCCCTGCGAAAGATTATGACCCTCGTTGATGCAGAGTTCGGTAAGATATTGGGGTACTGCGGGAGCTTTCTGAACGTTTGAAGCGTCAAACGGTCGGTTGCTAGTCTGGTGACGAAAATCCAGTAATATCACCTCCTGTTTTGCACCGGTTGTACGTTCCAAGGTGAAAGGTATCAAAATGTCAGCATGTGATACCGACGAAAAAACAGTCGAAGTAAAAAGTGCAGTGGAGATGAGTCTGATAGTTTTTGAGAGCATAGCAATTCACCAATTTGTTTCTGATTTATGACCTGGTCTTATGAACGGAAGTGTATTCAATCGAAGTTGTATGTCAACAAGCTGAGACCCGTATACCGGGATACTCCACATGGGTTGAAGCTGAACTCAAGACTCATCAACGGCTTCGCAGCAATGCAAAACTCTCGTGATCTGGCAACTGCAATCGCCCCGATTTTTGAACACATCCCACCAGATCAGGTGAGATGTGCTCTAAAACTTCTGCCCCTCGTCTTCCAGAAGTGCTGCATAACAGGTATCGAATTCGGCAATCCGTTTCAGGCGGGCTTCGGTCATAAACACGTAAGAGAGCGCCTGACGCAGAACGCTGACCTGCCCGCGCGGGCTTTGGGCGAAGCGTTCTTCTGATATCAGGGTTGCAATGGGTGTGCCAATAGACACGATCTGCCGATAACCGCCCAAAGAACGGTATCCTGCAACAAGACACGCGCCCTGATCCTTTGCACAGTTTTGAGCGCAGAGTTGCTTCAGCGGCTGGGCAATTTCGGTTTCCAACAACCAGTCTTCAATTGCTTCCGGATTGCCGGGATTGCCCAGCATTCCGCGCTGCGGATCGCCCTCTGCCAGTTCGGTCAGAGCCTGATCAATAAGGTCCCTTTTATCGCCTTCACGATCCCAGTCCTGCCAGATCAGATAGCGAACCTCTTTGGGGAATCTGGGATCATCCGCATAATCTCCAAACCGGGAATTCTGCCGCGCCTCAAGTGAAACCAGCCCGACCCGAACAGCGCGGGCTTCCCCAAAATCGGCAAGGGACAGCGCGGTTATGTAATCTCCTTTGGAATCAAGAAGATCAAGCAAAAGGCCGGCAATTGGCTGATCGCCAACCCTGCGCATCCAACTGGTGCCTGAAAGGCCGCCCTCGTCGCGCAGCAAGCCGATCCTTTCGCGCTTTGAGCGCAGCGCTAGCCAGGGCCCCTGAAAGGCGGCACCTTTATCGATCAGTGCAATCAGCATTCTTGCAGCAGTATTGCCGTCTTTGGCCAGAGCTGAAAGCGCGGGCAGCGCCTGTTTGTCATCATCCGACAACCACAGATCAAGGGCCGCAACAAAGGCCGGGTCATCCTGACCGGGAATGGATTCTGCGCTGACATTCGTGCCGGTCAGCAATAGCGAGAAGGCAAGCGGGACCAAAAAAAACCGCCAAGCTACTCTCATCGAAAATCCCACCATGTCGACACAGTGCCTGATCAATGGGCACATGACAACCGCCGCCCAAACCACTTCATGTCACCGGGCGGCAGTAAAATTGTCCGGGCCCCCAGGGTTTCCGGGGGCCTGAAAAAGCTTACTTCTGCGCAATCCGCCCATCGAGATAGGGCTGATATCCGCCCTGTGCAGCCATGTATTCGGCCACGACATCGGCCAGATCTGGGCCGTAATCGTAGGCGTTCGCCGCATCGCGGAACATCTTGTAACCGTCGCCGCCACCGCGCACATAATTGTTAGAGACAACACCATAAGTCGCGGCTGGATCAATCGGCACCCAGGCACCGCCTTCCATCACCATCACATCCGAAATCCGCCCTTCATTGGGGGCTACCGCCGGATCCCAGGTGAATTTCAGCCCGGCAACCTGCGGAAAGCGGCCTTTGACCTCTTCCACCTGGCTGACCCCGTTTTCAAGAGCGGCAATAAGGGTTTCTCCGGATACCTGGAACGTGCTGAGTGTGTTCTGAAACGGCAGTACCGTCAGCACTTCACCCATCGTCACTTCACCGGCATCGATCGAGGCCCTGAGCCCGCCGGAATTGGCAATCGAAATGGTGATCCCCTGATCTTTTACCCGGTCCAGCATCGCGTCGGCGACAAGATTGCCCATCTGGCATTCCTGCACCCGGCAAATGCTGCGATCCCCTTCAATTGCCGCAGCAGCATCGGCTACGACGCGCTGGCGGATCTCTTCAAGCGGTCCCGCGGCCTCGCCGACGCGGGCCTTGACGGCAGCGTCTTCAGCCACAGCGGCATCAATCAGAACCGGTTCACCGGTGGCCGATATAACATTGCCAGCATCATCGAACGTCACATTCAACTCACCCAGGAACTTGCCATAGGCATAGGCCTGCACGATCGCTGTTGACCCAACCATCGTAGGATAAGGCCCTTTTGCCCGATCTGAACTGTTGGACAGCAAGGTGTTGGAATGCCCACCGACAATAACATCAACGCCGGTCGTGGCAGCAGCCACCCTTTGGTCAACCCCATAGCCTGAATGCGACAAGACAATGATCTTGTTGACACCCGCAGCCGTCAGAAGATCTACCTCTGTCTGTACTGCCTCTGCCGGGTCGGTAAATGTGATATTGCTTCCGGGGCTTGCCAGCTCGTCGGTGTCTTCTGGTGTCAGCCCGATCAGTCCGATCTTCTCGCCACCTTTTTCGATGATCGTTGATTTCATCAATGTCCCTGCCAAAAGCGGTTCGCGGCTGACATCGGCGTTTGACATCAGGACCGGGAAACCAACGGAATCCATGAAGCCGCGCAGCACTTCCGGCCCGTCGTCAAATTCGTGGTTGCCAACGGTCATGGCCTCGTAGCCAAGGCCGGTCATCATTTCGGCGGCAAACTTGCCTTTGTAGTAGGTGTAAAACAGCGTGCCCTGGAATTGGTCCCCGCCATCGACCAGAATCGAATTCGCTGAGCGCGCCCGTGCCGCGTCAATCGCGGTTTTCAGCCGTGCCGAGCCGCCGAAACACTTGCCTTCGGCATTACTGTCCGCCGAGCAACCGCTGTCGTATTTACTGATCGGTTCAAAGCGCGCGTGAAAATCATTGGTGTGCAGAATGGTCAGTTGATAATCCGCAAACGCGCTGCCAGCGCATAGGCCAAGCGCACCCGCTAGAAGTGTGATTCGGGTAAGAGACATTTTTTAACTCCGGTTTTTTGTTGTGATGCCGTGACTTTAGCAATTAGCCGAGCCACCCCCCCCCGGGGCCGGTCACAAAAAGATTTTAGCACAAATTTGTCCTTGTGGTAAAAAAACCAGCCGTGCGCATGAGGTGACTTGACCAAAAACACGGAATGCCCCATGTGCTTTGCCTATGATCTACAAGATTTTTCGTGAAGAGGAATGGTCTGCCCTGCAGGCCGAGGGGCAAACGGACGGGGCTCCTGTTGACGTGAGCGACGGGTTCATTCATTTCTCCACTGCCCAGCAAATCGAAGAGACCGCCGCAAAGCATTTTGCTGGCGAAGAGGGGCTGTGGCTGGCGGCAATAGACGAAAACGATCTCGGCGGCGATCTGAAATGGGAGGAATCCCGTGGCGGTGCCCTCTTTCCGCATCTTTATGCGAAGCTATCATTTGAGCATATCCTGTGGTGCACACCCCTGCCCTTGCGCGCCTCTGGCCATGAGTTTCCAGAGGACCTCGCGTGAAGTTTGCAGAAAGCGCAGGTCTTGCGTTTTTGCACCGGCTTGACCCTGAACGCGCCCACGCAATGTCGCTTTTGGCGTTGAAATACCGGCTGGCCCCTGCAGATGGTGCCTATTCCACCCCAAGGCTTCACACCAGCATTGCCGGGCTCAACCTGGTCAATCCGGTTGGTCTGGCAGCGGGGTTTGACAAGAATGCCGAGGTGATCACGCCACTGCTTAACGCTGGGTTTGGGTTTATCGAAGTTGGTGCCGCAACCCCGCGTGCGCAGCCAGGCAACCCGAAACCGCGACTATTTAGGCTGAGCGAAGATCATGCGGCGATCAATCGGTTCGGTTTCAACAATGACGGGGCTGAAACCATCGCCGCACGACTTAGCAAGCGGGCGGGATCTGGTGTTGTCGGGCTGAATTTGGGGGCCAACAAGGACAGCGAAGACCGGGCGGCGGATTATCAAAAGGTTCTGGAAATCTGCGCGGCGCATGTCGATTTCGTCACGGTCAATGTCTCTTCACCCAACACTGAAAATCTGCGCGATCTGCAGGGTGCGGCGGCACTGTCCGCCTTACTTGGCGGAGTTATTGAGTGCCGCGACAAAACAAAGGCGGGTTTACCGGTTTTTCTGAAAATTGCGCCGGATCTCAGCGATCAGGAGATTGACGAAATCGCTGATGTCGCCATCGCCAGTCGCATTGACGCGATCATTGCCACAAATACGACGCTCAGCCGTGACGGGCTGAAAAGCCTGGCAAAAGACCAACAGGGTGGGCTTTCCGGTGCGCCTCTATTTGCGCCGTCAACGCGGGTTCTGGCACGGCTGGCGCAACGCTGTGGTGATGCCATGCCCCTGATCGGTGTCGGCGGGATCGGCTCGGCAGAAGACGCCTACACCAAGATCAAAGCCGGGGCTTCGGCGGTGCAGCTTTATACCGCGATGGTCTATCAGGGGATCAGTCTGGTTTCAGATATTGCCAAGGGACTGGATGCATTGCTGGCGCGCGACGGGTTCAGTAATGTTTCAGAAGCGGTTGGTATCGAGAAAGACACCTATCACTAAGCAGCTTCTCCCGGTGCGTCAGCCGCGGCTTCAAGTGCCGGGTACCGCACCCCAAGTGTCACCGCGCGGGCAATGAAGAACACCATCACCGCCGCCCACAGACCGTGATTGCCAAAGGCGGGCAGCAATATCACGACCGCAAGCACATAGACCGACACGGATATCAGCATAGCGATCCGCATATCCCGGGTTCGCGTCGCCCCGATGAATATCCCGTCTAGCATCCAGGAAGCGATGCCAATGAGGGGCGCAAGGACCATCCAGATCAGCATGGTTTCAGCCCGGCCACGCACCGGTTCGCTGGTGGTCATCAAATGAATGATTTGCGGCCCGAGGAACAAAAATATCAGCGACAAGGCAACAACAATCACGACACCCCACAACGAGGTCAGAACGGCAGCGCGACGCAGGGCCGGCCGGGCGCGTGCCCCCAAAGCCTGCCCGACAAGGGTTTCGGCCGCAAAGGCAAAGCCGTCCAGCGCATAGGCCGTGACATGCAGGAACTGGATCAGCACCTGGTTGGCAGCAAGCGTGACATCGCCCAGACCAGCGCCAAGAAACAGGAACGACATGAACGCCGCCTGCAACAGAACCGAGCGGATCATGATATCGCCATTGACCACCAGCATCCGCTTGAGCCTTGCGGTATTAAAAATCCGGGCAAAATCCCGCCATATACCTTCGGCAAAACCCGACCGGCACAGCCAGAGGCCCAGCGCCAGCCCGGACCATTCGGCCAGAAAGGTTGCAAAGGCCACACCGTTGACGCCCCAGCCGAAATTCAGAACGAACAGAAGATCAAGCCCGACATTGAGCCCGTTCATCCAAAGCTGCAGCGCCAGAACCGCACGCGTGCGCTCAAGCGCGATCAGCCAGCCGGTAATGCCGAAAATTGCCACCGCTGCCGGAGCAGAATAAATACGAATGGAGATATATCCGCGTGCCAGTCGTTCCACCTCTTCCGAGGCCGGTGAAATCCAGAACGCCAGCGCCATCAACAAGGACTGGAGCAGAATCAGAAGCAACCCGGCGACCAGCCCGCTCAGCAAAACCCGCATCAGCATGGCGCGGATCTCAACACTGTCTCCGGCCCCAACTGCCTGCGAGGTCAACCCGGTTGTTCCCATTCTGAGGAACCCGAAAATCCAGTAGCTCGCGGTCAATATGATCGCGCCAATTCCGACCGCGCCGATCGGTGCCGCCAATCCAAGCTGGCCGACAACACCGGTATCCACGACACCAAGGATCGGAATTGTCGCATTGGCCAGAACGATGGGAATTGCGATTTTCAAAACCCGGCGATGGGTCAGGCCGCTTACCGGCAGCTCAGTCATCGGCATTTGGCATGACGAAATGCCCCGTCGCCTGGGCAAACAGACGCGACCGGTTGTCTTGCCAGGCTTCCACATGAACCGAGGCATAGCGCCTGCCGGAGCGGTTGACCGAAGCACGCGCATAAGCGTCGCGCGGCAGGCCGGAACGTAGATAATCCGTAGCAAAATCTATTGTTTTAGGCATGCGGGGCAAATGGCGGGTATCCCATTCATCCACGCCGCGATGGCCGTTTTCCATCTTTTCCCAGGCAATGGTCCAGCTCAGGACAACAATCGCCGTCACCTCCAGAAACGCCGCCGTCGCGCCCCCATGCAAGGCGGGTAGCATCGGGTTGCCGATCAGTTTTTCGTCAAACGGCAGGATCGCGGTCAGCTCGTCACCTCTGCGGTCAAACTCGATACCCAGAAAACGGATGAAGGGCACACCCTTGATCAGTGCGCTTAAGGCATCGTCGCGCCGCTGGCGCACAACCTGAACCGGTTCGACTTTTCTGCGGCTCATGACCTGGCCTCGTTCTTTGGCCGCTCGACCGTAAAGGCGCCGGTTGCGGTTGCAACCGGACGTTCGCGATCTTCGTCAAAGGCAGTGGCGCGGACAAAGGCAACCGAGCGTGTGACATGATAGCATTCGGCCCGCGCAACGATCCGATGGCCAGGCGTTGCTGGGCGCATATAGTCGATTCTGAGGTCTATCGTGGCAGTGCCGACCAGCGAGTCCGGGTGTGAAACCACCGCAGCCCCGCAACATGTATCGATCAGCGCAGACACCGCGCCGCCATGGATGACACCGGTTTCCGGATCCCCCACGAGTTTCTTGTCGTATGGCATCGACACTTCGGCCAGGCCGTCCTCAATGGAATCCATCCGCATCGACAACGCACTTGTGTGGGGGATTGCCTCCATAAACTGGCGGGCAATCCTGGCTTTCGCATCGTTTGAAATCTCAGGCATCGGTGGGGAGTTTCTATTTTGGGTGCACGAGTTGCCCCCCTGTTATTTGGCCTTGACTTTGGCGTTGCAAGGGCTATTTTTGAGAATGCGAATAAGTCGCAATTGCAACAGAAGACGCAACCATGAGCCAGACACCCGACGCAATACCTGTCGTATCGACGTTTCAGACAACGTCCTCGATCAGCAGCTTTGCGGCACGCGACAAGTTCGGGCCGTTTCGCAGCAAACGCCTGCCTATTGTCATTCTGCTGTTGGTTCTGGCCATACTGCCCGGCGGCGTCGGATCCCTGACCCGCAGCCTGATGATCGACGCCTACGTGCAGGTCGGGGCCTTCGTAGCCGCGACTCTGCTGCTGTTTTATGGGGCGGAAAGGATTTTCCGGTTTGATATAGGGTCTGCCCTGCGCAATGCACGTGGAATGCAGGTGCCACTGGCTGCTCTTCTCGGTGCAACACCGGGTTGCGGAGGTGCGGTGATCGTGGTGGCCGCCTACAGTTCGGGCAATGTCGGCTTTGGTGCGGTTGTCGCGACCCTGACTGCCACAATGGGTGATGCGGCATTCCTGCTGATCGCCACCCGGCCTGAAGTGGCCATTGTCGTGTTACCGATATCATTCATGGTCGGGATTTTCTCGGGCTATGTGGTGGACCGGGTCATGACGGTTGATTTCAGAGAGTCCGCCAGCGCCTCGTGCGAACTGGCGCCGCTCATCGGCAAGACAAGACTGAAGGACATCGCTTACCTGCTGGTCGCCGCTCCGGGCCTAATGATTGGCGTTTCGCAATTGATGCAGATTGATCTTGCGGCAACTTACGGCGTTCTGTTGCCCATTGTCGGATTAACAGGCACGGCAGTCGGTCTATTGATCTGGTCGACCTCGCCTTTGCAGGCAATGACCCATCTCAAGGATTCGCCTGTCACCCGCATGGCCGAAGAAACCAGCTTTATCGCCATCTGGGTGATCGCGGCCTATCTTGGCTATGATTACGTGGTCACGTTGGCCGGATTTGATCTAGAATCCGCTTTTTCCTCCATCGCCGTCCTGCTGCCGTTGATCGCCATCGGCATCGGCTTCATTCCGGGTTGTGGCCCGCAGGTCCTGGTGACAACGCTGTTCATCAATGGCTTGATCCCGTTTTCCGCCCTGCTGGGCAATGCGATTTCCAATGATGGCGACGCCCTGTTCCCGGCAATTGCGCTGAACCCCAAAGCCGCTGTCGTGGCCACGCTGGTCTCTGCCGTGCCTGCTGTGGTGCTGGCTTATGGCTTCTATTTCTTCGCACCGAACCTTTTCTGAGGCTTGAATTCCCGTGCAGTTCTTGCCAGCCTTACCTCGCGTTAATTGCGGGTGCAAAGGATGGGCGAGGAAAAACTGACTCTCAAAGAAATGTGCGCCAAGTTCGAGGTTACACCCCGTACCTTGC
This sequence comes from uncultured Rhodobacter sp., assembly GCA_964567685.1. Classification (GTDB taxonomy): domain Bacteria; phylum Pseudomonadota; class Alphaproteobacteria; order Rhodobacterales; family Rhodobacteraceae; genus UBA5972. The sequence continues at coordinate 28,477 of CAZMNO010000006.1, read as the reverse complement.
GCCACTACGAATATATCGAACTGCTTCAACCCGAAAAACGCGGCCGCAGCCGGTTTTATGGTTCGCGCGAGATTGCCCGTCTGAAACTGATCCTGCGCGGTCGGCGATTTGGCTTTCCTTTGGAAGAGGTCCGTCAATGGCTGCTGTTATACGATGCCGATCCGCAAAACCGGATGCAGACCGAAGTCTGGATCGAAATGTCTTCGCGCCAGATCAAAGAGCTGCAAAACCGCATGACTGAACTGCGCGAAACAATCGACGAACTGGAGCGGCTGCGGCAAATTTCTCTGGAGTCACTCAAGGAACAGTGACCGCATTCAAAGGCGCTAAATCAGCGCATAACTTTACGCAGACCAATTTGACGTAACGTATTTTGACGTAAACGTCATTTGCTACTTGAATCGAATCTGTCATACGCTCATGTCAGTTTCAACGACAGACAATCAGGCCGCAGCATGACAGAAACCTACCTGACAATCCGGCAAATGTGCGATTTGTATGACGTAACACCGCGCACTTTGCGCTTTTATGAAGCCAAGGAACTGCTTTGCCCTGAGCGGGTGAACCAGAAACGCCTGTTCACCAAACGCGATCAGGCCCGCATGACCTTGATCCTGCGCGGTAAACGCTTTGGCTTCTCGCTTGAAGAGATCCGCCAGTTGATGGATCTTTATGATGTCGGTGACGGCCAGCGGATGCAAATCTCCCGAACGCTTGAAATTGCCAACGAGCGTCTGGTCGAGATGGAGGGCCGCCGGGCAGAGCTTGATGTGGCCATCGCCGATTTGAAATCACAGATCGTCGAAGGAGAATCCTTCCTCGACGAGATCAATACCAATGAACGCATACCGAACAAGGAAATATCCTGATGCCTACCTATTCCGCCCCGACCAAGGATATGCAATTCATCCTTCATGATCTGCTCAACGTCAGCCAGAGCAACATTCCTGGCTATGACGAGCTTGAGGCCGATTTCACCTCGGCAATTCTGGAAGAGGCCGGAAAGTTGACCTCCGAAGTCTTGGCCCCGCTCAATGTTGTGGGCGACAGGGAAGGTTGCCGGCTTGAAAACGGCGTGGTCTATACGCCAACCGGTTTCAAAGAGGCATTTCAACAGGTTTGCGAGGCCGGCTGGCCGGGCCTCGCCTGCGATCCGAAATATGGCGGACAGGGCATGCCATACGTTCTCGGCACGGCGGTGAACGAGATGTTCGATGCGTCCAATCAGGCCTTTGCCATGTATCAGGGGCTGACCAATGGCGCCTATGCCTCAATTCACGCGCATGGATCGGAAGAGCAAAAGGCCGCATACCTGCCGAAGATGACTAATTGCGAATGGACTGGCACCATGAACCTGACGGAGCCCCATTGCGGCACCGATCTGGGCTTGATGCGCACCAAGGCTGAACCGCAGGGGGATGGCAGCTATAAGATTTCAGGCCAGAAAATCTTCATTTCTGCCGGTGACCACGACATGTCGGAAAATGTCATTCACCTGGTGCTGGCGAAAATCAGTGGCGGGCCAGAAGGCATCAAGGGCGTCTCGCTGTTCATCGTGCCGAAAATCCTGATCAACGAAGACGGCAGCCTGGGTGCGCGCAACGGTGTGTCCGTCGGTTCACTGGAAGAAAAAATGGGTATTCACGGAAACTCGACCTGCGTGATGAATTATGACGAGGCCGAGGGCTATCTTCTGGGTGAGGAACACAAGGGCATGCGGGCGATGTTCACCATGATGAACCACGCACGTCTGGGGGTTGGCCTGCAGGGGCTTGCGCAAGCCGATGTGGCCTACCAGAATGCCCGCGATTACGCCCTTGACCGCCTGCAGGGCCGCGCCGTCACCGGTGTTGAAAACCCTGATGGACCCGCTGACCCCTTGATCGTTCATCCGGACATCCGGCGCAGCCTGATGGATCAGAAAAGCTTCAACGAAGGCGCGCGCGCCTTTGTACTGTGGTCGGCAATGCTGCTTGATCAGGCCGATCACGCCGGTGACAAGGATGCGCATGGGCTGATCTCGCTGCTGACACCCGTGATCAAAGGCTTCCTCACCGATGAGGGCTATGACATGACGGTGCAGGCCCAGCAGATCTATGGCGGGCATGGCTATATCGAAGAGCACGGCATGAGCCAGTTCACCCGCGATGCGCGTATCGCCATGATCTATGAAGGTGCCAATGGCGTGCAGGCGCTTGATCTGGTTGGCCGCAAGCTGGCGGCGGATGGCGGCAAGCATGTGATGGCCTTTTTTGACCTGGTGAAAACCTTCATCAAAGAGAACGAAGGCGATGAAGCACTTAAGGCAGATTTCCTCGACCCCTTGAAAGCCGCCTCAAAGGATTTGCAGGCAGCAGGCATGTATTTCATGCAGGAAGGTATGAAGAATCCCAATGCGGCGCTGTCGGGCTCAAGTGATTTCATGCATCTCTTTGGCCATGTCTGCCTTGGCCTGATGTGGGCACAGATGGCCAAAGCCGCCTCGGATGCTCTTAAGGCCGATGCCTCTGACAAGACGTTCTACGAAACCAAACTGGCAACCGGGCGCTATTACATGGCCCGCCGACTGCCCGCGACAGGGCTGCATCTGGCACGGATCACAACCGGTGCCGATCCCGTCATGTCACTGGCAGCCGAGGCGTTCTGATGGCCGCGCGGCTGCCATTGCCCAAGCGGTTCTCATGTGCCGTAACGGAAAATGCCTATTTGCGGCTGCGCGACTTGAACGCCAAATACGGATTTGGCAACAACTATTGCCTGACCTTCCTGCTCGAAAATCTCGACAGGATCGCGGATACCGATGAACTGGACGCGGTATTTGCGGAAATGACTGCCAAATATGGCGCGCCGGCAAAGGGGAGTATGAAAAAGTGATTCCAACTGGCCTGACTTCTGACTGGATGAGTGACGAGCATAAGATGCTCGAGGAAATGACCACGAATTTCATAAACACCGAATGGGCACCGAAGTTTGAGAAATGGCGGGCACAGGGCGAGATGGATCGCGAAACCTGGGGTGAAGCGGGTGAGCTTGGCCTGCTTTGCCCGTCGATCCCAGAGGAATACGGCGGGCCCGGAGGCGATTTCGGCCATGAGGCGGTGATCCTGATGGCCGGAAGCCGCAACAATCTGGCCAGCTGGGGCCAGGGCATCCATTCCGGAATCGTGGCACATTACATTCTCAATTGCGGCACCGAAGAACAAAAGAAACGCTGGCTGCCAAAACTGGTCACAGGTGAACTGGTGGCTGCACTTGCCATGACTGAACCCTCGGGCGGTTCGGATGTGCAGGCGATCAAGACCCGCGCGATCAAAGAGGGCAATTCCTACCGGATGACCGGATCCAAGACCTTCATCACCAATGGCCAGCACGCCAATCTGATCGTGGTGGCCGCCAAGACCGACCCCAGCGAGGGCTCCAAGGGGACTTCGCTTATGGTGCTGGAAACCGATGGCGCTGAGGGGTTCACCCGGGGGCGCAATCTTGACAAGATCGGGTTGAAGGCAGCGGACACGTCCGAGCTTTTCTTTGATAATGTGGAAATCCCGCCGGAAAACCTCTTGGGTGGCGAGGAAGGCCAGGGGTTTTATCAGATGATGCAGCAATTGCCCCAGGAACGCTTGATCATTGGTTGTGGCGCGGTAGGGGCGATGGAAGGAGCTGTGGCGCGCACCATCGACTATTGCCGCGAGCGCGAAGCCTTTGGCGGCAACCTCTTGCAGTTCCAGAATACCCGTTTCAAACTGGCGGAATGCAAAACCAACACCACTGTGGCGCGCGCCTTTCTTGACAGCTGCATCGCAGCCCATCTCAAAGGCGAGCTGACGGTTGAGACCGCCGCCATGTGCAAATACTGGCTGAGCGATTTGCAGGGCAAGGTGCTTGATGAATGCCTGCAGCTTTTTGGCGGCTATGGGTTCATGATGGAATATCCGGTGGCAGAAATGTGGACCGATGCCCGCGTGCAGCGCATCTACGGCGGCACAAATGAGATCATGAAAGAGCTGATCTCGCGCAAACTCTGACCGGGGGAATTGAGTATTTGAACCAAAAAGAAGCATATGAGTGCGCCCCCATCCGCACGCCGGGTGCCGAACAGGAGCGACTTCTCTTTGGACGGCCATCGGCTCTCCAGCCTGTACCGTGTGCCGATGCTGACAGGCTATGGTTAACAAATCGTTTTTCTTTTTGGCAGAAATACTCAAATCCGGCACTGGCGACAGGAGTAATACTATGACGATGAAACTCTACTGCATGGGCGAAAGCGGCAATTCCTACAAAGCTGCTCTGCCATTAGAGCTATCCGGGCTTGACTGGGAACCGGTCTGGGTGGATTTCTTTGGCGGCGAGACCCGAAGTCCGGATTTTCGCCAGAACATCAATGATCAGGGCGAGGTTCCGGTGCTGATTGATGGCGATGTAAAGATCACCCAATCTGCTGTTATTCAGCGCTACATTGCTGAAAAATCAGGCAAGTTCGATGGCGCCGATGACGCGGAAAAACGCGAGGTCATGCGCTGGGTGATGTGGGACAATCACAAGATGTCCTCGCAAGCCGGCATGACGCGTTTTCTGATGAATTTCTTGCCCGAAGACAAGCGCCCCAAGGAAGTCATCGGCTTCATGCAGGCGCGTCTCAAAGGCGCTTATGAGATTCTGAACGCGGCACTTGAAGGCACGGACTGGCTGGTTGGCACAAGCCCGACGATGGCCGATTTTTCCTGCTGCGGCTATCTCTTTTACCCCGAACCTTTCGGATTTGACCGCGCTGAGTGGCCCAATATCGACCGCTGGCTTGACAATATCGCAGCCCTTCCCGGCTGGAAACACCCCTATGACCTGATGCCCGGCAGCCCTGCCGACCGCGCCTGAAGACTGCTTGCGATGACTAAAATGTTTGACGATTCCCTATTTCTGATATCCCATGCGGATATTCGCCAAACCGGATTTGGAACAGAAATATGTTGTCGCGCTTTGCACTCGCCGGGATTGCCGGATACCAAAACTGGATATCGCCCAGAAAAGGTTTTCGATGCGCTTACTCAGCACTCTACGGCGGCACAGGGTGCTCGGGTTTCGCGAAACTTGCCATCCAGAAGCACGGTATTTTGGCGGCATTCCCAAAGATACGGGCCCGCTTCCAAGCCTGTCGCGATGCGCACAATTCGCTCATGGCGCAACAAAATGGCAACGACTCCGAACAATTCAGCAAGCGCAAATCCCGTAAGGGGATCTTTGCCTGGTTTGCTCTTGAAGAGTGTGGGTGTGCGAGTTGCGGGCTTTGCGCCGCCTTCAGTACGCGCGCGGCCGAAGAGAGTGGATCTTCCTCTGGTTCATCCTGTGACGCCGGCTCTTCCTGCTCAGGTGGCGACTCTGCCTGTTCGGGATGTGACATCGGCTCAGGTTGCGGACCTTGCAACTGAAAATAATCTAACATCTGAAACTGAAAATGAAGGACGAGTCTCATGACCGACGCCTATATCTACGACGCCGTGCGTACCCCGCGCGGCAAGGGCAAGAAAGACGGAACCCTGCACGAAGTGCCTGCGGTTCGCCTGTCAGCCCTGGCCCTTAACGAATTGAAAAACCGCAATAATCTTGATGGCCATGCGGTCGAGGATGTGATCTGGGGAAATGTTACGCAAGTTGGCGAGCAAGGCGCCTGTCTGGCCCGTTCGGCGGTGCTTTATTCCGATCTGGATGAGCGTGTTCCCGGTGTTTCGATCAACCGTTTCTGCGCCTCGGGTCTTGAGGCCGTCAACATGGCCGCCAATCAGGTGCGAGGCGGCGCTGGTGAGGCCTATATCGCCGGTGGTGTCGAAAGCATGAGCCGGGTGCCGATGGGCAGCGATGGCGGCGCGATTGCCGCTGATCCGACGCTGGCAATGAAATCCTATTTCGTACCGCAGGGCATTTCGTCTGACATCATCGCCACCGAGTATGGATTCTCGCGCGATGACTGCGATGCCTATGCCGTTGAAAGCCAGAAACGCGCCGCTGCAGCGCAAAAGGCCAGGAAATTCGACAAGACGGTTTTCAAGGTGCGCGACCAGAACGGCCTTGAGATTCTCGATCACGACGAAATGGTGCGTGGCACCACCGACATGCAGTCGCTCGGCGGTCTCAAACCCTCATTCAAGGATATGGGCGAAGTGATGCCGGGTTTTGATGCGGTGGCGCTGATGAAATACCCGCATCTTGAAAAGATCAACCACGTGCATCACGCCGGCAATTCCTCGGGCATTGCAGACGGGGCGGCGGCCATTCTGATCGGCACAAAGGAATATGGCGAGGCCAATGGCCTGAAAGCACGTGCACGCATCAAGGCCACATCGAAGGTCGGCACCGATCCGACGATCATGCTGACCGGGCCGGTACCAGCAACCGAGCGGGTGTTGGCGGCAGCGGGCATGTCCATCGGCGACATTGATCTCTTCGAAGTGAACGAGGCGTTTGCCTCGGTAGTTTTGCGCTTCATTCAGGCCTTTGACGCTGACCACAGCAAGATCAACGTCAATGGTGGCGCGATTGCCATGGGCCACCCGTTGGGGGCCACCGGGGCGGTGATCATCTCCACCCTGCTGGATGAGATGGAAGCTTCCGACAAGGAAACCGGTCTGGCGACGCTTTGCATCGGCTCCGGCATGGGTGCTGCAACTGTGATCGAGCGGGTCTGATGCCTGTCTTCCGCCGCAAGGATATGAAACCGGTGACCGGGAGTTCCTACCCTGCCCCTTACCGCAAAGGCATGGGGAAGTATCAGGCGTGGGCCTATTCCCGCGCGGCGGATCTGACGCAATTCGGTGTCGCTTACGAGGAACTGCCCTCGGGCGCTGCCTCGTCACAGCGGCACTGGCACGAAGGCGAGGACGAGTTCCTTTACATGCTCAAAGGCGCGCTGACCCTGATCGAAGATGACGGCGAACACATCCTTGAGCCCGGCGATGCCGTGGCCTGGAAGGCGGGCGTTGCCAACGGTCATCATGTGATCAACCGCAGTGACGAAACTGCTGCTTACATTATTGTCGGAACCAAGGCAGACCGCGATGTCTGCCACTATCCGGATATCGATATGCTTTACACACGAGAAAACGGGGAAAGCCGCTTTACACGCAAAGACGGCACACCCTTTGACGGAGAAGAAAATGGCTGAATTTCACTATAAACTGGACGATGACGGCATTGCGATCATCTCCTGGGATGTCCCTGATAAATCGATGAATGTAATGACCTGGAAGGGTCTGGAAGAGTTGGATGCGCATGTCGACACGGCCCTGGCTGACGAGAATGTCAAAGGGGTGATCATCACATCCGGCAAGAAGGATTTTGCCGGTGGGATGGACTTGAATGCGCTGGCTGCGCAGGGTGATGGTTCAAACCCTGCTGACGGGATTTTCAAGGGCATCATGAGTGTGCACGGAATCCTGCGCAAAATCGAGCTTGCGGGGATGGACGCAAAAACCAAGAAAGGCGGCAAGCCGATTGTTGCGGCAGTGCCGGGAACGGCTGCCGGTATCGGCTTTGAGCTGCCGCTTGCCTGCCACCGGATCATCGTGGCCGACAATCCCAAAGCCAAGCTTGGCCTGCCGGAAATCCTTGTCGGTCTCTTTCCCGGTGCGGGTGGGGCGACGCGCGTGTCGCGCAAGCTTGGCCTGATGGCGGCAGCACCCATTCTGATGGAAGGGCGGATGCTGGACCCGGCCAAGATGAAAGCCACCGGTTTGATTGATGAGATCGTCCCGGCGGACGAGCTGATCACTGCAGCCAAAGCATGGATCGGGTCCGCCAAAGACGCGGATCTGGTGAAACCCTGGGATGCCAAAGGGTTCAAATACCCTGGTGGCGCCCCTTATACACCCGCCGGTCTGCCGATGTTTGTGGGTGGTTCGGCCATGATCCACAGCAAGACGCAAGGGGTTTACCCGGCGGCCAAGGCCCTGCTTGGGGCCATATATGAGGGCGCGCTGGTTCCGTTTGAAACCGCCCTTAAGGTTGAGGCGCGCTGGTTTACCAAGGTGATGACCACAGCCTCGACGCAGGGCATGATCCGCTCGCTGTTTTTGAACAAACAGGCGCTCGAGAAAGGCGCGGTTCGACCGAAAGGTGTTGCAGATCAATCTGTTAAGAAGGTTGGCGTACTTGGTGCCGGCATGATGGGGGCTGGCATTGCCTATGTCTCTGCCCTTGCCGGGATGGAGGTTGTGCTGATTGATGCGGCACAGGACGCGGCTGATCGCGGCAAGGCCCATGCCGAGGGGATTCTTGACGGTGGCATCAAGCGCAAGAAAGTCACCGAAGAGAAAAAGGCCGACGTTCTGGGCCGCATCAACGCCACCACGGATTACGCCGCCCTTGAAGGCTGTGATCTGATCGTGGAAGCGGTGTTTGAAGACCCGGAAGTGAAAGCCAAAGTCACCCAGATGGCCGAAGCTGTGATCCCTGAGACCTGCATTTTTGCCACCAACACCTCGACCCTGCCGATATCCAGCCTTGCCACAGCCTCGGCCCGGCCTGATCAGTTCATCGGCATCCACTTCTTCTCGCCCGTTCACAAGATGAATCTGGTTGAGATCATCAAAGGCACGGAAACAGGCGCTCGCGCCGTTGCCAAGGCGCTCGATTTCGTGCGTCAGATCAGGAAGACGCCGATTGTCGTCAACGACGCGCGGTTCTTTTATGCCAACCGCTGCATCATCCCTTATATCAACGAAGGTGTGCGCATGGTGCATGAGGGCGTGGCCCCTGCCCTGATCGAGAACGCCGCCAAGCTCTGCGGTTTCCCGCTCGGCCCGTTGCAGCTGACCGATGAAACCTCGATCGACCTTGGCGTCAAGATCGCCAAGGCGACCAAGGCGGCATTGGGCAATGACTATCAGAACGACGAGGCTGACGAGGTCATGTACAAGCTCTTTGACGAGGGGCGCTATGGTCGCAAGACCAATGGCGGGTTCTATGCCTATGATGAAAGCGGCAAACGCACCGGGCTTTGGGAAGGGTTGGCTGAGAACTGGCCGACCAAGGCGGAACAACCCTCGCTGGAAGACGTGAAACTGCGCATCATGCTTTCGCAATCGCTGGAAGCGGTGCGGGCGCTGGAAGAGGGCGTGCTGGAAGACATTCGCGAAGGCGATGTCGGCGCCATTCTTGGCTGGGGCTTTGCGCCGTGGTCGGGTGGCCCGTTCTCGTGGCTGGATATTCTCGGTGCGAAAGCGGCGGTTGAAACCAGCGAGCGGTTGGCCAAATCCTATGGGGAGCGGTTTGAACCGCCTGCCCTGTTGCGGGAAATGGCAGCGAATGGCGAAAGCTTTTATACTCGCTTTGCTGCAAGCGAAGCAGAGGCTGCCTGATCGGGTTCAATACCGGGCTCTGAATAGGGCCCGGTTTACCACCTTGGTCTGTTAGGGATCGAAATGGTAGCCAAACCGACCCACATCAACTGCACAGATTTCACCAACCAATGCGGCATCCTTGGCTGAATAATACCCCCGCCAGTCGGCTTGCCGGTCTGATCGATTAACGTGTTCAAGGGGTGGAAGGCGCATATCGAGCCGGGTTTCCAATTGCTCGATTTCCCGTTCCAGACGTTCGAACCTCAAATACAGATCACAGCGTTCATTGCCCTTATTATCAGTGACATACGACGCATAGGGGTTTCGGCGAAATGCCGCGATGGTTGAAGGGTGGTTCAGAAAGTCGGAAAACCCAAGCCCTTTTGCCAGTGCCACCGCCGGGTGGTCAAAGCTCTGCTCTTTCAGCCAGTGATAATAGCTGACCATTCGATCCCATGGATTACGGACGAGCGTGAAGACAAAGAAGCGCTCGATTTCCTCTGGTGCGACCAGCCCCTCAATGTCGCGCAATGTCGAGTGTTTCCAGAGCCGTCCCGCAGCGGTCACCCCCTTCAGCCGCTTGCGCCGCCGCTTGGCCTTTGGGGTGTCACCGATCAGAATATCATCCTTCATTGCCTTGGCTTCCAAAGCCAATGCCAAAGCAGTGCCCCCGGTTTTTGGGATATGAACGAATATGTACCCACGGCCATGCGAAATGATCATGTGGTGAACCTATGCGGGAAAGGCATGAAAATCAAAACCCTGAACACAAACCTTAACGTGATCTCATGGCAATAATCACACCCGCAACAATAATTGCGCCGATCCCCAGAGTCGCACGCATATCCAGAATTTCGCCCCAAAGCATATAAGACCAGAAAGCTGCCGAGATCAGGAATGTATACTCAAACACGGTGACAAAAGAGACTTCGGCCAGCTGGTAGCCGCGCGTCAGCAAAGGCAGGGCTATTAGCGCGCCTGCCGTCTGCACCACCAGCCAGAACAGGAAAGCCGGTGTCGGTGAAACCCAGCCACGGGTGAAGAAATTCACTTCCGTTTCTCCGGTTGAACCGACAGGAAACAGGGTAAGATATCCAAGGCCCAGCGCGCCCCACACACCAAGGCCCATGAACACGCCAAGGGTCAGTGTGATCGTGCTTTCCCCTTCACACCATTGCCGTGTCGCAATGGCGCTGAGCGCGTAAAGAAGCCCCGCAAACAAGGGCATGAAACTGAGGAGGGACAGATCGCCCGCATTGGGTTTCAAAATCAGAATGACCCCGGTGAAGCCAATCGCGACCGCAAGAACGCGCCAGACCCCGATCCTGACGCCCAGAAACACAGCCGAAATAAGCAGAACAAAGATCGGCGAAGAAAACAAACCGGCCCCGGCTTCGGCAATCGGGATGATTCCCGCAGCGCCGAAATAGACCACCATTGCACTTGAGAAAAAGAAGCTCCTGAGCACCACCGGACGCCAGTTATTCGGACGCAACCGCCAGCCAAGAAACGGAGCCGCGCTCAAAACAATGCCGGATATCAACAGGGCACGCAAAAAGTGAAACTGCCAGAGCCCGGCATCGCGTGCGATAAGTTTGATGAAATTGTCGATGAAGCCCAGTATGGACATTGCCGCCACAACCATCAGAACACCCAACAGGGGCCGGTTGTCACTAGGTCGGGTCATCTTGTGTCCTTATCTCGGTCCGGTTAGCAATGCCCCTTGCACCCCGCCCAAATCTGTCCAGAATGCGACGCCGATAAAAAGATTCCGCAGATCGGGGAGGATCGTTCATGGCAAAGATGGCAGATGAGACCGGGCTTGGCAAAACCAGTGCAAATCACGTACCTCTAACGCCGCTTTCGCACCTCAGACGAGCCGGCGATGTTTTTGCTGATCGTGAAGCACTGGTCTATGGCGAACGGCGCTACAGCTGGTCTGAAATGCATGCCCGTTGCTCGCGCCTTGCCTCGGGTCTTATCGCACATGGCGTGTGCCCCGGTGATGTGGTTTCGGTCATCTGCCCCAACACCATTGCCATTGCCGAAGCGCATTTCGGCGTGCCTGCTGCCGGGGCGGTTCTCAATACCATCAACACGCGGCTTGATGTGGATACGGTAGCGTACATATTCGACCATGGCGAAAGCAAGGTGGTGCTGGTCGACTCGGAATTTCTAGGATTAGCGGATGAGGCGGCCCGTGTAATGGAGGGTGAGCCGCCGGAAATTATTGAAATCGCGGATGTGGCCGCCGGTTTCCCCGCTTCGGGAAAATACACTGAATACGAAGAGTTACTGGCCGAAGGTGATCCGGAATTTGACTGGATCATGCCCAAGGATGAATGGGAGAGCATGGCGCTCAATTACACATCCGGCACCACCGGCAAACCGAAAGGCGTGGTCTATCACCATCGCGGGGCCTACCTGATGACTATGGGCACCGCGGTTGCATGGCAAATGCCGCTCTTTGCGCGCTATCTGACCATCGTGCCGCTGTTTCACTGCAATGGTTGGAACCATACCTGGATGATGCCGATGCTCGGCGGCACAATCATTTGCTGCCGCAACATTGCAGCCGCACCGATCTATGATGCCATTGCCGATGAAAAAGCCGAGTATTTCGGCGGTGCACCGATTGTTCTGAACACGATCGTCAACGCCGACGAAGCCGAACGGCGCCCGTTTGATCATATCGTGAAGGTCTATACCGCAGGCGCTCCGCCGCCTGCCGCTACTCTGCTGGCCATTGAGAAAATAGGATTTGAGGTCACGCAGGTTTACGGCCTGACAGAGGTTTATGGCCATGTCACCGAAACCATCTGGGATGATGACAAATGGGGGGATGTGTCTGACGACGAACGCGCCTCTATCAAGGCCCGCACCGGGGTTCTGATGCCGATGATGGAAGATATCGACGTGGTTGACGAGGTCACCCGCCTGCCCGTGCCCCGCGACGGTCAAACTCTGGGTGAGATCGTGATCAGGGGTAATTCGGTGATGAAAGGCTATTACAAGAACCCTTCCGCCACGGAAGAGGCTTTTGAAGGCGGCTATTTCCGCTCGGGCGACATCGCCTTTCGCCATCCCGATGGGTACATCAAGATCACCGACCGGCTGAAAGACGTGATTATTTCAGGTGGTGAGAATGTCTCCTCGGTCGAAGTTGAAGGCGCGCTGGCCCATCACGAGGCGGTCAGCCTGTGCGCCGTGGTTGCGCGGCCGGACAATAAATGGGGCGAAACACCCTGCGCGTTCGTTGAGCTGAAACCCGAAAAAACGGCGACCGAGGCTGAGCTGATCGCCTTCTGCCGCGAACGACTGGCGGGTTTCAAGACGCCTAAAACTGTTATATTTCAGGAGCTTCCGAAAACATCAACCGGGAAAATTCAGAAGTTTGAGCTCCGGAAACTTGCTAAGGAGCTTTGACTGTCTTTTGCGCAGTACCGTCCTCGGAAACCCGATTGTAACTGGACGGTGACTGAAAGGCGGTGCACAGCAATTTGGGGACGTGCTGAAGCTTCGTCCCTACAACACCCAAACCGCTTGGATTTAATCCTGCAATCGCGCTACACTTCGTCTGCAGCGAGTTAATAAAAACACTACCGGGCAGAATGACAGCGCTGAAACAATACGAAAAACTCGAAGCGGCGGGTCTATGGCGCGAATCGCTTGCGACCCAGCGGCGGGAAGTATTTGTCAGCTTTGGTGACACCTCGCTGGTGATCCGCGACAAGCTGGATGCGCCTGTATCGCATTGGTCACTGCCTGCGGTTCAGCGGCTCAATCCCGGAGTGATCCCTGCGATCTATTCCCCAAATCCGGAAGCCACTGAAACGCTGGAGATCGACGATCCGACCATGATCGAAGCGATTGAGAAAGTGCGGAACGCGATTGATAAGCGACGCCCGCATCCCGGGCGATTGCGATTGATGATTTTTCTGCTCTTTTCCGCGGCAATCATAGCCCTCGCAGTTTTCTGGCTTCCCGGCGCGTTGGAGCGTCACACGGTCAAGGTTGTACCCGAAGAAACGCGCAGGCAGATCGGGCAGAAAATACTTGGCCATATGACCCGGCTAACCGGGCGCGCCTGTATTACGGTTCCGGGCAAACGCGCATTGAACCGACTGGGGAGGCGGATTTTGGGCCCGGAAGGTGGGCCGATTGTCGTTCTGGCTGATGGAATCACCAAAAGTGCACATTTGCCCGGAGGATTCATTCTTTTGAACAAACGCCTGGTCGAGGATCACGAGGCACCAGAAGTGGCCGCCGGTTATGTTCTGCTGGAAGAGTTGCGTTCAGAAGCCCGTGATCCCCTTGCCGATCTTTTGCAAACCGCTGGTGTGATGGCCAGTTTCCGTCTGTTGACCACCGGCCAGATCGATGAAGGATCTTTGGGTGAATATGCGCAGATCGTTCTCACCCGAACCGCTCGATATCCTGCTGACGAGACTATCTTAGCGCGATTTGAGAAGGTTCGCATTGCCAGCAGCCCATTGGCCTATGAGATTGATATCACAGGGGAAACCACCTTGACTCTGATCGAGGCCGATCCGTTCCGGCGCAAATCTTACCCAGCGCTTCTCAGTGATGCCGACTGGGTTGGCCTGCAGGCGATCTGTGGCGGATAAGTTTATGCAGCCACGATCTGACCACCGGTCAGATGCACAATCCTGTCCATGCGGTTGGCAAGCGCCAGATTATGCGTGGCAATCAGGGCGGCAAGCCCGGTTTGACGCACCAGAGACGTCAGAATATCAAACACCTGATCCGAAGTTTCCGGGTCAAGATTGCCGGTCGGTTCATCCGCCAGCAAGAGGTTGGGCTGGTTGGCCAGAGCCCGACAAAAGGCGACGCGCTGCTGCTCACCGCCGGAAAGCTCCGCCGGTCGGTGGCTGGCACGATTTTCCAGCCCCACCTGTTCAAGAAGCTCACTGCCACGGGTGCGTGCCTGACGTGCCGATATGCCATTGGCAAGCTGCGGCAGGACCACGTTTTCAAGAGCGGTGAATTCCGGCAGCAGGTGGTGAAACTGGTAAATGAACCCAATCTCCTGACGTCGCGCCGCCGTGCGCCGCCTGTCCCCCCTGGCGCGCATGGGTTTGCCGCTAAGGGTAATCTCGCCGTCATCCGGTGTGTCCAGCAACCCGGCGATGTGCAGCAATGTTGATTTGCCGGCACCTGACGGGGCCACAAGCGCCACGATCTCTCCCGGTGTCAGGGTCAGGTCAACGCCGCGCAACACCTGAACCTCGCCCTTTTGCCCCTCCTTATAGGTCTTGGTCAGACCTTTCAGGATCAACGCCGGTTCAGGGATATGTTCAGGCAAACCGGATTTATTCATAACGCAGCGCCTCGACCGGGTTCATCCGCGCCGCCCGGCGTGCCGGGAAGATCGTGGCGCCAAACGACAGGCCAAGCGACAGGACCACCGCGCTCAGGACATCGGCAAATTCCAGCCGTGCCGGAAGCTGAGAAAGATAGCGCACCGACGGATCCCAAACTCCACCGCCCATCGCCCAGTTCACGAAGGTGAAAATCGGGTCGATATAGATCGCAAAAAGGCATCCGAACACCACGCCAAGGGCGGTGCCCACCACGCCAATGGCTGCACCAACAATGAAAAACACGCGTAAAATCGAGCCTTCGGTCAGCCCCATCGTGCGCAGAATGCCGACATCGCTGCCCTTGTTCTTGACCAGCATGATCAGGCCCGAAACGATATTCATCGCTGCAATGAGCACCAGAATCGACAGGATGATGAACATGACGTTGTCTTCAGTCTCCAGCGCCTGCAAAAAACTGCCCGAGGCATCCCACCACGTCCAGATCACCGCGCGCTCGCCAACTGCCTGAATCAGCGGCAGGACGAAATCGTCAACCGCGTCAGGGTCATCGACATGAACCTCGATCTGATCAACGGTGTTTTCCCGGTTGAAATAACTCTGTGCCTCAGCCAGCGGCATATAAACGCGCGTTCTGTCAATATCATAGCGCCCGACGCTGAAGATATAGACGACCTCATAGCTTTTGATCCGGGGGGCCGTGCCAAAAGCGGTTTTCACCCCATCCGGCGAGATGATCTTGATCCGATCTCCGGCCATGACACCAAGTTCACGCGCCACGCCCTGCCCGATGGCAACACCTTCACTGTAGCGGGCAATATCACCGGAACTGGACAGGGGATTGGCAACCAATGGCAAGGTCTGCAAATCGGCTTCGCGTTCTCCATATACCTCGATCCCGGCATTGCGCCCGGTGGCGGAGGCCATGAGCTGGCCGCGGATGATCGGGGCGGCGCGGGTGACACCGGGCACGGCGCGGATGCGTTCGGTCTTGGCGTCATAGTCGGTGATGGCACGGGTGAGGTTGTTGTTTTCGTCCGTGTAGGCGCTGGAATAGACCGACAGATGTGCGTTGGCACCGAGGATCGTCTGCACAAATTCATGCCGGAAGCCTGAGCGAACAGCCAGCGTGGCGATCAGGGCAAACACCGCCAGCGTGATCCCCAACAGGGAAATCACCGTCATGACGCTAACCCCGCCCTCACGCCGACGCGAGCGCAGGTAACGCCAGGCAATCAGCCATTCAAATGGGGCAAACGGGGGTGTCTGGGTAGCCAACTGCTGAGCTTTCTTTTTGCTGGCGAGAATGCGTGGAAAGCAGCGGCAAGGTCAAGCGCGGTGGTGCTGAATAATCAGACGCCCTCAACCGATTGAAAGCACGACAATGCCCAGCCGCTGCTCGGTCTCAACCCGCCTGTGGGCCTCTCTGACCTCTTCCATCGGATAGATCCTGTCGATCACCGATTTGATCTGACCGTCCTCGATCATCGCTTTCAGGGCCAGAAGCTCCTCTTCAGTCTCGCCAGCAAAGGCAAAGCTGGCGGATTTGCCGGAAAACCAGTTGGTGAACAGCGACCGAAGCATGTCAGAGATACGCGGGTTTCCCTTGAGATAGCGGCCTTGCGGGTTGAGCGAGGCGATGCACCTGGCATAGGAACTGCCCGCCACCATGTCGAAGATCACGTCATAAGTCTGTCCGCCGGCTGTGAAATCTTCTTTTTCGTAGTCAAAAACGTGATCGGCCCCGATTGCGCGCAGCATCTCGCTTTTGAGACCGCTATCGACGGCCGTCACCTCGGCCCCCATCACTTTGGCGATCTGCAAGGCAAACGTGCCGATACTGGCCCCGGCCCCGTTGATCAGCACCTTTTCATCGGGTTTGATCTTTGCCCGTCGCATAAAATGCAGCGCATTGAGGCCACCCAGAAGCACCGCTGCCGCCTCTTCAAAACTCTGGTTCGCGGGTTTCAGCGCCAGTGTGTTGCTTTCGGGCAGGCACATATATTCGCCATACGCCCCAAAACGCAGCCCGCTGGAGCCGAAGATTTCATCGCCGGTTGTGAATTTCGTCACATCCTTTCCAGCACCTACGACCTCTCCGGCAAAATATCCGCCAAGAATCGGTTTTCTGGGTCTGAGCACCCCGACCGCCAGCCTCAATGGCAGCCAGAACCATTTGACGGCAAACTCAAAGCTGCGCATTTCGCAATCGGTCTTGGTCGCCTCGGCTGCGCGTACCCGGATCAGGAGCTCATTGTCTTTCGGTTGCGGTTTCTCGACCTCTTCTAGGTCAAGCACCTCAGGTGGGCCGTATTTACGATAAACGATTGCTTTCATGGAGTTTCCCCTTCGCCCAGTATGAAGATTCCGATTTGATAACTGTCGCAGGCTACAAACTATTGCACACCAAAATCTTGCCTACCGTATCTAAGTCTTAAAAACATCTATCCACTCAGCCTCAATTGGCTGAAACCCCACCTGATCCAACGCTCTGACTACCTGAGGCATGTGGGCGGCACCATAAACAACCGCTATAGTTCCTTCTGATCGCGCGAATTCATTCAGGGTGTCTAAAAGGCGGTCTATTAGTCTGTCATCCCGTACATGTAGAATAGCATTTGTCAAAAACGCTAATTCCGGGTCCGTCCGCAATACTCTATCTCTTGAAGGCAGGTCATTACAGGCAGCTCTCTTTGCAAGTTTTGAGCGGGTCTGAAATCATCGACCCCACAATCCAACCATCGGGGCAAGGAAATAGATCAACAACCGGAGTTTCAGCGGCATTTTCTGCCACTCAACCAGAAATTCTTCATGTGACAGATCGGCATGAACAATCCGTGCTTTTACCGACTCGGGCTTGGGATATTTGGGTTGAATCACCAATCCCAGTTTTGAACCCGCCATCCAGCGATATGATCGGGTTATCCGGTTTGTAATAGGTGATTTGAGCCCTTCAACCAAAACGGCGTCATGTGCAAACGCATCTTGATATACTGCTTCGAAAAACTCCTTTTCACCGATGTGAATCATCGGAAACAAAGTGACCCTGATATTTGAATCGCGTTGCTTAAAAACGTGGCGCGCCGAGCGCAGCCCGATGATCGAGTTTTCAACAAGCTGCATATTCAGACATCAGATGTTGGTCACCTTTTGGAAGTGTGAGCAATCCGTTCCGAAGCTTAGTCAATTCTGCCCATGCACTGCATCGGATATAAGTTTGACACCCGCTAAAGTGAAGTGCGCCCAAGCCCGCTTATTCTTGTGCGTTCTCAAACCCCCGCATAAATCCCTTCCAACCGCGCCACCGCCTCGGCCGGAACCAGTTCCTCACTGAGGCGGGTTTTGCGGCTGGTCAGTTCCACCACGCCGTTTTTCAGCCCGCGTGGACCGACGGTGATGCGCCAGGGGAGGCCAATCAGGTCCATCGTGGCAAACTTGCCCCCTGCCCGCTCCTCACGGTCATCGTAAAGCGGCTCGAGCCCTTTGGCACTCAGTTCCCTGTAAAGCGCCTCACAGGCGCCATCGGCTTCAGCGTCGCCCTGTTTCAGGTTGACGATACCCACCTTGAACGGCGCAATGGCCTCGGGCCAGATGATGCCCTTGTCGTCATGGCTGGCCTCGATGATCGCGCCAACGAGACGGGAAACACCGATCCCGTGGCTGCCCATGTGAACCGGCACACGCTCGCCTTCTGCCGTAGCGACGGTTGCTCCCAAAGCCTCGGAATAATTGGTGCCGAAATAGAAAATCTGCCCCACCTCGATGCCCCGCGCCGAGCGGCGGCGGTCTTCGGGGATTTCGTTAAAGACAGCTTCGTCATGGGTTTCGTCTGTCCTTGCATAGCGCGAGGTAAATTCCTCCAGCACCGCCTGACACTGATCACGATTGTCATAGTCAATCTCGCGCTCTCCAAAGCGCAGATCGGTGATCTGACTGTCATAGAAGACCTCGGATTCGCCGGTTTCGGCCAGCACCAGAAATTCATGGGTGTAGTCGCCGCCAATCGGCCCACTGTCAGCCCGCATCGGGATCGCCTGCAGACCCATGCGCTCGTAAGTGCGCAGATAGCTGACGAGATGTCGGTTATACGCGTGGAGCGCATCTTCCTTGGTCAGGTCGAAATTGTAGCCGTCTTTCATGTAAAACTCGCGGCCCCGCATCACACCGAAACGCGGGCGCACCTCGTCGCGGAATTTCCACTGGATCTGGTACATGGTCAGCGGCAGGTCCTTGTAGCTGCTGACATGGCTGCGGACGATATCGGTGATCAGCTCTTCCGCCGTCGGCGTGAACAGCATGTCGCGCCCGTGCCGGTCTTCGATGCGCAGCATCTCCTGGCCGTAGTCGTCATAGCGCCCGCTTTCGCGCCAAAGGTCTGCTGACTGGATCGTCGGCATCAGCATGGGCATGTGGCCGGCACGGATCTGTTCTTCGTGCACAATATTTTCGATATTCCTCAGAACCTTGAAGCCCATGGGCAGCCAGGAATAGATCCCGGCGGAGGCCTGTTTGACCATCCCGGCACGCAGCATCAGGCGGTGGCTGACGATTTGTGCCTCAGACGGGGTTTCTTTCAGGACGGGCAGGAAATAGCGGCTGAGGCGCATGGCGGTCTGGGCTCCGAAAATCGATGGTTATTTCAAAAAGCCCGTCTAGGGCATTGAAGCAGATGGCGCAAGCTGATCGCTTATTCAAAACTGAGTTTAGTACTACACCCCAGTGATCTGGCGAGGCTTTCAAATCGCGTCGCAACCACTTCACCGAACAGATCCTTTGAATCGTCGCTCAGGACAAGCTCCAGCACTTTTTTCTTTCTGTGGTGTTTCATCCGCCCCATCATTTGCGACGAACTGCCCGATAACATGGCGCCAAACCTCAGTGCCTTGCCAACGATTTCGGCAGCCTTGCGGTCTTCTTCGCTTAACAGGTCGATGACCTGATCAAAATCCGCCCCGGTTTTCGCCCCTTTGTAGCGATGCAGCAAAGCCGTGGCCAAAAATACGCGCCCGGCGTGATCAAGCCCGCCAAGGTTGGAGCGCGTGGCGTTATCAAAACAGACCTGGGCGCGATAGTCAGGGTGCGCCCGCCAGGTTACGTCGTGCAAAAGACAGGTCGCATGGATCAGGCGTTTGCGCTGCTTGCCGGCACGTTTGAAAACCGGGGACAGAAAGGCGTATAGCACTTTGCCGAAACCCGGATTTCTGGCTGAGGCGCGTTCCATGTGAATGCAGGCCTCAATCAGCGGATCACGTTTGCGCAATCGCTTGGGCATCTGCTCATAGAGCAGCCCCTCGCGAATTCCGTAAGAGGAAATGGCGATCTTTGCCGGTTGCAATTCGGCGATCAGCTGGCGCAGAACCTCAGCCGCAATCGGGACAAGTTGCAACCTTTCTATCGAGCTTCCGCTCAGTGCGCGCATGTCTTCAACGCTTTTTGCCGCAATCCAGTCGGTGGTCTGGAGCACCTGTTCCGGTGTCATTTCATATTCATGGAGAACTTTCAGTGGATAGTTCCGTCGCTCCATATCAAGCCGCGCAATCGCCCGCCAGGACCCCCCAACCAGAAACAGGGTTTCGCTTTGTTGATCAAAGAGCTCACGTAACCGTTTGATCTGAGTAGAGATTTCCTTTGCCCGATCCTCTTTCTTCTCAAACGCCGCCAGCGTCAGTGGCCCCAGCGGTGTCGTCATCAACTGGCTGATTTCGCCCTTTGCAATCGAGGCCATCTCCATTGAGGCGCCCCCGATATCACACATCAACCCATGTGCGCCCGGCCATCCCAACAGCACGCCTTGTGCGGACAGCCGCGCCTCGTCCTCGCCGCTGGCAATATTAAGGTGAAGGCCGGTTTCGCGGGCGACCTCATGGCAAAAATCATCACCGTCTTTAGCTTCGCGCACCGCCGCCGTGGCCACGCCGAACAGGGGACCAGCGCGCATGCCTTTTGCCAACAGCACAAACCGTTTCAGGGCTTGTAATGCACGCTGACGCCCTTCCGGATTCAGGCGCCCGGTCTGCATCAGCCCGCTGCCGAGCCCGCAAAGGATTTTTTCGTTGAAGAAATAGGCAGGCGAGCGCGCTGCACCATCAAAAATAACCAGCCTGACAGAGTTTGATCCGACGTCAACGACACCAACCCGCTCCAACCGACGCCTTGCGGAATACTGAAACAACGGAAGGTCGAGCACGCCCTTGTCCTGAGGTTTCGTCTTTAAGCTCACGCGCGGGCCGACCTTGATGTGGCAATCAGATGCCGGAACCTAAAAAAATCCTGATATTTTCACAAGCCTGTCAAAGCGCTTCTTTGTCTCGGTGGTAAAAATATCGGTTTTGGCGGCTGAGATGATGGCCCAGGATGAAATGCGCTCCGCGCGGGGGATATCTATTGAAAAGAAGAAGGGGGCTGGCAAAGCTTTTTATTGCCGGTCAGTCTTCGGTATGGGTGAGTTTGGGCACGTCTTTGGCCCCGACTGAGCCACGACCGGAAAGGGACGGATTTTCCATGAAGAAGCGGTGGCAGTTGAAAAGATGTTCGCCGGATTTCCGTTTGTGCCGCTCGAACCGGCCATCAGGCCTCAGAACCCAGCTTTGCGCCTGATCGGCCAGGTTGGCAGCCATGATCTGGCTCATCACCTGAGCGTGCACGGTTTTGTTGGTTATTTCCACCAGCGTTTCCACCCGGCGGTTGAGGTTGCGCCCCATCCAATCGGCTGATGACATATAGACCCGCGCCTTTTTGGCGGGCAGCCCGTGGCCGTTGCCAAAACAGACGATGCGCGAATGTTCCAGAAACCGTCCGACGATGGATTTGACGCGGATATTTTCCGACAAGCCCTTGATGCCGGGGCGCAGGCCACAGATGCCGCGCACCACAAGGCTGATCTTCACCCCTTCGGCAGATGCGGCATAAAGCGCGTCAATCACATCACTTTCGATCACCGAATTCATCTTGGCCCAGATCTCTGCCGGTTTGCCAGCTCGGGCATGTTCGATTTCTTGTGCTATGCCATCAAGCAGGGTCGACTTCATCCCGTCCGGCGATATCGACAGGTTTTCGAGCTGATCGGGTTTGGCGTAGCCTGAAACGTAATTGAACACGCGCGTTGCATCGCGGCCAAGGGCGGCGTCGCAGGTGAAAAGCGACAGATCCGTATAGATGCGGGCAGTAATCGGGTGGTAATTGCCGGTGCCAAAATGCGTATATGTCGCCAGCTTCTTGCCTTCGCGCCGCACCACGGTTGAGATTTTTGCGTGCGTCTTCCAGTCGAGAAACCCATAGACCACATGCGCCCCGGCACGTTCAAGCCGGCGCGATTGCCGGATATTGGCGGCTTCATCGAACCGCGCTTTCAACTCCACAAGGGCGGTAACCGATTTGCCCTCTTCGGCAGCTTCACAAAGGGCCGAGACGATGGGGGATTCATTTGAAGTACGGTAAAGCGTCTGCTTGATTGCCAGAACATCCGGATCAGCCGCTGCCTGTTTCAAAAAGCGGATCACCATGTCAAAGGTTTCATAGGGGTGATGAAGAAGCATATCCTTTTGCCGGATTGCCGCAAATATATCGCCCTCGTGATCCTGCACACGCTCAGGCACCCTTGGGGTGAATTTCGGCCATAAAAGATCGGGTCGGCTGCTCAGGACCAGTTCGCTAAGGTCGGAAATGCCGATGATCCCACCCATTTCGATGATCTCGTCATCGCCGACATGCAAGGCATCTGAGACCAGCTTTCTGAGGTTGGCCGGGGCGTTGCCCGAGATTGAAAGGCGGATCACCTCGCCGCGACGGCGACGTTTGAGTGCGGTTTCAAACTCGCGCACCAGATCCTCGGCTTCTTCCTCGACCTCAAGGTCGCTGTCACGCAGGACACGGAAGGTGCAGCTGCCCTTGATGCCATAGCCAGGGAAGAGGGCTGCGATATTGTCCAACAGGAGTTCTTCCAGCGGCAGCAGGCGCACCTTTTCACCCTTGGCACCGGGCAACCGAATGTATCTGTCGATCTGATGCGGGATCGGCAACAGCAATGTCAGTTTCTGCGCGTCCTTGCTGCGCGCAAGTTCCAGCGCCAGTGACAGGCCTTCGTTGGGAATGAATGGAAACGGATGCGCCGGGTCAATCGCCAAAGGGCTGAGAACAGGGAAAACCTGCTCCAGAAAAATGCGGTTGAGGGCGTCGCGGTCATCATCACTCAGTTCAGCGCGGGTCAGAAGCGAGATCCCCTCGCCTTCCAGTTCCTTCTTGATCCCCGCCCAGCATTCCTGCTGGCGCAGGATGAGAGCACGTGCGTCCGCGTCAATCAGGGTGAGCTGAGCCGCCGGGCTCAGACCATCGGCTGCGGGACGGGTGACACCGTTGCGCTGCAACTCGCGAAGGCCTGCAACACGCACGGTATAAAACTCGTCAAGATTGGTGGCCGAGATCGACAAAAAGCGCACCCGCTCCAGCAACGGGACATCCGGGTTCTGCGCCTCATCCAGTACCCGCCAGTTAAAGGCCAGCCAGGAAAGTTCGCGATTGAAAAACCTTTCCGGTCCTTTGTTATCGAAATTGGGAAGTTCCTCTGCAACCTCAAAAGGCGCATTCAGGAAATCTGCATTGGTCATGGCCGCTGATCTGTTTCTTTGCTGAGAGGGAACTATCGGTCAACTGTCAGAGCTTGTCCAGAACCTCACGGGCCAAAGCACGGCTGAGCGGTCGCTTTTCTGCCAGTGCCCGGCTGTCCAGCGCATCGACCAGTTGTCCGACGGCAGCGGCACTGCGGTCCATCCGGCTTAAGAGATATGGAATGAGCCTGTGGCTAATCACAAGCTGCCGGTCGGAGAATTGCTTCACCAGCATCGCCGCCAGAAGCGAGTCATCAGGTGCATCAAGCGACACCAGCTGGGTTGCATTGAGGCGGCTTTTGAGATCGGGGAGGACAAACGACAGGCGTGCGGGCGGCAGAGTGCTTGTCAACAGCAGGCTGGTGACGCTGCTCTGGGCCATGTTGAGCAGATGAAAAAGCCCCTGCTCCTGAGCTGAGTTGCCGACAATTCGGTTGATATCCTCAACAACAAGGCAAGTGGCATCAACAAGGCCCGGCAAATCCGGCTCCGATACTTCCGTTGCCTTAACCGAAACAGCGCCGGTGATTTGCTGAAAAACCCGCGCCAGGTGGGTTTTGCCGGCCCCGGGCGCGCCCACGAGAACCGCGCGCGCCAAAGGCCAGTCTTGCCAGTTTTCAAGGGCCTGCAAAGCCAACTTGTTTGACGGCGCGACAAAGAAATCATCACGACCCAGCGCTGTGCGCACCGGCAAATTAAAAGTCAGTTGTTCCGGCACGCCTTACTCTCCGGCCTTACCGCCAAGCCCCTGATAGAGCCGCCCTGCCAGATATTGCCTGATGCCAAAGCGCGAAAAGACACCAAGCGTTGCAGCCAGCGGCACGGCTACAAGAAGACCGACAAAGCCGAACATCGTACCAAACACCGACAAGGCAAACATCAGCCAGACCGGATGCAACCCAACCGAACCCCCGACGAGTTTGGGGGTGAGGAAATTGCCTTCAACCATTTGCCCGGCGACGAAAATCCCGGCAACGACGGCGATCCACCAGGGTTCCGACCAGAACTGAAACAGCGCCAGCCCGATTGCCAGTGCCCCACCGATAACCGAGCCGACATACGGGATGAATGAGATCAGACCAGCAATCAGCCCGACCGCCAGCCCGAATTGCAACCCCACCAGCGCCAGCGAGAGCGCGTAAAACGTGCCAAGGATGGCGCTGACGCTAAGTTGGCCGCGCACGAAACCTGCAAGAACCCGATCTACGTCACGGGCGATCTCGCGCAGCGTATCGGCGTGATCAAGCGGCAGCCAGCCGTCGATCACGGCAATCATCCGGTCCCAGTCGAGCAACAGATAGAAAGCCACCACCGGCACGACGACGATAAATATGATCGCGTCGATCACTGAAAAGGCCGAGGTGATGACCGTGTTGGCCAGTTGGCCACTGCGTGCCCTGAGGGATTCTCCTATGGAATCAAGCGTTTGACGCAATGCGGATTCCGCTTCCATAAGCGCCGGAATGCGTTCTTGCAAAAACAGCTGAAGCTGAGCGGAATAGGTCGGTGCCTCGGCGATCAGGGCACTGAGCTGGTTGATGAAGGTCGGGATCAGAACCAGCGCCACGGCGATGAAAGCGAAAATCCCGACCAGCGTGATGATCACGGTCGCGATAACCCGGCTGCAGCCCATCCGCTCCAGCCGATCAGCCACCGGATCCAGGAAATAGGCAATCGCGGCCCCGGCAACGAAGGGCAGGATGACATCGCCCAGCAGCCACAGGACCAGAATCAGGACTAAGATTCCAATTCCCCACCAGCGCAGCTGATCATTGATTGGCAAAGCCATTCCTGTCCTCCCTCATTTCAACCGAGTCATGACCGAGCGGGGCCGATCAATCAAGCCCAAGCCACGAAGATTGATTGGATTTCAGGTCGTGCTAGGATTGCGCCGATTGTCAACGTATCAGTGAGGGTAATATGGACCGAAGAACATTTCAAAAGTCTCTTTTCGCACTGGCACTAACAAGCACATATTCATTGCCAACGCTAACCAACGCAGGGGGGCCGGAGAACCAGAGACCGACCAGGCGTGTTTCCGCAAAAACCAGATATCTGGTCATGCTGTTATCGCGTGAATTGTTCAGGCGATACCTCGCCGCGCTAACCCAACTTAGGATACTGGCGCTTCTCGGCCATCGGAAGATCGCCAGATTCTGGGCTGGTGAACTCAAGCAATATCATTTCTTTTTTACAGCTGTCCCTGCAGGCCGAGGCCGGGCTGCTGACGATGCGCAGACAAAGCCCTGCGCTCTTTAAAACTAAGGCTGTCAAGGAACTGTCCGGCGCATTGCGTGAGCAGAAAAAGAACATCAAGAGCGTCATTAAACGGGGAACGACCGCACAGACCAAGGCCAAGCGGTTGGAAGAATCCATACTTGAACTTGGCAAGCTGATCGACGCTGACAAAAGAAAACTTGAGTCCGATTATAACAAGGCACGGTCTACCGAAAGAAGCTGGCGCGCCGATCTGATTGCGGAAGAAGAGGCAAAGGCCAAAATGCGGGCAGAAGCGTTGAAAGCCAGATTGCAAAAGGAGCGGTTGAAAATGCTCGCCCTGGTTAAGAAATTCGAGGCTCTGGATGCGCGTATCACCCAGGCACGGGCGCAATTCAAAAAGGCTGACAAGATATATCAGAAGAGCCTTGATGCCTTGAATATCGCCCGAAAAAAGGTGACCGGGCGAAAGTTTGCCAGCGATGATCTTTATCAGGGCAACCAGGCGGTGGCGATCAGGGCGCACAGGATCGATGCAGATAAAAAATTTCGCCCGGTGAGTAAATTGGCAGCAGAACTGATAGGTCTGGAAGTGAAACTCGGCGGTGCCAAGACGGCGGCGCTTCAGCAAATCAAAGTTTATGAGAAGCTTTACAAGCAAGTTGAGAATTGACTGAAAGAGATTTTGAGCCTGCGGCGCGAGAATTTCTGAAACAATGATGGCGATTGTGTTTCGATGGAATTTGAGTTTGTCTGGCGCGGGCTGAAAACGGAGGTTCAATGCAATATCTGAGTTCCCGTGACTGGGTGCCACCTGAATGTGAGGCGCTGGTTCAGTCGATTGCCGCTGAAACCGCAACGGCCAAGAGCGGTGCGCTTGCGGCAAAGCTGGTCTCGCTGACCAAGGCCAATCGCGACATTCACGAGGTCGAATGCCTCAATCTCAACCCGGCAACCAATGTGATGAACCCGCGCGCCGAGGCTTTGCTGGCGTCAGGCCTGGGGTCGCGGCCTTCACTTGGCTATCCGGGCGATAAATACGAGATGGGGCTGGAGGCGATTGAAGAGATTGAGGTGATCGCTGCAAGTCTGGTGGCCGAAGTCTTTCGCGCAAGCTTTGCGGAAATACGGATTGCGTCCGGTGCGATGGCCAATTTGATGGCATTCATGGCTACCTGCCGACCCGGTGATGCGATCATTGTGCCGCCTGCTGATATTGGCGGGCATGTGACCCATCACGATGCAGGCGCGGCTGGGCTCTATGGGCTTCAGATTCACCACGCCCCGGTTAACAGTGACGGCTATACGATTGACCTTGAAGGATTAAGAGCGCTTGCAGCTGCAAAGAAACCAAAGCTGATCACGGTTGGTGGCAGCCTGAATCTGTTTTGGCATCCGGTTGGTGAAGTACGTGCGATTGCCGATGAAATCGGCGCGCGGGTGTTGTTTGATGCCGCTCATCTTTGCGGCATGATAGCTGGTGGCGCCTGGCCTGACCCGCTGGCAGAAGGGGCGCATCTGATGACGATGAGCACCTATAAAAGCCTTGGCGGGCCGGCTGGAGGGTTGATCGTGACCAACGAGGCCGATCTGGCGGAACGGCTGGATAAGATAGCCTTCCCCGGTCTTACCGCCAATTTTGATGTGGCGAAATCGGCAGCGCTGGCGATGAGCATGCTTGACTGGCGCAGGCACGGGCCGGCCTATGCCAAGAAAATGGTCTCGGTCTCGCAAGCTTTGGCGCAGGCGTTGGCAGACAAGGGAATTCACCTTTTCGCCAGCAACAAGGGCGCCACCCAATCGCATCAGTTTGCGATAGAGGCGGCGGCCTATGGTGGGGGTCAGACAGCGGCAAAAAAGCTGAGGCGGGCAAATATCCTGACCTGTGGGATCGGCTTGCCAATCGACCCGGTCGCCGGTGATTTGAACGGCTTGCGCATCGGTACACCAGAGATTGTGCGCTGGGGCATCGACGAATGCCATGTAGAGACCATCGCCGGTTATATCGCCGCAGCTCTTGGCAACAGCTCACCGGAAGAAATCGCCCAGGAGGTCTCAGCGTTTCGGAAGAAATTCAGTGTGTTACACTATATCAACTCGTGAATTTCAGGTATACGCTTGGAAGGCCATTGATGGCGCTGCACACTCCAAGAACGAATCGATCCGTGGCTTTGTTAATGCTTTGCTTAACCGACGACTCAAGTTACGCTTGCGCAGGTACTTCAATGCGAAAGGGTAATAATATGAAATGGGCTGTCTCTCTAATCACCGGCTTCCTGCTGATATCTGCGCCGGCTTTGCAGGCTCAGGAAATGATCAGCCCGAAAAACGCCATAGACATAGCCGAGGCTATTCGTGACCTTGGCTACAGGGCCAAGCTGGAAAAGGATTCTGTCGGTGATCCGATGATCTCGTCAAACGCTGCAGGGCTGAACTATGCGGTCTTTTTCTACTCCTGCAATGACGGGTCTGGTTGCCAGTCCATTCAGCTATCCGCCTCTTTCACTCTGAACGAGTCCAGCGACAAGCCCGATCTGAACGAGTGGAACCGCATCAATCGTTACGTCAAAGCCCACTGGGCTGAAGACGGTGATATCGTTGTCAAGTTCGACATTAACATGTGGGGTCCAGGAATCTCGACCGACGCGTTCGTAGAAAGCCTGAATGTCTGGGAGCGCCAGCTGGACGACTTCAAAAAGCACATCGACTGGTAATCGCACGACACTACCTGAATTGGCGCGGTTGACGGGGCTCGAAC
>CAZMNO010000006.1:0-128 GCA_964567685.1 uncultured Rhodobacter sp. | reverse complement strand
CCGCGACCTCCGGCGTGACAGGCCGGCACTCTAACCAACTGAGCTACAACCGCCAGGGTGTGTTTGGTGCCAGTGGCGCGGTTGACGGGGCTCGAACCCGCGACCTCCGGCGTGACAGGCCGGCACTC
>CAZMNO010000005.1:0-112434 GCA_964567685.1 uncultured Rhodobacter sp. | reverse complement strand
CATCTCTCTCGCAGCAACCATGATCGAACTGAAATGAACGTCAACAGGCCCTAATTGAGGGCCCTTGGGGAGAGCTGCGATTTTTGCCCTCGTCCTATAGGCGCGAATTTCAAGTATTGCGTGATTTCAGAGTGCCGATGCTAAACCTTTTGTCCCGTTCAATCCGGTGTGATGCCTGCTCCATTGCGGCGAATGAGTGAGGCCAGTCGGATAGACGGCGCGCGTATGTTGAAATTGTCAGTTGCCCAACAAGGCCGTGCGCGCAGCCCTGAGGCGTACAAAATCATCGCCCGCATGATAGCTTGATCGTGTAAGTGGCGAGGCTGAGACCATGCCGAACCCCTTGCCATAGGCGGCTTTTTCGTAAGTGGAAAACTCTTCGGGCGTCACGAAACGGTCGATTGCATGATGCTTCGGTGTCGGTTGCAGATATTGCCCGATGGTGATGAAATCAATGTCCGCAGCGCGCATATCGTCCATCACCTGCATGACAGATGTCTTGTCTTCACCAAGGCCAACCATGATGCCGGATTTGGTGAACATCGCCGGGTCCAGCTCCTTCACTCTTTGAAGCAGTCTGAGACTGTGGAAATAGCGAGCGCCCGGGCGAACCGAGGGATATAGCCCCGGTACAGTTTCCAGATTGTGGTTGAAAATATCGGGTCGCGCCTCAACCACGATCTCAACCACCGCCGGATCGCATTTCAGGAAATCCGGCGTCAGGATTTCAATCGTTGTCTCGGGTGATTTATGCCTTATGGCGCGGATCGTCTGGGCAAAATGCTCAGCCCCGCCATCGGCAAGATCATCCCGGTCAACGCTGGTGATCACCACATGTTTCAGCCCCAGCCGCGCCACCGCGTCAGCGACCCTGCCCGGCTCAAACGCATCCAGCGCATCCGGGCGACCGGTGGCGATATTGCAAAAGCTGCAACCACGGGTGCAGATCTCGCCCATTATCATCATGGTGGCGTGGCCAAGGCTCCAGCATTCACCGACATTGGGGCAGCCCGCCTCTTCGCAGACCGTCACCAGCTTGTTGTCACGCAAGGTGTTGCGGGTTTTCTTGTACCCCTCTGAGGTCGGCGCCTTCACCCTGATCCAACTGGGCTTTTTCGGCTGCGCCTTGTCAGGCTTTTTCGCCTTTTCAGGGTGCCGTTCGGCCGGGATTTTCAAATCACGCATCTTGCGGTCTTTCCAGTGGGAGGGCTTTCAGACTTGTGAGCATTTCTACACGCCGATGCCAAAATTTCTGCGTCACAGCAATATGCTGAAGACCACTCTGCCGCAAGCCTTCAGATGCAATAGTAGGTCACTGGGTTTTAGGGAGCGTGGCCAGCAAATGGCCACGCCACTTCGCAACAAATCTGTGATCAAGCGCGATCGAAGCGATCTGCGTTCATGACCTTGTTCCAGGCAGCGACAAAATCACTGACAAATTTCTCACTGTTGTCGCTTTGCGCAAAAACCTCTGACAATGCCCGCAACTGCGAATTGGACCCAAAGACAAGATCAACTCGTGTGGCTGTCCATTTCACCTTGCCGGAAGCACGATCTCGCCCTTCAAACACGCCTGAATCATCCGCTGATTCCGACCACTTGTTAGACATGTCCAGAAGATTGACAAAGAAGTCATTTGTCAGCTTGCCTGGCCGATCAGTGAGAACACCGTGATTTGATCCATCAAAATTCGCACTGAGTGCTCGCATGCCGCCAACAAGAACTGTCATTTCAGGAGCGGTAAGTGTCATGAGTTGCGCGCGATCAAGGAGCAATTCTTCAGCAGAAACTGTGTACTCTGTCTTCAGGTAGTTACGGAAACCGTCTGCAATGGGCTCAAGCACATCGAAAGATTCAGCGTCCGTGATTTCCTGTGAAGCATCCGTGCGTCCAGGAGTAAACGAGACATCGATTTCATGCCCGGCATCGTTAGCCGCCTTTTCGATCGCTGCAACGCCACCAAGAACGATCGTATCAGCAATCGAGATTTTCTTTCCGCCGGATTGCGAATTGTTGAATGCAGTTTGGACGCTTTCCAACGCCGTCAACGCCTTGGCAAGCTGATCGGGTTGGTTCGCCTCCCAGCCACTTTGCGGAGAGAGACGCACGCGAGCCCCATTTGCACCACCACGCTTGTCCGACTCCCGGTATGTAGAAGCCGATGCCCAAGCCGTCTTCACAAGCTCAGAAACCGAGAGCCCCGAGGATAGAATTTCCTTTTTCAACGCGGATATATCTTCTGCATCAATCAAGTCATGATCAACAGCGGGAATAGGATCCTGCCAG
This sequence comes from uncultured Rhodobacter sp., assembly GCA_964567685.1. GTDB lineage: Bacteria > Pseudomonadota > Alphaproteobacteria > Rhodobacterales > Rhodobacteraceae > UBA5972. Next base: position 110,148 of record CAZMNO010000005.1, on the reverse strand, counting down.
ATGAGATCTTCGGCCGGAACCTCAGAGCCCAAATAACGTGCCTTCGGCCCCATGTCGCGATGCGTCAGTTTGAACCATGCACGCGCAAATGAATCCGCAAACTCATCAGGGTTCTCATGGAACCGCTTGGATATCGGGCCATAGATCGGGTCCATGCGCATCGCCATATCGGCGGTTGTCATCATTGTGTTGACACGTGTTGAAGCATCATGCGCACTGGGTGCCTTGTCCTTTTCGTCCGGATTGACCGGAACCCATTGCCAGGCACCGGCCGGGCTTTTTACGAGATCCCAATCATAGCCAAATAAAAGGTCGAAATAACCATTGTCCCATTTGATCGGATTGGCCGTCCAGGCGCCTTCTATCCCACTTGAGATTGTATCGTCGCCGCTGCCGCTACCGAAATCAGAACTCCAGCCAAAACCTTGCTGCGCAATATCTGCACCTTCAGGTTCAGGTCCGATGTGATCAGGATTGCCAGCACCGTGCGCTTTACCAAAGGTGTGACCACCAGCGACCAAGGCGACTGTTTCCTCATCATTCATGGCCATTCGACCGAATGTTTCCCGAATATCTCTACCAGATGCGAGGATACTCGGTTCGCCGTTCGGACCTTCGGGATTTACATAAATCAGCCCCATCTGAACCGCAGCCAGAGGATTATCGAGATTTCGTTCGCCGGTATAACGTTTGTCATCCAACCACTCGGTTTCGTTCCCCCAGTAAACATCTTCTTCTGGCTCCCAGATATCTTGGCGTCCGCCACCAAATCCGAAGGTCTTTCCCTCCATTGATTCAATAGCGCAGTTGCCCGCAAGGATCATAAGGTCGGCCCAGGATATTTTGTTGCCGTATTTTTGCTTAATGGGCCAGAGCAAGCGCCGGGCTTTATCGAGGTTTACGTTGTCTGGCCAGCTATTTAAGGGAGCAAATCGCTGGTTCCCGGTCGAAGCCCCCCCGCGTCCATCACCGGTTCGATAAGTGCCGGCGCTGTGCCATGCCATACGGATGAAAAACGGACCGTAGTGACCGTAATCTGCAGGCCACCACTCCTGACTATCTGTCATCAGATCGTACAAGTCCTGCTTTAGAGCAGACAGATCAAGGCTGTTGAACGCTTCTGCATAATTAAAATCACGCTCCATCGGATCAGACAAATGCGAACGCTGGTGTAGAATTTTCAAATTCAGCTGGTTTGGCCACCAGTCACTATTGGCGGTCCCACTTTTGGAAACCGTTGTCTGCGCTCCGTGCATCACTGGGCATTTGCCTTCGATTGACATGTTCACTCCTGTTCATTCAAGTGTTTAGACAGCTTAGGATCGTAGTTTGCACAAGGCTGCAAACACGATGATCGAGTGATTTTATCCATCTTCACTCTTTATTCGCAATGGCTAAAGCAACCAAATTTAGAATTATTCTAGAATACTGAGTCCGCATTCCTTCATCAGGACTCACAACGAGTTTCATCCTGCCTGAAATCGCAACTTGTCTTTTACCAGCACTTGTTCCGGTAACTGAAAAATGACCAGGGCAGAAACGACCAATTGGTGCCTATTTGGATATGGAAGGCCCCAGGATTCGAACTCTCGATTTCGGTGATCAAGATAGTCTGGCTTTCCATGCCAGAAGCGACCTTTCGTCGTTTTGAAACAGGATTGGGTAGCTGTTAACAGGCAAGTGCCCTTCATTCAGGAACCAAATGACGCTCGATCTTCAAAAACACCGCGCCGAGGCGCATGGATTCGGACGCCTTCAGGAAAACCTGCGCCAGATCGTGTTCGGCGGCAATGACGGGATCGTCACCACATTTGCCGTAGTTGCCGGTTTTGCCGGTGCACGGGCCGAAGGCATCGCCGAGATAGGCACGATCGCAGTCCTGCTCTTTGGCTTTGCCAACCTTCTGGCCGATGCAACCTCGATGGGGCTGGGGGAGTTTCTGTCAGCCCGCTCGGAACGCGATGTCTATCGCTCGGTCAGGATGCAGGAACTGGCGCTGATCGCCGATCAGCCCGCTGCCGAGCGGTCAGAAATGCAATCCATACTTGAACAACGCGGGCTAAGTGCCGGGGATGCCAGTGAAATCATTCAGGTGCTCGAACGCAACCCGGAAATGATGGCTGATTGGATGATGAGTTACGAATTCGGCCTTTCCGATCCTGAGGACGAGAACCCGATCCTCAACGGGTTTTTTACCTTTTCGTCCTTCCTGGTCTTCGGTTTCGTGCCGATCATGCCCTATCTGTTCCTGCCGGCAACACAGTCGACCTTTCTCATTGCCGTTATTGCAACTCTCGCCGCGCTTTTCTCGCTGGGCCTGCTGCGTTGGTTCGCAACACTGGAAAACTTCCTCTCCTGCCTTGCCGAAACCGTCCTCGTCGGCAGCGTCTGCGCCGCCGTGGCCTATTCGGTGGGTTTGTTCTTTGCCGGATAGGGAAAAAAGTTTTCGGTATACTTTTGCATACTGTCTTTCTCCGACGTGAAAAATGAGCTAAAGACAGCCAAAATCGATTCCCATTCAAAGGCAGGACCACTATGACCAAGATCAAAATAGCTAACCCGGTTGTCGAGCTTGACGGCGACGAGATGACGAGGATCATCTGGGATTTCATCAAGAAGAAGCTGATCCTGCCCTATCTCGACATTGACTTGCTATACTACGATCTCGGCATTGAAGAGCGCGACCGTACCGACGATCAGATCACGGTCGATGCCGCCAACAAGATCGCCGAAGTGGGCGTTGGCATCAAATGTGCCACCATTACGCCGGATGAGGCGCGGGTTGAAGAATTTGGCCTCAAGCGCATGTATCGCAGCCCCAACGGCACCATCCGCAACATCCTTGGCGGCGTCATTTTCCGCGCACCGATCATTTGCAGCAATGTCCCGCGCCTTGTTCCCGGCTGGACCCAGCCCATCGTTGTTGGCCGCCACGCTTTTGGTGACCAGTACCGCGCCACAGATTTCCGCTTTCCCGGTGCGGGCAAGCTGACCATCAAATTCGAAGGTACCGATGGTGAAGTGATCGAACGTGAGGTCTTTAATGCACCCAGCTCGGGCGTGACCATGGCCATGTATAACCTTGACGCGTCGATCTATGATTTCGCCCGCGCCTCGATGAATTACGGGTTGTCGCTTGGATGGCCGGTCTACCTTTCGACCAAGAACACCATCATGAAAGCCTATGATGGCCGATTCAAAGACATCTTTCAGGAAGTCTATGAAAACGAGTTTGAAGACCAGTTCAAGAAAGCCGGCATTCACTATGAGCACCGCCTGATCGACGACATGGTTGCTGCCGCAATGAAATGGTCGGGCGGTTACGTCTGGGCCTGTAAGAACTACGATGGCGACGTGCAGTCCGACACGGTTGCGCAAGGGTTCGGTTCGCTTGGCCTGATGACCAGCCAGCTGATGACGCCCGATGGCAAGATCGTTGAGGCCGAAGCGGCGCATGGCACCGTCACCCGCCACTATCGCCAGCATCAGGCCGGCAAGGCAACCTCGACCAATTCCATTGCCTCGATCTATGCCTGGACCGGCGGCCTCAAGCACCGCGCCAAGCTTGACGGCAACGAGGCTTTGACCAATTTTGCCAACACGCTGGAGAAAGTTATCGTTGATACCGTGGAAAGTGGCGACATGACCAAGGATCTGGCGCTCTTGGTCGGACCGGATCAGAAATGGCTGACCACTGAAGGCTTCCTTGATAAGATCGACGAGAACCTCAACAAAGCGCTGGCGGGCTGAAATATCCTGAATTAGGGTTCGCGGGCAGGGTTCACCCCTGCCCGTTTGTTTTTGGAGCCCGGAAATGCCAAAGCATTATATCTTCTTACTGATCGCCGTCTTGTTTGAGACGGTGGGCACGTCAGGCCTGCAAGCCAGCCAGCAGTTCACCAGATTCTGGCCGACGGTCCTTGTCGCGATTGGGTTTGTCGGGGCCTTTTATTTCATGACCCTGACACTGCGCTATATGCCAATCGGCATCGTATATGCACTCTGGTCGGGGCTTGGCATCGTCCTGATCACGGCCATTGGCTTTTTCTATTTCAAGCAGGCGGTCGATGCCTGGGCCATTCTGGGCCTTGGCCTGATCATTGCCGGCATTGCCGTCATTCACCTGCTTTCAGCAACCGCAACGCATTGAAACCCCTACTCGACAGAAAAATCTTCTTATTTTTGATCGTGGTTATTTCTATGGTGTCCGCGATAACGGTGGTCGCAGTTAATGCGTTTGATACCGTCAAGATTACTGATGTCGCGGGTGAATGGAAATTCCACTCGTCCAGAGATACCCGGATTGGTCTTGAATTCTTTGACAACGGAACATTCAACCAAAAAGTATCGAAAAACAACAGGTTAATTTATGCTGGCCTTGGAACATGGTCCTTCTTGACACTCTCAAGAGGAAGTTCATATCTGTCGATTTCCGGTATCTATTTACTGCCTCACTGCACTGGCAATCCTAAAAACGCACTTTCAATCGGCGAGCTTAATCCTGAAATATCCAAGTTCTTTGGGCGAACACAATTCCTCTACTGTGATGATGAATTCGAACATTTTCGCAAAATAGAATAGGGTTCAGAATCTGTTGTTGTGGCGAGAACTCGCATTGAGCCTTATCATCATTGTTTCAAAAAATACTCGCGCCGCAGGCATCCGCTGCACCCCCCGGGGTGCAGCTCAAAAGCCATGTCGCGCAGAGACTCCGAAAACCTCAGACGCCTTCGACAAAGGTGTATTCGCGCTTCGCAGCAGGCAGCCCGTATGCGAGAGCCTCCTGATATTCAGGACCATTGTAAAAGGCCTGCGCCGTTTCCATATCGCTGAACCTGATGATCACATTGCGGGCGCGCCCCGTGCCTTCCATCTGCACGCAGTCCCCGCCACGGGCGAGAAACTCACCGCCATATTTGGCCACTGCCGGCCCGGCAAGGGCGGCGTATTTGGCGTATTCCTCGGCATCCTCAACGTCGATATGGACCATTGCGTAAACTGTCATCTTAACCCTCCAGCAATTCTTCCACGGCCCTGATCGCCGCCTTTGCATTTTCCGTGCTCGGCCCGCCAGCCTGTGCCATGTCGGCCCGACCGCCGCCGCCCTTGCCGCCCAGCTTATCCGCCGCCACCCTGACGATATCGACCGCCGACAGGTGAGCCGTCAGATCGTCGGTGACACCTGCCGCAATGGCCGCCTTGCCACCGGTATCGGCAATCAGCAGGATGGCACCCGAACCGAGCCGTGCCTTGTGTTCATCAATCAACCCACGCAAATCCTTTCCGCTGACGCCCGTTAGAACCTGCGCCAGAAACGGCACCCCGCCGACCTCTTTACTGCCAGCCCCGGTTGCTTCCGCGCCGCCGCTGAGCGCAAGTTGGCGTCTCAGATCGGCCAGCTCGGTCTGCATCGCCTTGCGGTCGCTGATGAGGCTCTGGAGTTTTGTCTCAGCATCCTGTGACGTGGTTTTCAACGCAGCCAGCAAGGCGTTGAACTGATTGAGGTTTTCTCCAACATAGGCCAGCGCAGCCGGGCCGGTCAGCGCTTCGATGCGGCGCACGCCGGAGGATATCGACGAGGCTGCAGCAGGGATCACGAACATGCCGATATCGCCGGTGCGTTTGACATGGGTGCCGCCACAGAGCTCAATCGAATAGGTGGCCCCGTCACTGCCCTTGCCCGACCCATCCTGCCGGCCCATCGACACAACGCGTACCTCATCGCCGTATTTTTCCCCAAACAAGGCCTGCGCCCCCAGATCGCGGGCGTCATCGGGCGTCATGATCCGGGTCGTCACTTCGGAGTTCTGCTGAATATATGTGTTCACATCGGCCTGAACGCGCTGCAATTCATCCTGGCCGATCGCCGCATTATGGCTGAAATCAAAGCGTAGCCGGTCGTCGTCATTGAGCGAGCCGCGTTGCGCCACATGATCACCCAAATTCACGCGCAGGGCTTCGTGCAAAAGATGGGTCGCCGAATGATTGGCGCGAATGGATGTGCGGCGGGCGTGATCGACCATGAGCTCCGCCGCCTCACCGGTTTTGATCTCGCCAGTCTTGACGGTGGCGACATGGGCAAACAGACCGGCCCGTTTCCTGACATCGGTGACAACGGCAACGCCGCTATCGGTGCGAATCTCGCCGCTGTCACCAACCTGACCGCCGGATTCCGCGTAAAACGGTGTCTGGTTCAGGATGATCTCAACCGCGTCACCGGCTTTGACGCATTTGGCTTCTTTACCGCTGGCCACCACAGCCAGTATCTGACCTTCGGCAATTTCCGTGTCATAGCCCAGAAACTCGGTGCCGCCATGGGTGTCCGCCAGTTCAAACCAGATCGCCGCATCACCCTCTTCGCCCGACCCGGCCCAGGCAGCACGCGCCTTAGCCTTTTGTTCGGCCATTGCCGCCTCAAACCCGTCCGTATCAACCGAACGGCCTTTTTCGCGCAGGGCATCCTGTGTCAGATCAAGGGGAAAACCGTAGGTGTCATAAAGGCGAAACGCGGTTTTGCCCGGCAGTTCAGCCGCCTCATCCAGATCGTCAAGCGCTTCATCGAGCAGTTTCAGGCCGCGATCCAGCGTGGTCTTGAACCGGGTTTCCTCAGACAGCAGAGTTTCCTCGATCATGCTCTGCGCGCGGCCAAGTTCGGGAAAGGCCTGCCCCATCTGCGCCACAAGAGCCGGTACCAGCCTGTGCATCACCGGATCGGCTGCGCCCAGAAGATGCGCATGACGCATGGCGCGGCGCATGATCCGTCTCAAGACATAGCCCCGCCCTTCATTTGAGGGCAGCACCCCATCAGCAATCAGAAATGAGGTCGAGCGCAAATGATCCGCAATCACCCGGTGATGGGTCTTGCCCGGGCCATCCGGATCGCTGGACGTGGCATGCGCCGAGGCCTCGATCAGATCGCGCATCAGGTCGGTATCATAATTGTCATGCTTGCCCTGCAACAACGCCCCGATCCGCTCCAGCCCCATGCCGGTATCAATCGATTGCATGTCCAGGGGCACCATTGAGCCGTCCTCAAACTGCTCGTTCTGCATGAAGACCAGATTCCAGATTTCGATGAACCTGTTACCGTCTTCATCCGGGCTTCCTGGCGGGCCACCTTCGATATGATCGCCATGGTCATAAAAGATCTCGGTGCAGGGGCCGCAGGGGCCGGTCGGGCCCATCATCCAGAAATTGTCATGCGTCGGAATGCGGATAATCCGGTCATCCGGCAGGCCGGCGACCTTTTTCCAGATATCGGCCGCCTCGTCATCGGTGTGATAGACGGTGACCAGCAGACGGTCCTTGTTGATGCCGAAATCCTGCGTCAGCAATTCCCAGGCATAGGGAATGGCGGCTTCCTTGAAATAGTCGCCAAAGGAAAAATTGCCGAGCATTTCAAAAAACGTGTGGTGCCGGGCGGTATAACCGACATTGTCCAGATCATTATGTTTGCCCCCGGCGCGCACGCATTTCTGGCTTGTCGAGGCGCGCACGTAATCGCGCTGTTCGATCCCGGTAAAGACATTCTTGAACTGCACCATGCCGGAATTGACAAACATCAGCGTTGGGTCGTTGCGCGGCACCAAAGGCGAGCTCTCCACGATCGCGTGATCGTTTTCCCTGAAATAATTCAGGAACGTGGCGCGAATATCGTTAAGGCTGGCCATCGGTGAAGGTCCTTCGAACGGCGTGAAATCCCAGTTGGTTTACCCCCGGCAATGCGCCCTGTCCACAGGCCAAAACGAAAGCGGGCCGGTTTGAGATGTTCAAACCGGCCCGCAAATTCTAAGGTGTTGATGTTCTCAGGCTTCCAGAACCTCGTCATCCACCTCTGCGTCTTTGGGCATGTCAAAATCCAGCCCATGTGCTGCTCTGATCTTGTCTTCAATCTCATAGGCGGTTTTCTTGTTTTCGGTCAGGAATTTCTTGGCGTTTTCGCGCCCCTGCCCGATGCGCTCATCCCCATAGGAAAACCACGAGCCGGATTTCTCCACGATCCCGGCCTTGACCCCTAGGTCAAGCAATTCGCCGGTTTTGGAAATGCCGGTGCCATACATGATATCAAACTCGACTTGCTTGAAGGGTGGCGCCACCTTGTTCTTGACGACCTTGACGCGCGTTGCGTTGCCGACAACCTCGTCCCGGTCCTTGATCGCGCCGATGCGGCGGATATCAAGCCGGACCGAGGCATAAAACTTCAGTGCGTTGCCGCCTGATGTGGTTTCGGGCGAGCCGAACATCACACCGATTTTCATGCGGATCTGGTTGATGAAGATCACCGTGCAGTTGGTTTTGGCAATCGAGCTGGTCAGCTTGCGCATGGCCTGGCTCATCAGCCGCGCCTGCGCACCGACCTGATGATCGCCCATATCGCCTTCAAGTTCGGCTTTCGGTGTCAATGCTGCGACAGAATCCACCACAACCATGGAAACAGCACCAGAACGCACCAGCGTATCAGTAATTTCCAGCGCCTGTTCTCCGGTATCGGGCTGTGAGATCAGCAATTCATCAAGATCCACACCCAGTTTGCGCGCATATTGCGGATCAAGCGCGTGTTCGGCATCGACAAAGGCGCAGATGCCGCCCTTTTTCTGTTCTTCGGCAATGGCATGCAGTGTCAACGTGGTTTTACCCGAGGATTCGGGGCCGTAAATCTCAACCACGCGTCCCTTGGGCAGACCGCCAATCCCCAGCGCGATATCCAACCCGATCGACCCGGTAGAAGTGGCCTCGATATCGGCAACAGCGCCCCCTTGCCCGAGCTTCATGATCGAGCCTTTACCAAAGCTGCGTTCGATCTGACCAAGGGCCGATTCAAGCGCTTTCTGTTTGTCCATGTCGCGTCTTTCAGTAAAATCCAGCAGGGCTGTAGCCATTGTGTGACCTCTTATTTCATATCCCGGTTGTCGCGGCAATCACTGCCCGTGTTCGCCTCTTGTTCTCATGTGTATGAGACCAAAACGAGAACATTACAACAAATTTCTTTTCAATATTACTTTTTATCGGAGTGGTTAAGGAGTAGTTTATTTGAGAAGAACAATACAAAAATACATTGAGGCAACCTTCTAAAATGATGATTTTATGGAAAGAAAAGCTTGCCTTCATTGCGATCCCGAAAACCGGAACAACCGCGATAGAGGCCGCATTGGCACCCTATGCGGCTATTTCCTTTGAGCGGCCGCCGCAAATCAAGCATATGACGCTGCAGCGGTTCAACCGATTCATCCGCCCTTACTTAGAAAAAACCGGGCTTGAGGATGTTCAAACCCTCGCTGTAATGCGCGAACCGGTGGACTGGCTGGGCAGTTGGTATCGCTACCGGCGTCGCGATGCCATTCGGGGCTCTTCCAAAAGCACCGCTGATGTCAGTTTTGACGAATTCGTCGAGGCATACCTTGGTGCAGGCAAACGCCCGGATTTTGCCGAGATCGGGTCGCAGGCCAATCAGATGTCTAAGAATCGCGGGGTTGTCGGGGTGGATCATATCTATCGCTATGAAGACCTGCCAAAGGTGGTTGATTTTCTGTCAGATCGTCTGGGGCGCAATCTGAAGCTTGGCGAAAAGAACGCGTCAGAGAAAATGCCAGTTACGCTGTCGCCCGAGCTTACGCGCCGGTATCAGCGCCAGTATGCGCTGGATTTTGACACCTACCACAGCATAAAATGACTGCTATGGTGCGTTAATTCGTGCTTTTGCCAGCGGTTCCGCCGGTGGATCGGCACTTTGGCTGGGCATCTGATCGCGCACCCTGTCGGTCAAATCGACCAGTGAAAACGGCTTTGGCAAAAACACTGAATTGATGAACGAGGCCTGATCGGCGGCGAAACTCTCTTCAGCATAGCCGGAAACAAAGACCACTTTGACATCAGGGCGTTTTTTCAGTGCTTCGCGCACCCAGGTCGGGCCGTCTTTGCCGGGCATGATGACGTCGGTGACAAATACATCGACTGAAAGCGCATCATCTTCAAGCATCGCCAGTGCCTCTTCGGCATCTGCCGCCTCAAGCACGGTATAGCCGCGCATGCGCAAGGCCCGGGCGGCAAAGGCGCGCACCGGCGCCTCGTCTTCCACCAGCAGAACGACGCCATCATCGCGGGCAGTTTGCGCGCTGGCCAGCCTGACTGGACGCAACTCCTCAATCGCTGGCAGATGCTCGTGTGCGGGCAGGAGGATCTGAAAACTCGTGCCCTGACCGCGGGCAGAATCAACAAAAATGAACCCACCCGTCTGCTTGATGATGCCGTAAGCCATCGACAGGCCAAGCCCGGTGCCTTCACCGGTTTTCTTGGTCGTGTAGAACGGTTCAAATATTTTTTCCAGGCGATCCGGTGAAATGCCGGCACCATCATCGGACACCCGGATCGAGACATATTCACCGGGTTCAACTATTGCCCGATTGCGTTTTAACCCATTGGCAAGATGTAGGTTTTCCGTTTCAATTGTCACAACGCCACCTTCGGCCATCGCATCACGCGCATTGACCACGAGGTTCATCAGAACCTGTTCCAACTGGCGTTTGTCAGCGCGCACTGGTGAAAGCGCCTCGCTGCTCTTCAAGCTCAGCGTCACTTTTTCGCCCAGGAGCCGGTTCAGAAGATGTGAGAGATCGGCCAGCGTGTCACGCAGGTCAAGGGTTTCCGGTTGCAGGTTCTGCTTGCGCGAAAACGCCAGAAGCTGGTTGACCAGCGCCGCCGCCCGGTTGGCATTCTGCGTGATCTGCATGAGATCACCATAATCGGGATCACCCTCGTCGTGACGCAACAGCAAAAGATCGCAATAGCCCGATATTGCCGTCAAAAGGTTGTTGAAATCATGCGCCACCCCTCCGGCAAGCTGACCGATGGCCTGCATTTTCTGGCTTTGGACGAACTGCGCCTCAAGCGTTTTCAACTCTGTCGCGTCGCTGAGAACCGCGATCAGCGTGGTTTCACCGTCTTCAACGATCCGGCTGAGAGTTATTTGCAGATATGTTTCACGCTCCTGCCCCTTTGCCTCGACCACCTCGGGGCGGTTGAGCACTCGCCCATCTGCTGCTTCGGCCAGCCAATCGTGAAACGGCCTTCCCAATCCCTGAACCAGATCACCAAGCCGCGCCTCGCGCGCCTCTTTAAGGCCGAGCAATCGCCGTGCCAGCCGGTTTGCATTGAGAATCATGCCGGTTTGGGTGAGCTTCACCAGCGCCACTGGCAATTCATCAAACAACCGACCGGTTGAGGCTCCGGCGATTTCATCAGGGTCGCAGGCAATCAGAAACACCTCTCGCACCTCGTTGTCGCGCATGATTTCAACCACGCGCACGGTTTCCGGCCCGTCTTTGGTCATGATCTGGTGCAAGCCCTGCGGACGCAGCGGCAAATCGTGAAACAACCGGTCAATATGGCTGATCCGGCAGCCGATCTTTGCAAAAAGTGCCTGATTGATGTGAAGAACCGCGCCATCCGGGTTTGCCAGCAGCATCGGCAACCCAATCGGCTCGGTAACGCTGTTGCCGCTATCGCGTTGTTCAACAAGGTCTTCCAGCCGCCAGACAAACCCCTGGGGGCCGAGATAATGTGCCGACAGGCGCAGATGGCCCGTTTCCGTCACGATGTCACGATGCGCAACCCCGCCCTGCCGCGCCTGGCTTTTCAACTGAAAGATTATGTTGACCGGATTGGCTGAATAATCTGCAAGCACCAGCACCAGCGATTTCTTTTCGACATTCCCAAACCGGGCGCGCGCGGCACGATTGGCATAGGTGATTTCACCGTCGTCAGTGATGCAGAACGTCGCCGTCTGATCATTGCGCACAAAGACGTCGAGCGAAGAATGGAAATGCCGGGGCGAGGCCAGATATTTGCGGTTGAGGGCCATTACCAGCAGCGCCACACCGAAAACACTGGTCGAACTGACAAAAAAGGCCAGCGAGACCGCCGTATTGGGGATCAGAAGACCGGGGATCAACAAAGCCAGCCCCAGCCAGACAAAGGCCCAGAGCTGAGGGGCAAGACGCCGCGCCGCCTCGACTGTTTTAGAATCACTGATGGATGCGTCGCTCACGAGCCGGGGTATCCTTGTGTCGCTCCTACTCCTGCCCCTTATGTCCCTCGCTTATGGTTACGATAACGTTAACCGCAACCTAAGGTTGTGTAAAGAGGAGTAGGAAGGGGATACTACCGGTGTGACATTTGGGCGATATACATGCCATCACCCTGATCAAGCGACAGGTATTCACGGCTTTGAACCAGTGTGAACCCCTTGTTTTCGCGCAGAAATGTTTGAACCTGCTCTCTGTTCTCTTCGGTAAAAAGCGAACAGGTCGCATAGGCGAGGCTGCCCCCGGGCGCGACCAGTTGCGCGGCGTTCCGCAGTATTTCTGACTGAATTTCAAGCAGTTCAGCCAGCTTCTCAGCAGTCAGATCCCATTTACCCCAGGGCGCTCGCCGCCAGGCACCTGAGCCCGAACAGGGGGCATCGCAAAAGACCAGATCATAGGGTGCGTGGTCAGCGGCGTGCCCTGGCGCAAGGCAGGCAATATCCACCCCGGCCCGTGCGGCCCTTGGCGCGATGTTCTGCATTCGTCTGGCGCTGATGTCATGGGCATAGATTTCAGCCTGCGTTCCGTCTGCAAGCGCCAGCGCTTTGCCACCACCGCCAGCGCAATAATCAAGGATGCGTCCCTTTTGCGGCAACTCAAGTTCGTTAACAACAGCTTGTGATGCTGCATCTTGCAGTTCGATCATGCCCTCACGAAATGCTCTGCTTGATGAGATTTTGCGTGCGTTTTCCGTGACTTCCAGTGCCGAACTCACTTTTGGGTGCGCCTCTGCCGTGATCCCGCCCTGCGCCAGTACGCTGATTGCTGTCGTGCGATCCGCCTTTTTACGGTTCACCCTGACATAAACTGGTGCGCGGTTTTGCAAGCCCCTGAGGATGGTCTCAAACCGCTCTCCCAGTGAGGCATGCAGCATGGGTTCAAGCCAGTCCGGATAATCCAGCCTGACCGCATCAGGCCAGGTTTCCCGTGCCTGGTCATGCGCACGCTCTTCAGGGCTGAGTGGGGGTGGTGCAAAGCGCTCCCCGGTAAAAAGCGTGTCCGGGTTTTGATCGCTAAGTCGAACGAACCCCAGAACCTGTCCGCGCCCGCTCTTTGCCCCACCGGCAGCAGCGCAGGACCGACGCCTGCGCAGAATATCAAACACCAGATCACGAATATGCGCCCGGTCGCCCGACCCGGCATAGCGGTTCTGCCGGGCCCAGCCGGCAAGCACTTTTTGTGCGGCCTCGCCGTTCAGAATGCGGTCAAGGATATCAATCGCAGCGGAAATCCGGGCTGATGGGGTCATGCTTCCCGCCAAAGCAGAGAGGATTCGCTTGAAGGGTTAACATGAAATACATAGTGCAAGCTTTTGTTATTCTGCACTAAAATATACCTACTAGCGACAACCCCAGAACCAGCCAGGCGAAGGCCAGCACGGCGACTCCGATCAAAAAGACCTTGAACCGCCTGACCACGTTGTTGGAGCGAACATGGATGAAACGGTGAATAAAACGTGTGATCACAAAAACCAGACACGCCAGCGCAAACGGCATTGACGAAGCGTCAAACACGGCGGCAAACACCACCGCCATGTACAGAAGTACCGGAAACTCAAACTGGTTCGCCAGATTATTTGCCTGTTTGCGCGCTTCATCGGGATAGGCCTGCCCATCAAGCGCTATTTGCGCCAGGCGGATGTTCTCCTCGCGGATCATCCGCACGCGAACAAACCCGACCCTGAGAATGGCATAAAAGGTGAGCCCTGCCTGCAGGAACACACAGGCAATGGCGATTTTCAGATCAAGGGGCAGAAATTCCATATAAACAATCCTTGTCAACCAACCCGGTAATTGGGGCTTTCGCGGGTGATCTGCACGTCATGCACATGGCTCTCACTAAGGCCGGCACCCGATATCTTGACGAAACTACACCCCTCGCGCATCGCTTCAACCGTGGCGCTGCCGGTATAGCCCATGGCGGCGCGCAAGCCGCCGACAAGCTGGTGAATAACAGCACCGGCAGCCCCTTTGTAAGGCACCTGCCCTTCGATCCCTTCGGGCACCAGCTTGTCGCTTGAGGCTTCCTTCTGGAAATACCTGTCGGCAGAGCCCCGCGCCATCGCGCCGACCGAACCCATGCCGCGAAATGCCTTGAATGAACGCCCCTGATAGAGGATCACCTCGCCCGGTGCCTCGTCGGTACCGGCAAGCATCGAGCCCAGCATGGCGCAACTGGCCCCGGCGGCAATTGCTTTGGCAAAATCGCCGGAATATTTGATACCGCCATCGGCAATCACCGGTACGCCGGTTTTCTGCCCTTCCTCAGCGCAATCCATGATTGCGGTCAGCTGCGGCACACCAACGCCCGCAACAATGCGCGTCGTGCAAATGGACCCCGGTCCGATCCCCACCTTCACCGCATCGGCCCCTGCCCCGATCAAAGCTTTGGTCGCCTCACCGGTGGCGACGTTGCCAGCCACGACCTGCACGGCGTTCGAGGCTTTCTTGATCCGTTCAACGGCAGCTGCCACGCTTGCGGAATGTCCATGCGCCGTGTCGATAACAATCAGGTCGACACCGGCATCTATCAGCGCCTCAGAGCGTTCAAAGCCGGAATCACCAACAGTCGTTGCTGCTGCCACCCGTAACCGTCCGATATCGTCCTTCGTGGCATTAGGATTGAGCACGGCTTGTTCAATGTCTTTCAAGGTCAGTAACCCGGTCAGCTTTTGATCGCTATCCACCACCAGCAGTTTCTCGATTCGGCGTGATTCCATCAGGCTTTTGGCCTCGCTCAGATCAGCAGGTTCACGCAGCATTGCCAGATCGCCGGATGTCATCATAACCGAAACCGGTGTCTGATCATCCGGCGCAAAGCGCATGTCGCGGTTGGTCACGATGCCCAGCACCACCCCGTCAGGCGAAACCACCGGAAAGCCTGTGATCCGGTAGCGCGCCTGCAGGGCCTTGGCATCAGCCAATGTCTGATCGGGCGTCAGGGTGATCGGTGAATAGACAATGCCGCTTTCAAACCTCTTGACGCGGCGCACCTGACGCGCCTGTTCCTCTACATCCAGATTGCGATGCAAAACCCCCATGCCGCCTGCCTGTGCCATGGCTATGGCCATGTCGCTTTCGGTCACCGTATCCATTGCCGAACTCAGCAGTGGGATGTTCAGGGCGATTGATTTTGTGACATTCGTTGACGTGTCGGCATCGCCGGGCAATACGACAGACGCGCCGGGAACGAGCAGAACATCATCAAAGGTGAGGGCCTCACGAATTTCCATTGGGGGACTCCAAGAATGGGGATCGCTGTTGGCACGTCTCTATTTCACGCCCGCCCTGAAATGAAAAGAGCCAATTCAGGCCGTCGCCGCCCCGCTTTTCCTGGCAAGATCGCCGGTCACCCAGGCCATGACCGATTGGTAAACGATATAAAGGATCAGTGGGCTGCCGACCGACAGAGCTGCCCACAGACCCAGAGGGGCCAGAACAGTTGAGCCCTTGGCGAAGGCAATAACCTGAACCGAGGCAAATGTGGCGATGGGAAATGTGAAGCTCGCCCAGAACGGTGTCCAGCCGCCGTCGGTCATCCACGGGCCCAGCCCCAGAAGGACCAGCGCAACCACCCAACCCCAGTAATAAAACAGCCAGAAGGCCCAGTCGACATCAAGCAGGCCAAAACACTGCGCGAAAAGACTGATCGGGGCCAGAAAGATCGCCAGCGACGGGCGATAGGGCTGCAATGGGCGCACTCTGACCAGTCTAATCGTATAGCCAATGGTAATCACTACAAATGGCACCAGAGCTGCAAGCGCCAGGATCACGCTTTCCAGGACATATCCCAGGGGAATACCGGCAACCGGGCCAACAATCGGGCCGACAAATGTCAGATACATGAACGGCGTGAAAGCGCGCTTTTCCGGCGGTTCCTTCCAGATCGCATAAACCACAATTGCGCTGGCACCGATCTGCAGAATCACACCAGTCCACCAGACTTGCGGAACCGAAATGTTAAAAGGCAGGAGCGCTGCGGCAAGCAACATCATCGACATGGCCAGGGCCGCTACCCCGGCGCGTGCTGGCGGATCGGTCATATCCTCAAACAGAACTGCGGGTCTTGCCGCGAGTTTGACCAGATAGAAAATCAGGAAATAGATGAAAAAGGCAGTGGAGAAGCCCAGCATCAAATCACCGATCTCACGCGGAACCGGCAAAATATCCGCCGCATTTCGCCACGCCAGCCCCAACCCCATAAAGCCAAGACAAACCGGGAAAACGGCGGGCGGCGTCTGGCGCCAGAGAGGTGTTTTTTTGAGCATTTCTTGCCTGTACTATTCAGTCTGCCGTTGCAATTACCACAAGCGCGGCTGAAAGTCCGCTCAGTTACGGCTTGGTAACACATTTTTTAGGGGTTCGTGGGGCATGGCGAAAGTGCTTTATGAAAAAACCGGGCGGATTGGGCGAATTACGCTCAATCGGCCCGAGGTGCTGAACGCGATCGATGATGAAATGCCGGGTTTGCTGTCAGAGGCGGTGGCGATGGCAGATCAGGATCCCGAGGTGCACGTGATCGTGCTTTCAGGGGCCGGTCAGGCTTTTTGTGCTGGCTATGACCTTACCTATTATGCCGAGGGCAACGGATCTGGTGAGGTAACGCAGGAAATGCCTTGGGATCCGATCAAGGATTACCAGTTCATGTGGAAGAACACCAATCATTTCATGAGTCTGTGGCGCGCCCTTAAACCTGTAATCTGCAAGGTTCACGGCGTCGCAGTTGCCGGTGGCAGTGATATTGCGCTCTGTGCGGACCTGACCATCATGGCCGAGGAAACCGAGATCGGATATATGCCGGCGCGCGTCTGGGGCACGCCGACAACCGCCATGTGGGTTTACCGGTTGGGGGCTGAAAAAGCCAAGCGCATGTTGTTCACGGGTGACAAAATCACCGGGCGTGAGGCGGCCGAGATGGGCCTGATTTTAAAGGCTGTACCTGCCGATAAACTTGATGACGAAGTTGAAGCGTTGGCCGAGCGCATGGCAACCGTGCCCGTCAACCAGCTGGCGATGCAGAAGATGGTAGTAAATCAGGCCATCGAATCAACCGGACTGATGAACACGCAGCGCATGGCCACGCTTTTTGACGGCATTTCACGCCATTCCCCCGAAGGTCTTGCCTTTAAGGACCGCGCCGAAGCGCTTGGCTGGAAACAAGCGGTCAGTGAACGCGATCAGGGCAGCTTTGACTGGACCACGAAACAACCGATCACCCCAAGGAAATGAGAACAGCATGAGCACACATGGTTACGAATCCGGGCGTCTGAACCTGCCTTTTGTCGGCATTTCCACATTTGCCAAGAAGCCATATGTTCAGGATTGGGACGCGATCGAAGCGGATGCCGCCATCCTTGGCGCACCTTTTGATTTTGGCACCCAGTTTCGCGCCGGTGCCCGGTTCGGCCCGCGTGCTGTGCGCGAAGCGTCAACGCTGTTCTCGTTCGGTCATGCCGGGGCTTACGATCACGAGGACGATGCCACCTATCTGGGCGAGGATGTGCGTATCGTTGATCTGGGGGATGCCGATATCGTTCATACCGATACGGTGAAATCCCACGCCAATATCGAGTTTGGCGTGCGTAAAGCGCTGTCGGCCGGGGCGATGCCGGTGGTGATCGGTGGCGATCACTCGGTCAATATCCCCTGTATCAATGCCTTTGACGATCAGGGGCCGATACATGTTCTGCAGATCGATGCCCATCTCGATTTCGTCGATGAACGCCACGGCGTCAAATTCGGCCACGGCAATCCGATGCGCCGGGCAGCGGAAAAAGACTATGTCACCGGGCTGACTCAGCTTGGCATCCGCAATGTCTCGTCCACCGCGCGCGACGGATATGAGGCAGCGCGGGCAATGGGTTCGGATATTCTGAGCGTGCGACAGGTGCGCTCACTTGGCTGTGACGGCGTGATCAGCCGTCTGCCAAAAGACGCGCGGCTTTACGTCACCATCGATATCGACGGTTTTTGCCCCTCTATCGCGCCGGGCACCGGCACACCCAGCCATGGTGGGTTTCTCTATTACGAGGTGCTGGAGATCCTGAAAGCAGCGGCAGAGCGGCATGATATCGTCGGCATCGATCTGGTCGAGGTTGCACCGGATTACGACCCTGCCGGATCAACTTCGATCCTGGCGGCCCAGCTATTGATGAATTTCCTTGGCTTTGTCTTTCACAACAGGCGCACATGATGGCTGATCTTTCAAAAGGGGCGGCCTGGATGGAGGGGGAGATCATTCCCATCCAGGATGCCAAAATCGGCGTTACAGACTGGGGGCTGACCCGCAGCGATATCACCTATGACGTAGCGCAAGTCTGGGATGGGGCATTTTTTCGACTGGAAGATCACCTAGACCGGTTTGAGGCTTCAATGCAGAAAAGCCGCCTTGCCGTTTCGCAAAGCCGCGATGATATCCGCCAAATCCTGCACGATATCGTCGCGGCCAGTGGATTGCGCCATGCCTATTGTGCTTTTGTTGCCAGCCGTGGTGCGCAATCGGTTCCCGGTTCGCGCGATCCCCGAACCTGTATCAACCATTTTTATGCCTGGGTGGTGCCCTTCGTGAACATTTTGACCGACGAAGTTGTGGCGCGGGGGGCTTCTGTAAAAATCGCCGAAAGCCGGGAACGCATCAGCCCCTCCAGCGTCGATCCGACGGTCAAGAATTATCATTGGGGGGATATCACGCACGCGCTGTTTGAGGCACTGGATCTGGGGTTTGATACGGTCGTTCTGACCGATGCCGATGGCAATGTCTGCGAAGGTCCGGGGTTTAATGTTTTTGCAGTAATGGACGGGTGCGTCGTGACCCCGGATCAGGGTGTTCTTGAGGGGATAACCCGCAAGACCGTTCTGGAAATCGCTAACGAACTGTCCCTGCCCGTTTCCGTGCGTCCGATCCCGGTTGACGAGTTTTTGAATGCAGATGAGGTGTTCATCACCTCCTCCGGCGGTGGGCCGGTGCCAATTGTCAGGGTCAATGACCGCGTTCTGGGCAATGGAGCCAGCGGCCCGGTGAGCGAAAGCATTCGCGATGTCTATCTGAATTGGCGGGCCGAGGGGCCGATGCGCACGCTGGTCGATTATGGCTGAAACCGGGAAGATCACGGACCATAAGGCATTTCTCAAATCGCTATCCGCCGAGCAGCGGCAGGTTCTGCTGGCAAAATCCGATGCCAAAGGACTGGTGCATCTGGCGATGCATTGGGGATTGATCGGTCTCACCGGCACATTGATCGCTGCAAAAATCCCCTTCTGGCCACTGCTCCTGCCGCTTCAGGGCATTCTGATCATTGGCAATTTCACGCTCTTGCATGAATGCACCCACAAAACCCCGTTTCAGGCGCTCTGGCTCAATGAAACCGTTGGCAGAATCGCCGGTTTCCTCGTCGGCCTGCCCTTTTTGTGGTTTCGCTATTTTCATTTCGCCCATCACAAATACACCAATGACCCGGCGCTTGATCCCGAATTGTTAGGCGCCCCCAAGCCCCGAAATTTGACGGAGTATCTCTGGCATATCACAGGACTACCGGTGTGGTGGTCGCAGGGGAAAGTCTTGGCACAATTGGCGCTTGGGACGAAACGCGATAGTTTCCTGCCAAAATCCGTTGAGAACAAAGTGAGAATGGAAACGATATTTACCGTTATATTATATGGTGTTACGATGTTTTATTCACTTATGTTCTCAGATATACTGCTTATCACATGGATTCTCCCGGTTTTTCTGGGCCAACCATTTTTGCGCCTTTTTCTTTTGGCTGAGCATGGCCGCTGCCCTGAGGTCGCCAACATGCTTGAAAACTCACGCACTACAAAAACCAGTTTTCTGGTGCGTTTCGTGACCTGGAACATGCCTTATCATGCCGAACATCATACCTATCCAAACGTGCCCTTTCACCGGTTGCCAGAGCTTCATGGGTTGCTTCTGAGGTATCTGAAAACAACAGAAAACGGTTATCTGCGCTTTCATCAGGCATACGTCACCGGCTTCAGAGATTCCGTGTAGCCAATAAAAATACTAGCACATATCGAATATTATGCCATAATTTAGCCACATTTCTGCCACTATATCGCCCTAATTCGCAACATTTTTGCGAGTCACTCTTCTTCTGGTTTCCCACCGCGAAAGCCCGTTGCAACGACGAATTTTTCGGAACTGTCTGCCCTGCTCGCCGGGGGTTTCACATTCGCCACCTTGCGGAAATTCTGCTTGAGAAGTTTTTGCAACTCCCCCTCAGCACCGCCCGCCAGCACCTTGGCAACGAAGGTTCCGCCTTCGTTAAGAACGTCGAATGCAAACCACGCCGCGGCCTCACAAAGGGTCATAATTCGCAGGTGATCGGTCTGTTTATGCCCGGATGAGGCTGCCGCCATGTCCGACATCACAACATCGGCCCCGCCGCCAAGCCAGGATTTGACTTTTTCGTCTGCATCATCTTCCAGAAAATCCAAAACGTGGATTTCAGCCCCGGGAACGGGATCAACCTCCTGCAAATCGATTCCCAGCACGAAACCCTGCTTCTTGCCGGCCTTTTCACCGATCGCATTCACCCGCGAAACCGCCACCTGGCACCAGCCACCAGGTGCGCATCCAAGATCCACGACCCGTGCACCTGCTGTCAGAAAGTGGTATTTATCATCCAGTTCGAGAATTTTGAAAGCTGCGCGACCACGATACCCCTCGGCCCGGGCGCGCTGCACGTAAGGGTCGTTCAACTGGCGGTCCAGCCAACGGGTTGAACTGAGCCGCCTGCCCTTGGCGCTTTTGACCCGGACGCGCAGATCCCGCTGTCCACGCCCTGATGTGTTGCCTGTTCTTGCCATTGCTAAAATATATCTTCCAACACGCCATCCGCACTCATTTGTGCGTAAAGCAATCCCTCGCGCAACCCGCGGTCGGCGACACTCAGCCGGTCGGTTGGCCAGATGCGCATTAAGGTCTGCAATATGGCCACCCCAGACAGGATTAACGCCTGCCGGTCAACACCAATTCGCGGGTCGCGCCGCCGCCCCTCGGCCCCGATGTCCAGATAGTGGCGGATGACCGCGTCGATTTCACCTGACGTCATCCTCAGACCATCAACCTTGCTGCGGTCATAGCGTTTGAGGCCCAGATGAGACGCGGCAACCGTGGTCACCGTGCCCGAGGTGCCGACGATCTGAAAGCCGCTCTTTGCATCGGCATCAGCGTCATTATAGGGTGCAAACTCGGCGATCCGCTCTTCAAAATGGCAGGACATCAGGGCAAAACGGGCGTTTTCCTCGCTGACATCGTCAAACTGGTCTTTCAGTGTCGCCACCCCCAGAGGGACCGATATCCAGTCAACAACCCTTGCCCCGCCGCCAAGTCTGGCCGCCCGGCCGGGCTCAAGCCCGCCATTCAGGCCCATGATTGCCTGTGATCGTTCTTTTGGCGCGATATCCGATAGATCGAGCCAGACAAGCTCGGTCGATCCACCCCCGATATCGACAACCAGCAATTGCTCGGTCTGGCGCGACACCAGCGGGGCGCAAGAGATCACCGCGAGGCGGGCCTCTTCGCGCGGCTGGATGATCTCAAGTTCAAGACCGGTTTCGCCGCTGACCCGGCGCAGGAACTCATCGCCATTGCTGGCGCGACGGCAGGCCTCGGTTGCCACAAGCCGCATCCGGGATACGCCGTGATGATCGAGCTTCTTGCTGCATATCTTCAGCGCATTTACCGTGCGGTTGATGCTGGCCCGCGACAAGGAGCCATGGCGCTCAAGCCCGCGCCCAAGTTGGACCGATTTGGAAAAACTGTCGACAACCCTGAACTGCGCCCCGTTCGGTTCTGCAATCAGCATCCGACAGGAGTTCGTACCCAGGTCAAGTGCTGCATAAAGCCTTGAGCCATCCTGGTTTTCCTGCGTCGCGGGGTCGACCTTTTTCGGGACCTCAGCCGCGCCGTTATTCATTCTGGCCACCATAAATTCTGGCCTCCGATAGGTTGAAAAACCGTAACAAGGCCAGAGAGGCGGTGCAAGGCTGTGTGCAATCACGTGCGTTTTTATCATAAGGAGTCGCGAAACTTTCGCACCAAGTCGAAAATCATCCATATCGCGCATCGTTTGAGGCTTAAAAGGCCAGAAGTTCAGGAACACGGGGATTCGACCGATGGCTGATGTCAAAATTCTTTACTGGCGTGATATTCCGGCGCAGGTTGTTGTCGGCAAAGGGCGCTCAGGAAGCAAAATGCCGCTGCCGGAACGATTCGAGCAGGCGATTGACCGTGCAGCAATGAAGGTTGGCGCAAGCGGGACGGATGCTTATCTGGCTGAGTGGCGCAAAGGTGCAACCTATCAGATGGAAGGCGCGGCTGAAGATATTGCCAAAGCCGAAGCTCAGCGACTGGACAGTGAATACGATCAGGACCATCTGAAAGTGCTGATCGCCAACGGAGGCTGGGCTCAGTCACAGGACTGACCGCGTGGAAACTTGAAAGGGCCGCAAAATGGCATTGTTTGGAAGCAGCAGGAAAGTCTCTGTCGTCAGGCCTCAGAACACTGAGCTTGAGGCGTTCATGCAGGATTACTCGATTGAGGTGATGCCGCGCACGGCCGCCAAGGTCGAGGATTTTCGCGATCTTTTGCCCCAGAACACACGGGTCTATATCGCCCATATCGAAGGCACGCCGATCAGCGACATGGTCGAAACAGCCAAACGCATTGCAGGTGAAGGTTTTCGGGTGATGCCGCATTTCCCGGCACGCATCATCAAAGACAAAGCCACGCTGAGCGACTGGATCGCCCGCTATCAGGGCGAAGCCGGAATCGATCAGGCCCTTTTGTTGGCCGGTGGGGTCGACAAAGCCATTGGCGAATACCATTCGTCGATGCAGTTGATTGAAACTGGTCTGTTTGATGATGCCGGTTTCAAACGCCTGCATTTCGCCGGGCATCCTGAAGGCAACCGCGATATCGATCCAGACGGAACGCGCAAAAACGTCGATGCTGCGCTTTCCTGGAAGCAGGAATTTGCCAACCGGACCGATGCCAAAGTCGCGATTGCCACACAGTTCTGCTTTGAAGCGGCACCGGTGATCAAATGGGCGGATGCGCTGGTGGCGCAGGGGATCGACATACCGGTGCATATCGGCGTTGCCGGACCGGCCAAACTGCAGACCATGATCAAGTTTTCCATCGCTTGCGGGGTTGGTGCCTCCTTGCGGGTGTTGCAGCGTCGGGCTAAAGACGTGACCAAGCTGCTGACACCGTTTGAACCGACCGAATTCCTGAGCGATCTGGCAGCCCACAAGGCCGCCAACCCGGATTTCAACATCACACATGTGCATTTCTTCCCGCTCGGGGGGATCAAAACCAACGCAAACTGGGCCATAGAAAACGGTGGTTCATCGGCCATTCCGGCATCTCAAGCTTAAGGACACACGAACGTGACGCGAACAATCGTAGAATCAAAAACCAAAACCGCGATCATCGGCTTTGACCAGCCTTTTTGCGTTATCGGCGAGCGCATCAACCCGACCGGGCGCAAGAAACTTGCGGCCGAACTTGAAGCCGGGGACTTTTCCACTGTTGAAAAGGATGCGCTGGAACAGGTCGCCTGCGGGGCCACCATGCTCGATATCAATGCGGGCGTGGTTTATAACTCCAACCCCAACCCGAATGAAACCGAACCGCCCCTGATGACCAAAGTCGTCAACATGGTGCAGGGGCTGGTCGATATTCCGCTTTGCATCGACAGTTCGGTCCCTGGCGCGCTGGAAGCCGGGCTTGAAGCCTGCGAAGGCCGGCCGCTTTTGAACTCCGTCACCGGCGAAGAAGAGCGGCTTGAGGCGATTCTGCCGCTTGTCAAGAAATACGATGTGCCGGTTGTGGCGATTTCAAACGATGATTCCGGCATTTCGGAAGATCCCGACGTGCGGTTTGAAGTGGCTCGCAAGATTGTTCAGCGTGCCGCAGATTTCGGCATTCCTGCGCATGATATCGTTGTCGATCCGCTGGTCATGCCCATCGGTGCGATGGCAACCGCCGGTCTGCAGGTTTTTGAGCTGGTGCGCAAACTGCGCCTTGAGCTGGGCGTGAACACCACTTGCGGGGCGTCCAATATCTCGTTCGGACTGCCCAACCGTCACGGTATCAACGCCGCCTTCCTGCCGATGGCAATGGCCGCTGGCATGACCTCTGCAATCATGAACCCGGTACGCCCGCAGGAAATGGAGGCCATTCGTGCCGCCAACCTACTGACCAATAACGATCCGCACGGGGCGGCCTGGATCAAGGCCAACAAGGCGCCGGTTGCTGAGGGTGAAGAACCGCAAGGTGCGCGTGGTGCACGTGAAGGCCGCCGTCGCCGTCGTTCGGCTTGAGTCACGATAAACTCTACCCCCGGTCAAGACTGATCAACAGAGTGTCATCGGGGGTGGATTTTCAAGAGCATTTTGAGTGCGATGTGGGTATAGTCTCTTCACCCTGAGCCGGACATCGCATGTTTCAAACCATCTTCTTCAGCACAACGCCGGGCCCATGAGCACCCAAGGTGCACCCGGTCGCTGGCCTGCACTGGCCCGAACGCTATTGCGGCTGGCAATCGTTGTGGTTTTTGCGATCCTCGCCAATCTGGGTTTGAATTGGCTGTTGGAAGAGCTTGGCAGCAGTGACTCCCCTAGGATGCAGTTGGCCCTGACCGGTGTCGTTATCCTCAGCCTGCTGATTTATGCGTTACTGATGGCGATTCCGTTCGTTCCCGGTGTTGAGATCGGCCTGTCGCTCCTGATGATGCAGGGCCCGCGCATAGCACCCTTTGTGTTTCTGGCAACATTTATCGGGCTGGCGCTGGCCTATCTGGTCGGACGGCATCTGCCGCACAAGGTATTGCACGGATTTTTCGCCGATATCGGGCTTAAATCGGCATGCCACCTGCTGGAACGGTTAAAACCCCTTGAGCGAAAAGAACGGTTGGAACTCATGCAAAACAGTCTGCCACCGTGGCTTGGGGCACGGCTTGTGCACTATCGCTACCTGACGATTGCGATAGCTCTCAACATACCCGGAAATGCATTTATCGGCGGCGGCGGTGGCATTGCCCTGATTGCGGGCCTGAGCCGCATGTTCTCAACCCGCACCATTCTGCTGACCTTTGCACTGGCGGTGGCACCGATACCGTTTGTCGTCTATTTCTTTGGGATTGATGTGTTGTCGGTGTTGAAGTGAACGGCAAGACTTTGATTTGCAGTGACTATAACCGACCCAAACCCCAAGACGCTTGAACAGTGCGCAAAACGAAAGCATCATGAAAAGGTGGGCGTTTTACTTGGGGAATATCAGCACAAATTATCTGGGCTGTCTCTAGAACGTTCAGCCAACAAGGGGGAAGAAGAATGACAAAACCGTGGGAACAATATTATTCAGACCAAGGCAAGAATTTTGAACTGGCCGATATGAACAGCCAAACATTGGTTGAACTGATAGACAACGCAGGGGCCAGATACGCCGACAGGCCAGCCTTTACGACAATTCTGCCAAACGGTGCCGAAGGCACTATCACCTATGCTGAATTGCTGGCCCAGTCCAATAACTTTGCCGCCTATCTTCGCGAAGTCATCGAGCTTAAGGCGGGGGAAACCGTGGCGCTTATGTCCCCGAACTGCATCGGGTTCTGTGTTGCCTCGCTTGGCATTGCCAAGGCCGGTTGTATCGGAACCAACGTGAACCCGCTTTATACGGTGCCGGAACTTGAACATCAGCTGAATGACAGCAATGCGCAGGTTTTGGTGATCATTGATCTGTTTGGTGACAAAGCAGATGCAGTGATCAACAGCACCAAAGTCCGGCAGGTGGTGACCCTGTCGCTGGTGGATTTCTTTCCGGCTTTCAAAAAGGCACTGGTGGGGTTTGTTCTGAAAAGGGTGAAAAAGGCCGTTCCCAAAATGACATCGGCGCATACCAGCATGGCCTCTGCTCTGGCTCAGGGCAAAAAGGCCGCTGAGAGTGCTGATATTGCTGGGTATTCAAAGCACGTCAAACCAACGGATACCGCACTTTATCAATATACCAGTGGAACAACCGGGCGGAGCAAAGGCGCTGAGCTCAGCCATCAGGGGATACTCACGAACCAGCATCAGGCATATCTGATGACCCACGATCTGATGAGAGACGAGGGCGAGACCGCGCTGATCGCACTACCGCTTTATCATATCACGGCTTTCGCCTTGTTGTTTACCGCAGGGGTGAATACCGGCATGCATGGAATACTGGCGCCAAGCCCGCGCCCGCCGTCCAATCTCAAGGCGGCATTTGAAAACCACAGGATTACCTGGTTTGTGGGGATCAACACGCTGTTTGCGGCCTTGCTGGTAGAGCCATGGTTCAAAAAGGAACTCTTTGAAAATGTTCGCTTTTGCGGCTCTGGCGGGGCGGCGCAACAATCCGGTGTTGCCCAGAAATGGGAGGAAATGACGGGTGTTCCGATCCTGCAGGGTTACGGCATGACCGAGGTATGTGGCGTGCTCAGCTTTAATCCTGCTTCTGAAAACCGCCTTGGAACCGTTGGCATTCCGGTGCCCGGAATGGAGGTTAAGATTGTCGATGATGATGGCAATGAACAGGCGCTGGGAAGCCCGGGCGAACTGATCACCAGAGGTCCGACGCTAATGAAGGGTTACCTGAACCGACCGGATGCAACAAAAGAGACGATCATCGACGGCTGGCTGCATTCTGGCGATATCGCGGTGATGGACAAGGACGGTTACTTTGAAATCGTTGACCGCAAGAAGGATATGATTCTGGTCTCGGGCTTTAACGTGTCCCCCAATGAGATCGAGGATGCAATCTCGTATATTCCGGGCGTGGTGCAGGTGGGTGTGATTGGTGTTCCCGACGATAAAACCGGCGAAGCACCGGCAGCCTTTGTTGTTCGCAGCGATGAGACGCTGACAGCGGCAACCATAACCGAAGAATGCAGAAAGAGCCTCACCAACTACAAGGTGCCCAAGCGGGTCGAATTCGTCGATGAAGTTCCGACCACCCTGTCAGGCAAGGTTCTGCGGCGGCAGTTGCGGGGAGAGTAGTGGGGTTAGAATTCCGACTATAACCCTGCACCCGCTTCGATAACTGGCAGTTTTGCTGGCCAGTCAGACTGATCCTGTAAGACAGGCTCACAAAGGAGAATTGCGCACATGGACTGCCAACTTCTATCGTAACCGCCTTTTAAGAGACCGGTCTGATTGGATCTGTGAAGCGCCAGTTATCAAGTGGCAAGCAAGTTATTAGAGTATTTGCTTGGTCAATTTTGCCGTACGCGGTACTGTCTCTTATGGCCATGACCCCAGAAAAAGCAAAAGACTCCATGCGGCAACGCATTTTCGGCAGCGCAAGGTTATGCCTCGATGCGTTAACAAAGGAAGAGCTTGAAGCGCTCCAACCCCTCCTGCTTTCAAACGAAGCTGAAATTATTAACGAGGCCTGCAGGCCATACATCATCCGCAAACTGCCCGGCTAAGTTCATCGGCAAACTACTCGGATCAACCATCCCTTGAATGGCCCACGCCATGCGCTCAACAAGCAACGGGTAAGATTTGGATGCCAAGCAACACCAAACGCTTATCGTGAATTCGCGATCACTCGTCTAAATGCCGCAAGCAGGCATTCAGAAGCCGCGTTCTGTCATTGCGCTTTTTGGTCGCAGCGCTACAAAACAACTGACTAAAATAGTGGAATACCGATGACCGATACCAATCCTCTTGTCATTTTCACACCCTCGGGTAAACGCGGGCGCTTTGAGCCGGGTACGCCCATTCTTGATGCGGCACGCGCATTGGGAGTAGACCTTGATTCCGTCTGCGGAGGTCGCGGCATCTGCTCCAAATGCCAGATCACGCCTGCCTATGGCGCATTCCCAAAGCACGGGGTGGAAGTTGCCGCTGACGCACTCAGCGACTGGAATGCGGTCGAAGAGCGGTATAAATCCAAGCGCGGGCTGATCGAGGGGCGGCGGCTTGGATGCCAGGCCAAGGTTCAGGGTGACGTGGTGATCGATGTGCCGCCCGAGAGTCAGGTGCATAAGCAGGTTGTGCGCAAACGCGCCGAAGTGCGCGATATCGTGATGAATCCGTCCACTCGTCTGTTTTACATCGAGGTGGCCGAACCTGACATGCACGACCCGTCAGGTGATCTGGAACGGCTGGTAGAGGCGTTGAGCAAAGAGTGGCAGTTGGAAGATGTGCACGCCGATCTGCATATCCTGACCACCCTTCAGCCGGTTCTGCGCAAAGGCGGCTGGAAGGTGACCTGTGCCGTTCATCTGGGCGATGCCCAAACACCACCCCGCATCATGCATATCTGGCCGGGGCTCTATGAGGGCACGATTTACGGGCTGGCGGTTGACCTAGGGTCAACCACCATTGCCGGACATCTCTGTGATTTGCAGACCGGCGAGGTGATTGCCTCAGCCGGCATCATGAACCCGCAAATCCGCTTTGGTGAAGATCTGATGAGCCGGGTCAGCTATTCGATGATGAACGCAAACGGCGCCGAAGAGATGACGCGCGCCGTGCGTGATGGCCTGAATGCGCTTTTCGTTCAGATCGCCGCCCAGGCCGAGATTGACAAAGCGTTGATTGTGGATGCGGTCTTTGTTTCAAACCCGGTGATGCACCATCTGTTTCTGGGCATCGACCCGTTTGAACTGGGACAAGCCCCGTTTGCGCTGGCAACATCAGATTCGCTGGCCCTGCGCGCCAGTGAACTTGATCTGGCGATTCATCCGGCGGCACGGGTTTATATCCTGCCGTGCATCGCCGGGCATGTCGGGGCTGATGCGGCGGCTGTCACACTGTCAGAATCACCAAATACGTCTGATGATCTGGTGCTGGTGGTCGATGTCGGCACCAATGCCGAGATCCTGCTCGGCAACAAGGACAAGGTGCTCGCCTGCTCCTCCCCCACCGGCCCGGCCTTTGAAGGGGCGCAGATTTCAAGCGGCCAACGCGCGGCCCCGGGTGCGATTGAACGGGTTGAGATTGACCCGGTCACAAAGACACCGCGCTTCAGGGTCATCGGATCGGACCTGTGGTCTGATCAGGACGGTTTTGACAAAGTTGTCGAAACCCTTGGGATTACAGGTATCTGTGGCTCTGGTATCATCGAACTGGTGGCTGAAATGCGGCTTGCGGGCATCGTCGATGGCCCCGGCCTGATCGGTGCGCCGGAACAGACCGGCACGGATCGTTGTTTTCTTGACGGGCGCACCTATTCCTATCTGGTCTGGGATGGCAGTGATGAGGGTGGGCCGGTGATCACGGTCACCAATCGTGACATCCGTGAAATTCAGATGGCCAAGGCTGCGCTCTATTCAGGTGCACGATTGCTGATGGACAAGCTTGGCGTGGCCACGGTCGACAGGATCGTTCTCGCCGGGGCGTTCGGGGCGCATATCTCGCCCAAACACGCGATGGTTCTGGGCATGATCCCCGATTGCGAATTGTCGCGTGTGACCAGTGCCGGCAATGCCGCAGGAACCGGAGCGCGCATCGCGCTGCTCAATACCGAGGCACGCGGCGAGATCGAGGCGATCGTGCGCCAGATCCACAAGGTCGAAACCGCAATCGAACCGAGGTTTCAGGAGCATTTCGTCAACGCCTCGCATATCCCAAACGCGGTCGAGCCCTTCCCGATCCTTTCTGAAGTCGTCACCCTGCCCGATCTCAATTTCAATAAAAGCAGCCAAGACGGCCAGTCAGATGCCAACCGCAACAACCGTCGGCGTCGCCGCCGGGATTAAATCACCTTGACGTGCGACGGGCCGAGGCATAGCAAAGCCTTTGTGCGGGTATGGTGAAAAGGTATCACGAAAGCTTCCCAAGCTTCAGTTACGGGTTCAATTCCCGTTACCCGCTCCAGATAATCAAACGAATATAGTGAAACCTCAGCGCATGCCTTGATCCGGGCTGTTCAGCCAGGCTTGCAAGGCGCGTTTGTATCTTTCCAGGTTTTCGAACTGACTTTCTTCACGCTGGATAATCGCACGGTTGATGGCGTTGTCCGGTTTCTGGGCAAGCCGGGCCAACCCGTCATTGATACGGATTTTCAGATCATTCACCCATTCAATTTCCTCGCGCAAGCGCCTCTGACGATCGGCGCGATCGGTCAGGCGTGACATATCCCGCAACAATCGCCGCGCCCGCCCGCGTTGCATGATGAACATGGTAAGAACGGTCTTTGCAAACCCACGCGAAAACCCGGCGATGGTGAAATTATCGTAATATTCATCATTTCTGCTGAGCGCCCTGATTTCCCTGTCTGACAGCGACCTGAATTCGTTCTGGGTAAAATTCAGATCAAGGAAACGGACAACCCCGGTTGACCCATCAGCAAATGTGGCGTGAGGGGTGATCACCAGCCCTGCAATCGTCGTGGCAACGACGATATTGATCAAAAGCCTTCTCATCTTTGCCAGCATGCACCCGACCCTCCCACTTTTGAATACTCTCTTTTAACACAAATTGCCCGAATCTTGAAGATACAAGGCCTTGCAAGCAACAGGCCCCGCTTAAAAACCGGCGCAAATTCAGGCTGCCGACTTAAGCCCACGGACTGTCAAATAATTCGGCAATTCAGGGGGTTGTTGGTCACATCGCCATCACATCTGCGTGCTTCTTTCTTCAAAGGCTGTTCGATGAAGTCAAATGCACTATTAGTCATAAAAAACATGCCGCCACGAGGAGCAGTCTGCCACTCATGAATTTTCAACACCCTACCTCCGAACCAATATTTCCAGCAGAAAAATTTCAGGACCGGCGCATCACCGCAATCGGAAAGCCCCGGGCTTCGGTCAGGCTCAGCAACCCGACCACGCTCTGGTTCAACACCGGAACGCTGTGCAATATCGAATGCGTGAATTGCTATATCAACAGCTCGCCTGTGAATGATCAGCTGGTCTATCTGAACACGGCAGATGTCACGTCATTTCTTGATCAGATCGCAGATCGCAACTGGCCGGTAAGGGAAATCGGATTTACCGGTGGCGAGCCTTTCATGAACCCCGACATGATCGGGATGGCGCGGGCAGCTCTTCTTCGTGGGTTTGAAGTTCTGATCCTGACCAACGCGATGAAACCGATGATGCGTAAACGTATGCGTACAGGGTTGGTGCAGCTTGTGGCAGAATTTCCCGATCGGCTGACCCTTCGAGTTTCGCTTGACCATTATACCAGTGAACGAAATGACGAAATACGCGGTTCAGGCAGCTTTAAGGCTGCGCTTACAGGCATGCGTTGGCTCAGGGATGCCGGGGCCACCATGACCGTCGCCGGACGCTCGCTCTGGGGCGAGGCCGAAGCCGCCTGCCGTGCCGGATATGCAAAACTTTTTGCGCAAAATACATTTGACATCGACGCCTTTGATCCCGCCCGCACCGTGCTTTTCCCGGAAATGGACGAAAATGCGGATGTGCCGGAGATCACAACAGAATGCTGGGAAATCCTTGGCCAGTCGCCACAGGATGTGATGTGCGCAAGCTCACGCATGGTGGTCAAACGCAAAGGGGCTCAGCATCCGGTGGTGCTGGCCTGCACGCTGCTGGCCTATGATCCGGAGTTTGAAATGGGCCCGACACTTGCCGAGGCGGAGGGCGACGTCTACCTCAACCACCGCCATTGCGCCCGGTTCTGTGTCCTTGGCGGAGCGTCCTGTTCGGGTTGAGGCTTATCTTCGCGCAAGCGCCTCGTTCAGTACGGATTTCACCGCGTCAGGATCGACATCCTCAGCGACAAAGGCTTCGCCGATACCGCGCGCAAGAATGAAGCGCGGCTTGCCGCCCTGCACCTTCTTATCCTGTGCCATCAGCGCCAGCAAACCATCAGCATTCGGCAATTCCCCTTTTATATCAGAAAGGTCCGTCTTCATCTTCATCTGAGCGAAATGCGCACGCACGCGGCTTGGGCATTCCTGTGAACACAGACCCAGCCGCTGTGATAGCTCAAATGCGAGAACTGTCCCGATGGCGACCCCTTCGCCATGCAACAGCCGGTCGCTATAGCCTGTCGCCGCTTCAAGCGCGTGGCCAAAGGTGTGGCCAAGGTTCAGAAGCGCGCGGTCGCCGCGCTCTTTTTCGTCGCGCGCCACGATCTCTGCCTTCATCTCGCAGGACCGGCGCACAGCATGGATGCGTTTTTCAACATCGCCAGCGGCCAGAGCCGGGCCGTTGATTTTAAGCCAGTCAAAGAAACCGGCATCCCCCAGAAGCCCGTATTTGGCTACTTCGCCATAACCCGCAATGAAATCCCGCGCATTCAGGGTGTCAAGCACCCCGATATCGGCCAGTACCAGGGAGGGTTGGTAAAAGGCCCCGATCAGGTTCTTGCCCTGGGGCGAGTTGATCCCGGTCTTGCCCCCAACCGAACTGTCAACCTGCGCCAGCAGGCTTGTCGGTATCTGCACGAAACGTACACCGCGCCTGAGGATGGATGCGGCAAAGCCCGTGAGATCACCGATCACACCGCCACCAAATGCGATAACCACATCATCACGCTCGATTTTTTCCGCCAGCAGCCATTCGACAACCTGTTGAAGCCTGTCCCAGCTTTTGCTGGCTTCACCGGCGGGAAGGGCCAGTGCGGATGCGATTACCCCCGCCTCGTTCAAAGCCTGCTCAAGCGTGGCAAGGTGCAGCGAGGCAAGCGTTTCATCAGTGACGATGGCAACCCTCGGCCTTGAGAGCTTGGGCGCGATTTCCTTTCCGGCGCGGGCAAGCAAACCCGTGCCGATGCGAATGTCATAAGACCGTGCGCCAAGTTCAAGGGAGAGAGTTTCAATCGTCATGTCACGCAACTTTTCTTAGAATGCCGGAGGGGTGTTCGAGCAGGTTCTGCAACACGCATTCAGCCATATCCTGCACCGAATAATTCGCATCCGCTTCAACCACAAGCCCCGCCTGCCGATAAGCGGGCTCGCGCCTTTCCAACAGGTCAAACAGGGTGGTTTTCGGATCGGGCACCCTCAGAAGCGGTCGCGTGTCTTTGTGCTTAACCCGTGCCCACAAAAGCTCGCGGTCAGCTTTCAGCCAGATCGCCAGCCCGCGTTCAGCGATCATTTGACGATTGGCTGGTTCAAGATAAGCCCCGCCGCCGGTTGACAGGATGGCAGGAGGCCCGTCCAGCAGGCGCGCCAGAACCAATGATTCTTTTTCGCGAAAAAACGCTTCACCAAATTCTGAAAAAATCTCGGCTATGGTCAGGTTGGCAGCGTTTTCGATCTGCTGATCCGAATCAATGAACGGCACATCAATCAGCCGCGCCAGTGCAGTGCCGACAGCGGTCTTGCCGGCCCCCATCATACCGATCATCACAACGGTTTTTGTCAATTGATAGCGCGACATTCCGCCGACAGCCCCTTGCCCTGGTTGGTTTTGCGCCTGTTTGGCGTGAAATCACCGGCAAAGCAATATATAGTGGGCCGTGAAGGTACAAACACCCGCAGGCGCTTATGCCGGGGTGCAATAAAAAGGGCAGCACGATAAATGGGGCGCTTGATAAAGTGGATACTTGTTCTGGTATGTGTCGGATTGCTGACGGTGGTTGGTTATGCCTTTCTGGGCGATCTGTCAGCACCGGAGGCCGAAGTGACAAGGCAGGTGACGATTGAGGTGGATTAAGGGTTTTCTGCTGGGCATGGCGGTTTCGGCAATGCCTGCTGGCGCTGAAGAACCGCTTTCAGCCATCGACTGGCTATCAAAATCGGTGCGCGAGAAGCCTGAAATTCCCTTTAAGACAAATGACATATCGGAAGAAGCGGGAACAAGTGAAATCACCGTCACCACGCTGGCTGATATCCGCAAAGACACCGTGGGGCTTTTACCGGTCTCAGTCACCGGACTGCCGCAAAACTTCTGGGGTGGTTCGACCAGTCAGACCATCACCGATCTGATCCGCCAGCAGCAAACCGACAGCCTGCCGGAAATCCTGTCTTTGCTCTATACAATCCTACTGGCCGAAGTGGATGCACCAACCGGCCCGCATGAAGGTTCCTCGCTATTATTGGCGCGGGTCGATAAACTGCTTGATCTCGGCGCCCTTGATCAGGCGCAGGCGCTTTTAGAGCGTGCAGGTCCAAACGAGGCTGAGATTTTTCGCCGCTGGTTCGATGTCAGCCTGCTAACCGGCCACGAAGACCACGCCTGCACCGCCATGCGTGCCGCCCCCGGTTTTGCGCCAACCCTGCAGGCGCGGGTTTTCTGCCTGGCCCGTGGTGGCGACTGGAACGCTGCCGCACTTACACTGGCCACCGGGGAAACGCTGGGGTTCATTTCACAGGCTGATGCCGATCTGATGGCACGGTTCCTCGATCCGCATTTGTTTGAAGGCTCGATGGACCTGCCGCCGCCTGATCCGTTAACACCACTTGATTTCACGATGCGCGAAGCAATTGCCCAGCCGCGACCGGCCGGTGCGCTACCGCTGGCATTTGCCAATGCCGATTTGGAGCCCAGTGCCGCGTGGCGCAATCAGATGGAGGCGGCTGAGCGCCTGGTTCGTTCACAGGCCACTCCGGCACGTCAGTTGATCGAGTTTTATACGGAGCGTAAGGCCGCTGCGTCGGGCGGCATCTGGAACCGTGTGAACGCTATTCAGGCCTTTGATGTGGCACTTCTCTCCGGCGATACTGCGGACATCGCCACCACCTTGCCCGCTGCTTATCAGGCGATGGAAGAAGTCGCACTTGAGGCGCCGTTTTCGCTTTATTACGGTGATCGGCTGGCACCGATGCGGTTTTCCGGCGAGGCCGCGCAAATCGCATTCAGGGTGGCACTTCTGTCGGACGGGTTTGAAACCACGGCAGGTACTTTCACCACCGAAACAACCAAAGAAGCGTTTCTGCAGGGGCTGGCC
Organism: uncultured Rhodobacter sp.; assembly: GCA_964567685.1. Taxonomy (GTDB): domain Bacteria; phylum Pseudomonadota; class Alphaproteobacteria; order Rhodobacterales; family Rhodobacteraceae; genus UBA5972. The sequence continues at coordinate 75,205 of CAZMNO010000005.1, read as the reverse complement.
AATGGCAATGTCAAAGAGCTGACACCGCCCGGAACCTTGGGCACTGCCATAGCCGATGCATTTCACGGTCCCATGCCCGAAGGCCAGCTGCGCGATCTTTTGCGTGACAACCAACTGGGCGAAGCGATCCTGCGTGCCATGCTGCTGTTAAAGGACGAGGCATTCGCTGATCCTGGTGATATTCAGGCAGCTCTCTCGACTTTTCGCGCTGTCGGGCTGGAACAGGAAGCTCGCCGCATCGCCATTCAGCTTTTGCTTTTGGAAAGGCGTGGCTGATGGCAGACTGGGTTGGCGTCTATCTTGAAGCCTGCCAGGCCGAGCGCGGGGCCAGCGACAATACCATCCTTGCCTATGCACGCGACCTGAATGATTTCGCGGCATATCTTGCCCGCAAAAAGTCGGATTTCACCTCTGCTGACAGGCACATGATAGAAACATATCTGATTGCACTTGACCGTGCTGGCATGGCCCGCACCACCCGCGCCCGGCGTCTGTCAGCGATCCGCCAGATCTACCGTTTTGCCTACGAGGAAGGCTGGCGAGAGGACAATCCGGCGGCGCAGATCAAAGGCCCGCGTCGCAAGAAATCCCTACCGAAAACACTTTCAGAACAGGATGTTGACAGGCTGTTGGACGCAGCCAGCGCCTATGGACGGAGTAAAAGCGATCGCTTGCGCAACGCCTGCCTGTTTCAACTGTTATATGCCACGGGAATGCGCGTCAGCGAGCTTGTGTCGCTGCCGGTCAATGCGGCACGCGGTGACCCGGCGATGCTGCTGGTCAAGGGTAAGGGCGGCAAGGAACGGATGGTACCCCTGTCCCAACCTGCGCGCACGGCTCTGTCTTTCTGGCTTACCCAGCGCGACAAAAACGAGGATGCAGCGCGCGCCAAGGGTCGCACCTCTTCGCGCTTTCTGTTTCCCAGTTCCGCAAAAGATGGCCACCTCAGCCGTATCCGGTTTTACACACTGGTCAAGGAGGTGGCGCTGGCGTCTGGCCTGCAACCTGACGGCATCACGCCACATGTTCTGCGCCACGCTTTTGCCACCCATCTTCTGGCCAATGGCGCTGATCTCAGGGTAATCCAGACTTTACTTGGGCACGCTGATATCTCTACAACGGAGATTTACACGCATGTGCTTGATGAAAGACTGAAAGATTTGGTTCTGAACCATCATCCACTCCTGAGCGAACAATAGAACCTAGGCACCCCCTCCCTTGCAGCAAGCAGGGTTTGCCCCCATAACAAGCCCATCTGTTGACAATCCAAGGACGCACACGGCTATGGAAAGCCTTTTAAACGCAATCGGTTCACTCGACACCGCCGCATGGCTGAGCATTGCCGCTATTTTTGCCCTCCTGTTTCTGTCGGCGTTTTTTTCCGGTTCTGAAACTGCATTGACAGCAGCCAGTCGCGGAAAGCTCAGGGCACTTGCGGACAAAGGCTCAAGCGGCGCGGCGCGAGCGCTCAAAATCACCGAAGACAGCGAGCGGCTGATCGGGGCGGTCCTGCTTGGCAACAACCTTGTCAATATTCTGGCCGCAGCGCTGGCCACCAGCCTGTTTACAAGGGCTTTTGGTGACAGTGGAGTTGCACTTGCAACGCTGGTCATGACCCTTCTGGTGCTTGTCTTTGCCGAAGTGATGCCGAAAACCTATGCCATCACCAACCCGGAAACTGCGGCAACCCGTGTTTCAAAGGTTATTTCAACGCTGGTCTTGCTGCTCTCGCCCATAGTCACCGCCATCCGCTGGTATGTGCGCCTCTCGCTCAGGGCATTCGGCGTCAAAGCGGATCCCGGCAAATCCGTTCTGGCCGTGCATGAGGAAATCGCCGGCACCATTGCGCTTGGCCATTCCGAAGGGGCCGTTCTGAAGGATGACCGCGACCGGCTGCTGGGTGCGCTTGATCTCAAGGATCGTGAAGTTGAGGAGATCATGCTGCATCGCTCAGATATCGAACTGATCGACGCGGACGCACCACCTGAGGATATTCTCGACCAGTGCCTGCATTCCAGCTTCACCCGTCTGCCAGTCTTTCGCGGCGAAGTTGAAAACATCATCGGCGTCGTTCACGCCAAGGATCTGCTGCGCGCGGTGCATAAACTGACCGGGGAAACCGGGATCGGGGAATTCAACGTGCTAGACGTGGCGATGGAACCCTATTTCGTGCCCGAAACCACGACGCTTGACGATCAGATGCGTGAATTTCTGCGCCGCCGCGCCCATTTCGCACTGGTGGTCGATGAATATGGCGCGCTTCAGGGTCTGATTACGCTTGAGGATATTCTGGAAGAGATCGTCGGTGAAATTGCTGATGAACATGACATTGATCCGGAAACCCCGATCCGGCGCACCGAGGATGGGCATTGTCTGGTTGACGGTGCCATGACCATCCGCGATCTCAACCGGCAAACCGACTGGGCCCTGCCTGACAAGGATGCAAATACTGTCGCCGGGCTGGTCATCCATGAAAGCCAGTCAATCCCGGTGAAGGGTCAGGTTTTCAGCTTTCACGGCTTTCGCTTTGAAGTGCTGGAGCGGCGGCAAAACCGCATCACACGGCTGAAAATCCGCCCGCTCTGATCCCCCTCATCATTGTTTCCGGAAATACTTCCGGGGGGTTCTGGGGGCAGCGCCACCGATCAACGCTACCGCGCCCTGAACAATCCTCCAAGCACGCCACGCACCAGCGCTGAACCGGCGCGCGTACCGACCGAGAGCGCCATTGACTTGGCAAATGCCTCGCCAACCGTATCGCCGCGTCTTTTTGACGTCGAGCGGCTGACCCGCGTGCCGGAATAGCGCCTTGCGGTGTTGAACTCTCGCTCCTGAAGGGCGGCGTCCTCCTCGCCCTCTTCCAACCGCGCCGCCGCTTTCGCCGCTTCTTCAGCCCGCCGCTCCAGCGCTTCATAGGCAGAATTGCGATCAATTGCGGTGTCATAGAGCCCTTGGACTGGCGATCCGGCGATCACCGCAGCGCGCTCACTTGTCGTGATAGGCCCCAATTGCGATGACGGCGGGCGGATCAACACCCGTTCGACCATTGATGGAACGCCCTTTTTCTCCAGGGTCGACACCAGCGCCTCACCGACACCGACGTCACGAATGGCGTCTGCTGTATCAAACGCCGGATTGGGCCGGAAGGTTTCTGCGGCTGCTCGCAGCGCGCGCTGATCGCGCGGCGTATAGGCGCGCAGGGCGTGCTGGATGCGGTTGCCCAATTGTCCGAGAATATCCTCGGGCACATCGTCCGGGTTCTGGGTGATGAAGAACACCGACACGCCTTTGGACCGGATCAGCCGCGCCACCTGTTCAACCTTGTCAACCAGCGCCTTTGGCGCGTCGTCAAACAAAAGATGCGCTTCATCAAAAAAGAACACGAGTTTTGGTTTGTCGGGATCCCCCACCTCGGGCAACGTCTCAAAGAGTTCAGAGAGCAACCATAACAGAAATGTCGCATAAAGCCTGGGCGCCGCCATCAGCTTGTCTGCGGCCAGAATATTGATTTGTCCCTGCCCTCCCAGGGTCTTTCGCATCAGATCATCAAGGCTAAGAGCGGGTTCGCCGAAAAATCCGGCCCCCCCCTGATTTTCAAGCACCAGTAACCGGCGCTGGATGGCGCCGATTGACGCTGTTGAGACATTGCCATAGCGCAAAGACAGCCCCTTGGCGTTTTGCCCGACCCAGACCAGCAGTGATTGCAGATCCTTCAGATCAAGAAGCGGCAGGCCCTGCTCGTCTGACAACCGAAAGGCGATATTCAGCACCCCTTCCTGCGCCTCGGTCAGTTCCAGCAGGCGCGAGATCAGCAAGGGGCCCATCTCGGCAACAGTGGTGCGCACGGGATGACCCTGATCGCCGAACAGATCCCAGAAGGTCACCGAAAATGCATCATAACCATAATCATCAAACCCGATGGTCCCGGCCCGTTTCATGAACGCATCATGCAGTTTGAAATCGGGCGAGCCGGATTTTGCCAAACCGGATAGATCACCTTTAACATCCGACAGAAACACCGGCACGCCGTTGCTGGCAAAGCTTTCGGCCAGAATTTGCAAGCTCACGGTCTTGCCGGTGCCGGTCGCCCCTGAAATCAACCCGTGCCGGTTGGCATATTTCAACAGCAAATACTGGGCGCTTGCGTAATCCTTGCCGCCACCGCCAATGAATATCCTGTCGTCTTGAGCCATGTCAGCCTCGTCTTTTAACACCCGATGCCATCACCATACATTCTTAACCTCGTTGTGCCATGGTGGATTCATGCCGAGCCGGTCTTCTAACAGGGTCGGCGGCGGTTTTCCTCCCTGTTGACTGGCCGCGCAATGATCGCGCGGCCCTTTTTTTTACATCAAATTCATTGTTTCCAAAACCGCAACAATCCACCTCAACAATTTCCAAATCCGACATTATCGCCTGTTGACCGACGGGAACCCCTGCCGTAGTCTCCGCCCCAATGATTAAGTCGGCCAGTCCGACAGGGAGAACCGCGAATGCGGGAAAGGGGGGCACCAGTGGGTGCCCCTTTTTCATTTCCTCTCTGACGCAGTGGCTTATCGGCGCTATCATGCCAATATCCGCACGGGCAGGCGAATTTAGACCTGACAAGAGAACCGAACAAAGCTACACCCTCTAGTGATTAATGAAGAACGGGAGATCCGATGAAAATCCTTGCGAAACTGAGCCTTCTGGCCCTGAGCGCCGCCTTTGCAACGGTCGTTGCGGCGCAGGAGACAACCGAAGAGGTAGATGATCAATTTCCGATCGGCACCGAACCTCCGGTTCAGGTCGGCCAGCCCTATCTGATTGAAAAGGTTGGCGATTGGGATGTGCGCTGCGTCAAACTGGAAGAACAGCCAGAGCCCTGCCACATCTACCAGCTTCTGAAGAACGAACAGGGTAACCCGGTTGCCGAGATCAGTTTTTTCCACCTGCCGGGTGGCGGAGCTGCCGTTCTGGGAGCCAGTGCGGTCACGCCGCTGGGCACGCTTTTGCAGAATCAACTGATCTTTTCCATCGATGGAGGAGCACCCAAGCAATATCCTTTCAACTGGTGCGAAACGATTGGCTGTATCGCGCGCATGGGATTCACCGGGCTTGAGCTTGAATCGCTTAAAAAAGGCACGAATGCGACGATGACCATTGCGTCCGTTGTGGCGCCTGGAAAACCGGTGGTGCTGACGATATCCCTCAAAGGGTTTTCCGAAGGTTTCAAAAAAGTCCTGGTAAAACCCTGAACCAATTCCCGGCGCTGAGGGCTGACTTCATAAAACAGACTTCAGCGCCAGCACCGCGTTCAATCCACCAAAGGCAAAGGCGTTGCTAAGCGCAGCACTGACCTTTGCCTCGCGTGCCTCATTGGGCACGACATCAAGTGCGCATTCCGGATCAGGCTCCTGATAGCCTATGGTCGGGGCAATGACTCCGGTCTCAAGCGCCATGATCACGGCCAGAAGTTCCACCGCACCGGTGCCGCCGATCAGATGCCCGTGCATGGATTTGGTGGAGGAGATCATCAACCGGTCAGCATCCGCCCCGAACACATCGGACACGGCTGCGCATTCGGTCTTGTCATTGGCGGCTGTGCCTGTGCCGTGGGCATTGATATAACCAATATCGGCAGGCGAAAGACCACTCTTGGCCAAGGCCCCGCGAATGGCCCGTGCAGCCCCCTGCTTTGAGGGCATTACGATGTCGGAGGCATCCGAGGTCATGGCAAAGCCAACGATTTCAGCAAGGATTTGAGCCCCGCGAGCCCGGGCGTGTTCGTATTCTTCAAATACGAAAACAGCCGCACCCTCACCCTGAACCATGCCGTCACGATTGGCTGAAAAAGGGCGACAGGCGGTGCGCGACATCACCCGCAGGCCCTCCCATGCCTTGATCCCGCCAAAGCACAGCATAGATTCCGACCCCCCGGTGATCATCACCTTGGAAGCCCCGCTTTGAACCAGCTGAAAGGCCTGCCCCATCGCGTGATTGGACGAGGCGCAGGCCGTGGCAACTGTATAGCTGGGCCCTTTAAGGTTGTGCACCATCGACACATGGCTGGCAGCCGCGTTGTTCATCAGGCGCGGCACCACAAAGGGATGCACCCTGTTTTTGCCTTCCGAATAGACGCTGCGATAGTTTTCGTCCTGCGTCTGCAAACCACCACCGGCTGTCCCCAGAACGACCCCGGCTTCCTCGGACAGCTGATCGCTGAAAATAAGGCCGGACTGGTCTATTGCCTCGCGCGCCGCAAAAAGCGCAAACTGGGTGAACCTGTCGTAAAGCGAGATTTCCTGACGGTTGAAATGATCCTCGGGATTGAACCCCAGAACCTGCCCGCCGATCCTGATCGACAACCGGTCGACATCAGGAAAATCCAATGGTCCGATGCCCAACCGGCCCTCGCCAAAGCCTTCACGCGTTTCGGCAACCGAGCAGCCAAGCGCATTGATCGTGCCCTGCCCGGTAATAACAACGCGTTTTGTCACCCGGCGACGCCCAGTTTCTCGCCTACCAGAGATTCAACTGCAGAGATCATCGAATCGACGCTGGAAATATCAAAACCGCTCTTGCCAGGCTCATTGGCGTTAAAGGGAACCGACACATCAAACTGTTCCTCAATGGCAAAAACAGCTTCGACAAGGCCCAGAGAATCCAGCCCAAGGCTTTCCGGTGTCGCATCTGCCTTGATATCTGAAACATCCAGAACGGCCTGTTCTGCGATGATTTCAAGGACTTTTTGCCTGATCGACTGCACAATAATCTCCTGCCAGACCACTTCGGCCCATTCGCCATATGCTTTAGGATTTATTGAGCAGATTTGAAACCTGTTTTTGCAGGCTTTCTATTCTTGCCGTCAACCGCGGCAGCCGGCGCAGGGCCTTGTAGACTTCGATATTCTGCGTCATCTTCATGGCCGGATAGCCCATCATCACCCGGCCCGGTGGCACATTTGACAGAATTGCGCTGGCCCCGGCGGCAACCACGTCATTACCGATTGTGATATGATCGCCAACGCCCGCCTGCCCGCCAAGCACCACCCGGTCACCCAGAACTGATGAGCCAGCTATGGCAGCCTGCGCGCATAAGAGGCAATCCTGTCCGATCACGACGTTGTGGCCAATTTGTACGAGGTTATCGATTTTGGTTCCCTGTCCGATGCGGGTATCGGCCACGGTACCTCGATCAATCGATGAAATGGCACCGAGTTCCACATCATCACCGATTTCGACCGACGCATTTGAGTGGATGCGATGATAGGCCTGCGGTGGCGCAGTGCCACTGGCCTTGAAATTGGAGCGGGCTTCTTCTGCTGCCGACGGTTCCGGCGTGACAAAGGAGAACCCGTCGCTGCCAACGACTGCGTTGTAATGGGCGATGAACCGGGCGCCGATCCTGACGCGGGCGCCGATCCTGACCCCTGAATAAAGCAGCGAATCCGGGCCGATCTGCGCCTCTTCGGCGATTGCGACATGGGCCAGGATGCGGGTGTTTTCACCGATCTGCACCCCGGCACCAATGGTAACAAATGGCCCTATCTCGGCCCCGGCACCGATTTTGGCCGTGGCATCAATAACAGCGGTGGGATGAATGCCTTCCGCCAGATCCGGGAACCGGGCAAAGGCCGCGGTTACACCAGCCATGGCAAATCGCGGGCGGGTGACGAAAATCGCTGCTTTCAGGCCAAGCGCCCGCCAGTCAGCGCCCTGCCACAAAACTGCCGCCCGCGCCTGCCCTGCTGCCAGCGCGTCGGCGAAGGTCTGGTCCATGGCCAGTGCAAGATCATCGGGACCTGCCGCCGAAGGTTCTGATGCACGGGACAGTTCAATCGCACCATCGCCTTCCCAGGCGGCGCCAAGAGCCACAGCAACTGCCTCAACCGTTAGTTTCATTTCGTTGCTATCCCGGCTGCATGAAAAAGAGTGACCGGAATACCCGGTCACCCCATGGACCTTTTTCCCGGTTCAGCCTCCAGCAGCATGCGGCCACATCGGACTGACCCTGGTTTCTTAACTGCGAACCGCGCGCAAGACCACCCCGGCGTTCTGCAGCAGCTTGAAGATCTTCTTGTCACGCTTGTAGGTATCAAGCCGGTAATTTGGCCGCCCCTGCGCTGTGACCCAGGCCGTGTGATAAACCAGATGCACCGGAATCGGCTGATCAAGATCCACCTGTGTTTCGCGTCCGGTATCCAGATAGTTGTGAAACAGATTTTCCGGATCGGTGCTTTGCGGGGCCAACAGAGTATAGGCAAGCTCCAGGGGTTTATGCACCCGGACGCATCCGTGGCTGTAAGCGCGGGTATCTTTTTTGAACAGCGATCTTGACGGCGTGTCATGCAAATAGACGTTGAACTTGTTGGGGAACATGAACTTGACGCGGCCAAGCGCATTGCCTCTGCCCGGAGGCTGCTTCAGATCAAACGGGAAATGCTGCGCGTCAAACTCGGAATAGTCGAGCGAGGCCGGATCAACCCGCTGGCCATGGATATCGGTCATCCTTAACCCCTGACGGCGCAGCGCGTCGGGATTTTTTTGCAGCATCGGCAGGTATTCGTTGCGCGCGATGGATTTTGGCACATGCCATGTTGGATTGATGATCAGATGTGTCATCACATCGCTGAACTCCGGTGTGCGGAATTTGTAGGCCTTGCCGACCACAACCCGGGTGATCAATGTTGGTTTGCCGTTATCCATCACATAGGCTCTGAAATCAGCCTGATTAACGAAGATATGCCGCTTGCCGCGATCTTTGTTGATCCAGCGAAGGCGTTCCAGTCCGACGATCACCTGCTGCAACCGGGTCTGGGCTGAAATATTCATTGCAGTGATGGTTGCACTACCTGCCACGCCATCGGCATTGAGTCCGTGATCGATCTGAAACTGGACGATCGCAGCCTCCATCACCTCGTTATACTCCGGTGATATGCCCAGCTTCTTGTAGCCCATCGCTTTCAGGCGGGCTTTCATGGCAAGGACATGTTTGCCGGAATTTCCCGGCTTCAGCTTCTTGACCTTTACCTTAGCGCCCCAACCGCCACTGCCGACAATTTTTTCCAGGCGGGCCTTTTCTTTCAATAGGCGGTGATAATCCGGGTGTTTCGGTGGCAGGGCCTTCAGGAAAGCGCGCGGCGATCCTTCGGTGAATTCGCGCAACATCTCCACGCGGTTCCGGCGCGGCGGGAAAACATAAAGTTCCTTGTCAACACGGCTCGGCTCCAGAATACCGTATTGGAGATCATTGGCATATTGCAGGAATTTGCGGGTGGTTTCGACCTCCAGCGTGCCGCGTGCACGGGCAGATTTGATATTGCCGAAATCCTCCCTCAACTCCTCGGCGTCATAACGACTGACAGGCAATCCGTGATCACCGGCGCGCGAAACAAACTCCAAAAACGCTTTTCGACGCTGACGATCCTCCGCCCCGGTCCAGATCGGCTTGTATTCGCGCTCTTTGTAGAACGCCAGGATATCCTCGTCATTGCCGGCGGCCAGGGCCACAGCTTGTTTGAAAGCAGTGCTTTGTGCCTGTGCCAGCGGTGAGAAAACCACTAGGAAAGCGATCGTTGCCGCTACAACGGCGGTCAAAAGCCGGTCGGGAATTGCGGAACCTCGGAGATGAGCGCTTGTCATTTTTTGCCTCTTAAACACAAACTCTGACGGCATATTACTACCATATATGGTATTTGCGCAGATTCGCGGCCTAGAAACAATCGCCCCTTAGGTTGTGTCACAAAGATTTGTGTCCGAAACGCATCGCTGATGTTGGGAGCGGAGTCAGAACAACAGGTAGAGTGGCGAAAATTCGCCTATGATTAACGCGCCCTTGATTGTTTCCAAACTTATACTTGGTTGGCGATTCGTTTTGTGTCATAAATATGGCCACTGGGGGAACAGTGTTAATAGCTGTGGGCAAACAGCAAGGCGATGGGACAGGCCTAACGATGATTAATCCGGTCAGAGGTGATCTTTCAAGGCGTGCGGTACTGGGCGCATTTGCTTCGATGGCTGTTACGGCAGCTCCGGTTTACTCCAATACTTTCGGTATTTTGAAGGGCGCCGGCGATATCCGCAAAATTTCGATGCGCTCAGGCCGTACGGGCGAGAGCATCGAGATGATTTACTGGATTGAAGGCAAATACATCAAAGAAGCGCTGAAAGAGATTAACTATTTCATGCGCGACTGGCGCGAAGACCGCGCCGTCAGGATGGATAACCGGAATATCGATATCATCGCCGCCTCGCACCGATTGCTGCAAACGACCGAACCCTATCAATTGCTCTCGGGCTATCGCAGCCCGACCACGAACGCCATGCTGCGCCGCCGCAGCCGTGGTGTCGCGAAGAACTCCCTTCACATGAAGGGAATGGCGGCTGATCTGAGACTGAATTCCCGTTCCGTTGGCCAAGTGGCCAAAGCCGGCATGGCATGTAACTCCGGCGGGGTTGGAAAATACTCCCGTTCCAACTTCGTTCACATGGATTGCGGCGTGATCAGGACCTGGGGTCGTTAACTCTTCCTGAACGTCCCCCGACTTTAAACCCGCCAGTTACCGGCGGGTTATATTTTTGGGGGCTGTCTGCCCCCTGACCCCCAGAAAAGTATTTCTGCCAAAAAGAAACCTGTTGGGATTCTGATCAGTCGCGCACTGTCCCGTTGCCTTCCACCAGGTATTTGAACGAGGTCAGCTGGGCCGCCCCGACCGGACCGCGGGCATGGAGCTTGCCAGTGGCGATGCCGATTTCCGCCCCCATGCCAAATTCGCCGCCATCGGCAAACTGGGTTGAGGCGTTGCGCATCAGGATGGCGCTGTCGACTTCTTTGAAGAACCTGTTGGCGGTAGTGTCATCCTCGGTGATGATGGCATCGGTATGGGCCGAACCGAATTGACGGATATGGGCAATTGCCCCATCCACCCCATCGACCAGCCTGGCTGCGACGATCATGTCGAGGAATTCCTGGCCGAAATCACCGGGTTGCGCCGCAACAGAACCTGCAATTGACTGCAGGCCGCCATCAGCGCGCACCTCAACACCTGCAGCGATCAGATCGTTCAGGAAAGGTGCGCCGTGCGCTTTGAAAAAGGTCTGGTCGATCAGAATACACTCAAGCGCTCCACAGATCCCGGTGCGCCTTGTCTTGGCGTTCATCACAACGTCGCGGGCCTTTTTCACATCGGCGGCCTTGTCCACATAGACGTGGCAGATCCCTTCGAGATGGGCAAAGACCGGCACGCGTGCTTCGGCCTGAACCCGTCCCACCAGACCTTTGCCACCACGGGGAACGATGACGTCTATGTAATCTGTTGCCGTCAACATTGCACCAACCGCTGCGCGATCCCGGGTGGGGATCAGTTGCACCGCCTCGCCGGGCAGACCAGCTGCCAGCAACCCTTCCACCAGACATTGGTGGATCACGCCCGAAGAATGAAAACTCTCAGACCCGCCGCGCAGAATGACGGCGTTACCAGCCTTAAGGCACAGTGCCCCTGCGTCAGCCGTGACATTCGGTCGGCTTTCATAAATCACGCCGATGACACCCAAGGGCGTGCGCACGCGCCTGATATTGAGACCCGAGGCCATTTCCCATTCGGCAATCACTTCACCGACCGGATCGGCCTGTTCGGCAACCGCTCTGAGGCTGTCGATAATGCCCTGAATGCGGGCCTCATCGAGCATAAGCCTGTCCATCATCGCCGGACTCAGCCCTTTGGCGCGGCCATAGTCCAGATCCAGCGCATTGGCTTTGATGATCTCATCGCTGCGCTTTCTGACGGCATCTGCCGCCGCAATCAGGGCCGCATGTTTGCGTTCCGCTGTGGCGGATGCAAGTTCCTGCGCAGCCCTGCGGGCATTGCGGCCAATCGCGTCCATCATGCCCGTAATATCGTCTGTATCTTTCATAGTACCATGTCATCCCTGTGGATCAGCGCCGCCCGCCCGGGATATCCCAGAAGATCGGCAATCTCGCGGCTGTGGCGGCCTTTAATTGTCATTGCTTCACTGCTTTCATAGCCCGAAAGCCCGGCACCCAGAATCTCGCCTCTGGGACCCAGAATGGCAACGGGATCGCCGCGCATGAAACTACCGGTCACACCGACAACCCCTGCCGGCAGCAGGGATTTACCACTGTGAAGCGCTTTTGCAGCCCCGGCATCAATGGCGATTTCACCTTTTGGTTTCATTGACGAAATCCACTGTTTGCGCGAAGTAGCCGGATCGCCATTGGGGGTGAAATAGGTATGCGCCGCCCCGTTGAAGAGCGCAGTGACGGGTTGCTTCACGTCGCCTTTCATGATCACCAGAGCCGATCCCGCTGCCGTTGCCGTCTTTGCAGCAATCAGTTTGGTTTTCATCCCGCCCTTTGATGTTTCGTTGATCGCATCACCGGCCATAGCTTCGATCTCAGGGGTGATTTTCTTCACATTATCAATATGTTCTGCGGTATCGTCGGTTTGCGGATTGCCCGAGTAAAGCCCATCCACATCCGACAGCAGGATTAACAGATCGGCCCCGCCCATCACCGCTACCTGGGCCGCCAGGCGATCATTGTCGCCAAAGCGGATTTCATCAGTAGCGACGGTATCGTTTTCATTGACGATCGGGACAACGCCAAGCTCCAGCAGCGTCGCCAGCGTGGCGCGGGAGTTGAGGTAGCGGCGGCGGTTGGCGCTGTCTTCCAGCGTCACCAGCACCTGCGCGGTGGTGATACCATGCGGATCAAGCGCGGTTTCATAAGCGCGCGCCAGCCTGATCTGGCCAACGGCGGCAGCGGCCTGACTCTGTTCAAGCGAAAGTTGACCTTCCGGCAGCTTCAGAACCCGCCTGCCTAACGCGATTGATCCGGAGGAAACGATAATCACATCCTGTCCACGCGCTTTGGCCTTGGCCACATCCGCGGCAAGCCCTGCGAGCCAGTCAAGGCGCAATTCCCCGCTGTCGCTGTCCACCAGCAGGGCCGAGCCGATCTTGATAACAACCCGGCGCGCATCCTGATATGCGTTTAAGGATGCCACGCTTTGGCTTCCGTTTCTTCGGCAAGTTCAAACTGATCGCGTTTACCGATGCGGCGACGCAGCTCGCGCAACACGTCGGTTGTCCCTTCATGGGAGACGCCTGACATCATCAGAACCGGGTGCTTTGAAGCGGTTTCCAGAATCGCCCTTTTTTCCGGGCGTTCTTCGTTATCAAGCGCATCGATCTTGTTCAAAACGGTAACGCGGGGTTTCTTTGCCAGTTGGCCGCCATAGGCGTTCAGCTCGTCAATGATGGTGTGGTAATCCTCAAGCATCGTTTCGGATGTTCCATCGACCAGATGCAAAAGTACGGCACAGCGTTCCACATGGCCAAGGAACCGATCACCAATCCCCCTGCCCTCATGTGCACCGGTAATCAGGCCGGGAATGTCGGCAACAACGAATTCAGCCCCGTCAACCCCGACTACACCGAGGTTGGGATGGAGCGTTGTAAACGGATAATCGGCGATTTTCGGGCGGGCGTTGGAGGTGGCGGCTAAAAATGTCGACTTGCCTGCGTTCGGCATACCGAGCAAACCCGCATCGGCTATCAGTTTCAGCCTGAGCCAAAGTTCACGCTCGATCTCTGGCTGGCCTGAATTGGCACGGCGAGGCGCCTGATTGGTGGAGGATTTGAAATGCAGGTTACCAAAGCCGCCATTGCCACCTGCTGCCAGCATGACCCGCTGGCCAAGGTGGGTAAGGTCGGCCAGCACGGTTTCCTGATCCTCATCCAGAACCTCGGTCCCGACGGGGACTTTCAAGACCTTGGCCTCGCCGTCCTTACCAGATCGTGCCCGGCCCATGCCGGATTTACCATTTTGCGCAAAGAAATGCTGCTGATAGCGAAAATCGATAAGCGTGTTGAGCCCGTCCACGGTTTCCACCCAGACATCGCCCCCCTTGCCGCCATTGCCGCCATCCGGTCCGCCATATTCCACATGCGCCTCGCGGCGAAAGCTGACACAGCCATTGCCACCGGCGCCTGAGCGGATCACTACCTTTGCCAGATCAAGAAATTTCATGATTTCATGCCTTTCGGTGCGTTACCTAAGGCCTCTCACCGCGCAAGGCAATCGTCAGAGGGTCTTTAAATAGGTCCAGGTGGGCACATGGGCCGCCCGTGACAGTGAAAACGCCTCTGCTTCGCCGAGCCAGGTGAAACCAGCACCGGCAAGAACTCTGGCTGAGGCAGGGTTATCCTGAAACACCGAGGCGACAACCGAACGGTTGGCATGGGGGTTGGCGGAAAGCAATGCTTTGACCGCCTCACCGGCATAGCCACGGTTCCAGTATTCCGGAGCCACCCAATAGCCGACCTCGGACTGGTCCCGATCCAGATATTTGAGCGAGATAACCCCCAAAAGCGCCGGTGCATCGGTTTTTTGCCCATCAATGGCCCAGATATCCTGCACACGGTCCGTGGCCAGGGCTTCGCCGACAAATTCTTCGGCCGCTTCCTGTGACAGCGGAAACGGGATCGACGTGGTCATCTGCGCGATCCGCTGATCATTGGCGTGTTTTGCAACAAGTGCTGCGTCATCGTTTTGCAACGGGCGCAGCGAGATACGCGCGGCGTCGATAACCGGTTGGCGGGCAATGGATTCAAGCTTCATTTTCAAGCTCCCCTGAACAATACATAAAACACACTCAGAACGGTTAACCCGGCAAGTGTGAACATCAGGTGTCTTTCCCGTGGCGTTCCCGCGACTGTCCGGGCCAGCCGTTCACCGCCCCAGCACCAGAGAGGGTGCAAGGCCGCCTGACAGGCCAAAAGACATATGGCGATCATCAATGTCGCCATCAAGGCAGAGGTGCCGGGATCGACGAAAGACGTGAATCCGGTGGTTATCATCGCCCAGGCCTTGGGATTGAGCGGGTGAATGATCAGACCGGCGGCAAAACCCGGCGGATCGTCCTGTGCGTGCCCGGGTTGCAATGACAAAAAGGCGACCTTCCAGGCCAGCCAGCAGATATACGCGACCGAGGCCCATTTGAGCGCCTCAAACAGCCAGGGGATGGTCCCAGCAAGCCCCATCAGGCCAAAACCGATCGGCCAGATGATCAGCTGTTTACCAAGGGCCACACCAGCAACGAACGGCAAGGCCGGACGCAAGCCAAACCGTGCCCCTGTCGCCAGCAGGGCCATGTTTGCCGGGCCCGGCGTGCCGACCTGCGAAGCGGCAAAGGCGAGAAACGCGAGGGTTGAAACGCCCATCTCAGATTTCCAACCTGGTTGCTTGCTGCCAGTCGTTCCGGCTTAGCACCATATCTTTTGAAGTAACGCTACCGCCCAGTGCGGCACAGGAAACCTGCTTGTCAGCCACAAACGTGAATCCGGCCTTCTCAAGAATTCGCCGCGAGGTCTCATTGCCCTGAAAATACGCGGCAGAAAGTGACTCTGACTCTGTGGTTTCAAAGAAATACCTAATCACGCGATTGACGGCCTCGGTCGCATAGCCCTGCCCCCAGCTGGGTTTCGCGATCCAGTAGCCCAACTCGTTGCGGGTTCCAATGCCGCCCACCAAACCGGATTCATCCACAACGGCAAAAACAGAATCTGAATTCTGCATATTAGCGTTGATAAACTTCTCAGCATCTTCAAGGCCATAGGGATTGGGAACCGTTGCAAGCCAGCTTGAAACATCGAGATCGTTAAGCCCTGTAGCAAGCTGAGGCCCGTCAGCCAATTTGTATGGCCGCAACAGCAGACGTTCAGTTCTGAGTTCCATGAGACGTGCCTCAAACGAGAAAAGGGACCGGCGTTTTGCCGATCCCTTTGAATTTCTTCAACCTTTTTGGGGTTCGGCTTACTCAGCGGCCTCCGCCACCGGGAGAACCGAGATAAAGGTGCGGCCTTTGAGGCCTTTGTGGAATTTCACACAGCCCTCAGCGGTCGCAAAAATGGTGTGATCACGGCCAATGCCGACACCAGCACCCGGCCACCACTTGGTGCCGCGCTGGCGCACGATGATATTGCCCGGAATGACGGCCTGACCGCCAAATTTCTTTACACCAAGGCGACGTCCGGCGGAGTCGCGACCGTTACGGGATGAACCGCCTGCTTTTTTATGTGCCATCTCGCTTCTCCTTAACCTTTAGCCAGTTCTTTGGCCTGTTCGACCCAGCCTTCACGCTCGATCCGGCCTTTGAACGACAGTTGCTCGTCCATAGCAGCAATATCATCAGCGGTCCATGCTGCGATCTGGGCGAAACTGGTCACGCCGGCTGCCAGCAGCTTTTTCTCAAGCGCCGGGCCGACACCGGAAAGTGCCTTCAGATCATCAGCGGCAGCTTCCACCTTGGGCTCTGCCTTTTTCGGCGCGGCCTTTTTCGGTTCGGCCTTCTTGGCCTCTGCTTTCTTCGGAGCTGCTTTCTTGGCAGCGGGTTTTTTCGGCGCGGCCTCAGCCACTTCGACACTGCCGCCAACAGCCGCAGCAACACCTGATTTTCCGGCACCTTTGGCCAGAATATCGGTCACGCGCAGAACGGTCAGCGACTGGCGGTGGCCCTTCTTGCGCTGGCTTGAATGCTTGCGGCGGCGTTTGACGTAGTTGATGACTTTCGGGCCGCGGATCTGATCGAGGATCTCAGCCTGCACGGCGGCATCATCCACCAGAGGTGCGCCAACAGTCACGCTGTCACCCCCAAGCATCAGAATATCGTTGAACTGGACCTTGTCCCCGGCGTCGCCTGCCAGTTTTTCAACCTTCAAGACATCGCCACTGGCAACTTTATACTGTTTGCCTCCAGTTTTCAGCACTGCGAACATCGCAGAATTCCTTTTGTCCTTCGCGTCTCTGCGGCCCCCGATTTCGGGTGTTTATACCGGTCTTACCGTTGCCTCGGACAGCGCGCCCCTCTCAGAGCGAGATTTCACATGCTTTGGTCAGGGCCAAAGCGATGGCGGTGTATCGGGGATTGGTCAGGTCTTGTCAAGCCTGCATCCTGCTTTAAATCGTACGCGGCGATCAACCGGTCGGCGAAGAAGCAATTGCATGAACGCGCCAAGTATTGGATACAGGCGCAATCCGCTTTGTAAAGGAAGTGCAAAACCGATGTCAGGCAAAGGCAGTTCGCTGAAAGACACGCTTCAAGCCGCTGAAATGGCGCAGAAAACCGGCGATAGCTGGCGGGCGCTATCGCTATATGCGCAAATCCTTTCAAAAGCCCCCAATCACACAAAGGCCCGCAACGCAGTTTTGAAACTGCGTCGCGCAATGGGCAGTGGCGCTTCGCTGACACAAGCCGATGTCGATCAGGTGGTGCGCCTGCTTCAGAGCGGTGATTTCGCCTCCGCTGTTGATCAGACCCGGATCTTGCTGGTTCTGGCGCCGCGTGAAGCCCTGTTGCACAACATTCTGGGCATGGCACTGGCCCAGCTTGGCAACTCGCGTGAGGCAATCGCGGCGTTTCAAAATGCCGTCAGAATAAACCCTTCTTATGCCGAGGCGCTCAGCAATCTTGGCTCGGCACTGGTTCAGCTTGATCAGTTTGACAAAGCGCTGCCCTATCTGGAGAAAGCTACTTCCCTTAACCCCAATCTGGCCGAGGCGTTTAATAATCTCGGGCTGATCTACCGAGAAAACAAGGACAGCACCAAGGCGCTTGCCATGGCCAGCAAGGCACTCGCTCTTCGCCCGGAATATGCCAACGCGCTAAACACTCAAGGTACGATCTATCTTGATCAGGATCGCATTGAAGACGCCATCACCAGTTTTGAAGCCGGATTGAAATCCGACCCTCAAAGCAGTGATCTGATGGTCAATATGGGGTTTGCCCATATCCAGTCCGGTGATCTGGACAATGCCGCGTCCTGGCTTGAAAAGGCCTTGCCATATGCTCAGAACAAGTCCGATCCCAATCATCGGCTGGGTGTCATTCTGAGCCAGATGGGGCGGCAGGAAGAGGCTGTCAGACATCTTGAAAGCGCAATTGCCGAAGATCCGACGCTGGCAGAGGGCTATCGGCATTTAAGCTTGGTCAAGAAATTCACAGCCGATGATCCGATGATTGCCCAGATGAAATCAGTTTTTGCAGCGAAAGACAGTTCGGATGAAACCAGGATGCACCTTGGTTTCGCCCTGGGAAAGGCGCTTGAAGATATCGGTGATTACGCCCCGGCCTTTCAGTACCTCAGGGCCGGCAATCAGGAAAAACGCAAGATTGTACTGGACTATTCTTCTGAAATGCAGAGCGCCTTTGTTGCAGAGATCAAAAGCACATTCTCCCCGGCATTCATCGAGAAACTCGCACCCAATGCCTCTGACAGCGCCAAGCCGATTTTTATCGTCGGCATGAACCGTTCCGGCACCACACTGGTAGAGCAAATCCTGGCAAGTCACAGTCAGGTATTCGGTGCAGACGAGTTGACCTTTGTCGATGCGTTCGGCCAAAAGAACCTGAGCGGCATGACCAGCCTACCGTTGACGGCTTTTGAGGCATTCACCACCGATTATCTGTCGTTGCTCACCGAAACCGCCAGCGGCGAAGCAAGGGTGAGCGACAAGCTCCCGATCAATTTTCATTGGATTGGCCTGATCAGGGCCGTCTTTCCAAATGCGAAAATTATCAATCTGCAACGCGATCCACGCGATACCTGCCTTTCGATCTACCGCAATTTCTTCAAATCTTCCGGCAATCAATATGCCTATGATCTGACAGAACTGGCGGAGTTTTACGTCATATATCGCGATCTGATGGATCACTGGAACGCCATGTTCCCCGGTATGATTTATGACTGTTCCTACGAGTCACTGACTGCGGATCAGGAAGCAGAAAGCCGCGCGTTGCTGGAGTATTGCGAACTTGACTGGGAGGCGTCAGTTTTGGAGTTCCACAAAACCAGGCGCAACGTACAAACCGCATCGCTGGGTCAGGTCCGGCAGAAGATGTATCAAAGCTCGGTCAAATCCTGGCAGCGGTTTGAGAAGGAGTTGGAGCCCCTGATCAAGGTGATTGAAAACGCGGGGCGCTTGCCGGAGCAGGAAGGCGCACGCGGTAGCTGAGCCGGTTAACCGACCTCAACTCCGCCTTCTCTTAGCGCATCCAACAACTCACCAAGGTCATTTTCGTATTTCTTCCAGCCTTTGGCCGACGATTTATAAATCGGCTGCCGTGCCTGATAGACGCTGAGCGTCTTGACCTTACGCGCATTGGATTGCGTATCGAGACAGGCGTCGTTCCATTCAAGATCAAGTGCAGAGATCAGGCCGCGGATTTCCGTATCGGGATCAGCGACCAGTTTGTCATAGTCCAAGGCCACGAACCTGTTTGCGAACAACTCCTGCCAATGTGCCATCAGATCACGACACATGACGTAGTAATCGCCGAGCTCCTTTTGCGTGTTGGAATAGCGATGCCCTTTGTCTGTGAACCTGTTTTTATAGAGCGAAAGGCAATTGTCGACCGGATCCCGCGACACCCAGACAACGCGGGCATTTGGCAATAATGCAAGCACAAATCCCAGAACCACAAATGTGTGTGGCATCTTGTCGGTAACAAACCGGGTGTTGGGATTGACCGATTTTAGGGTTTTGATGCAGCCTTCAGCCACTCTTCTCAGATCTGCGATCTTAAGATCAGCCTCGGGCACAAATCCGCCGTCGGGTTTGGTGATCAATGCCATGAAAGGGTTTGAAAAGGAACCGATCTCACCGCCACCGGCAATTTCTGGATGGTTTGACAATATCTGCTCAGTCAAAGTGGTGCCCGACCGCGGTAGGCCGACAATGAATATCGGGGTTTCATCAGCTAAGCTGTTTTCAGCGATTTGCTCAAAAAACTCGGGCGTGTACTGTGTTTTCATCGCCTCAAACTCGGTTCTGACGACATTTGTTGAATATGTGAATTCTCTGCGCGTTGCGGCATTTGCCTGATCGAGATAGCGAAAGACCTTGCTGTGCTCTTCGCAATCTTCCATTGCTTTGGCCAAAGCGAAACCGAGATTTAGGCGATCACTGTCGGAGAGTGACGGCGTTTTAAACAATGCTTCGGCCTTTGCGATCAAGGGATCGCCGGACTTCCATTTTTGCAATCGTCCCAGGCGCAAAAAGGCAGCTGTATTATTAGGTTCAAGCTCCAGAACCTGCAGATATTTTGCACGCGCTTCTTCAAATTGGGCCCAATGGCCAAACTCGTCGGCAAGCGCAGTCAGGGCAGCAATTGATTTGGGATAGGATTTCAGAAAACCGCTTAGCAGGTTGATCTTTTCCTCCACCCGGCCCAGTTCGCCCAGGCAATTGGCTGCTGCAAGTGAACAGTTTTCATACTCCTGCCCCGGTTGCAGTATTTTCAGAAGAGCGCGAAATCCTTTGAGCGCCTTGTCATGTTCGCCGCGTTCAAGCTGCACACGTGCCACACCGATCAGTGCTTCTTTGGACGCAGGCTCGGCCTTCAAGACCATTTCATAGTGGCGTCCGGCCTGATCAAGATCACTGACGCCTAAACAGGCATCAGCAAAGTTGATATTTGCAGCCAAAAGGTCGGGGGCAAGCTCGAGCGCGGTTCTTAGGGGGGAAAGTGCGTCATGAAACGCCTCAAGCTCGATATAGGCTTTGCCGAGATTGCTGAACGCATCCGGGAAAAATGGATCATAGTCAGTGGCGCGCAGGAACGCCTCACCTGCCTGACGAAAATTCTTTTTTTGCATCAACATGATACCGTGGAGATTGTGCAAGAAGGCAACTGCGGGATGAGCTTCGATCAGGTCCTTTAGCGCGATTTCCGCGGCGATGATGTCACCTGACTGGAACAGAAAAACCACCCGGTCGACCTCTTCCTGCGACGCCCCGCCAAGCGAGGTCACGGATTTTGACGGATCGCGCTCGGCCAGTTCACGCAGGGATGTCATCTCTGCCAGCGTGAACCCGTGTGTTCCCGCCCGTTTGACCGTCCTTTTGGCCTGTTTTCGCAGGCCGATGCCTGACATGGTGTCAACCAGTATGCGCCAGAACTCAAAGGTTGTCGGGGATACCTGCGCTGCCTTTTCCAGGTAATTCAAACCCTGCTTGGCCGCCTTTGTTTGTACCAGAAGGCGCCCCATCTGGTAGTTGGTATCAACCTGATTTGGGGCCTGCCGCAGAATTTGCTCATATTGCTGTTTCGCAGTGGCGAAATCACCGGCGTTGTGGGCCTGCACCGCAGCAAAATAGAGCGCCTGTAGATCAGGTTGTTGAGCGGGGCGGTTAAGAGGCAGCATGACGTGGTATCCGGCAATTTGACATACAGGTTGAAAACAGGCGGAACTTATCGCGAATGCCTTCCCGGGGAAAGTAGTGATTCACCAATTGAAATCGGACTTATGGCACAGATGAGTCACAGGCAAAAAATCCAATCTCCACCTTGCAACACCAGCCCACGCGGACTAAACACCCCTCGTTCTGACCCGAACACCGCGGAGAGGTGCCGGAGTGGTCGAACGGGGCGGTCTCGAAAACCGTTGTGGGGGTGACTCCACCCAGGGTTCGAATCCCTGTCTCTCCGCCACTTCCTTTTGGAAGTTTCTATAGTTATCATATACTTATACTGTAAACGCCTGAATTGATGGCCTTTCCCCCCACATCACACCCCACATTTGACCGGAGGCCCACAAGCTAACTCCATCGGCCAAGAGACAAGGGTACCACCCTTTTCTCGGCTTGCGGAAGCTCGATGGCCCGGAGGTCTCAGGACCATCCCCCGGAAAACTTCAGGTTTTAGAGTGGTTCGCTTTGAACTGAGTACACCCCTCGATTCCTAGCGTTGCTCACCCTAGCAGAGCAACTCTAAGCCTCGAAAGATGAAACCTCTTGGCCTCCTTGGAATAAGACGCCATCAACTTAACTAACTTGCCCTATGTAGTTCAGCTTTTCACGTCTGCATGCCCGGACAGAACGATCGACGCGACTTGCCGTCAGGTTCTTGGGCAATGTAAGGTGAAGTTAAGCCTGTCGAGGATGGCGCCGGTCAGGCGTTCGGTGCCAAAAGTTTCAGTCCATTCGTCGAATGGCAAGTTGGATGTGATGATGATTGACCTGCGTTCGTAGCGTTGGCTGATCACTTCGAACAGTAATTCCGCGCCCGTCTTGCTGAGCGGCACGAAGCCCAGTTCGTCGATGATCAGCAGGTCCTGTGCGGCCAATTGTTTCTGCAGCCGTTGCAGGCGCCGTTCATCGACGGCTTCGATCAACTCGTGTACGAGGGCGGCAGCGGTAACGAAGCGCACGCGCATGCCCTTCTGGCAGGCGGCTACGTCACGCCACAAGAAGCAGAGGAGGTTTTCTATGCAAACATGAATGAACTTGATAAAGTTGCCTGACATTTGAACAAAACGATCTCCGGTAAACCCGGGGCGGTTCATGACATACTGGCCTCAACACCCCTGTTTGGACTCACATTCGCCAAGAAAGACTGACACCATGACTGGAATTCGTTTTTTCCACACCTCTGATCTTCATTTGGGAAAGCCTTTCGGGAGGTTCGACGAGGACGTCCGCGCCGATCTTCGCAAGGCACGCGCCGAGGTCATTCCCGCTCTGATCGACGCGGCCGAAACTCATGGGGTGGAGCACATCCTTCTTGCAGGTGACACTTTTGATCAGGAAGCCCCGTCGCTCCGCCTCATCCGTCAAACCATCTCTGCCATGGCAGATGCTGCGCATTTGCATTGGTGGATCATTCCCGGCAACCACGACAGTTTGGCCGCCGATCTAATCTGGCAGACTTTTTCGGAGCACGCCCCCGAAAATCTGCACGTGCTGCGCGATGACCTGCCGATCTCCTTGTCGGATGATGCCTTTCTCCTACCCGCGCCATGTCCGCGCCGTGCGCCGGATTTTGACCTGACCGAGGGCATGGCGCACAAGGATACGCCCGAATGGGTGTTCCGCATCGGCCTCGCTCACGGTGGGGTCGTGGATTTCCGCCCCGACGAGCCCAGTGCGGAAACCATCCCGCCGGACCGGGCCGAACGCGCCAGCCTTGACTACCTCGCACTGGGAGATTGGCACGGCGCCTTGGAGATTACGCCACGCACTCGCTATTCGGGCGCGCCGGAACGTGATCGCTTCAAACATTCCGGTCGGGGTTCTTGCCTTATGATTTCCTTGAGCACGCCTGGCAGTTTACCGGAGGTCACGGAAATTCCGTTGGGACAGTATGACTGGCAGGATCTGGAGATTTCGCTTTCGCCGGGGATCGACGCAGTGGCCAGCCTTGCGAACCTCCTTCCGGCAGACGGCACCAAACGGCGCAACACTTTAGTCAAGCTGCACCTCCGGGGACTCGTCCACCTCGATCAGAGGATGGCTCTGATAGCGGAGATCCAAAGGATCGCCCCGGAATTCTGCCATTTCGAATGGCACGACCACCAGCTTCACACCGAATACCAGCCCGATGATCTGGATCAGATCGCTCGTGGAGGAGCCCTGCGCATCGCGGCCGAGGCCCTTAAGGAAGAGGCAGACGATGGCGACCTGTCCCGGTCGGATCGGGACATTGCCGATGCGGCGCTGACACGGCTCTACAGCTTGGTGAAGGAGGCCGCGCAATGAAACTCCTGTCAATCCGCATGAACAACGTCCGCCGCTTCACGCAGCCCGTGGAGATCCTGGACATTGGTCCAGGCCTGAACGTGCTCGCCACGCCCAACGAACAGGGGAAATCAACCCTTTTCGATGCCCTGCATGCGCTGTTCTTCTTCGAGGCGAAATCCTGGAAACAGAAGGAAGCCGCCAGCCTTGTCCCTCATGCCGGCGGCAATCCCGAGGTCTCGGCCCAGATCGAAATCGATGGGCGATCCTATCGGGTTTCGAAGGTTTTCTCGTCAAGAACCGACCAAAGGCAGGTCACCGTTCATCGGGATGGCCACTTGTTCAAGCAGGCTGAAGAGGCCGAGGACTGGATCCGCAACCTGATCAAACCGCCCAAGGATGGTGGCCCGGCTGGCCTGCTCTGGGTCCGCCAAGGCGTAACAACGCTTCAGGCTGGCAAGGAAGACGACACCTTGGCCGCGCGACGCGACTTGCTGTCCTCAGTGGCTGGAGAGATTGAGGACATCACCGGCGGCCGTCACATGGAGAAAACTCGAGCGACCTTGAAGGAAGACCTTGAGCGCTATCTGACCAAGTCCGGCTCGACCAAGAAACACGGCCCCCTTTGGGAAGCCGAACAGGCTGTCGTTGATCTGGAAGGGCAGAAAGAGGATCTACAGGGAAAGGTCAGCCAGTTGCGTGCACTACTGACAGAAAGGCGGGAGTTGCATGATGAAAAATCCGGGCTGATCGATACCGAAGCCGTGAAGGAAAGGCATGATGCGCTGGACAGTGCTCAGGCGCTGTTGAAATCAGCTGAAACTTTTCTCGATGATCAGGCGAAGGCCGATAAAGCAGCCCAGACAGCACAACTTGTGTTGGACGCTCATCAGGACCGGGTAAAAGCGATCGACGAACAATTGACAGAGTTTCGCAAAGCCAGGAGTTCGCTGGACGAGCTTGAGGAAAAAGTCACCAGCGCCAAAGAGCAACTCGCGGATGCGAAATCGGACTTGGACAAAGCCAGGACCGCCGAAGAAAAGGCGCGGGAGGAGCAAACATCCGCCGAACAAACGCGTGATGCGGTTCAAGCCGCCGAATCCGGGCGCAAGGGCGCGGAACGTCGCCGGGAACTGGCCAAGCGCCTAGAGGAAGCGCTCTGCTTTTCGGAAGAAGCGGCAAGCGTCCGCAAGATCGTTGATGCCTCACCGAGCGCGCGCCAGATGGAACGGCTGGAATTGGCATGGCAGGAGCTCGACCTCCTCAGGCGTGCCCGTGAAGCATCGGCAGCGGCCATCACGCTGAGTGTGGAGCCCGGACAACAGGATCGGGTTACGCTGGACGGCGCCCCTCTGGAACCAGGGCATCGTAAGGCGTTGCCCGAAGGAGGCGACATCACGATCGCCGGAGTCGGCGCGATCCGCGTGCACCCGGCCGAACAGCGCGACGCAGCTACTCTGGATGACGCACAGGATGAATTCGACGCCGCGCTCGAAGCGACCTGCTACCCGACCCTGCAAGATGCACGACAGGCAGACAAAAAACGAAAGACGGCAGAGGGTGGTCTGCGGGATGCAAACGCCCAATTGAACATCTCGGCGCCTGACGGGATTCAGGTCCTTAAGGACGAAATCTCAGTCTTGCCCGAAAGCGAACCGGAAGTCGAACACCTTCCCTCTCAGGCCGATACTGACGCGGCTTTCCGCGCTGCTAGGATCGCGCATGATCAAGCCCAGGCTGATCGGGAAGGAACTCGCGCAACCTTTGACGTCAAGCACGGAGATGTGCGCGAACTTCGCGTCCGTCGAGACGAAGCGAAAAACCGGCTTAGCCGGGCCTCGGATACGGTCGAAGATCCGAGCGAAAAAAGCAAGGAACTGACCAAGCTTCAAGCGAAGACACCCGAGCTTGAGAAAGCTCTTGAGGACGCTCGACAACACGTCCAGAAGCTCGCGGCCGATGCCCCAGATCTTTCACTTGCGCAAGCCGGGGCGCAGCGCGCGCAAAACGTAGCCGATCAAGCCGACAGCCGCATGGCCGAAATCGGCAACCGACTGTCGGCTCTCGAAGCCCTGATCTCGCATGACGCCGACCTGGCGGTCGAGGAAAAACTGCGAGAGGTAGACGGAAAACTGGAAACCGCCAAGGACCACTCAACGCAGGTTCAGGCCGAGGTAAAGGTTCTCCAGCGGCTTGATGCAGCGCTTTCTGAGGCCCAGAAGCAGGCGCATGATGCCTATATCGGCCCAATCCGAAATGAGCTGCGCCCGCTCCTGCGCATGGTCCTGCCGGGCGCGGAACTGACCCTGGATGCCGACAGTGTGCTGCCCACGGGCCTGTCGCGCCCGGAAGGCGAGGACACCTACGACCAACTGTCCGGCGGCACACAGGAACAGATCGCATTGCTGATCCGACTGGCCTTCGCCCGCCTCTTGGCAAGATCCGGCACCCCCCCCAATCATCTTGGATGACGCGATCGTCCATACCGACGACGACCGGATCGAGCGCATGTTCAATACGCTGACCCAACAGGCCGGGGAAATGCAGCTCATAGTTCTGTCGTGCCGACAGAAAGTGTTCCGGGGGTTGGGTGGCCAGAAGCTGTCGATAAGACAGGCCGCGCCGGAGTTCAGCGCATGAAACGCGAAAACGGCACCCGCGCCGGAGAAAACCTGCGCGGTCCGCTTTAACGGTGTTCTAATCCGGGCAAACAATAGGCGTCCTTTCCACACTGCTAAACGCAACCACTGTCTATGTTTTCATCATTATTTGCTGACAAATGCGGTCGTAGTTTGACCAGACTTTGTCGGCTGGGCAGCAATTTGCCGGATGTGGGTCAAATTCTGGTTTGATTTGTTTTCAAACCTGCCGGAATTGATAGAAAACCGGCGGGAAAGGCTTATCGAAGCCAAAACAGAGCCGGACTCAACAGCCAGCAAACCTAATCAAGAAGGCGCGCGACATAAACGGGTTCTGCTGAACCGGCGGTCTGTCTATTCGCCAACTTCTGGATTTGATGGCATTTTCAACGGTGCAAGATGGTTTGATGGTCGCCATTTACCGCCGTGATCTCTGCTTCCTCCATCAGGCAAAACGCCGTTGAAAGTGCGTCAGCTTCCGTGGCGGTATGGGCGACAACGCTGACAGCTTGATGTTTTCCGGCAGGTCGTCCGCTTGCCGGGTCAAATAAGTGGCCAAGCGCGCTGGATTGATCAAAAACCGTGCCCAGGGGCGACGACGTCGCGATGGCGCGGTCCTTGAGCACGGTTTTTTGCCCATCCGGTAGTGTTACCTCCCAGTCTTGGCCAGCGTTTTGTTGCCCCAGAGCCGTTATTTCCCCGGTGTTGACCAGAACGTTTTCAACGCCATTGCGGTGCAGCAAAGCGGAAACCTTGTCGGCAATATACCCCTGCGCAATCCCGTTAAGCGTCAGTTTAACCCCTTCACGGTCAAACCGGACAGCATCCGTTTCCAAACGCACGTGCCGCCAGCCACAGAGATCTCGGGCATTGGCGATCTGAGCGGCATCCGGCACCCTGCCCTTTGCCGTTTCGGTTGTGTAAAGCTCCCAAAGCGCCTGAATGCTGGGGTCAAAAGCGCCTTTTGTACGTGCCACAAAGCGGCCAGACAACGACAGAAGTTCAAGCAGGTCAAAGTCGGGATTGGCCAGGCTTCCCTGCCTGTTCAGCCGCGCCAGCTGGCTATCTTTCTGATAAAGGCTGAAGATGGCTTCGAGCCTATGAATTTCAGCGACTGCAAGGGGAAGAAGACGCTCTGCCTCTGGATGGTCGAGCAGGATAAAGGCCTCTGCCCCCAGCGCGATGCCCTTCCAATGGCGGGTGCTCGGGCTTGCGTGCGTACCAAAAGCCGGCAGTAAGGATGCCCCGGCGATAATGGCGAGGGTGCGTCTTCTTGTGATCATTCTTGCACCTTGAGAGTTGAGGCATTGAAGGCCACCGGCGAAAGGGCCGCCTCCAGGGGAATATCAGCCAGGGACATGACCTCACCCCCGTGTTCGTGGGCAAATTTCTGGGCAGCGGCGAGGTTGGCAAAGGGAACGATCTCTGGTGCACCCATACCGCCTTTCGCATCTGACCCAACGATGAAATACGCCTCGGCGGCATCGATCCAGTTGCTTTCACCGGGGGTTTCCCAGCTTTTCGCCGCGCCCATGTCGTTGACGTAAAACACCATGAGTTCAGCAACTTGCTCAGGAGACTTCACGTAAGCAATCCCGTCACGCACCTGCGAGAACCACAAGGGGGCGGGATAACCGGCAAGGTGGATCTGCGCCTTTGGTCCGGGGTGATCAAGGATAACCATCTGGCAGAAATGCCCGGCAGCCTCCTCGTTCAGCGCAACCGCCTCGGGTTTTGCAAGATCAGCGACATCTTCTTTGCAAGCCGTGAGCAGAACCAGCATGAGGCAGGCAAATGCGGTCTTGTTCATGGCTCTACCTTTCTGAATGCGGCCAAGGCAGCAGTGAATGCAAGAACTGGCCAGAGCAGGAGCGAAACCACCTGCCCCGCCGTGCCGCTGACCGATCCGGCAGCACCTATGCCGCTTGTCAGCACGGAAACCGTGACCGGAGGTGTGTTCAAAAGCCGAAACGCATCTGCCGGGTTGGCAACAAGCAACCATGGGAACAGCTTTTTGGTGAAGAATCCGCCCCCATCGGCCACCAAAGCGCCCAGAAGGCCGAGGTCGTAAAGCACGACGCAGACAAGCCAGATCACGATCACCACACCGGCGGCAACGCTGGGCTGGCGCACCAAGGAGGAAACGAGATAGCCGATCCCCAGAAACGCCGCCCCAAGTGCCAGCGATGTCAGGAAAAGCCTGAGGATCGGCAGGTAATCATGACCAGCAATACCGTGCTGGGCAATCACCAGCACCAGCGTCAGCCCCAACCCGACTGCAACGGCGAATCCCAGCACCAGAATATGCGCCAGAAATTTGCCGATCAGGATTTCAGCCCGTGACAGCGGATAGGAAAGTCCAAGCGCAAGGGTGCCACGCTCATTCTCACCGGCAATCGCGTCAAATGACAGCAAAAGCCCTATGAGAGGGATCAGATAGACCGACAGGGTGGTGATTGAAGTGACCGCCACCAGCAGCGGGTCCACCCCGAGTGTCCCACTCGGAGCACCCCCGGCGAGCGTCAAAACACTGGTGAACAGCGCCATCAGGATCACTGCGGTTGCAACCCAAAAGTTGCGGCGCGCAATCAGAAGCTCAAGCCGCGCGATGCTGAGAGTGGAATTCATGACGGCCTCCCGCTGCTGGCGCTGAAATGGCGGTAGAGTTCTTCAAGGCTGGCAGGGGTAACATCGACATCCTTGATCGATGTGCCAAGGGCGGTGATCGCGGCAAGCAGGGTAACCTTTTCCTCCTGCTGGCAGGTCAGCGCCACCGAACGACCGTTGATCCTTGTGCCCCCAAGCTCCTGCGCCACGCGGTCTACGGTTGCCTCGGTCGCGGTGACATTCACTTTGATCGGCAGACGAGCGGACTGGCGCAGATCGGTAAGAGCATCGTCAGCCACCAGCCTGCCCCGGCTCAGAATGGCGATGCGGTCGGTGCGGGTTTCAAGCTCTGTGAGGGCGTGCGAAGACAACAGAACCGCGGTACCGTTGGCCGCAAGCTCTTCAACGATATCGTAAAACTCATGCCGCGAGACCGGGTCAAGCCCGCTTGTCGGCTCGTCCAGAAGCGCCAGTTCAGGACGCCCCAGGAGCGCTTGCGCAAGACCGATCCGCTGCTTCATCCCTTTGGAATAGGTGCGGATTTTCCGATCCGCCGCCTCTGCCAGCCCGACACGATCAAGCAGATCATCGGCGGCTTTCCCGGGCACGGCTTTCAGCCGGGCGAAATGGCGAAGCTGCTCGCGCCCGGTGAGGCTGCCATGAAAGGCCACGCTTTCGGGCAGAAACCCGGTTATCCGCCGCGCCTTGCGCGACCCCGGTGCCGCCCCAAGCACGCTGATCTTGCCCCCGCTTAAAGGTGTTAAGCCAAGGATCATGCGAATAAGCGTGGTTTTGCCCGCCCCGTTATGCCCAAGCAGCGCCAGTTTCTCGCCGCGCTGAAGGCTGAGGCTGACTTCAGCGACGGTCTGAACCGCGCCGATTAGGCGGGTTGCATTAATGATTTTGAGAGCTGTCATTGAAGCGCCTCCCATCCATTGAGTGTCGGGTTGACCGGCTGCATCAGCGGGGCGCGATCGATAACGCCCCCCGGCAACAGGGCCGGAAAGGCCGATTGCGACCAGCGGATCAGTTGCACAGCGGGCGAACCCAGCAGGGGCTTTGCCGCGGGTTGGGTCCACAATACATGGTCCATGATGTCATTGGGGCGATAGGCGGCATCTGCGATGCCATTGCCATCCAGATCAAAGGCCGCATGATCCGACCAGTAGTTGCCACGGCCAACCGCGCTCCAGTCAAGCCAGCGCGAACCGACATATTTGACCTGAGTGCGATTGCCGACAAAGGCATTGCCAGTGATGTCGTTGCGTTCCGATCCGGCGGTGAAATGCACGCCGATCAGGCAGCCCTGAAACAGGTTGCCGCTGAGGGTGTTTTTATGGGCGTTATAGATGAACACGCATTTATCGCCCACATCCTCGATCCGGTTGCCGGTGACGGTGGAGCTGTTGGTGTAATTCATCATGATGCCGTGATCACGATCCCCGCGCGACAGGTTGCCCACGATCCTGACATTGTTGGAATACATGATGGCATAGCCAAGGTGATTGCCGAGCGAGATGTTGCCCCTGACAACGCTGTCATGGGCATACATGTAATGCACCGCAAACCTCAGATCGCGGAAGCGGTTGCCGATAAATTCGTTTTTTTCCGATGTGTTAACAAATATCCCGTCACGGCCCCAGCGGATGTCATTGCCGATTACCTTGACCCCCGGTGCGTTCCACAAGTAAACGCCGTTGCCGCGGTCGTTCACGCGGTGATCCTGACGGCCAAGAATAAGATTGCCTTTGATCAGCGCATCGCGCGACCCACGGATATCCACGCCGACTAGATTGCCGATCAGACGGTTGTTTGCGATCACTGCGCGAAAGGCCTTTTTACCAAGGGAAATCCCGGCATCGCGGTCTTCGCCGGAGGAACCCGAGCCTTTTACTGTCAGCCCGCAAATGGTCACATCGGGCACCGTCACCGTAATCACTGATCCCGTGCCGTTGCCCGAAATCGTCGCTTTGCCATCCCCGTCAAGCACCAGCGCCGTCGCAATCACCACCGGCCCCTGATGGATGCCCGGCATGAGGCGGAGAACATCCCCCGCCCCAGCCGATTTCAACACCGCCTGAAGTGCGCCCGGCTCGGCCCTCACCACATGCTCAGCCGCCCTGACAGGGAGGACCGTCAGGACAAGAACGAAAGCAAGGATCGACAGGCGCAACATCAGAGGGTTCCTTTACGCCGGTTCAACCAGCATCCGGCCGCGCATCTCCATATGGAGCGCGTGGCAGAACCACTGGCAATAGTACCAGTGCACACCCGGACGGCTGGCGGTGAAGGTGATGGACGCAGTCGCCTGCGGGCCCACCTCCATGCAGACACCGTGGTTGCCAAGGGTGAAACCGTGGGTCAGGTCGTCGACGTCATCAAGGTTGGTAAGGTAAACCGTAACCTCATCACCCTGTTTGACCCTGAATTCCTCAAGCGAGAAGGTCGGGGCCTGCGATACCATATAGACACGAACCTTGTTGCCATCGCGAATGACCGTTTCCGATCCTTCTTCCAGATCAACACCATCCGCAGCCGCCTGAGCCTTGGCGTCATCCCACATCGGGTTGTCGCGTTCCCAGATCGAATCAGGGGTCACCTTGGAGCGGTGAACGATGATACAGTCATGCGGTTCGGCAAATGTCGGGCTGTCATGCACGACTTCCGGTGTGGACCCGGAAATATCAATCAGCTGCTCGTTTTCAGGCTTCAGCGGACCGACATTGATATAACGGTCTTTTGAGAACTTGTTGAGCGATACCAGCCACTTGCCGTCAGCCTCGTTGGTTTCACCCATCGAGGTGTGGTTGTGACCTGGCTGATAGGCAACATCGGTTTTGGCAAGGATCGGATCGACATCTTCACCGGCATATTTGCGGATCGCCTTGTCGATATCCCATTTCACCATCTGACTGTCGAGGAACAGGGTGGTATAGGCCTGCCCCTTGCCGTCAAAGGCGGTGTGAAGCGGGCCAAGACCCAGTTCCGGTTCACCAACGATACAAGAGCGCGGATCGGCACCGTCAAACACCACCTCCAGCTTGTCATACTGAATGATCGACACTGTCGGTGACAGTTTGCCGTTGATCATCACGTATTTGCCGTCAGGTGACGAGTTCACACCATGCGGGCTGTTGGGGATCGGGATATAGGCCGTCAGATCAGACCCCTTGCGCCCGTCCAGAACCTTAACGCCCTTGTGAACCTCAAAGTTGCCAGCCGCCACAGCCGCCTCAATGCGGGCGATGTTGAAGACAACCGCATGGTCCATCTCGGCTTCCATCATGCCTGGCAGGTTTGTGGCTTCTTCAGAGTTGTAGCAGGAAGAAACCGCATATTTGCCCTGATAGTCGCAATCGACGTTATCAAGGTTGCCAGAAACCATGATCTGCCAGGCGATATCCATCGTATCGCCGTCAATCGCGGTGAAGATGGAAACATAGCCTTCTACGTCATCCATGTTGGTGCCATCATTGACCAGCGGAACCCGGTGCTCGCCATTGGCAAACACGTAACCGGTGCGTGGGTATTTCTGCGGACGCAACCCGTGAATGTCCGACGCATTGGGGATCTCTATGATCTTGTCCGGTTTCATGAAAGAACAATCAATACGCGCAACGCGGGTGTTGGCCTTGTCGTTCATGAACAGATAGCGCCCGTCATAGGTGCCATCGGTAAATGACATATGCGGGTGGTGAAGGTCACCATTGTCATAGGTCTGAAGGCCGTTATCAGCGAGGAACTGTTTTGATTCAGGCAGCAGGTTCTCGTTGAGGATCTTCAGCGATTCATTGGTGTGGCCCCAGCCAGTGGCTGAATCGCGGTTGAATACCGGTACCCGCATCAGCTCACGCATCGACGGCAAACCGAGGATGCGCAGCTCGCCGGCCTGACCTGAAGACCAGAATCCGTAATATTCATCCAGTTCACCTGGTTTCAGCTCGTTACTGCCGGCTGCTGCTTGTGTTGGAACCAATGCGGCCCCGCCACCTGCGGCAACGATTGTGCCCGCCAGAAGCGCGCCTTTTGCCGGGCCGGTCAAAACATCTCGTCTCGTCAGGCCATTCTTGGTATCAAATTCATCTGACATATGATCTCTCCTTCTTGTCAGTCGAGTTGGGGTGGTTGGTCAGACGGTCCAGAGCGTCGCTTGACAGGGCAGTGCTCTGGGCCACCTTTGCCCGTCGCTTCATCTTCTTGATGACAACGGGGCATTTGTTGCAGTCCTGATAAAGAACCTGACAATGCAGGCAGGACAGGCATTCATTCGGATTGATTTCGCCGGTTGGATGGATCGCCTGAACGAAACATTCATTGGCGCAGGTCTGGCACGGGCTGCCGCAATCCTTGTAGCGTTTCAGCCAGTCAAACATGCGGATGCGGCCCGGTATCGCCAGTGCCGCACCCAGGGGGCACAGATAGCGGCAGTAGAAGCGTTCGATAAACAGACCGAGGAATAGGATAACAGCGGCGAACAGCACGAAGGGCCAGGCGCGGGCGAATTTCAGGATGATCGCTGTTTTGAAGGGCTCGACCTCGGCATATTGCTCGGCCAGCGGGATCGAGACCAGTGACAGGGCGAACAACGCGAGGAATATGATGTATTTGACCGGCCAGAGGCGTTCGTGTAGTGGCCAGGGCAGGATCCATTGCGGCACTTTGAAAAACCGCGCGATCTGGTTTGACAGCTCCTGCAGCGCGCCAAACGGACAGAGCCAGCCGCAATAGGCCCCCCGCCCCCAGAACAGAAGCGCTGCCGCTACTGACGACCAGAGGATGAAAACCAGCGGGTCCATCAGAAAGGCGTCCCAGCTGAACCCGCTGGTCAGCGATGCGCCAAGCGCCATCAGGTTGACCACGGAAAGCTGCGCATTCTGATGCCAGCCGATAAAGACCAGAGTCAGCAACAGAAAGCCCATGCGGAACCAGTAAAAGGCGCGTGCATTGCGGGTTGCCTGCACCTGGAAGAAAAAGACACCCGTCAGCACCACCAGCATGGCCAGCACAACGCCGATCTCAACTTTCTTGCTGAGCCAGATACGTTTCCAAAGCTCGGCCCGGGCATCCTGATCGCCTGCGTCACTGGTGGCAATGGGCCCCGCTGGTGCCAGCAGCGTCAAATAGCGTTGCGCGATGTTGTAGCCCAGATCAAAGGTCAGAAACGTCTTTTCGACCGGCCCGATTGCCCGCTGCGCTAAAAGCTGAAGGCGCCAGGGTTGCGTCGGGTCAAATTCCGCATTTGCCGGAATTTTGAAGATATCAAGCTCTGTGAAGGTTGGAGCTCCATCGGCGGCAACCCGGCCAAGGCGGCGGTGGTGTTTATCGTGAAAGCGCACCGAAATATCGCCTTGAATCAGCTGGATACGATCAAATATTCCACCACGCACATAGCCCGATCCCTTAAACGAATAACTGCCACGCCCCAAAACGAGGATCGCCTGCTCACCCTCTGCAAGCCACTCGGTCAGATTGCCGTATTCCGCCTCGCCCAGAAGGCTGAGACCGATACTTGGGGCCGAAACCAGGGCTGTGTGCATCTCGATGTAAAGATCGGCTGGGTCGCCGGGTTCGGGCCTGGCAATTGCGCGCGCATCGCCGGTGGCCTCGAACGCTGCGTTGATTTGCCCGTTATCAAGCGTCAGGCGCCTAACGGCTCCATCACCGGTCATGGCCATCCAGTCACGAACGGAGCGTTCCTCCATATTTAACTCATAGCGCGGCCCTGACGGCATAACCGCCGCTGCAAGACCGCCCAACCCCAGCACACGCGCCACCTTGATGCTTGAGCGCACGATTGAATCGTCAATGATCATGATAGTGACCGTGGCGCCGGAAATTATCTCAAGATCATGTCCCGAGCCCCCGGCAGCTGCTTCGGCAATGATGTCGAGCCCTGAATAGGTTTCCGTCAGCGCCTT
Source organism: uncultured Rhodobacter sp. (assembly GCA_964567685.1). Taxonomy (GTDB): domain Bacteria; phylum Pseudomonadota; class Alphaproteobacteria; order Rhodobacterales; family Rhodobacteraceae; genus UBA5972. The sequence goes on along the minus strand of CAZMNO010000005.1, from coordinate 40,524 downwards.
GATCTTGCGGTCAGGGATGCCGATCAGCACGATCGGTTCGGAATGTTTGACCAGTTCGGCCCTAAGCAACTTTCCATCCAGCCCGATAGCCACCATCACATGAATGGGTTTACCGGAATACCCGGTGGTCGAGACAAAATCCGAAGTGATGAAGGCATATCCGATCAGCGTTTGGCCTTTGAATACGGGCAACACCGGAATGTCGTTGTGCCGTGGTCCATATGCCGTGGCACCCGCGACAAACTCCGAGGCCGGAATTTTTGCCCGGAATGCTTCAATTACCGGCGCATTTTGCGCCAATACGCTGCTTGCAAAGGTGAACAGCGCGACTGAAGCCGCTAGAACCAATGCGAACAGGTTGGAAACCAGTTTTGACGATGCCCGCTTGAAAGTCATCGGACATACCTCAAAATAAATCTTTGCAAATCAATATCTATTTGTTCGGGCGGAGGTCCGCGCGATTGCGACCAGAACTGGTCGGGCATATCTGATACAGCGCGATTTTCTTCAAAAAAGACAAAAGCTTCGGGGAAACTCACAGGCAAAGCCAGCGCCTGAGGATGCGGCTCAAGTGTTGAATAAGTTGCTGACAGAGTGCAGTAGGCGCAATGGCGGCAACCAGACAAGGAATTGTCTTCGCCTGTGCTCACAGGTGCCAGATAGCTGCCATGGGCGCCACAGATTTCGACCCACACAACCTCTTCCATGGCATCAGCGGCCGGGGATTGGGCAAAGAGCAGGAACAGACCGGTCAGAACAGACATGACCCGGCTTAACCAACCTGCGCGGCGGCGGCGGCGGGCGGAAAATGTGCGACTATGTCCTGTAGGTCTCATCAAAACTTCCGAACAAAGAGTTCACTGAGGCGATTACGCCTGTTCGGAAGTATTAGCCTTGATAATTGTCAAGTGATCGCTGCGGCGAATTGGATGCCGTGACGTCAGCTAATCACGGGTGCAAAATCTGTAGCCAGTTCACACCTTTCTCGCGCTCGATAAAGTCATGCAAACGGTCGACATCGGAGATCGCAACATTATTGCGGGACACCACCACACCAACCTGGCGCAAACGATGAAAGGCCCGCGACAGGCTTTCAGGTTTCATTCCCAGCCGCCCGGCGATCAGCCCTTTGTCATATGGCAGCGAGAAGGTGCAGCTTCCCTCCTGCACCGGGGCGAGACCCATCAGAAAACTCGCCAGCCGCTCGACCGAACTGAGCGCTTTCATCTCTTCGATCTGCAACACGAACTCGTGCAGATGATGAAATGTGCTGATGATAATCGCCAGCGCCACTTCTGGCTGCGACTGGATGGTTCTAAGAACCAGATCGGATCTGACCTTCAGCAAGCGGCAATCCGTCACAGCCGTTGCGGAAACCGGAAAATCTTCTTTCTGCAGGGCTGCAGCTTCACCGAAACTTTGGCCGTCTGTGTAGACGGTCACGACGATTTCATCGCCCGACGGTGTGATCCGCGTCAGTTTGACCCAGCCTTCCAGGATTACAAACATGAACTCGGCGCGATCACCCTGAATGAACAGCGTTTCGCCACGATCAAATTTCACCACATTGCTTGCTGCTGTCAGTTCGTCGGCCAGTTCAACCGGCAGACTTTTAAAAAGCACTGATTCATGCAGAGTATCCTGATCAACGTCACTCAGCACTGTATCAGACTCCTTGGGGAAGAAACGGTTCATGCTGTGGTATTTGCTGGCGACGCCGGGTGTCAAGGCAGCTTCGGGAATTGACGACATTCCGTGCATTCGCGCACCGGTGCCAAAGGTGGTGTTAATATGATGGTATTGGCGCGATCAACATGCTTTGCTGCACCCGGCATCACTGAGAAAACGAATCGGGAAACTTCAATGGCCGACGGCCCGGAATCATCAACTCAGTCAATTGTCGTTGATCAGGCAATTGCCGATCTTGCCAAAGGCTCTGATGCCTGGGCACAGGCCAGCATCGCCGAACGTCTTGCCGTTTTGGCTGAGATCAAGGAAGGCGTTTACCGGGTCGCCCGGGAATGGGCTGATACCGCTTCACGCAAAAAACAGATCCCCTTGCATTCCCCACTGGAAGGGGAAGAGTGGATTTCAGGCCCCTATGCGCTTTTGATGACAATCAATTCACTTACAAAAACGCTGAAAGCGATGGAAGGCCGCGCCTACTTGCAAAAACTGCGCACGCGCCAGCGAGAGAACGGCCAGTTGGTGGCGCGGGTCATGCCCTATACGATATGGGACAGGCTGCTGCTTTCAGGGGTGCGGGCTGAGGTCTGGATGCAGGACGGTGTTACCAAAGGCAATCTGCCTGCCAATTCCGCCAGCGCCTATTGCGCGTCTGAGGCAAGTCGCAAAGGCCGGGTGGCAACGGTGCTGGGGGCCGGGAATATTGCTTCCATCGCGCCGCTTGATTGCTTTCACAAGCTCTTTGCCGAGAATCAGGTGGTGGCGCTCAAGATGAACCCGGTCAATGACTACCTGACTGAATTTCTTGAAATCGCTCTGAAACCGCTGACCGACCGCAACGCGCTTAAAATTCTGAAGGGTGGTGCGGAAATGGGGCAACTTTTATGCACGCATCCCGATATTGAGGAGATCCATATCACCGGTGCAGCAGCCACCCATGACGCGATTGTCTGGGGAGATGGGGCGGAGGGCGAGAAGAACAAAAAGGCAGGCACGCCCATTAATCCACGACGCGTCACCTCGGAGCTTGGGGCCGTGTGCCCGACAATCGTCGTGCCGGGGCCGTGGAGCGCCGCTGATCTGCAGTTTCAGGCGGAACATATCGCCACGCAGAAACTGCATAATTCAGGCTTTAACTGTATTGCCTGTCAGGTGCTGATCCTGCCATCGGACTGGCACGGCAGTGACAAGCTGCTGGCAAATCTGAAAAGCACGCTCAGCAAAGGGTATGGCCGCCCGGCCTATTATCCGGGCGTTGAGGTGCGGATGAAGGCTTTTGCGGCTGGTAATAGAGAAGTGGTCCACTTTGATCGGGCCGCAGCCCCGGCCCTGGTGACGGCGCATGTGGCCGAAAAGGATCTGAAAGGCTCGGGGAGGACGGAGGTTTTTGCCCCGGCCATGTCGATCTGCCAGATCAAGGGCGAGGATGCCGAAACCTATCTCAGGGATGCCATTGAGTTGGCCAATGACTCGCTTGATGGCACGCTGGGGGCCAATATCATCATTCACCCGGCGACCATTCGCCAGATCGGGCGCAAGAGGTTCGAAGCGCTGCTCGCCGAGCTTCGCTATGGCACGATCGGGGTCAATGCCTGGACAGGCGTGGGTTTCTTATTGCCCCAATGCCCCTGGGGAGCCTTCCCCGGCCATTCGGCCGATGATATTCAGAGCGGTACAGGTTTTGTCCACAACGCCTTCATGTTTGACCGGCCCGAGCGCACCATTGTCAGCGCCCCTTTTCGCCCGTTCCCGCGCAGCCTTTTCAGTTCGCAACCTTCATTGCTGCCCCGTCCGCCATGGTTCGTTACCAACAAGCGCCAGCGCCGGATTGGCAAGCTCCTGACCGCGTTTCAGTACAGGCCTGCATTTCGCAAACTCCCCCGCCTGATGCTGAACGCCCTGCGCGGCTGAGCGCGCCGTCTGAAAACTGCAAGACACGGAAATCACCATGACGCTACCACCGTTCAACCCCAATATGCGCCAGACCCAACGCCCACCGGTGATGCAATCGCGCCGCTGGCTTGAAGATGTGCAGTTCTCTGACGAGCGCCCGCTCCTCAACGTCAGCCAGGCCGCGCCGATCGATCCGCCACCTGGCCCCCTGCTTGATGCGCTTGCCGAAGCTGTAAAGTCCGATGTCAGCGCGCATCTTTATGGCCCCGTCCTCGGCCTGCCCGAATTGCGTCAGGAGATTGCCCGGCAATGGTCCACTGCCTATGGCGGGCAGATCAGGGAAACCGAAGTGGCCATAACCAGCAGCTGCAATCAGGCGTTTTGCGCAGCTATTGCAACGCTCGCGGCCCCGGGAGATGCCGTTTTGATCCCGGCACCCTGGTATTTCAACCACAAGATGTGGCTTGATATATCAGGGATCCAAGCACGCCCGGTGCCTTGTGGGGCCGGAATGCTGCCCGATCCGGACGCTGCTGCAGCGCTGATGGATGAACGGGTCAAGGCCATCCTGCTGGTCACGCCCAACAATCCAACCGGCGCGGAATACCCTGCCGGATTGCTCAGGGCTTTTTATGATCTGGCGAAATCAAACGGCTGCGCCCTCATCGCAGATGAAACCTACCGCGATTTTGACAGCCGCAGCGGTGCCCCGCATGATTTGTTTTCCGATCCTGACTGGGGTGAGACATTCATTCACCTCTATTCATTTTCCAAAGCCTACCGGCTGACCGGCCATCGGGTTGGTGCACTTGTCGCCTCAGAAGCACGGCAGGTCGAGATCGAGAAATTCCTTGATACCGTCACCATCTGCCCCAACCAGCTTGGCCAGCGCGCCGCTCTTTATGGCATGCGCAATCTTTCGCAATGGCTGGCTGGCGAGCGCGCTGAAATCCTGGCGCGCCGCGCCGCAATCTCTGACGGGCTCAAAACTCTTGAAGGCTGGGAGCTTTTGGGGGCCGGTGCCTATTTCGCCTATGTCAAACACCCGTTTCAGGCAGCCTCGGACGATATTGCTCAGAGGCTGGTGAAAGACGCTGCAGTTCTGTTGCTGCCGGGCACCATGTTCGCCCCCACAAAGCAGGATGGCGGTGATGGCAGCGCCGAAAGCCAACTCAGAATCGCCTTTGCCAATGTTGATCGCGACGGGATTGCACAATTGTTTGAAAGGCTGGGTACGTTTTTGGGCTGAGTGCAACTTGTCACCGTCTCAATGAGGCCCTAATACTCCGCCAGATGTGAATTAAGAAAGCTGATCGCTATGTCCGCACCCCTGCGCGCCAAGAAAAAGAACAACACCGTCGCCCTCATTCTGGTTGGCCTTTTGGTGATCTCGCTGACCGGCTTTGGTGTCCGCTCGGTTGGCACCGGGGGATCACAGGCCGTTGGTGCGGTTGGTGACGAAGAAGTTTCGGTCAACACCTATGTCCGCGCTCTTAACAACCGGCTTCGAGCCTTTTCCCAGCAGATCGGCCAGAATATCACAATGGAACAGGCCCGCGTTTTCGGTATTGACCGGCAGGTCCTGGCACAGGTTCTGACAGCCGCAGCGCTTGATGGCGAAAGCGCTCGGATCGGGCTTTCGGTTGGTGATGAGCGGGTGAAGGAAAGCCTGCTGGCAACCCAGGCGTTTCAGGGGCTATCGGGTCAGTTTGATCAGGCGGCTTATGAATTCGCTCTGGAACAGGCGGGGCTTTCACCATCTGAATATGATGAAATCCTGCGCGGTGACAGCACCAGGCAGCTATTGCAGGTCTCAATCGCCGGGGGTATTCGTGTCAGCGAAACCTACGGGCTCGCGCTTTTGAACTATGTCGGTGAAACCCGCAATTTCAGTTGGGCAATCATCGGTCAGGACCTTCTGGCAGAGCCAACCCGCGATCCCACGGATGCCGAGATCGAGGCGCTCTACAAGGCCGATCCCGAAAGCTATACCGCGCCAGAAAAACGCCGCATCACACTGGCCTTGCTAACACCTGACATGCTGATCCCGTCGATCGAAACCGATGACGCCGCTCTGCAAGAGCTTTACGACAGCCAGCCTGACCGCTTCAACACACCTGCACGCCGGATCGTTGACCGCGTTGTCTTTGGCAACGATGCCGAGGCACAGGCCGCGCTCAGCGCGATGGCATCGGGCGACAAAAGCTTTGCCGATATCGTCAGCGAACGCGGATTGGCGCTGGAAGATGTCGATCTTGGCGAGGTTTCACGCAGCGATCTGCGCGGCGCCGCGGCGGAGGCAGTATTCACCGCAACTGAACCGGGGCTTGTCGGACCCGTCACAACCACGCTGGGCCCGGCCATTTTTCGCGTAAATGCAGTGCTTGAAGCGCAGAATCAGCCTTTTGAAGAGGTGCGCGAGGTTTTGCATCTTGAGCTGGTCGCAGATCAGGCGCGCCGCCAGATCGATGACGGGATCGGCGATATCGACGATCTGCTGGCTGGCGGTGTAGAGCTGGAAGAGATTGTTGACGAAACCGATATGGTACTTCAAACCCTTGATTTCATTGAAGGGAGCGAAGAAGGCCTGGCGGCTTATGACGAATTCCGGCAGGCTGCGACGAACGTCAGGAAAGAGGATTTTCCCGAAGTGGTTATGATGTCAGACGGTGGGATTTTTGCCCTCCGGCTAGATGAAGTCATTCCCCCTGCCCTCATCGATCTGGCAGACATCCGCGATCAGGTCATTGCCGACTGGAAACGTGGCGAAACCCGCAACCGTCTGATGCAGATGGCCGAGGCTACCAAATCAAGCCTTTCAGGTGGTGACAGTTTTGAGGCCCACGCCCTGACATCGACACAGGAAACCGCCATTCGCCGCGAAAGCTTTATTGAAAACGCGCCTCAAGACATGGTTGCTGCGGTGTTTGCGCTTGAAGACAACGAAATCGCGATCGTCGAAGGCAATGGTATCATCGCCCTTGTCCGCCTGACTGCGATCACGCCGTTTGACGAAAAGCAGGCGCAAAGCGCGACCGCTCTGGCAAATCTCAGCCAGCAATATTCAGCCCAGGTCGGATCGGATATTTTTGAAGCCTTTACCGGCGCGCTGCAGGAAGAGGCCGGGATCACCGTAAATCAGGCACTGATCGAGGCTGTCTTCAGTCAATTGGGGCGCTCGGGGCAACCGGCGCCACGCCACCAACCGATGAACTGACATGGCGCTGACACCGGATTTTGACGCGTTTGAAGCGGGTTTTGCGGCTGGCCGCAACCAGGTTGTCTACAGACGGCTTGCGGCTGATCTCGATACGCCGGTCTCGCTGATGCTGAAACTGGCGCAGGCGCGCAAAGACAGTTTCATGCTGGAAAGCGTCACCGGTGGTGAGATACGCGGGCGCTATTCGGTGATCGGTCAGAAACCCGATCTGATCTGGGAGTGCCGCAGCAATACCTGCCGCCTCAACCGCGAGGCCCGGTTTGATTCCGAAGCGTTTGAGCCGCAAGAAGATGACCCACTTACCTCGCTGCGCGCCCTGATTGGCGAAAGCCGCATCGACCTGCCACCTGACCTGCCACCCATTTCCGCCGGTCTTTTCGGCTATCTCGGCTATGACATGATCCGGCTGGTGGAGCATTTACCGGATATCAACCCCGATCCCCTCGGCCTGCCTGACGCGATCATGATGCGCCCCTCAGTCGTTGTGGTTCTGGATGGGGTCAAAGGTGAGGTGACGGTGGTCAGCCCGGCATGGGCCAACAGCGGGTTGTCTGCGCGAGCGGCCTATGCGCAGGCAGCTGAACGGGTGATGGACGCGGTGCGCGACCTTGACCGGCAGGCCCCGAACGAAACCCGCGATCTTGGGGATGTCGGCGACAGTTCAGAACCTGTCTCCGACACCAGCAAAGACGAGTATTTCGCCATCGTTGAAAAGGCCAAGGACTATATCCGCGCCGGTGACATCTTTCAGGTCGTCCCCTCGCAGCGCTGGGCACAGGATTTCACGCTACCGCCTTTCGCGCTCTACCGTGCGCTGAGGCGCACCAATCCCAGCCCTTACATGTTTTATTTCAATTTCGGCGGCTTTCAGGTGATCGGTGCCAGCCCGGAAATTCTGGTGGGGTTGAGGGGCAAGGAAGTGAACATCCGACCCATCGCCGGCACCAGACGGCGCGGTGCAACACCGGATGAAGACCGGGCACTTGAAGCTGATTTGCTGGCAGATCCCAAAGAGCGTGCGGAGCATCTGATGCTGCTTGATCTGGGGCGCAACGATGTCGGGCGAGTGGCCAAGACCGGCACGGTCAACCCGAACGAGCAGTTCATCATCGAGTATTACAGCCATGTGATTCACATCGTCTCAAACGTCGTCGGTGAAATTCGCGATGATCATGATGCGTTGTCCGCCCTGTTGGCGGGATTGCCTGCAGGCACGGTTTCTGGTGCGCCCAAAGTGCGCGCAATGGAAATCATCGACGAGCTGGAACGGGAAAAACGCGGCGTCTATGGCGGCGGGGTCGGCTATTTTTCCGCCAGCGGTGACATGGATATCTGTATCGCTCTCAGAACCGCAATTACCAAGGACGAAAAGCTTTATATTCAAGCCGGTGGCGGCGTGGTTTATGACAGCGACCCGGAAGCGGAATTTCAGGAAACCGTCGATAAATCAAAAGCCTTGCGACAGGCCGCAAAAGACGCGGGTCTCTTCGTGAAATTCAGCGGACAAAACTGAACCGCCCCTTCTTCTTTTCAAACATATCCTCGCAGAAGGCCAGAGTCTTGAGCACAGCCGCCTGAACCGACTTCAATGATTTGAGAATTTTCAAGCAATGATGGTTGTTGTTCAGCGCGACAGCATTGCAGCCGATACCGGGGCCAGCGCCACGGTCGCGGATTTTGCGCTCAGCGCCCAGCTAAATAGAGCTGTGACCGTTTCAGGATAAGTGTGCCCAAGCACGATCACATGGCCGTTCTGCCCCGCCTCGATCACCGCGCGGTTGAGATAGCGTTTTATCACCGTGCCACTTTCCCGCTCGCTGTCGAGCACGCGAAACACCGTTCCGGCGGGCAACCCGGCGCGACGGGCTTTCTGATCGGTTGAATTCAACCCGATATCATAGGTCAGAAATCCATGGCCGGAACTTGCCAGTGCCTCGATCACCTGATCCGACAGCGGAGCCGACTTCTGAATTTCAGCGGCTGTTGCGTCGATCAGACCGACCGCCTCCGGGATCTTGCTGAAATAGCCCGAAAGGGCCGCGTTGATATCAGCCGGGTTCTCGGCCACCTCCAGTTTGCCATCGGCTTGCGGAGCCAGGGCAAGAATTTCAAACCCACCCTGTGCCAGTTTCTTGGCACGGGCCGTTGTACTGCTGTCCGCCGGATCAAGGGCAAAGGTGACCGGGAAGGTGAAGGTCAGCAGAACCTCCATATCAAGCCCTTCCTCGCCGGCATCAACCAGAATGATCGACATCAGAGGCCGTGCCTCGGAATTATCAAATGCAACGCGATTGCGCATGAACGCTTTGCCGGCCTCAGGTGCAGTTTCGGTGATCCGAATGACCTCAGGAGAATCTGTTTCGGCTTCGCTGGTGCTGCCCTCGGTCGGTGTGTCTTCCGCCACGGGCGCGGTTGGGGCCTCGACTTCAGTGGTTGGTGGTTCAATCACCGGCAGGCGGTTGACCGGAATATCGGTGACCGGGTTTTCAATTTCAGGCATAGGCACGCCAAGAGCTGGTGGTGTTGCATCCGGTGCGTCATCCTCAGGCGGTGCAACCATCGCCAGTTCGTCTTCATCCGCACTGACCTCGGGCATTTCAACCCCGCCCTGCGCATCGGGCTGTTCGGCGGATGTTGTATCGGCCACAGGCACTGCCGGGCTTTCCGGGGCCAGTTCGGGTTTGGTGATTTCCTCGGTCACGACCGACTGATCTGTATCAGGCAAAACCGGGTTGGTATCTGCCCGCTCGGCATTAAACCCGGATCCGGCGGGTGTTGACAGATCGACCTGCGTCTTGTTGCCCGGATCGGTAGGGTCAAGCGGTGCCACCAGCGATACCGCCGCAGCGCCGATAAAGAAAAACAACGCCCCTTTGAGAAATCCGGTGCCAAACCCGCCACCCATACCGTGCCTCCGAATAAAATCCGCTTACCTGCTCTTGACCATCTGATGCGGCTCTGGGCATTTATAGCGCGGATTTGCCTGAGGTTCACCCCTAATCAGGCCGCAAGTAAACACAAAGACCGACAATGCTTCTGCTGATTGACAATTACGACAGTTTCACCTGGAACCTGGTGCATTATCTGGGCGAGCTTGGCGCGCAAGTCGAAGTGGTGCGCAATGACGAACTGAGTGCCGATCAGGCACTGGCGCTTAAGCCCGACGCCATATTGCTCTCCCCCGGGCCCTGTGATCCGGATCAAGCGGGGATTTGTCTTGAAATGGTTGATAAGGCTGCAAAACATGGGATTCCCCTGATCGGCGTCTGCCTCGGTCATCAGTCCATCGGTCAGGCCTTTGGCGGCAAGGTGGTTCAGTGCCATGAGATCATGCATGGCAAGATGGGCACCATCCATCACAACGGAACGTCGCTGTTTCAGGGCCTGCCCTCTCCCTTTCAGGCGACGCGCTATCATTCGCTGATCGTGGCACGCGACAACCTGCCGGACTGCCTTGAAGTCACCGCCTGGCTGGAAGACGGTACGATCATGGGTCTGAAGCACCGCGAATTGCCCATTCATGGCGTGCAGTTTCACCCCGAGAGCATTGCCTCTGAACATGGACATGCGATGCTCAGAAATTTTCTAAGCGAGGTGAAAGAACCCGCATGAGTGATGCGATGAAAACCCTGATCGGCAATGCCGCCGACCGCCCGCTCAGCCGCAAGGAGGCCGAGCAGGCCTTCAGCCTGATCATGGAAGGCGAAGCCACACCCTCGCAGATCGGCGGGCTGTTGATGGCGCTGAGAACGCGCGGTGAAACAGTCGAGGAATATGCCGCCGCCGCCGCCGTGATGCGCGCCAAATGCAATGCGGTCAAAGCCCCTGACGGTGCGATGGATATCGTCGGCACCGGGGGCGATGGAAAAGGCACGCTCAATATCTCCACCGCCACGGCTTTCGTGGTGGCTGGTGCCGGAGTGGTGGTGGCTAAGCACGGCAATCGCAATCTCAGCTCAAAGTCAGGTGCAGCGGACGCACTTGGGGCGCTTGGCGTCAATGTGATGGTTGGGCCCAAGGTGGTTGAAGCCGCCATCAATGAAGTCGGGATCGGCTTCATGATGGCCCCGATGCACCACCCGGCAACGCGACATGTGATGCCTTCGCGCCAGGAGCTGGGGACGCGGACGATTTTCAACATTCTTGGACCCCTGACCAATCCGGCAGGCGTTAAGCGCCAGTTGACCGGGGCCTATTCGCGCGATGTGATCCGCCCGATGGCCGAAACATTAGGAGCACTAGGGTCGGAAAAAGCCTGGCTGGTGCATGGCGGTGATGGAACCGACGAAATTTCGATCTGCGGCGTGACTTATGTATCAACGCTTGAGGACGGCAAGGTTGAAGACCGGGAAATATCACCCGAAGATGCCGGGCTGCCGGAACACCCGTTTGAGGCCATTCTTGGCGGCACGCCGAAAGAAAATGGTGTTGCCTTTCAGGCATTGCTGGCAGGCGAAGCCTCTGCCTATCGCGACGCGGTGCTGTTGAATGCAGCCGCTGCACTTGTGGTAGCAAATCGCGTCGCTTCCTTGCCGGAGGGCGTTGAAATGGCTCGGGAAAGTATTGACAGCGGTCAGGCCAAAGCCAAGCTTGAAGCGCTGGCCAAACTGACATCGGCAACAGCATGAGCAATATCCTGGATAAGATCAAAGCCTATAAGCTTGAGGAGGTTGCGGCGCGCAAAGCCGCCAAACCCTTGAGCGAGGTCGAGGCAGCCGCCAGATCGGCACCTGCCCCGCGCGGCTTTCACCGCGCCCTTGCCACCGCATCGGCCACGGGCTACGGGCTGATCGCTGAAATCAAGAAAGCCAGCCCCTCAAAGGGGTTGATCCGAGCCGATTTTGACCCGCCAGCACTGGCGCGCGCCTATGAGGCTGGTGGCGCCACCTGCCTCAGCGTGCTGACCGACACACCTTCCTTTCAGGGTGACGACAGCTTTCTGACTGCCGCTCGAAGCGCCGTCTCTTTGCCAGCCCTGCGCAAGGATTTCCTTTATGACCCCTATCAGGTGGCGGAAGCGCGGGCACTAAGTGCCGATTGCATTCTGATCATCCTCGCCTCGGTTTCTGACGCTCAGGCCGCTGAACTCGAGGATGCTGCTTTTTCCTGGGGGATGGACGTGCTTTTGGAGGTTCACGATCAAGAGGAGCTTGAACGGGCCACAAAGCTGAAATCTCCGCTGATGGGAATAAATAACCGCAACCTCAAAACCTTTGATGTGACACTGGAAACGACGCGGCGTCTTTCAAAACTGGTACCAGCTGATCGCATGATCGTGGCGGAATCCGGGATATTCACCCCAGCCGACATGGCCGATCTGGCTACCTATGGCGCGCGGAGTTTCCTGATCGGTGAAAGCCTGATGCGCCAAAAGGACGTTGCACATGCCACACGAGCCCTGATGAGCGGGCAGGAAAAAGCCAGGAGCGCATGATGGCGGAACTTACGCATTTTACCGAAAGCGGCGACGCGCATATGGTCGATGTTTCCGGCAAGGCCGTGACCGAGCGTATCGCTACCGCAGGCGGTCGCGTTAAGATGGCACTGGAAACCCTTGAAATGGTTGTCAAAGGCTCTTCAAAGAAAGGGGATGTTCTGGGCGTTGCACGGCTGGCCGGTATCATGGGATGCAAGAGCACTGCTGACCTAATCCCTCTCTGTCATCCGCTGCCGATCACCAAAGTGGCACTGGATTTGGAAGTGGATAAGCCCACCAGCTCGGTTGTGATCACATCCACTGTCAAGACCACGGGCCAGACCGGGGTTGAGATGGAAGCCTTGACCGCTGTCAGCATCGCCGCCCTGACGGTTTATGACATGTTAAAGGCGGTTGATCGGGCGATGGAGATCACCGATATCCGGGTTTTGCTGAAAGATGGCGGGAAATCAGGGCGTTACGAGGCCAAGGAGTGATCAGCGTCGATGAGGCGCTGGCGCAGATCACCGGGTTATTCGCCCCGCTTGAGTGTGAGACCGTCGGTTTGCGTGAAGCTGCGGGCCGGGTTCTGGCCCGCGATATCGTGGCTGACCGCGACCAGCCCCCATATGCCGCCGCTTCGATGGATGGATACGCTGTCGCTGATGAATCTGTGGATGTCGGCAGCACCTTCCATGTCGTTGGCGAGTCCGCCGCTGGTTCCGGATTTGAACACAAGGTGGTGCCCGGTCAGGCGGTGCGGATATTTACCGGTGCTCCGGTTCCTGAAGGGACAATCCGGGTGATTATGCAGGAGGGTGTCTCACGCGATGCGGATGTGATCACACTCCTTGAACCTCTTGGAAAAAAACCTTTTATTCGACCCAAAGGCGATGACTTTTCCCGTGGGCAGGTGGTGAAAGCCCCCCTCAGGCTGACCGCGCATCACATCGCCCTCATCGCCTCGATGAATATTGCCGAGGTGCCAGTCACCCGCCGCCCAGTGGTGGCGCTGGTGACAACTGGTAATGAACTGGTGATGCCCGGCGAGACCCCGGGGCCGGATCAGATCATCGCCTCCAATATTTTCGCGCTGGCAGCACTTTTTGAAGAGGAAGGCGCTGAAATTCGCCTATTGCCCATCGTCAAAGACACGCCGCAATCCCTGAAACTTGCGCTTAAACTCAGCCAGGGTGCCGATATGGTGGCGACCATCGGTGGGACATCTGTTGGCGACTATGACGTCGTTCAGAATGTGGCGCAGGAACTGGGGCTCAAGACTAAGTTTTACAAGGTGGCAATGCGCCCCGGAAAACCGCTGATGGCCGGGAGGTTGCACGAAACGCCGCTCATCGGCTTGCCGGGAAATCCTGTGGCGTCAATGGTTTGTGGTCATATCTATCTGCGCCCGGCGATCCGAAAGATGCTTGGGCTGGGCGGTGCGCCGCTTGCGAGGAGTAAAGCGCGCTTAACGGAAGCGATGCGGGCAAACGGGGATTGGGCGCATTACATGCGCGCCACGGTACGTGAAACGGATGATGCGCTAACCGTCACGCCCGCTGACCGGCAGGACAGCGCATTGATGAGCGTGCTGGCCGATGCCAACGCTCTTCTTGTGCGCCCGCCGGAAGATCCGGCAAAAGCTGCCGGGGATTGGGTTGAAATCATCCGGTTCTGAGGTTTCACCCCACCGCCGCACAGGGATTTGTTGACACAAAACAAGAACACTTGTAGAACTTTGCCTGAACGAACGCGCAGTTTGTGATCCAAAAACCGGCGAAAACGCCCGATCTTCGAGCAGAGGAGACATCAATGCTAACGCGCAAGCAACTGGATTTACTGGATTTTATCAACAAGAGAATGCAGCGCGATGGGGTCCCCCCCTCCTTTGACGAGATGAAAGATGCCCTTGATCTGCGGTCAAAGTCCGGTATCCACCGGCTGATCACGGCGCTTGAGGAACGCGGATTTATCCGTCGCCTCGCACATCGGGCGCGGGCAATTGAGATTGTCAAATTGCCGGAAACGTTGCAGAAAACCGGGTTTCAGCCTCAGGTCATCGAAGGCTCGGCCCCGCTACCTCCACCGCGCGCTGCGCAAATGGTTGAGCGCACCAATTCGCTCGATGTCCCGGTCATGGGGCGTATCGCTGCGGGTACACCGATTGAGGCAATCAGCCACAAGACCAACAGCGTTGCTGTTCCCGGTTCCATGCTGCAAAGCAAGGGGCTGCATTATGCGCTTGAAGTCAAAGGCGATTCGATGATCGATGCCGGTATCAACAACGGCGATGTCGTGGTCATCCGCGAGCAGATCGATGCCGATAACGGCGATATCGTCGTCGCTCTTGTCGATGAACAGGAGGCCACGTTGAAACGCCTGCGCAAACGCGGCGGCGCAATCGCACTTGAGGCTGCCAATCCGGCCTATGAAACCCGTGTTTACCGGGATGATCAGGTCAAGATTCAAGGCCGACTGGTGGGGTTGATTCGCACCTATTAGTTTAAATCAGCGCGACCAAAGGCGTGTGCCGGTCACCTGGCGCGCGCCTTTGATATCGATGGCGTCCGGTTTTATCGAAACTGCGATGGAGCCAAGCTTTTTCAAGTCCTCCCGGGTGATTGTCAGGCAGCGCGAGGTCTCAAAGCTCACCCGCGGCGCAACCAGCAGCGCGTTTCTGCCGCAAAGCCCGCTCAAGTCGGGTTCTTCTGCGTCTTTGCCAAGGCTCATCGCTACTCTCACACCATTGATATCGAGCTGAGACACCCCATCAAACCCCTGTCGCGACGCCGCTTCTGCCTGATCACCGGCATCGCCATCGTTTTCCAGCCAGCTTCCGGCAACAAACCCGTGCCCTTTGGCACGGCTGAGCCATCTGCCCTCAGCCCCCATCACCCCAACCAGCCGCCCGTTGGCAGAAATCAGCAGATCAGGTCTTTCCGTTTGGACCCAAAGCAGGAAACCGGCCATCACGGGGCCAAAGGCAGCAAGGCGCAGGCGGGTTCGCAACAACACCACCCCCAGCCCTCCAAGCGCGATCAATGCCAGAACCACACCATCTGGTTTGACCACCTGAATAACCGCCCCTTCAAGAGCGGCAACCCAGCCTGCCACCTTCAGGATCCAATCAATCCCCGCCCCCATCACGCACCAGAACGGCGCATCAAGCCCAAGGGGAAGCAGCAAAATGGCCACCACCGCCGAGGGCATGACCAGAAACCCCATCACCGGCACCGAGGCCAGATTGGCCAGCAGGCCATATTGCGCGATCTGGTTGAAATGAAACGCCGAAATCGGTGCTGTTGCAGCCCCGGCAATAGCCGAGGAAAGCATCAGGGCGAGTATATGGCGCGCCGTACTGCGCACCATTCCACCCCCGCCAATGAGCCAGCCACGGTCGCGCAACAGGCCAAAAACCGTAACCAACGCCGTGGTGGCGGCAAATGACATCTGAAACCCGGCCTCGATCAGGCTTTCCGGGCGCAGGGCCAGCACGATGAGTGCGGCCAGCGCCACCGCGCGCAGGCTGAGCGCACGGCGATCCAGCATTAGCGCCAGCAGCATGACCGAAACCATGACAAAGGCCCGCTGTGTCGCGATGTTACCACCGGAAAGCAACAGATAGGCCCCGGCCACCACAAATGCCGCCGCCGCTGCGATTTTGCGCACTGGCAGGCGCAGCGCCAGATAAGGGATCAACGCCAGCCCATAGCGCGTCAGCGCAAAGACAAAACCTGTCAGCAACCCCATATGCAACCCGGAAATCGCGAGAAGATGCGCCAGGTTGGAATTGCGCAAAACCACCAGCATTTCAGGCACAATTGCCGATCTGTCGCCGGTCAGGATAGCGGCGGCAAATCCGCCTGCCTGCCCTCCAACGCGCGACCGTATGCCCTTTGCCAACGCCATCCTGAGTGACATCAGTTGCATCGCCATGCCCTGCCTATCAGGCGGCGCGATCTCCAAAACCGGGCTGCGGGAATATCCAATGGCGCCAAGGCCGCGAAACCAGGCAAACCGCTGAAAGTCAAAGCCGCCGGGCTCCACCGGGCCTGACGGGGGGGACAGGCTGGCGGTAAGAATGATCCGTCTGCCAGGTTCAAACGGCACGAACTGGCGGGGGTAATGAAGAGATACCCTGATCTTTTTCGGTGTCCTCTCTGGGGAGACGCGGCGCAGTACCACCCGGTCAAGCGTCACCCGCACACGGCCCCGGGCTGAGCGGTCCACCTTGATGATGCGCCCCTCAACCGGCCCGTAATAATGCCAGCCAAGCACCGGCGCGGCCTTACGATGCGCGCTCCACCCTGCATTGAGAAAACCAAGGCCTATCAGGATCATAACTGTCAAGACCAGTGTGACAGTGCGCCATCCCACCCAGTGCGATGCGAGGCCCGCCACGACAATCGTCAAAGCTGCGCTGTAAAGAGGCATGCCGGGTTCAAAATCACAGGTAAAATAGGCAGCGATCCCCAGAGCCAGCCCCGTCGGTGCCCACAAAAGCAAGGTCCCGCGCTGTGCCTCGATGTGCCCTGCCAGATGAAGCGAAAGTCGCACCCTTGTTCTCACCCAACTCATTGCCTAAACAGCGGCAACACTCTGCGCCCTCAGGGGTTTCTGAAAGGTTAACAAACCATGAACACAGCCGCGTCCAAAGCCCCGGTCGTGACCCGTTTTGCCCCGTCCCCCACCGGTTACCTGCATATCGGCGGCGCACGAACGGCGCTTTTTAACTGGCTCTTTGCCCGGGCCAATGGAGGCAAATTCCTGCTCCGCATCGAAGATACAGATCGCACTCGCTCGACCCCCGAAGCAACCGAAGCAATCCTTGCCGGATTGAAATGGCTCGGGCTTGACTGGGACGGCGAGGCAGTATCGCAATTTTCGCGCGCAGAGCGGCACCGCACCGTGGTGATTGAAATGCTCGCAAGCGGCCATGCCTATAAGTGCTTTTCAACAAAGGAAGAAATTGAAACAGCACGCGAAGCTGCGCGCACGCGTGGTGATGCCACCCTCTTTCAAAGCCCCTGGCGCGATCTGCCCGAAGAAAACCACCCCGATCTACCCTATGTCGTGCGTCTGAGGGCGCCGAAAACCGGTGAAATCACCATCAAGGACAAGGTTCAGGGCAAGGTCAGCTGGCAATGCGAAACGCTTGATGATCTGGTCCTTCTGCGCGCCGATGGCACGCCTACGTATATGCTGGCTGTGGTGGTTGATGACCACGATATGGGGGTTACCCACATCATTCGCGGCGATGATCACCTCTCAAATGCTGCGCGCCAGACCTTCATTTACATCGCAATGGGCTGGAAAACCCCTGTTTTCGCTCATATTCCTCTCATTCACGGGCCCGACGGCAAAAAGCTCTCAAAACGCCACGGTGCCTTGGGGGTCGAGGAATATCGCGACATGGGCTATCTGCCGGAAGCCATGCGCAATTACCTGGCGCGGCTTGGCTGGAGTCACGGCAATGACGAGTTTTTTACCACCGCTCAAGCAATTGAGTGGTTCACGCTGGCGGGTATCGGCAAATCCCCGGCACGGTTTGATTTCAAGAAACTGGAAAACCTGTCGGGGCAACATTTTCGTCAGGCCGATGATACTGAGTTAATGGCGCAAATCACCGGATTTCTTGCAGCGACCGGCCAATCGGCCCTGACATCGGACCAATGCGCCAAAATGTTGCAGGCCATGCCAGTTCTTAAAGATCGCGCGAAGATATTGCCTGATCTCATTGATAAAGCGCATTTTATCCTGTCTGAACGCCCATTCAAACCAGACGCAGCTGCCGCTCAGCAGCTTGATTCTGTATCCCGTGGTATACTGAATCGTTTGACGCCGCAGTTGCGAAATGCTAGCTGGACGGAAGACAGTCTAAAAGCCACTCTGCGGGACTTCGCCGAACAACAAAGTATGGGTCTTGGCAAAGTGGCTCAGCCACTCAGAGCTGCGCTAACCGGGCGCACAGTTTCGCCAAGCGTGTTTGACATCATGCTTCTCATTGGTCGGGAAGAGACCATTTTGCGGCTTGAAGATACGGCAGTCTGAATGATGTCAGTCCGCGAGACCCTGCCTGGGTTGTCCGGTTTGGTAAAAGAAATGTTAGGGCGGCGCGCGTAAAAAAAGCGCGAAACGCCGCCAACTACAAGAACGACGAATGAGAGGACATATTGAGATGGCAGAAAACAACAGAACCGCAACCCTGAGCTTTGACGATAAGACCCTTGAGTTGCCAATACTGTCACCGGCAACCGGCCCCGATGTCATTGACATCCGCAAGCTTTATGCTGAGGGCGATGTTTTCACCTATGATCCCGGTTTCACCTCAACAGCCTCCTGCCGGTCGGATATCACCTTCATCGACGGCGACAAGGGCGAGTTGCTCTATCGCGGCTATCCCATTGATCAGCTTGCAGAAAAATCTCATTTTCTTGAGGTCTGCTATCTGCTGCTTTATGGTGAACTGCCGTCGGTTCTTGAACTTGATGATTTTGAAAGCCGGGTGACCAATCACACGATGGTGCATGAACAGATGCACAATTTCTTCCGCGGGTTCCGGCGCGATGCGCACCCGATGGCGATCATTGTTGGGGTCGCTGGTGCGATGTCGGCGTTTTATCACGATTCAACGGACATCAACGATCCGATGCAGCGCGAAATCGCCTCGATCCGGATGATCGCCAAAATGCCGACTATTTCAGCGATGGCTTTCAAGTATTCGATCGGTCAGCCGTTTGTGTATCCGCGCAACGATCTTGATTATGCTTCAAATTTCCTGCGCATGTGCTTTGCTGTGCCGGCTGAGGATTATGAAGTAAACCCGATTCTGTCGCGGGCGATGGACCGCATCTTTACATTGCATGCAGATCACGAACAGAACGCCTCGACCTCCACTGTGCGCCTGGCGGGTTCTTCCGGGGCCAATCCTTTCGCCTGTATCGCTGCGGGCATCGCCTGTCTCTGGGGCCCGGCTCATGGTGGGGCGAACGAGGCCTGCCTGTCGATGCTGCGCGAAATCGGCACGGTCGATCGCATCCCGGAATTCATCGAACGTGCCAAAGACAAGGACGATCCCTTTCGCCTGATGGGATTTGGCCACCGGGTCTACAAGAACTTCGACCCGCGCGCCAAGGTTATGAAGGAAAGCGCTGACGAGGTGCTGGGGCTTCTGGGAATTGATAACAACCCCACCCTCCAGGTTGCCAAGGAATTGGAGCGGATCGCGCTGGAAGACGAGTATTTCGTCGCCAAAAAGCTTTATCCGAATGTCGATTTCTACTCTGGCATCATTCTGGATGCGATGGGCTTCCCGACCTCGATGTTCACCCCGATCTTTGCGCTCAGCCGCACGGTTGGCTGGATTGCCCAGTGGAAAGAGATGATCGGCGACCCGACTCAGAAAATCGGTCGCCCGCGTCAGCTTTATGTCGGTGCAACATCCCGCGATTACGTCGACGTCGAAGCGCGCTGAGCCTACCCATCATTGTTTTAAGGAAATACTCCCGGGGGTTCGGGGACAGCGCGCCCCCTTACTTGGGATAAACGACAAAGCGTTGATCCAAAAACAAAAAAAGGCGCAGGACCAATCCCTGCGCCTTTTCAGTTTCTGTATCTTTATCGGATCAGCTGCGCGCCGAACCAACCAGTTTCCAAACACCGGGAACGATCAGAGCGGCCAGCACCAGCTTCATCGCATCACCGATCAGAAACGGTGTCAGACCCCAGGCAAGGATCGGCTTGTCCCATGTATAAAGATGCGCCAGCCACAGGATGCCCGGAACATAGATCAGTGCGTTGCCTACCAGCATTGCGCCTGCCATCTGCCAGACCTTGCGATCCCAGCCCAGACGCGCCGC
Organism: uncultured Rhodobacter sp.; assembly: GCA_964567685.1. Classification (GTDB taxonomy): domain Bacteria; phylum Pseudomonadota; class Alphaproteobacteria; order Rhodobacterales; family Rhodobacteraceae; genus UBA5972. The sequence continues at coordinate 20,450 of CAZMNO010000005.1, read as the reverse complement.
ATATCCAAGTGCCAGTGTCGCCAGAACATAGCCGACGAGATAACCACCGGTTCCACCCATCATATAAGTCAACCCGGCTTTCTCGGCCGATGAATTGGCAAAAACATCAAAGCCAAGCGCCCCGATCAGCATATAGCCAAGGATCGTCGTCAGGCCCATGCGCGGGCCATAAGCCGCCCCGATGGTCAGAACGGCAAATGTGCCCAGCGTTACTGGTACCGGCGACGGCCAGAGCGGGATTTTGATCTTGGCAGCGATTGCCAGCGCAACGATCCCAAGAACCACCAGAACCACGCGCTTTACCAGCAAAGCCGAACCCTCTGCGGGCCAGATCTCTTCGCTCAGTACCTTGTCAGTCATCACATTTGCCATCGGCATTTCCTCTTTGGTTTCGTGAAGCGTTGGGGCCTTTTGCCCAATCAGCGCCCGGTATTCAAGTGTGTACGGCTAAACTGCGACCGTATTTCGTAGTTCTTTCTTGGCCCTGTTACCTGCCAAAGGGCTGTCCAGCAGGGCCAGAGTGAGAAATCGTAAGCCACATGATAGAAGTCAGGCGGGCAGTCATGCTCGGCGACGGGGTGTGTTTGGCTCAGCGAAAACCGGTGAAACTCACGGCCATCTTCAAAAGAGACCTGCACGTCATCGCCCACCGATTGCCAGAAATAGCGCCGCGTTGCCGCGACCTCGGGCTGACCCGGGATCGCCAGAGTTCCTCTCTCTTCATAGAGAAAGCCGTCTTCTTGCAGGGAAAACTCAGCGCATCCTGAAAACATAGCACGCTGATCCGCCAGGTGATCGGTGATCACGCGCTCCAGTTGCCAGGACCCGGCAAACGCAGCAAATGTCGGGGCCTGTTGATCTCCATTCACGTTATTTGACGGCTTTGAATTGTTAATGGCGCACTCACAGTCTTCATGCGACGACTCCTTCCCTTGCCCCGGTGTACAGGTCAGTTTATGAGGCAACCGGCAGGCGCTCAACTGACAATAAAGGCAGGTATTCCATGATCCCCCGTTATTCCCGTCCTGACATGGTTGCGATCTGGTCGCCCGAAAGCAAGTTTCAAATCTGGTACGAGATCGAGGCCCATGCCTGCGACGCCATGGCCGAGCTTGGGGTGATTCCAAGGGAAAACGCGCAAGCTGTGTGGAAGGCGCGCGATGTGGAATTTGACGTTGCCCGTATTGACGAGATCGAGGCCGTCACCAAACATGACGTCATCGCCTTTCTCACCCATCTTGCCGAAATCATCGGCAATGATGAGGCGCGTTTCGTGCATCAAGGCATGACCAGCTCCGACGTGCTGGACACCACGTTCAACATCCAGCTTGTGCGCGCGGCGGATATTCTGCTCGCTGACATGGATGGGCTGCTGGCGGCGCTGAAACGCCGGGCGGTAGAGCATAAGGACACGATCACCATTGGCCGCTCGCATGGTATCCACGCGGAACCGGTGACAATGGGCCTGAAATTCGCCCGCTTCTACGCCGAAATGGACCGCAACCGTACCCGGCTTGAAACCGCACGGGCCGAGATTGCCACCGGGGCAATCTCTGGTGCCGTCGGGACATTTGCCAATATCGACCCGGCGGTCGAGGCCCATGTCTGCGCCAAGCTGGGGCTCGCGCCTGAGCCGATCAGCACCCAGGTGATCCCGCGCGACCGTCATGCGGCGTTTTTTGCCGCCCTTGGTGTTGTTGCCTCTTCGGTTGAAAATATCGCCATTGAAATCAGGCATATGCAGCGTACCGAAGTGCTGGAAGCCGAGGAGTATTTCTCGCCCGGGCAAAAAGGCTCCTCCGCCATGCCGCATAAACGCAACCCGGTGCTGACGGAAAACCTGACCGGGCTGGCGCGCCTTGTGCGCATGGCCGTGGTGCCGGCAATGGAAAATGTCGCACTTTGGCATGAACGGGATATTTCGCACTCATCGGTCGAGCGCAATATCGGTCCGGATGCCACGATCACCCTTGATTTTGCCCTCTCACGGCTGACCGGTGTCGTCGATAAGCTGCTGATCTACCCCGACAACATGATGGATAACCTCAACCAGTTCCGTGGTCTTGTGCATTCCCAGCGGGTGTTGCTGGCGTTGACACAGAAAGGTGTCAGCCGCGAGGACGCCTATCGTCTGGTGCAGCGCAATGCGATGAAGGTTTGGGAACAGGGCGCCGATTTTATGGCTGAACTGAAGGCCGATGGTGAAGTGACGGCAGCGCTGAGTGCGGCTGAAATCGAGGAGAAATTCGATCTTGGCTATCACACCAAACATGTCGATACGATTTTCAAACGGGTATTTGGCGACTGAGGTGTTGCCTGCAATAAGAGGCAGCAGAAAATGAAGCTGCTTCAAAGAAACTTTGTCGGTGATTTCGAATTCACTTTAATACTGGGTTTATGAACAGAAGACTTATTTGAGTAGGCTGATAACCCTCTGAAAAACCACAATGAACTAGTAAACTGGTTGACTGGCAGACTAGTGGGTTAGTCTACTGGTCTACTGGTCTACTGGTGGAATGGTCGATTGGCAGACCGGTCACATGCATGAAAGCCTGCGGCATGCAGACATGGCGTCTGAGGGGAGATTCAGCCAGTTTTCGTGTCGAAAGTTCATGGTAAAACCAAGCCGGAGGACTTGTCTCCTGACCCTCGCGGTTCAAAATGAGGGTCAGCATCAGCCGCAAAGCCCGCCTGTCATACCAAAGGCATTTCGAGCGCGCCGCCGGTGTAAAGCGGTTGCTATTCACAAACCCACTGGGCATCTTCTCCAAATGCCGGATGGCTGGCCTCGCTACCAATTGCAATGCCAAGCGTCTCTGCCAGCCCGCCATTGATCTCAAGAACCACCAGAACGCCGCTCCCGCCGTCAATCGGTTCTAAGCTGTGCGGTTCGGCCATCGGGTGAACCGAAACGACCACGCCGTGCTGATCAAGAAAGATCATATCGAGCGGAATAAGGGTGTTTTTCATCCAGAACCGCGCCCGATGCGGGCGGTCATAGACGAACAGCATGCCGGAAAATCTGGGCAGAGTTTCACGAAACATCAGTCCGCGCGCACGACTGGCATTGGTGTCAGCAATTTCCACCGCAAATCCGGCCTGCCCCCAAGGCCCGCGCAAAGCGATGCGCGTATCAGAGCATTCGGCCAGCGCAACTGTTCCGGTCAACGATAACCAGACAAGCAAGGCAATCAGGCGCAAATCTCAGACCTTTTCGTCAAGCGCGTGATCCCAGACCCGAACATCCCATGCCATGAGCCCGCGCGGCCCTTCGGCGGTGCGAACGCCGACGGCTTCGCCGGGCTGCAATTTCGCCAGTCCGCAGGAATGCAAAACCTCCATGTGAACGAAGATATCGTCGGAATTGCCGAAGATGTTGACAAAGCCAAAGCCCTTGCCACGGTCAAACCATTTGACCCGTGCAGGTTGCAAATCCGGTTGGGGGTTTTTGATCACCTCATCACCCAATATCTGCCTGATCGATTCCAGCCCGGCCTCTGCTTCGGGCAGCTCGATATTTATTATTTCCGTCGCCTGACAGCCGCGTTCGGTATCTTGTACTACCACTTCAACCCGCGCGCTTCCGGCTATGGAATTACGTCCATAGCTGTGCAGCACGTTTGCATGAAGCAATATATCCGATTTACACCCTTCAGCGACGATGAAGCCAAAGCCTTTAGTGGCATCAAACCACTTGACCTGCCCCCTTACCGTCCCGTTATTTCCCACCTTTTCACAGCCACCCTCAAGTTGACCCTACGTAAAGGAAGATTAACACCAAAATTGCATTGCCGCCAGCATTACCACGCGCAAGCTGCAAACAAATCTGTGAAAAAAACTAATGTGTTGATTTTGCACAGTTTGTTGCGACATGCGTTTCACGCTTCGTGAAATTCAGGGGTTCAAACGGGTGATATTCCACCCATATGAACCAGAATCGCGTTCCCAGCGGAATCGATCATGCAGCCTGAAATCACCATCCGCCCAGAATTCAAGCTCTTCAGGAATGATCCTGTAGCCTCCCCAGAAAGGTGGTCGATTGGGTTTTGGCCCCTTCTGCGCCGTAATCTTGGCAACCTCGGCCATAAGGCTTGTCCGCGATTTCAAGGGTCGCGACTGGCGCGAAGCCCAGGCACCGAGGCGGCTTTGCAGTGAACGGGATGCAAAATAGGCATCCGCCGCCGGACCATCCTCTCGGGTAACCCGCCCGCGCACGCGGATCTGACGCCGCAGGGATTTCCAATGCATAACAAAAGCGGCCTTGCCGGATGTGTCCAGTTCCTCTGCCTTCACACTCCCGTAATTGGTGTAAAAAACAAAGGCTTCGTCTTCGATATCCTTAAGCAGCACCATGCGCACATTGGGCATTCCGTCCTTGTTCACGGTCCCAAGTGCCATCGCGTTTGCGTCGTTGGGTTCACTTTCCCGCGCCTCAGCCAACCAGCGCCGTGCAATCTCAAACGGATTATCACCTGCAAAAATGCCTTTTCGGTCTGCCATTGCGTTTCCTCGAAAATTGGGTTCCAGCGCCAATCTAACCCGATCAATGGGAATGACCAGTTCAAATGACGTAGTGCACAGGCTTGATGGTCGCCCGACTTTCGCCTAAACCGCTGATACAAGAATGTTTTAAGGGGGGTCGAGTGAATGTCTTCAGGTTTGATGAGTAACAAGCGTGGGCTTGTCATGGGGGTTGCTAACGACAAGTCGATGGCCTGGGGTATTGCGCAGGCTTGCGCAGCCGAAGGGGCCGAAATGGCCTTTTCCTATCAGGGCGAGGCCCTTGGCAAGCGGGTGCGCCCGCTGGCAGAGCAGCTTGGGGTCGAACATGTGCTGGAATGCGATGTGACGGATACCGGTTCGGTCGACAGATTGTTTGAAACCCTGAACGACGTATGGGGCGGGCTTGATTTTGTTGTTCACGCCATTGGCTTTTCCGACAAGAACGAGCTGCGCGGGCGCTATGTCGATACCAGCCCGGAAAATTTTCGCATGTCGATGGATATCTCGGTTTATTCCTTCACCGCCATTGCCCAACGCGCTGAAAAGCTGATGCATAATGGCGGCTCGATGCTGACGCTCACATACTACGGTGCCGAAAAGGTGATGCCGCATTACAATGTCATGGGGGTTGCCAAGGCAGCACTGGAAGCTTCTGTGCGCTACATGGCCGAGGATCTTGGCAAGGACGGCATCCGGGTCAACGCAATTTCGGCAGGAACTGTCAAAACTCTGGCTGCCAGCGGTATTGGTGATTTCCGCTATATCATGAAGTGGAACGAGCTTAATTCACCTCTGCGGCGCAATGTGACGATCAATGATGTGGGCAAGTCGGCTCTTTATCTTCTGTCCGACCTCGGCTCTGGCGTGACTGGCGAAATTCTTCATGTCGATGCGGGCTATCACTCGGTCGGTATGAAGGCGGTCGATGCGCCGGATATTGACGTTGTGACCGGGAGAAAATGATGAGTGACGCCGTTCAGAGCCGCCTGCCCCACGAGAAGGGGTTTCATGTCAGCTGGGACCAGATGCACCGCGACAGCCGAGCCCTTGCCTGGCGGCTGGATGGCTACGGGCCTGACGACGGGGCCTGGCGGGCCGTTGTTGCCATCACCCGTGGCGGCATGGCCCCGGCGATGATCGTGGCGCGCGAGCTTGACATCCGCACCGTCGATACGATCTCGGTCAAATCATATGATCATCAAACGCAATCCGCGGCCAAGGTGCTGAAATCACCTGACCGCGAGCTTCTGGGTGATGGTACCGGCGTGTTGATCGTCGATGATCTGGTCGACAGCGGGCGCACTCTGGAACTGGTGCGCCTGGAGTTTCCCAACGCCCACTTCGCTACGGTTTACGCCAAACCCAAGGGCCGCCCGATGGTTGATACTTTCATCACCGAGGTCAGTCAGGACACCTGGATATTCTTTCCCTGGGATATGGCACTGCAATATGTCGAGCCGTTCAGGGGCACCGATTAGGGCTGATTTTCACAGGCCCCGGCGCTGGATCACCCCAGCGGTTGTGCCTTTTCCACCAGCTTGACGAAAAAGCTGGCACCCACCGGTGATATCTCATCGTTGAAATCATATTCCGGGTGATGCACCGTCGCCCCCTCGCCCTGCCCAAGGAACAGATAGGCACCGGGGCGCTCTTCCAGCATATAGGCGAAATCTTCGGCCGCCATGATCGGCGGGCATTCCGCTTCGACCTTCTCGGCTCCTGCGATGCCCCGGGCTACTCCAACGGCAAACTCGGTCTCAGCCTCATGATTGACCGTGGGGGGATAGCCCGTGTCATAGTCCAACACCACTTCAGCCCCGAACACCGCGGCCATACCATCGCAAATCTCCTGCATCCGCTTAATCACCATGGCCTGCACCTCTTTTTTCAAAGTGCGCACCGTGCCGCCGATAAAGGCGTCATGGGGGATGATATTATCAATGGTGCCGGCGTGGATCTGCGTCACCGATATGACCAGATTATCAAGCGCTGCCACGTTGCGTGATGAAATCGTCTGAATAGCCGCCGCGATCTGTACGGTGACGACCACCGGATCAATCGTGTTCTCAGGCTCTGCCCCGTGACCACCCTGCCCGGTGACTGTGATCCGAAACGTATCCGCAGCAGCCATCACCGGGCCGGAATTGGCCAAAAACATACCGGTTGGCATTCCGGGTGCATTGTGAATGCCATAAACCTGCTTGATATCAAACCGGTCCATCATGCCTTCCTGACACATGACCAATCCACCGGCCCCGCCTTCTTCGGCTGGCTGGAAGATCAGCGCTACACGCCCGGAAAAGTTCCGTGTTTCCGCCAGATAGCGCGCCGCGCCAAGAAGCATCGTCGTGTGCCCGTCATGCCCGCAGGCATGCATCTTGCCATCGACCTTGGATTTATATTCGTGCTCACGGATTTCCTGTAACGGCAAAGCATCCATATCCGCCCTCAACCCGATGGTTTCCCCTATCCCCTGCCCGTTGATAATCGCCACGACACCACTTTCCGCGATCCCTTCATGGATCTCGTCAACGCCAAAGGATTTCAGCTTTTCCACCACGAAAGCCGCTGTTTCATGGCAATCAAACTGCAATTCAGGATTGGCGTGGATATGCTGACGCCATTCGGTCATGTCATCATGAAACTCGGCAATTCGGTTGATGATCGGCATTTCGTTGGACTCCCCTGCGCACATCAGTAATCTCATGCCGGAGTTTTTCCTATTTTGACCAAACGGACAATGCCAAAAAACCACGAGACCAGCCAACAGCTTTGCCTTGACCCGGACGGTGGCTTGCCGCGCCTTCTGGAAATTATGGCGCGCCTGCGCGACCCTGATACCGGATGCCCCTGGGATATCGAGCAAAGCTTTGAAACCATAGCCCCCTATACGATTGAAGAAGCCTATGAAGTGGCCGACGCGATTGCGCAAAATCAGATGGATGAGCTTGAGGGCGAGCTTGGCGATCTTTTGCTGCAGGTCGTGTATTATACGCAAATGGGCAGCGAAACGGGGCATTTTGATTTCGCCAGTGTGACCAAATCCATTGCCGATAAGATGATTGCGCGCCATCCGCATGTTTTTGGCAGTGAAAGCCGGGATAAGTCGGCGGCTCAGCAGAGCCATGACTGGGAACAGATCAAAGCCGCTGAGCGGGGGGCCAAGGGTACCGCAACCAGAGGGGCGCTTGACGGTGTGGCGCAGGCCCTGCCCGCTTTGATGCGTGCGGAAAAACTGCAAAAACGTGCAGCAAGGGTGGGGTTTGACTGGCCATCAACCGATCAGGTGATCGACAAGATCACCGAGGAAGCAGCGGAGCTGCGCGAGGCGGTTGCAGAGAAATCTCAAAAAGACATCGCCGAAGAATTCGGCGATCTATTGTTTGTCATCACCAATCTCGCCCGGCATCTTAAGATTGATGCAGAATCCAGCCTGCGTCAGGCAAATGCCAAGTTCACCCGCCGGTTTGAAGCGGTCGAGGCGCTTTTACGCGACCGTGGTAAAACACCGGAAACTTCCGATCTGGCAGAAATGGATGCGTTGTGGGATGCGGTTAAAGTGGCGGAGCGCAAAGTCGAGTAGTTTAATCAGGTATTGACCCGACTAAATCGCTCAGGTATGGGTTGCAAAACCAATTCAATGAAGGACACCCCATGTTCACACGCATTCTGCCCGCGCTTGCCATTGCTGCGAGCCTGATCAGCACCCCTCTGCTGGCGGATGAGGTCAATGTTTACTCCTATCGCCAGCCCGCTCTGGTCAAACCGCTGTTTGACGCCTTTACCGACAAGACCGGCATAAAGGTCAATGTCGCTTTTCTGAACAAGGGGCTGGTTGAAAAACTTGTGGCCGAGGGCAAGCGCAGCCCGGCAGATGTGGTTCTGACCGTGGATATTTCCCGCCTCAATGCCGTGGTTGCCGCCGGCGTGACGCAGGCAGTCGACTCAGAAACCCTTGCCACGAATATCCCCGCGACCTATCGCGACCCTTCAAATCACTGGTTTGGCCTGACATCGCGGGCGCGGGTGGTTTTTGCCTCAAAAGACCGGGTAAAACCGGGCGAAGTGACCACCTATGAAGACCTTGCCGATCCAAAATGGAAAGGCCGCATCTGCATCCGTTCCGGTACGCACGCTTATAATCTGGCGCTGTTTGCCGGCATGATCGCCCATCACGGTGAAGACGGCACGCGCGCCCTGCTTGAGGGATTGCGCGACAATCTTGCCCGCAAACCCCAAGGCAATGACCGTGGGCAGATCAAGGCCATCTGGGCTGGTGAATGTGATATTTCACTTGGCAACACCTATTACATGGGGGCAATGCTGCAAAAGCCCGAGCAGCAGGAATGGGCCGATGCTGTCACGATCGTTTTTCCAACTTTCCAATCAGGCGGCACGCATGTGAACCTTTCCGGTATGGCGATGACCAAAGCCGCACCCAACCGCGATAACGCACTGAAACTGATGGAGTTTCTGTCGTCATCCGCAGCGCAGGAAATTTACGCAGAGGCCAATTTCGAATACCCGTTGCTGGCGGAAGCCGAGGTCTCGGAACTGGTGGCCTCCTGGGGCAGTTTCGTGCCCGACAGCCTCAACCTGATGGACCTTGCAGGACTACGCGGTGCAGCCCTCAAACTGGTCGAAGAAGTGCATTTTGACAATTAACCCAACCAATTCATGGGTGGACAAGGTCGCTGGCTTTGTCCACCTTCCTCGGGTTCTTAGCAGTTGAAAGACCGGGGTCCCGTGGCACGCAAAATCATCATCGATACCGATCCCGGCCAGGACGATGCCGTGGCGATCCTGCTGGCGCTTGCCTCGCCCGAGCTTGAGGTTCTCGGCGTCACCGCAGTTGCAGGCAACGTGCCTCTGAAGCTGACCCAGTTGAACGCGCGCAAAACCTGCGAACTGGCCGGGCATTACGATATGCGTGTATTCGCCGGATGCGACGCCCCGCTGAGCCGCCCCTTGGTGACGGCGGAACATGTGCACGGGCGCACCGGGCTCGACGGCCCTGAACTGCCGGTGCCGATCATGCCGCTTGAGCGTCAGCACGCCGTTGATTTCATTATAGAAACTCTGCAGGCAGAGCCCTCAGGAAGCGTCACGCTTTGCCCGCTGGGACCGCTCACAAATATCGCGACAGCCTTGCAGCGCGCGCCTGAAATCGCCGCGAGAATTCAGCAGATCGTGCTGATGGGTGGGGCATATTTTGAGGTTGGCAACATCACGCCTGCAGCCGAATTTAACATTTATGTCGACCCGGAAGCCGCTGAAATTGCTCTTAAATCAAGTATTGATGTTGTGATGATGCCGCTCGATGTCACCCATAAAGCCCTGACAACACGCCCGCGCATTGACGCCTTTCGCGTCATGAATACGCCTGTTGGCACTGCTGTTGCCGAACTCACCGATTTCTTCGAACGCTTTGATATGGAGAAATACGGCTCAGAAGGCGCACCCTTACACGACCCCTGTGTCATCGCCTATCTGCTTGACCCCGATCTGTTTTCCGGACGCCGCATCAATGTAGAGATCGAAACCACGTCAGAACTGACCCTTGGCATGACGGTTGCCGACTGGTGGGGGGTGAGCGGGCGCGCTGCGAACGCGCTTTTTATCGGCGATATCGATGCTGATGGATTTTATGCACTGCTGACCGAACGACTGGCGCGATTGTGAACGCGGGTTAGTCCCGGTTGCGGTCTTTGCGATAAAACCGCCGGTTCGCCTCGACAAACTGCCGGATCATCGATGCCAGACCACCAAATCGTCTACGCTTGAGATAGAGAAAACCCGCCGTACCGCCGAGAGCGGCCCCGATCAGGTCGACGATCAGATCCCACATCGTGTCGGTCAGCCCGCTTTTCTGCATGTTAAGGCCGAAAATCTGATCCATCCCATACTCAAATATTTCCCAGGACGCCCCTAACGCAACGGCAAAACAGAAGGCGATAAATCCAAGTGCACTAGGTGGCGCGGCAAATCGATCGCCTTCGAACAGCATGAAAACAAACAGAAATCCTATCAGACCAAAGCCGATAGAGGCAAAGCCGTGGAGCAGCACATCCCACCACCAATAGCGTTCATAAAAATCAAAAGCTTCTCCCAGAAAGATCGAGCCAAAGACAAACAGGACGATCACCGCGATAAAGCTGTGCGGCAGGCGTATCTGAAACCGTTCTACAAATACCGCCGGAAGAACCGATAGCGCCAATGTTGCCACTGAAACAAAGGCCAGCGACCAACGCGCAGTGACCAGTGCAACCAGCGCCGCGATAATCAACAACGCCCAGATTATCTGTGCCACCCAGCCCTGTTCACGGAAGTTCATCCCGCAATCTCTCTTTCTTTGTGGGTCGATACACCCCATATAAGGGGTATGGAGCAGGTTTCAAAGCAGCAGAAAATCCGCGTTGCCAGCTATAATATTCGCAAATGTGTCGGGTTGGACAGGAAACGCGCACCTGAACGGGTGCTTGGGGTCATTTCTGCGCTGAACAGCGATATTGTCATCCTGCAGGAGGCCGACAAACGGTTGCGCGATCGCCCTGCGGCCCTGCCTCACCGACTGATTGAAAAGGACAGCGATTTCAAGCCGGTTGATCTGGCAGAAAACGAAGCAAGCCTTGGCTGGCATGGAAATGCGATTCTGCTCAATCGGGACACGCAGCTGAAAAACCACGACCGGATCGATTTGCCGGGAATGGAGCCGCGCGGCGCTGTGTTGGCCGAAGTCAGGCACAAAGGCCGGGATATTCGCGTCGTTGGCACCCATCTGGGTCTGCTTCGACGCCATCGGCACGCCCAGCTTACGGAATTGTGCAACAATCTGGCTGGTCGCGAACCGATGCCGACGATGATCCTTGGAGACTTCAACGAATGGCGCGAAACCAAGGGGTTGGAACCACTGTTGGATGGGTTCACGCTTCTTGCTCCGGGACGGAGCTATCATGCCGCCCGCCCGGTTGCAGCACTTGATCGGATCGCCTCCAGTGATGATCTGGCCGTGACCGATGCCGGTGTGGTCGATCACGGATCCGCCCTCAGGGCGTCGGATCATCTGCCGGTCTGGGCTGATTTTTCATACGCGTCTTGCGATTGATCAGAACGATCCCCAGCGAAATCAGAAGAAGTGCGCCGATAATTGTCACACCGATTTCCTCGCCCAGGATCAGCCAACCGAAGATGACGCCAAAAACCGGTGTGAGAAAGCTGAAAGACGCCATGGCGCCGGTTGGATAGATCGACAGGATCCACAGCCAGATCAGAAACCCGACCGGCAGGATGCCTGCGGTCATCAGCGCAAAAATCCCCACATGCCATGTCTGAAAATCGCGAATGAGCGGACCGAACAGAAAAGAAAGCGGCAACAGGATCACACCGGACACAGCCAGTTGACATAATAGCTGCGTTTCCGGCGTTGCCTGATTGAGCCGACTTGTGCGCGCCGTCAGCCCGATACCGGCCCAGCAAATGGCGCCAAGAGCGCACATCAGATCACCGATGATACTGCCGCCCCCGGCACCCCTGTCAGCAAAAGCCCAGGTCACCCCGGCCATCGCCAGCGCAAGCCCAAGGAATTTGGTTGTGGTGATCCGCTCGCCTTCGATCAGAAAATGCGCCCCCAACGTCATCCAGATTGGCATCGAATAAAAGAAAATCGAGGCACGGGTGACGGTGGTGAGATCAAGCGCCTTGAAGAGAAACATGAACTCAAAAGCAAAGAAAGTTCCCACAAGAACAGCCGGTACAAGGGCACCATCCGGCAAACCCAACCGTTTTTTGCGCCACAATGCATAAGCAAGCACGATCGCAAAGGCCAGGACCGAACGAAGCCCGGCGCTGAACACCGGCTGCATGCCCTGATTGAGCAGTTTGACCAATACCTGATTGAGACCCAAGAGCAGCGAGACCAGCACGAGTGCAGAGGCGCCTGTGAGATCAATTCGGTCTTTCGTACTCATTTTCGCCTCATGCCTGTTATGGGCAAGGGACATCTCAAATGCGAACGACTGTCAAGGCGGTTGGGCAGATGGCGGGGGAAGAAAATCTTGGCGTAGATGGTCTTTTTCTGGTTCGGCCCCCATAGATTTTCTTGCCTCCGGCGGGGATATTTCGCAAAAAGAGAAGCCCGGATTATCAGGATAAATCATGAATGTATTACAAGTCGCTGCCCTTCTTATCGTGCTTGCAGGTGCATTCGGGGCAATCAATTACTTTGTTTTACGCCTGCCTCAATCCATCGGCATTCTGGTGGTGGCACTGGCGGCCTCGCTGGCTTTGATGGGGATTGATTATCTTGTTCCCGGTCTGGCGATGACGGGCGCGGTGCGTGAGGTCATTGATGATTTGCATTTTTCAGAGACTCTGCTTGAAGGGATGCTCGGCCTGTTGCTGTTTGCCGGCGCTTTGCATGTGAAACTCGGCGATCTGCGCCAGCAGGCGCGGGTTGTGGCCTTGATGGCAACGATTGGGGTGGGTCTGTCAACAGTCGTGGCCGGGGTCGGATTTTCCTGGATTACCGGAATGCCGTTGCTGATTGCGCTGGTGTTCGGGGCGCTGATTTCGCCGACCGATCCGGTGGCCGTGCTCGGTGTTCTGCGCGAAGCCAACCTGAGGAAATCACTGGAAACAAAAATCGCTGGCGAAAGTCTTTTTAACGACGGTGTTGGCTATGTGGTCTTTCTGATCCTTGTCGGTCTGGCCTTTCCCACCGATCACGGCCACGGTTCAGGGCTTGGCGGGGCATTGCGCCTGTTTGTGCAGGAGGCCGTTGGCGGTGCCGTTCTGGGTGCCGCGCTTGGCTGGCTGACGTTTCAGGTGATGAAGCGCATTGATGACTATGCGCTTGAAGTGCTGATCTCGCTCGGCCTTGCCTTTGGTGGTTATGAACTGGCCGTGGCCTTGCATATGTCAGGCCCGATCATGGCTGTTGTGGCCGGGTTGTTCATTGGCGATGTCGGCATGAAACACGGCATGTCCGAGGAAACTCGCGCCTATCTTGATGCCTTCTGGAAGCTGATTGATGAAATTCTCAACGCCATCCTGTTTCTGATGATCGGGATCGAGGTGTTTGCGCTGGCGTTTTCAATGGATACGCTGGTTGCGGGCGCTCTTTCGATAGGCTTGTCCTTGCTGGCAAGGCTGGCAGCGGTTTCGGTGCCGGTTCTGATGCTGAAACCGTTTCGCGATTTTTCCCGCGGAGTCGTGCCGATCATGACCTGGGGCGGGCTTAAAGGCGGCATCTCGGTCGCGCTGGCACTGAGCCTGCCGGAGAGCGAATATAAGCCGGTGATCCTGACCTCAACCTATATCGTGGTGCTGTTCTCAATCATCGTCCAGGGGCTGACAATCGCGCCACTTGCCAGCCGCGTTGGTCGTGAACCAGAGTTGATGTGATGACCCGGTTTCAAGTGTTTGATGTTTTCACCGAGGCGGCTTTTGGCGGCAATCAACTGGCCGTTATCCCGGATGCCAGCAATCTGGCTGAGGCCGATCTGCAAAGGATTGCGCGCGAGTTCAATTTTTCGGAAACCACATTTGTCTTTCCACCGGTCGATCCCGCCAATGATGCAAGGGTGAGGATATTCACGCCGACGAATGAAATCCCTTTTGCTGGCCATCCGACCATTGGCACAGCAATTGCGCTGGCAGGTGATACTGGCAGAACCGATCTTAAACTGGAACTTGCTGTCGGCCCAATCGCCTGCCAAGTGGAAATCGGCACACCGTCGCGCGCAGCCTTCACGACCAATGTCCCTTTGCAATACCTCAGCGTGATCCCTGTTGATACAGCCGCCGCCTGCCTCGGCCTGTCACCGGATCAGATTGTAATCAGCAACCACGCGCCACAAATCGCGTCAGTTGGATTACCGTTTACCCTGGTCGAGCTGACAGATGATGCCGCCGTGAGCGTAGCAAGCCCGTTTACTGAGGAATTCGTCAAGGCCGAAGCGCTTTATGCAAATAACATAGATATGTTCGCGATATTTCTTTACGTGCGCACCGACAACAGGATCAACGCCCGCATGTTTGCCCCGTTGAATAATATCCCCGAAGATCCGGCCACAGGGTCTGCCGCCGCAGCAACTGCAGCATTTCTTAGCAATCTTGAGGGAAGCGCGCTTGATCTGACCATTGATCAGGGCGTTGACATGGGAAGACCCTCAAGTATTGAGGTCAAAACCACCTATGCTGAAAACCAGTGCAAATCGGTTACCGTATCCGGTGCAGCGGTCCAGACCATGCAGGGTGAATTGGTGTTCTAGGCAAATTTCCGGTTCCAAACCTGCCTAGGCTTGGCTATGGAGCACCTGAGGGGTTTATAACCAATGACGGATTCAATCATCGACCGCTGCGAAGCCAAGGGTTTGCGCATGACCGGCCAACGCCGGATCATTGCGCAGGTGATGGAAGATGCCGGTGATCATCCGGATTCCGAAGAGATTTATGCACGCGCTTCAGAGATTGATGCGGCCATATCACTGGCCACGGTTTACCGCACCGTCAAACTGTTTGAAGAGGTCGGCATTCTTGAACGGCTGGAGTTTGGTGACGGACGTGCGCGATATGAAGATGCCGACCGCCCGCATCATGACCATCTGTTTGACCTCAGAACCGGAGAGGTGATCGAGTTTGTGGAACCCGAAATGGAAGTTCTGCAAGAAAAAATCGCCGCCCGGCTTGGCTACAAGCTGCGAGGTCACAAGATGGAGCTGTTCGGAGTTCCGCTTGACAAGGACAAATCTGACTGATCAGACGCTAGGGGCGGAATTATACTCCCCAAACTTGCGGATCGGATAATGAGTAATCTCAGAGGTATCCTTTACATGGTGGCCGCAATGGCTGCTTTTTTACTTGTCGATATCTGTATCAAGCTGGTTGCCGACGAAGTTCCAATTGGCGAAATCCTGTTCGTTGTCGGGATAGGCGGTATCATTTTCTTTGGCGGCTGGCTGGCCCTCAGAGGTGAGAAATTCAGCAGCCGGGAGTTTTTCTCCAAGATCATCATAATCCGCAATTTAGGGGAAATATCGGGCACATTCGGCATCGTGACTGCCGTTGTCCTGATCCCGCTCTCCAATGTTTCAGCAATTTTTCAGGCCACGCCCCTGATGGTCACCCTCGGGGCAGCACTTTTCCTGAATGAACATGTCGGCTGGCGTCGCTGGAGCGCCATTCTGATCGGATTCTTAGGCGTTCTGATCATTATCCGCCCGGGCAGTGAAGGGTTTCAGGCGGGCTCTCTGGTTGCCCTGATTGGCGTCGCCGGACAGGCGGCGCGCGATGTTTCAACCCGTGCAGCTCCGAGCACCATTTCCTCGATCCGCATCGGCCTATATGGCGTGATTGCGCTTTCCACATTGGGTCTGCTGATGATGATATTCGGACCAGAGCCGGTGATGCCGACCGCCAGGACCCTGCCAATTCTGCTGATCATGATGGTTCTCGGTTCCATCGGCTATCACGCGCTCAACCTTGCCATGCGCGCCGGTGATGTCGCGGTGATCGTGCCGTTTCGCTATGTACGCGTGTTGTTCGGCGTTGGGGCAGGAATGCTGTTTTTTGCCGAACGCCCGGATATCTGGACCTATATCGGTGCGGCAATAATCGTTGCCGCCGGACTTTACTCATTCATGCGCGAGCGAAAACGCAAGGCCAGCTGACATCTGCCTCTTTCATCTTGATGGAGGTGGCGCTAAAGAGGCCGCAAAACTGAATGCAGACAGGGAAGCACCCGCAAATGAGCGCCATTATCGATATCACCGCCCGCGAAATCCTCGACAGCCGGGGCAACCCGACGGTTGAGGTCGATGTGATCCTTGAAGACGGCACAATGGGCCGCGCGGCCGTGCCTTCTGGTGCATCAACCGGGGCGCATGAGGCTGTTGAACTGCGCGACGGCGATAAATCGCGCTATTCCGGCAAGGGCGTGCTTGAAGCGGTGGCCTCGGTCAATGGTGAGATTGCCGAATGCCTGCTCGGGGTGGATGCCACCGAACAGGTGGCCATTGATGCGGCGATGATCGATCTTGACGGCACGGAAAACAAGGGGCGTCTTGGTGCCAACGCCATTCTCGGTGTTTCAATGGCGGTGGCCAAGGCGGCGGCCGATTTTTCCGCCCAGCCGCTTTATCGCTATGTCGGTGGCACCTCGGCGCGGGTTCTTCCGGTACCAATGATGAATATCATCAATGGCGGGGAACATGCTGACAACCCGATCGACATTCAGGAGTTTATGATCATGCCGGTTGCCGCGGAAAACATCCGCGAGGCTGTTCGCATGGGTTCGGAAATCTTTCACACGTTGAAAAAGGAATTGTCTGCCGCTGGACACAACACAGGAATTGGCGACGAAGGCGGTTTTGCCCCCAACCTCAGTTCAACCACCGATGCGCTTGATTTCATTATGAAATCTGTCGAAAAAGCAGGCTACAAGCCGGGCGAGGAGATTTATCTCGCACTGGATTGTGCCGCGACCGAGTATTTCGCAAACGGCACCTATAACCTCAAAGGTGAAGGCAAAACCCTCAGCCCTGAGGAAAACGCCGCCTATCTTGCCGATCTCGCCGCCAATTACCCGATCATTTCCATCGAAGACGGCATGTCCGAGGATGACTGGGAAGGCTGGAAAGCTCTGACCGATATGATCGGCGACAAGGTGCAACTGGTGGGCGACGATCTTTTTGTCACCAACCCGACCCGCCTTGCCGATGGCATCGCGCAAGGCTGTGCCAACTCGCTTCTGGTCAAAGTCAACCAGATCGGCACGCTCACCGAAACACTCGCCGCCGTCGATATGGCGCATCGCGCCCAATATACCTGCGTGATGTCACACCGTTCAGGCGAAACCGAGGATGCAACCATTGCCGATCTCGCGGTTGCCACCAATTGCGGACAGATCAAAACCGGTTCGCTGGCGCGCTCCGACCGGCTGGCAAAATACAACCAGTTGATCCGCATCGAAGAAGCGCTTGGTGCCACGGCAGAATATGCCGGGACATCAATCCTGAAATAATCCTCAGGCAAAGTCTCTGCCGTTCACCTACAGAACCTGAAGGCCTCATGTCTGCTGACGACATCATCAAACGCCTGAACCTCGCGCCCCATCCCGAAGGCGGGCACTACCGCCAGACCTGGAGTGCTGATGCTGCAGAAGGCGAACGCGCAGCGGGAACCTCCATTCTTTACCTTCTCGCCAAAGGGGAGCGGTCGCATTGGCACCATGTGGATGCCGACGAGATCTGGCATTTCTACGCCGGTGCGCCGCTTAAATTGGTAACTTCGGAAAAAGATTCCGGACCGGCACGCAAAACCGTTCTCGGCCCGAATATTCTTGCTGGCGAAACGCCACAATTCGTGGTGCCAAAGCATCACTGGCAGGCCGCCCATTCAACCGGTGACTGGTCACTTGTCGGCTGCACAGTCTCGCCGGGATTTCGCTTTGACGGCTTTAATCTCGCCCCGGAAGACTTTGATATTCCTATTCAATAGGCCGGCTCAACCGCCCACCACTGATGGCTCTTTCAACCCCGGTCGTACCTGGTGCTGACAGCGGCATTCCCTTCATCACACGCACGGCAAGATAGGCAAACGCCTGCGCTTCCAGCATATCGCCATCCATCCCTTCGCTGTCGATATCGCTAACCGGCACCGGTAAAAGCCGCCCAAGCTCAGCCATCAGATGATCGTTCTTGCGCCCGCCACCGCCAACCAGCACTTTCGTCGGCGCGACGGAAAACCAGTCGAACCCCCGCGCCACGGCAGCGGCACTGGCCGCTGCCAGCGTGGCCAATCCATCCGGATCACTCAGCCCCGCAACCGCATCGGCCAGCCCTGAAAACTGGTTGCGGTCCAGCGATTTTGGCGGTGTCTGGTCAAAATAGGGATGCCGCATGAACCCCTCAACGATGCTCTCATCCGACTTACCCAGGGCCGCCAGTGCCCCACCATAATCACAGGCAAGCCCGGTGCGCCCACGCACAAAATCATCCATCAAAGCATTGGCCGGCCCGGTATCAAAGGCCAGTAATGCGCCTTTCTCCTCAGGCGCCCCGGCCAATGGGTCGACCAACGTGATATTGCCAACCCCGCCAAGGTTCAAAAACGCCACCCGCTTCAAATCAAATCGCTGCGCCAGCGCAAAATGATAAAAGGGGGCCAGCGGAGCCCCCTGCCCGCCCTGAGCGACATCGTTCCCGCGAAAATCCCAAGCGACCTTCACGCCAGCACGCCTTGCAAGCGCAGCCCCGTCACCAACCTGATGCGTTCCACGCCCGCCAGGATCATGCGCCAGCGTCTGACCGTGAAAGCCGACAAGCTCAACCCCGCCAAAGCGCCCGATCAATTCCAGATGCGCCTCTGTTACCACGGCCTCAGCCGCAGAAACGCCCGCATCCCCCGGCCATTTCCCCTGCGCTCCTGCCAAAACCGACCGTTCCGCCTCGCCATAGGGGCGAAAGCCGGTTGCACCGAACTCGTAAATCTCCGCCCCATCGGTCATCACCATCGCCGCATCGGCCCCGTCCATCGACGTGCCGGACATGCACCCAAGCGCCCAAATCGCATCTTCAACGGCCATCGCCCTTCCCTTTCCTGCCCGCTTGTTTATAGAGGCTCAAAGCGGAATGCTATTGGACAATGAACATGACTTACCACCCGAAATCCGATTTCCTCAACGAAATGATCACGCGCGGTTTCCTGGCCGATTGCACTGATCTGGAGGGGCTGGACGAAGCACTTATGGCAGGAGTCGTACCAGCCTATATCGGGTTTGATGCCACGGCAAAATCGCTGCATGTGGGCAGCCTCATTCAGATCATGATGTTCCGCTGGCTGCAAAAGACCGGGCACAAGCCGCTGGTTCTGATGGGCGGTGGCACAACCAAGGTTGGCGACCCCAGCTTTCGCGCTGACGAGCGCCCGCTTTTGTCGGAAGCGCAGATCGATGAGAACATTGCCGGGATCAAGTCGGTTTTTGCCTCCTATGTCACCTTTGGTGACGGCGCGACCGATGCGCTAATCCTCAACAATGACGAATGGCTGGGCGGGCTCAACTACCTTGAGTTTCTGCGCGATATCGGTCGGCATTTTTCCGTCAACCGGATGCTGTCCTTTGAAAGCGTCAAATCGCGTATTGATCGTGAGCAATCGCTGAGCTTCCTTGAGTTCAACTACATGATCCTGCAAGCCTATGATTTCATGGAGCTTAACCGCCGCTATGGATGCCTCTTGCAGATGGGTGGGTCGGATCAGTGGGGCAATATCGTCAACGGGATCGACCTGACACGCCGGGTGGTCAATACCGAGGTTTTTGGGCTGACCACCCCGCTACTGACAACATCCGACGGCAAGAAAATGGGCAAATCCGCCGATGGCGCGGTCTGGCTTAATGCCGATATGCGTTCGCCCTATGAGTTCTGGCAGTTCTGGCGAAATACCACCGACGCCGATGTCGGCCGCTTCCTGAAACTCTATACCGAGCTTGATGTGGATGAATGCGAGCGCCTGGGCAAGCTTGAGGGATCCGAGATCAACGACGCCAAGATAACGCTGGCCAATCTGGTCACGACGCTGGCGCATGGCAAGGGGGCTGCACTGGCCGCCGAGGCCACGGCACGTGAAGTGTTTGAAAAAGGCGGAATTGGAGAAGATCTTCCAATGATCGCCCTCAGCCGCGACGAGATCGGTGAAGGTGTCTCCAACACATCCCTTTTTGTCAAAGCAGGGCTCGCCGCTTCTGGCAAAGAAGCCAAACGCCTGATCTCGGGTGGGGGTGCTAAGATCAACGACAAGACGGTTTCAGAGGTCACAATGCTCAGTGCCGACGACATTGCGACCGGGCTGAAATTATCCGCAGGCCGCAAGAAACATGCTCTGGTCGAACTCGCTGACTAGGGCCTGTTGACGTTCATTTCAGTTCGATCATGGTTGCTGCGAGAGAG